>NZ_CADFEM010000023.1:0-82668 GCF_902833245.1 Burkholderia sp. BCC0398
ATTCGTTGGCAACTCGGCAGCCAAGCGCATACGAAATCCTTTTAAACAGTGCCCCAGTCATCAAAGCGAGGCGCTTTTCAACAGCCTGCTAGGGCTGTCGCTGGCGAGTGCCGGCCTCGCGCAGGCAGACACGGACGAAGTGCCGCGCATGAGCAACGACGTGTACCGGATGTCGGTGTCGTTCTGCTCGAACGTCGCGGCCGCCGAAAAGATCGCGTGCCAGGGCGACATGATCGCCGCGGGCAGCCGGATCGTCGCGGCGATCGGCGGCCTGCCGCCGGCTTCCGCCACGGCGATCGACGAAGGCGCGCGCAACAAGCTGCCGCCGGCGGAGCGCGACGGGCTCGCGCCCGTCGAGCCGGCCGCGATCGACAAGGACGATACGCTGGCCGGCCTCGCCGGCATGGTGCGTCTGTGCGACGTGTACGAACCGGAGCCGGCGGCGCGGGCGCGGCACCACGCGGCGCTGAAGCAGAAGGCGCCCGACGCCGCGCCGCGTGTCGAGGCGTTGCTGGCCGATCCATCGATGGCGGCGCGCCGGCGCGTCAGCGTCGGCGTGTGGCAGATTCTCTCGCTCGAGGGCCCCGAAGCGTCGGCGCGCGCGTGCACGCAGCTCGGCACCTGAGCGAACCGCGCATTCTTTCGTGCACCTTCACATTCGTGCCATGTTGCGGCAGCAACAATCGCGGGCAGACATTCGACAATCTTGCGGCGCATCCCGCGACCGCAAGCCTTTTCCGAGGAAACACGCCATGCTCGAGACGCTCGCCCGCGCCGCTGCCGCACTCGCCGTCGCTTCCGTTTCACTGCACGCCGCCGCGCAGACCAGCTACGACTACCTGTTGCTCGCCGCGTCGTGGGAGCCCGGCTTCTGCGCGTCGCACGACACACCGGAATGCACGAACCTCGCCGGCTCGTATGCGGCGACGAGCCTGTCGCTGCACGGGCTGTGGCCCAACCGCTACGACGGCAACCAGCCGTTCTACTGCGGCGTGCCGCAGAACGACATCGACCTCGACAACGCGCACCAGTGGTGCAGCATGGACGCGTACCCGATCAGCAGCGCAACGCGCAATACGCTGTCGACATACATGCCTGGCGTCGCATCGTGTCTCGACAAGCACGAGTGGTTCAAGCACGGCACCTGTTCGAATTCGGCGACGCCCGATGCGTACTGGAACCAGGCGTCGGGCATGATCAGCCGGTTGGGCAACACGTCGTTCAACGCATTCCTGCAGGCGAACGCGGGCAAGACGGTCACGCGTAACCAGTTGCTGTCGGCGTTCGAGGGCGCATTCGGCAGCAACACGCGCAGCGCGGTGTCGCTGAAATGCACGAAGACGAACGGCGTGAGCTACTTCACCGAAGCATGGATCGCGGTGAAGACGAATGCGACCGCGCAGTTTCCGAGCGCCGCGTCGCTCGTGACGGACGGCAATACGCAGGGTACGTGCCCGACGTCGGGGGTGTTGATCGCGAAGTGAGGGGCGCGGCCGGCGTGCGCGCTATCGCGCACGTCGCGGGCGGTGGGCATTCGAGGATGTCGGGCGCGCCGTTGCTGGCGCCCATGCACGTTTGGCGCTCGGCGACACACATCCGCTTCCTGCGTTGGGCGGCTGCGCTCAATGTGCCGCGCAAGGCGCGCCGAACCATCGCGTGACCGCCTGCGTGGCGGCGTCGAGGTCCACGTCCGCATCGTCATCGCAGGCCCACGTGACGAAACCGTCCGGACGCACGAGCATCGCACGCAATCCGAGCCGGTCCTTCGCGTCGCTCGCGATATAGGCGAGGCGGTCGCGCCAGCGGCCTGCCACGGACTGAAGCGGCCGATCCGCATCGAAGTCCAGCAGCACGCCCTTGCCGTGCCTGACGTGTTCGCCGAGCCGCGTGCCGTCGGCCAGTTCGAAGTCCGGAACGCTACGGCCCACCAGCGGATGGCCGCTGCCGGGATCGTACGCGAGCGACACGCCCCACAGGCGTTCGGCGAAGTACGTCGCGCCGTCGCGCGTGTCGACGAGATCGCGCATGATCGCCGCGAGCGCGCGCGAACCCGGCGAGGGCCGCATCAGCGCGACCTGCGCACGCGACCAGTCGAGCACGCGCGCGCCCACCGGATGCCGTTCGTCCGTGTAGCTGTCGAGCAGCCCGGCCGGTGCGTCGCCGCGGATCGTCGCGGCCAGCTTCCAGCCGAGATTCATCGCATCGCCGAGCCCGAGATTGAGCCCCTGGCCGCCGAGCGGCGAGTGGATGTGCGCGGCATCGCCCGCGAGCAGCACGCGGCCGTCGCGGTACGTCGATGCCTGGTACGCGCGATCGGTCCACGTGGCGGCGAGCCGGAGCGCGGTCACCGTGACGCCGACGCCGGACACGCGGCGCAGCACGGCCTGCGCGTGCTCGAGCGTCACCGGGCCGCTCCGGTGGAACGTGCCGCCGTCGAACTCGACGAGCGCGACGGTCCCGGGCGGCGTGTACGTGTACGTGCCGGCCGGCGTGTAGTGACGGCCCGGCAGCAGCGCGCCCGGATCGGCGAACTCGGCTTCGATCGAGTAGCCGGTGAATTCGGCGTCGGTGCCGGCGAACGCGAAGCCGCCGGCCTTGCGGACCGCGCTGCGGCCGCCGTCGCAGCCGACGAGCCAGCGTGCGTGGAATGTCTCGCCGCCTGCGTACAGCGTGACCGCATCGTCCGACTGATCGAAGCCTTCGGCGGCAAGACCGCGCCGAATCTCGACGCCCGTCGCGTGCGCACGGGCGGTCAGCACGGATTCGACGTGCGCCATGTCGGTCGCCATGTGCGTGCCGGCCGGGCCGGGCAGATGGTACGGCCACTGCGACGCATCGATGTCGTCGTGGAAGAACTGGATGCCGGCGAAATGACCGGCCGGACGACGCGCTTGCTGCATCCAGTGCGCGGTGTCCGTTGCACGGGCCGGCAGCACGATACCGTCGAGCAAGCCGCGACGGTAGAACGCGTCGATGGTCGGCGCGGACAGGCCGCGCATGCCGAACGGGAGATGCTTCAGCGGGGATTCCGGATCGTCCGCCTGCTCGACCACCAGCACGGATGCACCGGCGAGGCGCAGCTCGCAGGCGAGAAACAGGCCGACAGGGCCGGCTCCGGCAATCACAACATCATGGGTAACGGGCAGATTCATCGGTGGCTCGGTTTCGGGCCAAGGCAGCCCGGTGTGATCGAGAGGGCGGTACGCGCCGGCATTGCGCATGCGTCAGGAAACTGGTGGAACGTTGTTCCATCGGTGCGATATTGGAACGCTGTTCCAGATGTGTCAAGCTAGCGCGCATGAAAACCAGCAAACGGACCGAGCGGCGCGCGGACGCGCTGTCGAAAGACCGGATCGTCGAGGCCGCGATCGGGATCCTCGACCATGCCGGCGAGGGTGCGCTGACGTTTCGCGCGCTCGCCGCACATCTGGCGACCGGAAGCGGCGCGATCTACTGGCACGTCGCCGACAAGCACGATCTGCTCGCGGCGGCCGCGGATCACGTGATCGCGGCTGCGCTGACGGACGTGCCGACGCAGCGTGACGGCGATGCGGCGCAAGCGCTCCGGCGCATCGCGCTGCGCCTGTTCGACGCGTTCAGCGCGCATCCGTGGGTCGGTGCGCAGTTGTTCCGGGCGCCGTGGCAGCAGGCGGTGCTGCGGATCCTCGAGCGCGTCGGCGGGCAGCTTCAGGCGCTGGGCGTGCCCGAGCCCGCGCAATTCAACGCGGCGTCGGCGCTGATGCATTACATCTTCGGGCTGGCCGGCCAGTACGCGGCGGGTGCGCGGCTGCATCCGCGCGAGACGGGGCAGTCGGAGGTCGTCGCGGTCGTGGCCGAGCGGTGGGCGCAGCTCGAACCGGCGCAGTATCCGTTCGTGCGCAAGGTGGCCGAGCAACTGGCCGCGCACGACGAGCGTGCGCAGTTCCTGGCCGGCATCGATCTGATTTTGGCGGGGATTGGGGCGGCGACCCGGTAGGCCCGCCGTCGGATGCATGGTTTCGAACGGCGGTGCGACGAGTCCGTTGTCATGCCAGCAGCCGCAGCGCATCCGCCAGCGACAGCACCGTCGTGCGCGATTCGAACGCGGTGGCGAACAGATGCTCGTGGACGATCGGGTCCGGGTCGTAGCAGCAATCCTTGACCGTGTAGAGGCGGAAATCGGCGTCGCTCGCGTGGGCTATCGACGACAGCATCACGCCGGTCGACGCGATGCCGACCATGATCAGCGTATCGACACCTTGTGCGATGAGCCGCGCCTGCAGATCGGTGCCGAAGAATACGCTCGCGCGGTGGGCCAGGATCAGCGGTTCGTCGGGCCGCCTGGCGAGTTCAGGGCACGGGGCATCGTCGATGAACAGGCCGAGTTGCTTGATGCCCTGGCCGTTCTTGTTGAGCGGGCTGACCTCCGGATAGCCGGGGCTGAACCTCAGATTCGCGAACCAGACGCCGACGCCGGCAGCGCGTGCCGCGTCGCAGAGACGGCGCGTATTGGCGAGCAATTCAGGCGCGACCGATGGGAAGAGGCCGAGGATGTCGGTCTGGTAATGCATGACGAGCAGCGCGGTTTTGGATGGCGCGATGGGCGGGATCGGCGAGGAGGAATTGCTGCCCGCGCGCGCGGGGGCTGACGTTGTGACTTCTGATGCGTTGTCCCGATTCATGCGTTGCGTTCTCCAGTCATCGCTGCGAAATGTCGGAAAATTGGTCGTTCGATACGTCGTCAATCACGTCGGCGCCGGCGTGCCCACGCGTCGCGAAATCTTCGCCGGATTGGGTTCGGGGTATCCACGAGTCGAGCGATTTCCTGCGTGTTTGACAGCAGAGGATCACGGCGTTTCGTCCATACGCTTGCCGTAATTGCATCGCGCGGTGACGGCGATCTATCGCACCCGTACCGTTCTTACGCAAGCCGGACCCAATGGCTCACCGTTATCGCTGAATGCTCTATAGGGGGCTACCTCCACAGAGATCTCCTGACGCCAGAAGATCTCGGAGATCCGGCGGCCGTGTTCGCCGTACCGAGTACGATGATTGAACCCCAAGGATTCCAGTGCTGCCGTGAATTGCGCGAAGTTCGGCTCGCATGCCGTCAGCGGCGCAGCCTGCATTCCGGGAATCGGATCGAAGCCCAGTTCCACCTGTGTCCCCCTTCCCGGGACCACGAACCTTTCGATACCGAACGCCCAGTTGCCAGGCAAGCGCTGGCCGTAGCCGAAGCTGTCTTTGGCGGTCGCTTTGGTCTGCACGCCAAAGCTGCGGTGCATCGCGTCGGGCGTCATGTCGGTAACCTGATTGCTGACCCGTATCAGCGCCAGTATGCCTTGCAGCGCTTGCGTGACGGTCAGGCTTGCCTCGGTTCGAGATTCGACCTGCGACGCCCCCGTGCTGTTGGGCGGGGCGTCTGCCGGCTGCCCATGTGCGCCGCCAAACGGGAGGCATAAACTCAATGCCGCCATGACCGTCACGGGGCGGAAGAATCCGCGCCGGGTACGGCCGGTCGAAGCGACGTGATTTCCGTTCTTGACCTGCATCACGCTGGATCCTTGTAGCGGGTTGTCGTAGCGCCAAGCAAAGATGTTCATTCGAGGTGTCCGGACGACCGGGTGCGCCACTGAGACGCCTCAAAAAATCGACCTTCCCGAATAAGTCGTCAACCACTCCAGCGCCAGTGTCCCCGCCAACGAGTTCCCGTTCGCATCCAACCCCGGCGCCCACACGCACACGGCCATCTCCCCCGGCAGCACCGCGACGATCCCGCCGCCGACGCCGCTCTTCGCCGGCAGCCCCACCCGATACACGAAATCACCGGCCGCATCATAGGTCCCGCAGGTCAGCATCAGCGCCGACAGCCGCTTCGCGGAACTCGAATCGACGATCCGCTCGCCTGTCGCCGGCGCGACACCGCCGTTCGCAAGAAACAGCGCGGCGCTGGCCAGCTCGACGCAATTCATCTCGATCGCACACTGCCGGCAATACGCGTCGATCACCGTATCAGGCGGCATCTGCATGTTGCCGAAGCTCGCCATGAAATGCGCCATCGCGCGGTTGCGCTCCGCGTGCTGCAACTCCGACGTCGCGACGCGCGAATCGTAGTCGACGTCGTTCGCGCCGATCAGCCGCCGCACGAATTCGACGAGCGCCGTCTCGGCCTTCACGAAGCGGCGGCACAGCACGTCGGTGACGACCAGCGCGCCCGCATTGATGAACGGATTGCGCGGCTTGCCGCGCTCGCTTTCGAGCTGTTCAACTTATGGTGACCTGTCAAGCGTCAATAAGTGCGGGAAGCCAATTATTCATTGGGGTCCGTGAGCCATATTGGGTCCAAATCACGGGAAGTAGTCAATAGCAAGCATCCAATCGCCGCTTGGAGGCACGATTTGTTGACATGCAACGGAGAGAAGTCGTCAATCCTCGGAGGGTCGGGCGTGGAGCGGTTGCGCTATTATCGCGGTCCCTGCATGTTGATGCTCAGCCCCCTGTAATGACTGACCCGAACTATCCGGCGATCCTCGAACAGATTCATCGCGATATTGCTCCCTGGCGTACTGCTGGCCGGGTCGCCGACTATATCCCAGAACTCGCCAACGTAAGCGCTCACCGTTTTGGCATGGCTATAGTGACGCTAGACGGTCGTGTATTTGCGGTTGGTGATGCGCGAGAGCGCTTCTCCATCCAGAGTATCTCCAAGCTGTTTGCGTGTACGCTCGCTTTTCAACTCCTCGGTGACGAACTTTGGGAGCGTGTCGGTCGGGAGCCATCGGGGACCGCATTCAACTCCCTCGTCCAACTTGAAACCGAGCGCGGCGTACCACGTAATCCATTTATCAATGCAGGCGCGCTCGTTGTGACCGACGTATTGTGTCGGCGCTTCGTTGGCGCCGAAACGGCCCTAGTGCAGTTCGTGCGAAGACTGACTGGCGTTTCCGATCTTGACTATAACCTGCGTGTTGCTGACTCCGAACTTCGGCACGCCGACCGTAACCGCGCGATGGCGCATTTCATGGCAAGCTTCGGCAACATGGAGATGCCGCCTGAAACCGTCGTCGATGCTTACTGTCGTCAGTGCGCTATCGAGATGAATTGCATCGAGCTTGCCACGGCTACGCTTTTTCTCGCCAACGGGGGAATTGCCCCTGTATCAGGGGAGCGTGTCCTCGATGCGAGTTCTGCAAAGCGCTTGTCCGCGTTGATGTTGACCTGTGGCACTTATGATGCAGCGGGCGACTTCGTCTATCGAGTTGGTCTGCCGGCGAAAAGTGGTGTGGGAGGCGGCATCGTCGCGGTACTGCCGGGGGAGATGGCGGTATGCGTATGGTCACCCGGACTTGATGCAAACGGTAACTCGCTCGCCGGCGTCAAATCGTTGGAATGGCTAACAACGCTTACCGAACATTCGATTTTTTAACATCGCCTACGCAGAAGGGTATAAGGGCATGCTGCGCGGATGACGGATATGTTTCCGGTGACTTGGCGCGCGAAGAGTCATCAGGCAGGCTCGAAACTATCTGAGCTGCGTGCACTTGTATTGGGGCGGTGAATCATCATGGCTCAGCCGACATTCAACATCTTTGACGCCCAGTCTGCTTAGACGCTTCCCTCCTGGCAGCATTTCCTGCTGAGCAAATTTGCGGCGCGACGCCCAAGACGAGGGTGGCCACCTGGCGGCGATTCGCCAACTGCTGCTTGATGCCGTGGCCGAGCTCGGGGGCAGCGAGCAGATGTCCGCCGAGTTCGTCGACCAGAAGCAGGCGCAGCAACGCGCGCTCGTGCAGACCAAGGCCAACCTGCGCGCGATACTCGCGATCGATGCGCCGCGCTAACCCATACCTACTCGCCAGGAACACGTGATGGATACCCGCATCATCGAATTGATCGCCACGAATCGGCTCGGCGCGATTGCACTCGACACCTCGGTGTTCGACGCGCAACAACGTAATCTGGAGGGCGGGCTGTTGCGCCGTGTCGAGCAGTTCCATCGCAGCGACCGAGTCCAGGTGCTGATGCCGGACGTGGTGCGACGTGAGGTGGAGGCGCATGTGCAGCGCGATGCCGCCGAAGCACGCAGTGGATTGGCGCGCTCGGTGCGGATGGCGGCCCGGGCGCAGCTGCTGTCGAGTGACGCGCTCGAGCAGCTGCGGGTCATCGAGTATCAGATGGACGAGCCGGCGCTCGCAGCGAGGATGCGCATGGAAGGCTGGTTGGCGGGCACGCGCGCCGAGGTGCTCGACGTCGCCGCGCGGGTCGACATGCGCACCCTGTTCGACCGGTACTTTGCGGCGCAGCCGCCGTTTGCGGAGTCGAGCAAGAAGAAGCACGAGTTCCCCGACGCGGTGGCGCTGCTGGCGCTCGAACACTGGGCCGGCGAGCACGACACGGCGGTGCTGGTGGTGTCCACCGATGCTGACTGGCAACGCTTCTGTACGGCACATCCGCGGCTGCTCTGGACCAATAATTTGGGCGGGGCGCTGGCGGCGTTTCAGGACGAAAGTGCGCAGTTTGCCGCCGATCGGCTGGCTGAGACTTTGGTCGAGGGCCTGGACGGGAAACTGGCGCAGGCATTGCTGGCGGCCGGTCGGTCCTTCGCGCGTCAAATCGGAGTGGGGCTCGATGTTCGCTCGGCGTTCGACTTTACCTGGACCTATGACGTCCATGTTGAAGCGATCCGGTGGCCCGCGACGGACGGGGTGCTCGACGAATGCGAAGCCATTGATCACCGCGACGGAAAAGTGGTGGTGCGGGTCAAGGGGGCGCTCCAGACAAAAATCGCGGTCTACTTCACGTTTTCGGCCATGACGGGCGCAGGTAACGGGACCGTTACCGTTGGCGGCTCGACGATGGTGTTCGATGATGAGATCCCCTGCGGGATGCTTGTCACGGTCGACGGCGACACCTCCCATCGGGTGACGGTACGCGATATTGAGTTTCTGCCGACCGCGCATCGGATTGCGGTTGGCGAGATCACGCCGGAGTGGATCGATCCGATCAATGCGATAGGCCTGCCCGATGCCACATTTGGCGTCGGCGCGGACGGAAACTGAGAGGTTGACGATGCTGACCCGCCTGACCCCCGCTCACTTCGCGTTGTATCGCGCGTATCTGGGGGAGCTCGACGAGCCGATCTTGCGCGCACACTACGGCGTGCCGAGCACCGATGTGCGCGTCATGCCATGTCGTCCCCACATGATCGAAAGCGCAGCCTTCGGGCCGTTACCCTGACCCACGAACAAAGGATTCACCAATGAGCACCTCATCCAGTCTCGATCCCAATCTCCGCGATGTCCAATGTGTCGGGGAAGCGACGGACCTCGTGAGCTTTCTACAACACGTCGACAACTGGCTTGCCAGCGTCCCCGTGATGGATCTCGATTTCCCGTTGTTTCGCGGTCAGGAAGTCGAGTCGTGGCGGCTGCTGCCCTCCATTGGACGCGCACCGTACCAGATGCGGCTTCGGCCCGGCACCGAGCAACGCATGCTCGACGAGTTCAAGCAGCGTGCCGTGCCTCACGTCGAATCGACCGTGGAGTTGACGAATGCCGACTGGCTCGCGATCGCGCAACACCACGCGATGCCAACCCGCTTGCTGGATTGGTCGGGGAGTGCATTGTCGGCTCTTTGGTTCGCCGTGAAAAAGCCAGCCGTCGAGAAACCGTGCGAGAACCGCTCGTGTGAAAACGAGGAGGGCCGCGGCGTGTTGCCGGGCGCGGTCTGGATGTTGCCCGTTACGCATGGCGATCTGATCTCCTCCGATGAGAGCAAAGATCCGCTCGGGCTCGGCCAAACACGTTTGCTTAAGCCGCGGCACGTGTCCCGCCGTATCGCTGCCCAGGATGGCTGGTTTACAGTGCATCGCGGCAAGCAGAGTGGGCTCGACACGAAGTACTTCGCGCTCGACACCAACCCTGAGTTTCGCGACCGGCTGCGCTATATTCGTATTCCAGGCGAAAAATTCGGCATCATTCGGGGACAGCTTCAGCGGGCCGGCATCAATCGCGGTGTGTTGTTCCCGGACCTCGACGGGGTCGCCGGCCGCATCACCGACACCATCCTGTATCCAGCTGATCAGCCAACGCCCGGCGCTGGCAATCTCTGAGGCGCCTCCCGTGGCCAATCGCCCTCAACAGAGACCTACTGCCGCTGCGCACCTATACCAATGACCGCCATCCCGCTGAATCGCCAGTTTTATGAATGGCGAGAAAATACAGATCCGCTCGCCCGTTCACGGTTTCGGGCCGCGGCTGGCTTGTCGAATGGCTTGCTGGGTTGGTCCGAGCTTATTGCTAAGCGCCGCGTCGTTATCCTAGCTGAGGCAGGTAGTGGCAAGACCGTGGAACTGTCCGAGCAAGCACGCCAGCAGACGGCTGCAGGCAGATTTGCTGTCTACGCGACTGTTCAAGATGTTGGTCGCGACGGGCTCGATAAGGCTTTGCGGCCTGCCGACCGGCAACGGTTAAATGATTGGCGCAACAGCAATGAACCGGGATGGTTTTTCATTGACTCCATTGATGAGGCGAAACTCGACAATATCCGCCTGGAAAGAGCGCTGCGACAAATTGCTGAAGGGATTGCCGGTGGAGAGAGCCGCGCCCACATCGTTCTGTCCGGACGGCACACTGATTGGGAATTCGCGCGCGATGCGCAGCGGCTGAACGACGAACTGCCACTGCCCCACGACAACCCCGCCGAACCTCTTCCCCCGCTCGGAACGCTGGTCCGCCGCGTCCTCCGCCGCGAAAAACGCCCAGAACCGACGCCGGCTGAAACGCCTCTCATCGTGGTGATGGCCCAGCTCGATACCGAGCAGGTACGGACTTATGCCGCAGCCAAAAACGCCCCGAACCTCGAAGGGCTAATGGACGCTATCGAGGCTGCGAGCCTATGGGGATTCGCGTGCCGGCCGCTAGACCTAGACTGGATCGTGAGCTACTGGGACAGCCACGGGCACCTTGGCAGCTTCACCGTGATGACGGAAGTGGGCCTGCGTGAACGACTCCAGGAAACAGACCCGGAACGCGGTCGCCGGGATAGCCTTGACACCGAGCGCGCTAAACAGGGCCTAGAACGGATCGGTGCAGCCCTCGTGTTTGGACGGCAGACGACCGTCGCAATACCGGATAACGATACCCGGCTCGAAACCGAAGGAAGCGTAGCCAAGATCGACGACGTGCTTCCGGACTGGTCTAGCGAAGATCGGATGAAACTGCTCACGAGGCCGGCATTCGACCCAGCGACTTTCGGCCGCGCCAGATTGCACAACGACAACGAAGGCGTGGTGCGCGCCTATCTTGCGGCACGTTGGCTGCAGCGGTTGCGGCGTGCAAACCTCCCGCAACGCCGACTGCATGATCTGCTTTTTTCACGGACCTACGAAGTCGAGTTGGTCAAGCCTTCGATGTTGGAAACGGCGGCTTGGCTTGCTCTCTGGGACGAAAGCGTCGCCAGGGAGGTTGTGCGTCGCGCGCCCTTTCTGCTGTTCACCGCAGGAGACCCGGCAAGCCTTTCTCTTGAAACACGGCAAACATTGCTCACGGCGCTGGTGGAGCGGATGCGCCGGGAGGAAGAAGTGCCACACCTAGATCTGAGTAGCCTTGCGCGATTTGCTCAGCCGGATATCGCGACGACGCTGCGCGGCATCTGGGCGGCGGACAAGGAACACGACGAAATTCGACGCTTCGTGTTGCGCTTGATTTGGTTGGGCAAGATCAAAGATTGTGTTGATCTGGCGGTCGCCGCGTCGTTCGGCCGATACCAAGATCTCTACACAGCCATCACCGCCGGTCGCGCTCTTCTTGCTGCTGGTGGTGAAGCCGCACACAGAGACTATGCCGAATACATCAAGATGCAGTGTGCATCAATCTCGCCAACAGTCGTCCGGGAAGCCGTCGAGGACTTGTTCCCGCGACTGCTCGGTGTCGATGACCTGCTGGCGATCCTGGCGGTCATTCACCTGGGTGACGCCGAGGGCGGTGGCTTCAGATTCGATTGGGACGGGGCAAAGCTCGTCGAGCGGCTGACGAGCGCGGCTGACCTGACTCGATTGATTGAAGGGCTCTTGCAACAGCTAGAAGCGGAGCCGGAAGTAGGTATTGGCGAAAGATCGCCAAGGCATGAGCAGTACGCTACGGCGCTCGGCGTGGCAGCACAGCGTCTACTGGATTTGTCACCATCCAATGTATCGCCAACCGCAGCGATCGACGCAGTGCTGTGTATCGGTGATGGGCATCTGGACATGACGCAGCGGCAAATCAACAAGGCGGCCGATGCGGTCGAACTGTTGCATCGTACGCCGGAGCGCCGTCGTGCCGTCTTCTGGCGAGCTGCCGACCGACTGGGCAACCACAAAAATCTGTCGGGACGCCCGTTGCTCTACTCTTTCCAAATGAAGTTTCTTGGCTGGCCGCCTGGGCTGGTGCTCGACGACATCGATTGGCTTTTGACCGACGGTGCATCTCGGCCGCTCGCTACTGAGCGGCAACTGGCTATCAACACTGCGCTCAATCTCTGGCTCACGGCTGGCGAGCCAGAGGCGTTGAAGGCACGCATTGCTGGCGTCGCCGCAACGGACACGGAAATGCAAGCAGCTTATATCGAATGGATGACTCCACGCATCAAGTCGGCGGAAGAAATCAAGAGCGAAGAAGAGTTGGCAGAGGCTATTCTGGAAAGCGAGCACAGACAGGTTGAGCAGGAGCAGTCGTGGGTCGACTTCATCGCGGATCTGCAGGCAAATCCGGCGCAGCTGCATCACCTGCACCCCATCACACCGAAGGGCGTTGACAACCGGATTTATAGCCTTTGGCAGTTGCTTAGTGAGGCCACCAGCAGCAATTCGCGCTACGCGATCGACAGCGTCGCGCCCATTAAAGAACTGGCCGGAGAGGAAGTCGCGGCAGCGTTTACCGCCGGGCTTGCCGAGATTTGGCGAGCCTGGAAACCGACACTGCATAGTGCGCGTCCGCCCGGCGAACGCAACCTGATCAGCTCGATTGATTGTCTGGGCATCGCCGGGGTTTCGATTGAAGCGGCGGCACGGGCAGATTGGGCGCTGCATCTGACCGAGCAGCAAGCAATTCGTGCCGCTGAATACGCGACGCTGGAACTCAACGGTTTTCCCGATTGGACCACAGCGCTAGCTGCAGTCTGGCCTGCCGCGGTAGAGAAGGTGTTCGCGCAAGAGGCGACAAGCAACCTGGACGACCCCACGCCACCAGGACATTATCAAATCGTGGAGGCCATCAGCCGCAGCGATGAAAGCCTGACTCGCCTGATGGCTCCCTCCCTGTGGCGCGAACTGCAGGCTCGATCTGATCTGAATTGTGTTGCGCTGCGTCCAGTTCTGTTCATCCTCAAGCGCGGCTTGCCAGCAGACACAAAGCGGGCGTTCTACACATTGGTGCTTGACAGGTTCCAGTCTTCAACGGACCCGCAAGTCAGTGCGCAATACTTGGGGGCCGCATATGCGATCGACGTGCAAGGTGCGACGGACACATTGATGGCAAAGCTCGATCTGCTGGGCGAGGCTCAGAAGACAGCGCTCGTCGAGCGTGTATTGCCCCAGATATTCGGTTCGCGCTGGTCGCGGTCGGCACCGCCGGACGCGCATCTCGATGTAGCAACCCTAGAGCGTCTGGTCATGCTCGCGTATCGCATAGTGCGAGTGGAAGAGGATCGTGACCGCACGAACAATGGCGTGTTTTCGCCAGACGAACGCGACGATGCGCAAGATGCACGTTCAGCGGCATTCACAGCTTTGGTCAGCACACCGGGACATGCCACCTATGCCGCTATCCTTCGCTTGATGGATGAACCCAATTTCCCGGTGGCTCGATCACGTCTGCTCGCACTAGCGCGAGAACGGGCTGCCAATGACGCGGAGCAGACAGCCTGGCGTGCGGATGAGCCGCTCCGCTTTGAGCAGCAGTTTGAGAGGCAGCCAGTGACTGGCCACGAACTGCAGCGTATGGCGATGCAGCGCTTAGAAGACTTGCAACACGATCTTGTCCATGGCGATTTCCAGCAGGGCACGACCTTGAGTGCACAGCCTGACGAAGCCGCTGTGCAGAACTGGATGGCGGATCGGTTAAGACAAATGCAGGGAACCGCCTATTCGATCGAGCGCGAAGTGCGCGTAGCAGATGAGAAGGAACCAGACCTGCGTTTCAGAGCGAAGGCCAGCGACGCCAATGTGGCCACTGAAATCAAGGTCGCGGAGAGTTGGACGATGCAGCAGCTTGAGGAAGCGCTGGTCAGCCAGCTATGCGGGCAATATCTGCGCGCGCAAAATGGCCGCGAAGGCATCCTTCTCGTGGTGCATCAGAAGCCGCGGCCAAAGGGCTGGGAACTGCCCGACGGCACCTACTTGAATTTTGAGGGGGTGGTACAGCGGCTGCTCACTTTGGCCGTACGTACCCGAAGCGAATCGGCAGCGGGCCCGCATCCCGAAATCTGCGTCGTCGATGTCTCTACCTGCGCTCGGCCCGTCAAACCTTCCAAGTCGGTACCTAAGCGGTCGGGTAGAGACTAACTGAGAAGCGTGCGTCGGTTCGCAAAAGGGCCTTTTGGCCGGCTCGAGAAGGCCACCCGGTGTCGCTGCGTGGCTGTTCGCAGACATCGCCGAACAGCATGATAATGAGATAAAAAGGAACCTTATCACCATGGCACGATCGGCTGCTCAAACTCCGCTGTCGCAAAACGCGTGGCTCCGGCCGCGCGGCAGTAGCATCGCCGGAACCCGAGCCGCCGACCTGTTTCATTTGGCCCGGGAATCCCAAGCGGGCCACGATTTCATCGCGCTGCGCCAGCCGTGCGCCTCGTAACACCATCGTATAAGGATTAAGCTCCCACGAGGTGATATTGCCGGGGCCGACTGTTCTCTAGACTTCTGGTTAATCCTTCTACCGCAACGATTTCCGGAGAACAGCATGGACCGTACCCTGCACGCGATGTCAGTGTTTAGTCACGTCGCCCGACTGGGCAGTTTCACTGCAGCGGCCGAGATGCTCGGTATCAGCGCGGCGTCGGCCAGCACGCTGGTCCGGAGACTGGAGGAGCATCTCGGCGTGACGTTGCTTCAGCGCTCGACCCGCTGTGTTCGGCTGACCACCGAGGGCGCGCAGTATCAGGAGCACTGCCAGCGCATTCTCGGCGAGATCGAGCACATGCAGCAGCAACTCAGCGGCGCGGGGAAGATCGCGCGCGGTCGGTTGGCCGTGGACGTCGACCAGGAAGTCGCACATTCGGTTTTGCCGTTCGTGCCGGCGTTTCACGCAACTTACCCGGAAGTGGGCCTGCGCGTGGACGTAGGTGGGGATGCGGACGGCCTGATCGCGAACGGCGTGGACTGCGCAGTCGTCGTCGGGCAGCTTGCCGATTCGTCGCTGCGCAGCCGGCGCGTCGGGAATTTTCACGTGGTGACCGTCGCGAGCCCGGACTATCTGCGCGTTCGCGGCACGCCGGCCGACCCCGACAGCCTGCATTGTCACGACGTCATCCATTACACCCCGCGGCGCTTCGGCCCGGCCCGGGAATTCCGCTACACCGTCGATGGCGCGGAATCGCGGCTCAGGCTGGCGGAGCGCATTTGCGTCAATGACGTCCGTTCCGCCGTTCGCTATGCAGTGGAGGGCGTCGGCATCGCCCAGGTGAGCGAGCGCATGGTGGCGGACGAACTCGCCGAAGGAACGCTCGTCGTCATCCTTGACGAATATGCTCCGCCGCCGCTGCCGATTTCCGTTCTGTATCCGGACCGGCGGCAGGTGCCCATGTCGATTCGGGCGTTCATCGACTGGATTCAGGCCCAGCTCCGCGATCTGGAGATCGCAAGTTTCGACAGCGCTCCCGCGATCGGCGGCGGGCGCGACGCGGCACCGTACTGGAGCGTCGCCGACGGCCGCAAGGAGGCGCCGTTCATTCCGACGGGTTTGCAGCGCCTTGGGGCGGCGGCCCCGACCGCGTAGCCGGTGCCGGCAGCGCGCGAGCATGCTCGCCGAGGCCATACTTAAACCGAAGTATAGTTTGCGCGCCGCATGCCGGCAGCATACGATTCGGTCGAGCCGTCGACCTGAAATGTTCGCGTTCTCGAAATTGTTACTGAATGGAAGGTCAAGGACCGCTCGTATGCCCAACCAAGGTATTGTTTCCATCGTCGATGATGACCGGTCCATCCGCAGAGCCACGCGAAGCCTCGTTCGCTCGCTCGGCTGGGAAGTCAGGGTCTATGAGTCCGGCGAGGAATTCCTTGACGCCGACCTGATCATGGACGTCGCGTGTATCATTTCGGACGTCCAGATGAAGGGCATCACCGGGCTGGAGATGTATGAGGCGCTTCTCGAGCGCGGGCCGGCCCCACCCGTGATCTTCATCACAGCTTTTCCATCCGAAGCCACCCGCGAGCAGGCGATGAAGCTTGGCGCGATCTGCGTATTCAGCAAACCGGTGGATCCGGCGCAGATCAAGCAGCGCCTCGAGGATATCGGCTCGGAGCGCAATCGGACGTGATCCGGAAATCCGTCTTTACCGAGTGACTTTATGAACAACGATCGCCAGGCGGGCGATGGCCGCGGCGCATACCTGGATCCGGTCATAGCGCCGGCCGAACTCGCGGCGGCGCGTGCGTCGGCGCTCGGGCCCAATCTCCAGACGCAGCTCCGGAACAGTCAGCCCGCGGTGTACGCGGTGGCGATTGCGCTCGGCCTCGCGGTATTCCTCGTCGACGCATTTGCGCCCGTCGACGTCGCCGTCGCCGTGCTGTATGTCGTCGTGGTCCTGCTGGTCGCGTCGGTCGCGTCTCAAACGGTCACCGTCGGTGTGGCGTGGGCCTGCGTATCCCTGACGGTCCTCGGATTCCTTCTCGCCCAGAGCGATCAGATCGCAGTCAGTTCTCTCGCGCGCTGTATCGTCAGCGTCATTGCGATCGTGACCGTCTCTGCTTTGGCATTGCGCAATCAGAGCAGCCGGGCGACACTGCAGAACCAGGTCGACTTGCTCAACCTGACTCACGATGCGATCGTGGTGTACGGGCTCGACGGGCGTATCCGCTTCTGGAGCAAGGGCGCGGAGCGCCTGTACGGATGGGGCGCACCGGAAGCGTTCGGCAAAGCGTTCCACGAGTTGACGCACACCGGCGCCGCATTGCCGATTGCGGAGCTGATCGAGAAGACGGTGGCGGACGGCAACTGGCAGGGCGAGCTGACGCGCATTCGCAAGAACGGCGAACGCGTCGTGATTTCGAGTCGGTGGATCGTGTCACGTGACAAGTCGGGCCTGCCGATCGCGATCCTGTCCACCGATAGCGACATCACGCAGGCGAAATCGCTGGAAGCCGAGCTGCGCCGCCAGAAAGAGGAACTCGTGGCCACCGTCGACGCGATTCCCGCGATGGTGTGGAGCACGGACGAAGACGGGCGCCTGCTGTATCTCAATCGGCGCTGGACGGATTACGGCGTGCGGACCATTGACGGCACGGATGTATGGCGCGATATCGTTCATCCCGACGACATCGAGACGCTGCGCGCAGCGTGGCATGATGCGATTTCTTCCGGCAGCCCGTTCGAGGTCACCGCGCGCGTCCAGCTCGGCAGCGGCGAGTATCGTTGCATGATCGTCGGTGCCGCGCCATTGCGCGGTGAAGACGGCCGGATCCTGCGCTGGTACGGCGTCAACACGGACATCGAGGAGCGGCGGCAGGCCGAGCAGGCGCTCGAGCGATCGCGCTCGGAACTGGCGCATGTCACGCGCGTCACGATGCTGGGGG
The DNA here is from genome assembly GCF_902833245.1 of Burkholderia sp. BCC0398. Taxonomy (NCBI): domain Bacteria; kingdom Pseudomonadati; phylum Pseudomonadota; class Betaproteobacteria; order Burkholderiales; family Burkholderiaceae; genus Burkholderia; species Burkholderia sp. BCC0398. The sequence goes on from NZ_CADFEM010000023.1 coordinate 17,750, forward strand.
AGCTGGCGGCTTCGATCGCGCATGAGGTCACTCAGCCGCTGGCGGCGATCGTCACGTCCGGCGAGGCGGGGTTGCGCTGGCTCGACCACGACGTGCCGGATCTCGTCGAGGTGCGCGATTCCTTCGAACAGATCACCGACGACGCGAGACGGGCGACGGACATCATTCGGCAGATTCGGGCGATGGCCAAGCGAAGAGACCGGGACGACGCGCTCGTCGACGTGACGTCCATCGTCGAGCAATCCGTCGATCTCATGCGTCGGGAGCTGCAGAGTCACGGCGTCGAGGTCGCGCGGGCCGGTGAACCGTCTCTTTGTGTCCGCGGGGATCGCGTGCAGTTGCAGCAAGTCATCATCAACCTGCTGATGAATGCCGTCCAGGCGATGAGCGGTGTCGCTGACGGCAAGCGCATCCTGACCGTGTCGACCGCGCTCGTCGACGGCGCAAACGTGCAGGTGCGCGTGGAGGATTCCGGCCCCGGCATTCGCAGCGAAGACGTCAATTCGTTGTTTACGCCTTTCTTCACCACCAAGAAGGAGGGCATGGGCATGGGGCTCTCGATTTGCCGTTCCATCGTCGAGGGGCATGGCGGCCGCATCTGGGCCGAGTCGCAGGAAAACAAGGGGGCATTGATGCAGTTCGTTCTACCGCTTGAAGGAATCACTCAGCCATGAGCCAAGGTCCCGATCTCATCGCAACACACTCCGTCGTGTACGTCGTCGACGATGACGATTCCATGCGAACAGCGCTCGGCCGGCTGTTTCGATCGGTCGGCCTGGGTGTGGAGCTCTTCGGCTCCGCGCAGGCGTTCCTTGATTTCGACAAGCCCGATGTGCCGAGTTGCCTGATTCTCGACGTTCGGCTCAAAGGACAGAGCGGGCTGGCATTGCAGGAGCAGATCGTCGCTGGCGACGTGCAGTTGCCGATCATCTTCATCACCGCTCATGGCGATGTCGAGATGTCGGTGAAGGCGATGAAAAACGGGGCGCTGGATTTCCTTTCCAAGCCCTTTCGCGACCAGGACATGCTGGACGTCGTCCAGAATGCGTTACTGAAGGACGAGAAAAGGCGCAAGTCGGAGAGCCGCGTTGCCGACGTGCGCCGCCGCTACCAGACGCTGACGCCGCGCGAGCGCGAAGTGATGAAATACGTCGTGAGCGGCCTCCTGAACAAGCAGATCGCCGCGGAGCTCGGACTCAGCGAAATCACCGTGAAGATCCATCGCGGCCACGCAATGCGGAAGATGGGCGCGCGAACCTTGCCCGAGTTCGTGCTGGGCGCGCAGTCGCTGGGGCTGGATCCCAACGCGGACTAGCGGCGTCGGTCGCGACGCGCATGGACGGCGCGCTGCGTCGGCGCAACTGCCGACGCCGATGGCCGCCCCGCGGCGTCCATCCCGGCGCGGCCCTATCTGTTGACGATGTGTTTCGGCAACGACAGCGTCAGGCACAGGCCCAGCAGCAGGCACGCGATCATGCACGAAACGGGAAGCGCAAAGCCTCCGGATGACTGTTTGAGAACGCCGACCATATAAGGGCCGAAAAAGCCGCCGATGTTGCCGATCGCGCTGATCCACGCGATGCCGCTGGCGGCGTTGCTCGGGCCGAGCACCGCCGTCGGCATGCCCCAGAACACGGGCGGCAGCGACAGCAACCCCGCATTGGCGATGCACAGCGCCATGACGGTAAGCCACAGATTGCCGTGCCAGACGAGGGCGAGCGTCAGGCCCAACGCGGCCAGCAGGAACAGTGCGGCTGTATGCAGGCGCCGCTCGCGGCTGCGATCCGCACTTTGTCCGGTCATGATCATCACGACCATCGCGACCGCATTGGGCAGCGCTGCAATCAATCCGATGAAGAAATCCCGACCCACGCCGAGCGACTTAATCATCGTGGGCGCCCACAGCGTGTAGCCGTAAATGCCGACGACATCGAGGAAGTAGATCAGCCCGAATACCCAGAAGATCCAGCTGCCGAACATCGCGCTGTTGTTGGCCGATGCGGCGAGCGCGCGATCTTCGGCGAGGGTGCGGGCGAGATAGGCGCGATCGGCCTCGGTCTCGTGGCGGCTCTGGGTGACGTCGTCCTCGAGATACTTCCAGCACAGAAGCGCCGCGACGAACGCCGGCAGCGCCTCGACCATCAGCATCCATTTCCAGCCGGAAAGCCCGCCGATTCCGTCGAAATATTCCATGATGAAGCCGCTCAGCGGCGATCCGATCAGGCCGGACAGCGGTAGCGCCGCGTAGAAGGTCGACAGCACCCTCACGCGATGGTATCGCGGGAACGACTGGGAGATGTAATACACGATGCCGGGGACGAGCCCGGCTTCCGCAATCCCGAGCAGATAGCGCATCACATAGAACTGCTTGGGCGTCGCGATGAAAGTCGTCAATGCCGAGACAATCGCCCAGGACAGGATGATGCGCGTGAGCCATCGCTTGGCGCCCACCCGCTGCAGGATCATGTTGCTCGGAACCTCGAACACCACGTAGCCGAGCGCGAACGTACCCGCGCCGAATCCGAACACTGCGTCGGTGAAACCCAGGTCGACCCCCATCTGGAGTTTCGCGAAGCTGACGTTGATGCGATCGACGTAGGCGGCAACATACGCAAACATGAAAATGGGCAGGATTCGCAGCGCGAGATGCCGCGAAATACGATTTTCCCGCGCTTCGTCGTTCGGGTCGTTGCTATCGACCGGATGACCGGATGCGCGCGTCGCGTTCAGATCCAAGAGGTTCCCCCGTTGCTCGGCGAGCAAGGCCGCACAAATGTGTCGACATCGACGCCAGTGAGCGTCGATATCGGATGCCAGCAGCAATTCATGTATCCACTCCACGACGCACGGCCGTGCCCGCACTTCGTTCGCGTCGGTAACGAGGCGCAGGCAATGCTGGATGAGGTGGAAGAACGGCGACTTTGCCCATCGTTCACTCGGGGCGTCCGGACCGGGACGCCGGTGTTGACGAAGGCATATTTTTCTCAGGGCCCGCGATCGCGGAACTGCCCGTGCGGCACATGACGGGCTGGCGTTGCGCGATTCGAACTCGTCCGGAGATTTTACCGGATAGTGTCGATCGCAGGAGAGCGGCTGTCAGCATTTTTATCGTGGCGGCGACGACTGAATTGGAAGCACGAAAGCCGCCGCGACGCAAAGCGCGTCGTGGCGGCACGAGCATCGGGTTGGCCCGCGTTCGGTGGGGCAAGCCAGGCAAATGGCAAAGGCACTCGCTTATTTGATGGTGGCAAAGAGCAGATTGAGGCCTTCGGCGAGAAGCGGGTGGGCGATGATGGCGTCGCGCACGGACGTGTACGGCAGGTTGCCGATCATTGCCATTTGCACGACCGACGTCACTTCGCCCGCCCCGGAGCCGACCATCGTGAAGCCCAGGATCTGTCCGGTTTCGGGCGCCACGAGTGCCTTCATGAAGCCGCGCGTCGTTCCGTTGGTGCGGGCTCTCGGTACGGCCGCCATCGGCAATTTCGCGACGATGACGGGCGTATTGCGCGCCTTGGCGTCCGCTTCGTTCAGGCCGATGCGCCCCAGTTCCGGATCGGTGAACAACGCGTACGGAATGATGCGCGCTGCCGTGCTGCCTGCACGCCCTTCGATACCGGCCTTCAGTACGCGATAGTCGTCGAACGACGCGTGCGTGAACATCGGCGTACCCGCGACCTCGCCGATCGCCCACGTTCGTTCCGCGGTGGTCGCGAGCGCCTCGTCGACCTTGATGAAGCCGCGCGCGTCGCGCTCGACGCCTGCCAGATCCAGGCCGATTTCGTCGGTGACTGGCCGCCGGCCTGCCGCGACGAGCAGATGACTGCCGTCGATCGACGTGCCGTCGTCGAGTACGACGTTGACGCCTGTACCGGATCGTCCGGTGACGCCGGTGATCCGGGCGGACAGATGCAGGGAGATGCCGTCGTCCTCGAACGCGCGCTGGATTTCGACGCTGACGTCCTCGTCCTCGCGCATGGCGACCCGCGGTGCGTCGTGAATGAGTGCGACTTCGCTGCCGAGGCGTCGAAATGCCTGCGCCATCTCCAGGCCGATGTAGCCGCCGCCGATCACGATCAGTTTCTTCGGCAACACGTCGAGGTCCAGCGCCTCCACGTGCGTGAGCGGGCTCGAATCACGCAGGCCCGGCACGTCGGGAACCGCCGCCACGGTGCCCGTGTTGATATAGACGTTCTCGCCTTCGAACAGCTGTTCGGTGCCATCGCCGGCCCGAACGAGGATGCGTCGCGGCGCGACGAATCGACCGGAACCGATCACGAGATCGAGGCCCGACTGCTCGAAAGCGCGACGGTTGATATCCACCATGCCGTCGACGACGGCGCGTACGTTCGCATGCACGCGCGACATGTCCGCAAAAGGGTGTGCGTCGGCGGATGCCGCTCGCCACGCATGCATGTTGCGTGCATTCTGAATCAACGTCTTGCTGGGGATGCAAGCGACGTTGATGCATGATCCGCCGATCATGCCGCGTTCGATGATGGCGACGCGCTTGCCGCTTCGGGCGAGATCCATCGCCAGCGATTTTCCGCCCTTGCCGCCGCCGAGGAACAGATATTCGTATTGCTTCGCGCTTTCCATGACGTTACTCCTTGATTGATCCGAGAGACGAATCCGCGAGATCGACGCGCGCCGTTTGCACGACGCGCGCGCCGGTTTTACTCTGCCCAGATAGCGGTGCGGACACCGGCGGCATACGCCGGATCGATGCGCTCGAGATGGACGAGCACTCTGTCGACCACGTCCTGCGGGACGCCGCTGATCGCCCGCCCGATGTTGGCGAACAGCCGCTCCTTCTGGTCGGCGCTGAACAGGCGGAACAGCGCGCGGGGCTGGCTGTAATAGTCGTCATCGTCGCGATGGTCGTAACGGTCGACCGTGCCTGCCTGCACCGGCGGCTCGGCCGCTGCCGGATTCGCGGCGAAGTCGCCTTGACGGCTGGGTTCGTAGTTCACGGTGCTGCCGAGGTTGCCGTCGACGCGCATCGCGCCATCGCGATGGAACGAGTGAAACGGGCAGCGCGGCGCGTTGACGGGGATCTGGTGATGATTGATGCCGAGCCGGTAGCGCTGCGCGTCGCCGTACGAAAACAGGCGCCCCTGCAGCAGGCGGTCCGGCGAAAACCCGATGCCGGGTACGATGTTTGCCGGCGTGAACGCGGCCTGCTCGACGTCCGCGAAATAGTTCTCGGGGTTCCGGTTCAGCTCGATCGTCCCGACGTCGATCAGCGGGTAATCGTTGTGCGGCCAGACTTTGGTGATGTCGAACGGGTTGTACGGCACCTTCGATGCGTCCGCTTCCGGCATCACCTGGATGCGGAAATGCCATTTGGGGAAGTTCCCGTGTTCGATCGCCTCGTAAAGATCGCGCTGCGCGGATTCGCGATCCTGGCCGACCAGACGAGCGGCTTCCGCGTCCGTATAGTTCTCGATGCCCTGCGCGGACTTGAAATGGAACTTCACGTAGAAGCGTTCGTTGGCGGCATTGACGAACGAGAACGTGTGCGAGCCGAAGCCGTGCATTTGCCGGTAGTTCTTCGGGATGCCGCGATCGCTCATCACGATCGTCACCTGATGAAGCGACTCGGGATGGCGCGACCAGAAATCCCACGCCGCGACGTTGTTGCGCAGGTTCGTGCGCGGATCGCGCTTTTGCGTGTGGATGAAATCCGGAAACTTGAGCGGGTCTCGAACGAAGAACACTGGCGTGTTGTTGCCGACGACGTCCCAGTTCCCGTCTTCCGTGTAGAACTTGATCGAGAAGCCGCGCACGTCGCGCTCCGCGTCGGCGGCGCCGCGCTCGCCCGCGACCGTCGAGAATCGCATGAAAACCGGCGTTTCCTTGCCAACCTGGTCGAAGACCTTGGCTTTCGTGTAGCGCGAGATGTCGTGCGTGACCTTCAGCGTTCCGAAGGCGCCCGATCCCTTTGCGTGTACGCGACGCTCGGGAATTACCTCGCGGTCGAAATGGGCCAGCTTTTCAACGAGCCACATGTCCTGCAGTACGACCGGGCCACGCGCGCCGGCGGTCATCGAGTTCTGGTTGTCGGATACGGGGGCGCCGGCGGCGGTCGTCAGGCTCTTGTCGGACATTGTTGTCAGCCTCAAGTCGTTTGTCGTTCGGTGAGTGATTGAATTGCGGGGGCGGAAGGCGGCGTCGCAGGGCCGCCTTCCGGAGTCCTTCTTCGCGGCGCCTCAGGCTACCGGAATGGGGTTCTCGACGAGCGCCTGATTGAACTGATCGACGAACGCATACTCGTCGGGGCCGACGTTGTTACGCAGCGGCTGCGCCATCTCGACCACGACTTCCGTCGTCGCGGTTTCGAGACGCTGGATCGTCTCGGCGATGAAGGCGTCCAGCGGCATTGCTCGCGGATCACCACTCTTGTGGATCAGATCCGTGTCGACCCACGGCGGGGCGATTTCCAGCACGCGGACACTCGTATTGCGCAACGCAAAGCGTTGCGACATCGTGTACGAATGAATGGCCGCCTTCGTCGCGGAGTAGAGCGCCGTGGCAGCAAGCGGGACGAATGCCAGTACGGAGCTGTTGTTGATGATGAACGACTCGGGTTGCGCCTTCAGATGTTCGACGAGCGCGGCGCTGACACGCACCGGACCGAGCAGGTTCGTGTTCACGAGCCGGACGGCTTGCGCGTCGTCCAGCGCACCGCCGGCGTCATCGAACGGCATGATGCCCGCGTTGTTGATCACGACGTTCAGCGTCGGATAGTCCGCGATCAGCTGTCGCGCGACACGCTCGATCTGCGTGGGGTCGCCGACGTCCAGCTCCACGGTGTCGATACCCGGATTGGCCCGAGCGATCTCGTCCAGCAACGACTTGCGACGCCCCGCGACAATGACCTTGTTGCCACGCTTGTGAAGATTTTCTGCGAAAGCGCGGCCGATACCCGACGTGCCGCCGGTGATGAAGACAGTGTTTCCGGTGAGTTTCATGATCGGAGTTCCTTTGAATGGACGACTGGAGTGGTTGCGAAAAAAGGCTTGCTGCGCTTATTGCGCGACGGCGTAACGCGCCGCAGGGGTATTGCTCGAGAGATGGGGAATCATGACGCGGCGGGCGGCGTCGTATGCGGCCCATTCTTCTCCAGCGTGCAGCGATGGAATCGTGACGAGTTCCTGACGGTCGAAGCCGGTCAGCGCTGCGTCGACCATGTCGGAAGCCGACATGACGATCTCCTTCGGAAGGTTGTCCAGCGGGAGCCCGCCAATCTCCCAGAATTCCGTCGCCGTAGCGCCCGGGAGAACGGCCTGGACCTGCACGCCCTTGTCTGCCAGTTCGTGATGAAGGGACTGCGTGAAGGCCAGCGTGAATGCCTTGCTTCCGCCATACACGCCGTTCAGCAGCTCGGGCCCGATCGCAACGATGGACGAGATGTTGATAATCGCGCCGTGGCCGCGAGCGACGAAGCCGGGGGCTGCTGCATAGGTGAGGCGCGCCAGCGCCGTGACGTTGAGATCGATCATGCGCGTCATTGCGTCGACGTCGCTGTCGAGCAGCGGCTTATGCGTACCGACACCGGCATTGTTCACGAGCAGCGTGATGCTCGCGTCCGTGCGCAGCTTCGCTTCGATGGCGGCCAGCGCGCGCGAATCGCCGAGATCCGCGGCGATCACTTCGACACCGCGCTGCGTGTCGTCGGTAATGCGCTTCGCAAATGCGTCGAGCCGATCCTTGTTGCGTGCAACGAGAATCAGATCGAACCCGCGGCGTGCGAGTCGTTCGGCGTAGACCGCACCGATACCCGACGATGCGCCCGTGATCAGTGCGGTGCCTTTGTGTGCTTGCGTCATGATGTTGTTCCGTCAATGGTTACGAAGTGAATGACATATGCCGGGAAACGCCGAGCCGGTTGCGTAATCTCAGCCGGCTCGTTTCAGTCTTCCATTTCTCGGCGATTGCGATGTAGTGCGATGCAGTTTATTGGCGAGGCGACGTGTCGATCAACGCGCTCCGCCCATAAAGTCATTTCACCTACTCCGAATATTCGTTCTCGCGAACTGCATAACGGCCGTCGACGTTCGCGGCGGTTCTGGTCGATACGCGTCGTCTACGCGTTCGTCATCGACGGTGCTCGGCCGTGGCGCCTCAAGTCGTTCGCGGCGAGCCGGTGCGTGAGAGGACATGGTCCAGACGGCTCGTTTCCCGATTGCCGAGGCTGAGATTGCGCAGTTCGGACAATGCGGCCAACGGGATCGCGTCAAGCGACGCATTTCTGACAATCAACGTGGCGTCGTCCGTGCCGCCGAGCAGACCCTTCGGATCCTTGAGTTCGCGGATGGTGTATTGCTCGTGAAGATACTGTGGAGTCCAAAGAGGAACCACCACCCACCGCCTTGCGGAGACGGCCTCCTCGAAGGCGCGTACACAATCGTCGAGCGTGCCGTTCTCGAAGTGATACCCTGCGTCCGCCAGGCCGTACTGCGCGACGATTTCGCGGGAAAATCTGCTGATGCCCGCACCGGGATTGATGCCCTGGATCCGCTTCACCATCCGCGACGCCACATCCGGCCGTTTCAGATCGGAGATGGAGCTCACCGCGCTTTCGGGCACGTAGTCGGGTACGCCCCACAATGCATATGGCCGGTAAAGGACGGTGATCTTGTGCACGTCCTGCTCGAACGGAGCGAGGTAGAGACTATGACTACTGGGGAGCCACGCGCTGCTCAGCATGTCGGCTTTCCCTTCCCGCAGAATCCGGAAGGCTTCTTCGTGCGGTGCGAATATTTCGTCGACCGTTACGCCATGCTCGTTCAATATCCGCCGCACGGCGCCGGAGGCCGCGCGATGGAACGACAGGTCGATGGTAACGAGCGTGAGTCTGGGTTGAGTCGGGTCGAGATCGACCATGGCATTCTCCTGGTTCAGACAATCAAGGTCAGCGTGATGCGATAGAGAGCGCGATGCCGGCCACGATGAGAACGACGCTTGCCGCGAGTCCCGTCGTGAGATGCTCGTGAAGAAAGAGGACCGACGTCATGAGGCCGACGACGGGAACGCCTAACATCGCCGTCGCCATGCTCGTACTCGACATGCGCGTGTTGGCGGCATTCACCGCGCAAAAGCAAAATGCCGTTGCAATCGGACCGATGTAGATCAGCGCCGATGTCAGGCTGAGGCTGCCGTCGCCCGTGTAGGGTCCCTCGAGCACTCTTGCAAGCACGGCGAGCGGTACGGCGGCAACGAGCATTTGCCAGGGCGCGAGCACGTAGGCGCTCGACGCGCTGCGGAAATGCCGGAGATGAAGAATGCAGACCGCCCAGCACAGCGACGCGCCGAGCAGCATGACATGCGCGACAACGGCCTGACGATCGTGCCAGTCGACATCGAGCGGATTGAAAAGCAGCAGGACCCCGGCCACGCCAAGTGCCGTGCCGAATGCTTTACGCACGGACAGGTGCTCGCGAAATGCCAGCACCGACACGGGCGTTACCCAGATCGGCGTCGTATAGGCGAGCACGGCGGAACGGCCGGCGCTCACGTGGTGCAGCGCGACGGCGCTCATCGCGGTGAACGCCAACATCTGAAGCAAGCCGACGCTGGCGAGAAACGGAAGGTCGGCGCGCTTCGGCAAGCGCAGCGTTCCGGTCGCAGCTTGCACGACGAACAGGCACAGCGCCCCGGATGCGAACCTTGCTGTCGACAGCCACAGCGGTGTGACGTGCGCCAGGCCGAGCTTCATCGCCGGCCAGTTCGCACCCCACAACAAAATCGCCGCGCCCAATAACAGCGCACCGCCATATCTGGACAAGGGCACGGTCGCGGTGCGGCCGTGCGTGTCCATCCGAACCAACTCGGACATGATGACGCTCCTCGAAGTCGTGCAGCCGAGCGTGCGCGAAACGGTAGCTCGGAACGCTTGCCGCGCGCGCGGCAAGCCTGCTTCGGGTGATCAGATGAATGTGAATATCCGTTCGTGCGGCAGCCGCGATTTGGGCAGATCCGCGTTGAAGTCGTCGCCGCTGCGGAAACCCAGGGACACGATGACGACGCTCGTCAGGCCCTGTTCGCGCAGGCCGAGGCTCGCATCGAGCGCGCGGCTGTCGAACCCTTCCATCGGCGTTGCATCGACGCCGAGGACCGCCGCGCCGAGCAGCAGGCCGCCCAGCGCCAGGTAGACCTGCTTTTCCATCCATTGCGGCGTATCGCGCAGCTCGTATTTGTGCATGTCGACGTACGAGCGGCGGCTCTTGTTCTGCGCGGCGCGCATTTCGGCGGTCTTGAATCGACCATCTACCGATTCGCGTTCCAGAATGGCCTGAAGGTGTTCTTCGTCCAAATCAGTCCGCATGCACATCGCGATGACGTGCGATGCATTGACCACCTTGGCCTCGTTGTACGCATAGGCGCCCGTTGTGGCGGCCGCGATGCGCGCGCGGCCTTCCGGTGTCGCGGCCACCACGAAGTGCCACGGTTGGGAATTCACCGAGGACGGCGATTGGTGAAGCAGCGACAGCAATGTTTCGACCTGCGTGGCGGGCAGCGACTTGCCGCCCTCGAAGGCTTTGACGGTATGGCGGGCATGAATGGCGTCGGCGAGATTCATGTGCGGGACTCCGGTTGTCGGCGATGGCGAAAGGGATTAACGGGTCGGTGCGGGACCTGCGCCGATGCGTACGCGGAACAATGCGTACGGCTTCTGGCGCTCGTCCTTGCCGCCGTGGAATACCGGTTGGCGGTGAAGCTGGTTCGCAGTGAAGTAGAGGTAACCGTCCGGGCCGACCGACAGCGTGTCGGGCCACAGCACGCGCGGATCGTGCAGGATCGTCTGCCATTCGCCGCCCGGCTCGAGCTTGCGAATCGAGTTGTGCTCGTAATCGCCGGCATAGACATTGCCGCTCGCGTCGCTGGCAAGACCGTCGGACGCCCCTTTCTCCCCGAGATCCTTCACGGCGGCCGCCAGTTGCGCGTCGCTGATCGACGGATCGCGCAGCATCGCGGTCGGAATCGAGTAGAGATGGCGGCTCGACAGCGGGCAGTAGTAGAGGGTCTGGCCGTCCGCGGAGAGCGCGATGCCGTCGGACGCCACGGAAAAGGGCTTGGTGGTCCCGTTCGGGTCGCGGACTTTCAACGACTGGCCTTCGACGACCGGGACGAAGCGAGGATCCGCCGACGTCGACACGTCGCCGGTCAGGCGGCGTATCGCCTTTCCGCTGTCGAGGTCGATCACGATCAGGCCGCCGATGCCCGACAGCGAGGAGTCGGTCACGTAAGCGACTCCGGCCTTTCCGATGCGAAAATCGAAGCGCATGTCGTTCACATAGGTCTGGGCGCGCATCACGTTCGCGGGGAACACGATCGTCTTGACCACACGGTTCGTCTCCAGATCGACGGCGACGAGCTTGGCGCCGCCCGCGACCGGTTCCGAAAAATTCGGCGCGGCGGTGTCCAGCACCCAGAGCCGACCGCGACCGTCGGCGACCACGCTCTGGACGCTCAGGAAGTGCGCGGCCGGGTGCGACGCATCGGCGCGATTGATCTCCGCGTTCGGGTAGGCGACGACGCGACCGTCGCGCAATTCGCCGACTGTGAACGGCACGGTGTCCCCCCAGCGCGGGAAGTTCACGAAGATCCGGCCGCTTTCGGCAACCGTCACGCCGGTGGGCATCGGCCCGGAAAAGGTCGCGACCGTATCCATCGCACCGATCATGCGGTCGGCCGCCTGCACCGCGGGCGGTGCTGCTTGCGCGGACGGTTGTGCGAGCAAGGGGCTGGCGAACAGCGTGATACCCAGGCCGGCCGCCACCGCGGTTGCCGTGCGTCGGACGGAAGCGAATCTCGTGATGTGCTGATGCGGGAAGTGCATGTTGGTTCTCCGGGCTTGTCCAGCTTTTACGGAATGGCGATAAAGGGTGGGTCGGGTCGCTTCAAAAGCCTTCCAGCACGATCTTTCCCCGTGCGCGGCCGCTCTCGATGAGGGCATGGGCGCGTCGCAGGTTTTCGGCTTCGATGGTTCCGAAGTGATCGGCCATGGTCGTGCGCAACGTGCCGTCGTCGATCAGCGTGGAGACGCGCTCGAGAATGTCGTGCTGCCTGACCATGTCATCGGTTTCGAACAGGGAGCGCGTGAACATGAGCTCCCAATGAAGGGAAATCGACTTTCGCTTGAGCGGCATGGCGTCCAGCGTGTCGGGGTCGTCGATGACGGCAAGTCGCCCCTGCGGCGCGAGCGCCTCGACCAGCTGCGGGTAATGGACGTCCGTCTGCGTGAGGCTGGCTACGTAGCGCACCTGCGGCGCGCCGATGCGGCGCAATCCTTCGAGCAGCGGCTCGGTATGGTCGATGACGTCATGTGCACCGAGCGCTTGCGCCCATGCGCGCGTTTCGGGGCGAGATGCCGTCCCGATCACGCGCAACCGTGTCAGCCGACGTGCCAGCTGCGTCAGCATGGAGCCCACGCCGCCGGCTGCACCGACGATCAGCAGCGCATCGCCGTCGCCTCCGCCCTCGGCAATGCCCAGGCGATCGAAGAGCAGCTCCCACGCGGTCAGCGACGTCAGCGGCAATGCGGCCGCTTGAGCGTCGGAGAGGGTCGCGGGCTTGCGCCCTGCAATGCGCTCGTCGACGAGAACGTATTGCGCGTACGCACCGGGCCGGGAAATCGAGCCGGCAAAGAAGACCTTGTCTCCCGGCGCGAACATGGAAACGTTGCTGCCGATCGCCTCGACCGTTCCGACCGCATCCCAGCCCAGAATCCGCGGTTGCACGGTCGGGGAGCCGATACGCACCTTCGTGTCGACGGGATTGACGGCGATCGCGTCGACCTTCACCAGCAAGTCGCGCGGCTCGGCTTCGGGCTTGGACACCTCGGCATCAAAAAGGGACTCGGGATGGTCCGCGGGCAGGCCATGCTGTGTATAGACAACCGCTTTCATGGTTGAACTCCGAATGATGGTTGAGTGGCGCTGGGCTGCTCGCTGCAGACCGGGCGCCAGCGTGTGGATGAAATACTGCTCGACCGCGACTTCTGAAAAAACGAGTTACATTAGGGAGGACTTTCACTCCAGGAATGAAAATGGTTCGGCTCGAGGATCTTCAACTGTTCGTCAGGTCGGCCGCGCTTGGCAGCTTCTCGCGCGCGGCGAGGGAAGCCGATCTGCTGCCAGGGCAGGTGAGCGCCGCCATTCAAAGGCTGGAGCGGGAACTGGATACCCGCCTCTTTGCGCGTTCCACCCGAAGCCTGAAACTCACGGCGGAAGGCGAGCAGTACCTTCCGTACGCCGAAGAAGTGCTTTCCATGATTCACGAGGGGCGCGAGCGGTTGCACGGAGGAAAGCACGCGCTGCAAGGCACGTTGCGCATCACCGCACCGTCGGATATCGGACGCAATGCGTTGCTTTCGTGGCTCGGCGTATTCCGCGATGCGCATCCGAAGCTTGTGTTGAAGCTTTCGTTGTCCGATTACGTGACCGACGTATTTCGCGATCCCGTCGACGTGGCCATCCGCTACGGCGCGCCGGAGGCCGCGAGCTACGTCGCGCTTCCGCTCGCCGAAAGCAACCGGAGAGTGCTCGTCGCCGCTCCGGAATACCTGAAACGGCGGGGCTCGCCGGCATCGCTCGACGAACTGGTTTTGCACGAGTGCCTGCCCTTCGTGCTCGGCGGACGCGTCTACGACCGCTGGTCGTTTCCGACCAGCGGTGTGAGGCGGCAAGTCGCGGTGAAGGGCGTGCTGCTGTGCGACGATGCCGAAATCGCGAGGCGCTGGGCCGTCGAGGGCCGGGGAATCGCGTACAAGTCCTGGCTCGACGTTCATGACGACGTCAGGGCGGGACGGCTGCAGGTCTTGCTGCCGGAGCAGCGAGGCGAGGCGGCGCCGCTGAGCCTCGTGTGTCCGCACCGTCGCCAGTTTTCGCAGGCGGTCAGGTACCTCCACGCTCACCTGCGCGAGCAGATTTCGCCGATGATCGCCGCGATGCGCGATTACGTCGGCGACGCGATGGCATGACGCGGCCTTCTTCGTCGCGCGGCCGCCGCGGTGCGCGCCTGAATGCAGAAAGGCGCCCAACGTAGTATTCATCGGTTTCTCACTCCAATGGGGGACGGCATGCCGTCCCGAAATTTCGTCAGCGTCGGTCTTTGCGGCTCGCGGACGCTGGTTTCCGATCCCGTTGCCGATAATCGAGCGCAGGCCGGCGAGCAGCACATGCAATGAGTTTGCCGTTTCGATGTGGGCCGGAAAATCGTCTCGCCGTGTATTCGAGCTAGTCGAAAATAATGAATGCACCTATGCGTCGGTATAGGTGGCCGACGGGCGTCGTGCTGAATGCAGCGAGCGCATTGAAAGCTGTTTTAGGAGAAACGCCATTGAGAGCGGATAAATGTTTTCTTAGCATTCAGTCGGGTTTTATCCCCGGATAACTTTCCGCTCACATTGGCTAAGGAGAAGATGATGAAGAAAACCATTGCGTCGATGCTCTACGTAACCTATTTGGCTTTCGGTATGTCGGTCCATGCAGCGGAGCAGACGCCTGCACCGTCGTCGGATCAGGTCGTCGGCCAGAAGGAAGCGACGAAGAGCGAAAAGAAGGCGCAACGCGCTGCCGATCGCGCGCTGTCGCGGCAAATCGTATGGGCGCTGTCGAAAGCGAAAGGGCTGAATGCAATCAACGTGATGGTGCTCGCTCGCCACGGTGCCGTGACGCTGACCGGATACGTGCCCGACAGCGAACAGGTGCAGCTCGCCGGTGACAGTGCCGCTCGCGTCGCAGGCGTGACGTCCGTCGCCAACAATCTGGTGCCGGGCGAGCCGGGCCGCTGATTCCCGTCACCGCGACCCGTCGTGCGCATACGGCTGCGTTCGCGCACGGCCCGCGCCTGCGCGGCGCGAATGCGCGAGGCCCGTTGCTGAGTAAAGTCAGTTTTCGGGTAAATCGCATTCAGATTCAAATCGCAATTTCTTATGATGACGACTGCCGTAATCGAGTAGTCGCCGCCGGTTTGCGATGCCGGAGCGTTCTCATGCGGTTTTCGTGGCTGCATTTATTGGATTGATTATTTCTCGGTAAAAAACGAGATGCAGTCGCTGACTCGTCATCGCCGCCATCGTGCCGGCCGTTTCCAGCCGGCATTTCATTATTCAACCCGTTGAGGAATTTATGACACGCTTGACTACTCTGAAGCCGTCGGAAGCAACCGGCGAAACCGCGGCCGTATTCGGTCAGATCAAGGCCGCACTCGGGAAAGTACCGAACGCCTACGCGACCATCGGCACGCACAGCCCGGCCGGTCTCGCGGCCATGTTGAACGTCGACGCAGCCATCGCGGCAAGTTCGCTGGATCAGGCCGATGTTGAAGCGGTGCGTCTCGCGGTCAGCGCGCTGTCCGGCTGTGACTATTGCCTTGCCGCTCATACGATGCTCGGCAAGATGTCCGGTCTCACGCCGGAAGTGATGAAGAATATCCGTGCCGGTCGCGTGTCCGGCGATGCTCGGCGTGATGCGCTACTCTCGTTCGTGCGATCGATTGCGACGACGCGCGACACCGTACCCGCCGACGTGCTGCAGGCCGTGCTGGCGGCCGGGTATACCGAGCGCCAGGTCATCGAGATCATTCTCGTCATGACGTCGATCCTCTTCACCAATCTGGTGAACCGTGTGAACGACACGACGCTGGACTTTCCGGCGGTCGACTGAACGGGGCGGGCGCCGGGTCGACCGGCGCCTCACCCGTGGTATTTCCTGGCGAAACGTCATGCAGCGCCCATCGGGCGCTGCTTGATTTCGTACGCGTGAAGCACGTTGTCGAGGTGCGCCGCGACGATATGGCAGTTCGAATGAACCCTTTGAGATGGAGGATGAAAATGACCAGGCAGTTTGTCGTTGCAACGATTACCGCAGATCCGCAACACGCCGCCATGGTGGAAGCGGCGTTGTTGGCGGCCGTCCCGGTTGTCCGTACCGAGGAAGGATGCGAGCAGTATGACCTGCATCGGGACCGCGAAGCGCCTCATCGCTTTACGATGCTCGAGCGATGGCGGGACGAGCGCGCGCTCGACATCCATGGCAAAGCGCCGGCATTCCGGAAACTGGCGAGCGAGCTCGAAGGCAGGGCGACGCTGCACGTGGTACTGCTCGAGAAGCTGATCTGAGCGAGCGGAAATCATCCCATGTGACGACGCGGCGACCGGATTGATTCCGGCCGCCGTGATTTTTGGTGGCCGGAAGCGGCGCGGCGGGGTGGCTCATCGCGCGAGCAGCGCCAGTACCGGCGCGACAACGGCGGTGAGCACACCGTTCATTCCGATGGCGAGACCGCCGAACGCGCCCGCCGTTTCGTTGACGGCCAGCATGCGCGCCGTCGCGAGTCCGTGGCCTGCCGTTCCGGCCGCAAGCCCGTGCGCGCGGGCATCCGTTATTCGCATGGCCTTCATCGCTACACCGATCTGCAGAACCGCTGCGATGCCGGTAAACAGCGTGAACGTCGCGGTCAGCGACGGGTCGCCGCCTATGTGGCGGGAGATGCTCATCGCGACGGGGGTCGTCGCCGAATGTGCAATCAGCGACGTCGTCACGACGGGCGCGGCACCGAGCGCCTTGCTGATGAACGCGGCGCTGCCCGCGGACACGATCGAGCCGCTCGCGAGCGCAGGGACGAGCGCGCGAGCCGTTCGGCGAATGTGATGCAAGCTGCGGAACATCGGGATGGCGAGCGCCACGGTCGCCGGCCCCAGCAGAAAGTGGACGTACTGTGCGCCTGCGAAGTAGTCACGGTAGGGGATGCCCGTGGCCGCCAGGAACGCGACCAGGATCACCACGGCGATGAGCACCGGATGCGCCAGCACATTTCCCCGCATGGCGCGATTCGCGGCCAGGCCGGCACGATAGGCGAGAAGCGTTGCCAGCAAGCCCCAGAGCGGCTGGTGCCGGAGCACGGCCCAAACGGGCGAGAGATCAGACATCATCTTTTGCTTCCGATTCGGCGCGAAGCGTTTTGCTGAGGCGCTCCATGATCCATCCCGTCGTGGCCAGGCCGAGCAACGTCGACACGAAGATGGAGGCGGCGATGCGCCACCAGTCCGCGGTCAACTGATGGAATCCTGTCACGAGGCCGGTCGCCGCGGGCACGAACAGCATCGCGAGCCATGACAGCAGGCTTTTGCTGAATCCTTCCAGTTCCGGTGAAGGGCCGCCGTTCCTGACGAGAAAGGCGAGCAGTAGCAGCATGCCGATCAACGGACCAGGAACGGGCGCACCCGTCAGATGCGCGAGCGTCTCGCCAATGAGCTGGCTGGCGAGGAGGGTTGACAAGGCATTCAACATGCGGTTCCGGCCTCATGGTTCGTGTGCATGGGAGTGGTATCCGAATTGTCGTCGGCCGCTTTGCCGCGGTGTAGCCCGAAACACCGAGAAACAGTTTCTGCGACAAACGGAAAAAGGCATCCGCCCGCACCGGGTCGGCACTGCCATGCGCGGTGCCCCGTCGGCATCCGACGTTCACGAGATGGCGGCATGCGCACATGCCGGCGCGATGCGCCGGCCGCCTATGACGGAAGGGATGGCGCGTGCACGGCGGCACCGGCCTTGATCTTGACCGACGCACGGGACACGAGCAGGCTGCCCGTCGCCAGTGCAAGAAAGACCAGCGAGCTGCCGATCGACCCCGTCAGGCCGAACGCGGGATAGACCCACCCCGCGACGGCGGACCCGACGCCGATTCCGCAAAACACGAACGATGCGGTCAGGGCCAACGCAATGCCGCGCCAGTGCGGCATCAGCTCGACGATGCGCCGTTGCTGCGACGGCCACAGCAGATCGGTTGCGAATGCCCACGCCGTCAGCGCGACGAAAAGAAGGTGCAGGCTCGGCGGCGTAAACCAGAGAAACACCAGGTCCGCCGCGAGCAGCGCCAGGCCGGCGAGCAGCATGGCTTCCGCGCTATGGCGCCGGGCGGCGCGCGTGACGAAGAGGTTGCCCGCGACGCCGGCTACGCCGAGCACCACGAGGGAGGTCGACACCATGTCGGCGCCCGCGTGGAACACGTCGCGGATGATGGGCGCGATAAAGGCGTACGTCGAATAGACGCCGGCCGCGATGAAGAACACGACGAGGAACGCACTGAGCGTATCGATGCGCGTCAGAAGCGAGACCATCGTCGAGAATTCGATGTTCTCGCCTTTGCTCGTGTCGGGCACGGCCCAGACGATGAGCGCGGCGGTCGCGGCGCCGGCGAGCCCGACCGCGACGAAAAGCGACCGTGCGCCCCACGCGTGCGCGATCCATGCGGACAGCGGCATTCCCACCAGGCCCGCGACGCTCAGGCCGAGCAGCACGCTCGCAATCGCGCTGCCTTGCTGGTCGCGCTCGACGAGGCTCGAGCCCAATGCGCCGAGTACGGGGCCGATGAAACCTGCACCGAGCCCCATCAGCACGCGTGACAGCAGCAGCACCGGGTAATTCGGCGCGGCCGCGAGGAGGAGCGCTGCCGCACTGAACAGCGCCAGGCCGAGCAGTACCTGGCGCCGGCGCCGCAGATGGCCGAAACCGACTTGCAGCAGCGGAGCGGCGAAGGCGAACGTCACGCCGAACACGGTAACGAGGTAGACGCTTTGCGAATCCGCGAGTCCCCATTGACGGGATATCGCATCGAGGCTGCCGACGACGGACAGCGCGCCCGTCGCCTGGACGAAGTACGCGAGACTGAGGATGCGGAGCGCGCGCGCCGTGCGCGCGGAAAAGGGCGTAGCCATCAGGGTTCCTTTCGAGGCTCGAGAAGTACGCGCCCCGTTACGCTGCGACGGGCACGCACCGGGTCGCCAACTAAGTGCCGAGCGCGTGCCGAACCAGACCGGACATCGCGTGCAATGCGCCCGCGGCGATAATCAGAAGTCCGACGCTTCGACGCAGAAGGGCGCGCATGGCGGGTCAATGCTGCGTCAAGGGCGTGTAATTCGCCGCCTTCGTGACATCGGCGTGCGGATTCGAGATGGCGTTTTCCATCACGCCGACCACTTTGCCGCCGCTTACCAGCGCTGGCACGTCGTGACTGGGCAGCAGGAAGCGGCTCGTCGCGAGCGCGCGCTTGATCGCGCGCTTCTCGTCGAGCGTTGACATCGCGCGATTGGCGGTGATCGTCGGCTCGTGCGCAGCCTGATCGAGGATCGGATCGATCAACTGATCCTGCAGGTTGTAAGCGATGTCGCCGCTGATGTTCGCGATTCCCTCGTCGGTTTCAACGAGCACCGACAGCGACCCCGGCGTATGGCCGCCCGACAGGCGAACCGCGACGCCCGGAATGACTTCCTCTTCGAACGTGCCGTCGACGTCGAACAGCCGGATTGCTCCGCGCGTGTGCAGGCGGTCGATCAGATGCTTCGTGTCGGCCGCGGTATACATCAACGGGCCCATGATTCCGGAGGCCGCGAATTCCAGCTCGCGGCGCGAGATGCCGACCGTGGTCGTCATCGGAAACCGATCGGTCATGCCGACGTGATCGATATGCGCATGCGTATGCACGATGTGACGGATGTCGGCCATCTTCAGGCCATGTTGCGCAAGGTGATGCTCGATCGTCATTTCCGGGGTGACTTCGTACGGCAGGCCGAACGCCGCGTACTGCTCGACGCTGCGCGACCCCGTATCGACGAGCACGGGCTCGGTGCCGCCCGTGATCAGAAACCCGAGCACCGGTATCGTCACCTGCTTGCCCGGTTCGCGAAACAGGACGAGGCCGCTCGAATCCAGCGACATGTTGCCGAAGTTGATCGGGTGAATCTTCAAGCTCATGGCTGCTCTCCGCTGTGGATCGGCACGTTATTGAACCGATCGGTTCATTATGTGCGGATAAGTGATGTGGCGCCAATTAAAAAAAACCAATCGGTTCAAAATGGTCGGCCTATCGATGGGCGGCCGCCCGGCCCGCGCGTCAGAGCAGCCGTAACGCCTGCATGAATGCGCCGACCGCGTCCTGTTCAGCGGCGGCGGGGAGGTTGCGTTCGATGCAGTAACCGGTAAAGAACACCGTCACGAGGGTGGCGATGGCCGCGGCGGGCAGTCGGTGTGCCTCCGCCTCGATGTTCTCGACGATGTGCGGCATCAGCCGGTGGTGATACGCGCCGACCACGTTGCGCACGCGTTCGGACAGCGACGGAAATTCGCGGATCGAATTGACGGAGAAGCAGCCTACGCAGCCGTCCTCTTGCGGATCGCCCAGCCGTAGAAAGCGCTCGATGTTGCCGTAGCCCTTCGGTTCCGCGGTGAGAATTTGCAGAGCACCGCGATGTTCGTAGTAGTAGACGAGGGTATGCAGGAACAGGTCTTCCTTGTCCTCGAACTCCGAATAGAGGCCGGACTTATTGACGCCGGTCGCTTGTTCCAGTTGCTGGAGCGACGTGCCGGCGAAGCCGTACTTCCAAAAGAGCGGGAGGGTCTTTTGCAGCACGCCTTCGCGACTGAATTTCTTGGGTCTGCCCATGTCCGTCACACCGTGTGATGATATCAACCATTTTAAACCGAACGGTTCTTTTGGGTGTTTTCGGTAGTACCGAGGACCGGGTAATCGTCCTTTTCGTGCACGTCTTTAAGACGGGTTCTGTTCAGGAGGCATCATGTCCGTGCTGTACGTGTATCGCTGCCGAGCCTGCGGCCAACGCGGCGAGGTTCATCACCCGGACGACAGCGACGACGGCGCGGCCGCTACCTGCGCGAAGTGCTACGAGCCGGTCACGCTGGAGTGGGACGGCGGTGTGACGCTCGAAGTCGCGCCGTACGACGGCGGGCCGACACCCGACGAGATCAAGGCGATGCGGCAGCGTGGCCGGCGCGCCCGGGCGTAGGCCGCCGCGCTGCTCGGCGTGAAGGAGCGCCAGGTCCAGCGCTGGGAGGCCGGCCATGACGTACTGTTTTGTTATGCTCTGGTGTGATCGCATGGAATCAGAGACGAACGATGCTCATTCGAGAACAAGGGCGCCTCATCAAGTTGCTTCGGGCCGCGCCGCCGAAGCGGCCTTCCATCAGGGCGCGGGCGCGCGAATGCGTCATCGGTACGTTTCGTGTCGATGAACCTGTCCCGACTGGGCTGCTTGACACTCTGTCCCGCGACGAGCGCAAGCTGCTCGAGCGATGGCTCGAAGCATATCGGGAAAGCAAGGCGCGCGATCAAGTGCGCCCCGTGCTGGCCGGCGCACCCGAACAGCTCGAGAGGCTCGTTGGTGCGCTCGAAGTGGCGGCCGACACTTTGTCGAGCGCCGAAGCAGATCAGATTTGGGCGCAGCTTCATGCGATTGCGCGCACGTTGAAGAGAGCGGGGCATCCGCGGCCGCGAGCAGCACGTCGGTCGCCGGCGGCACTGCCAGGGCAGCAGGACTTCTTTGGTGAATTCGACGAGCTCGAGCGGCTGGCCGAACAATGAACATGCGCCGCTTGATCTTCTCTATGCGAGGCGGACGGGCAGAGGTTGGCGCACCGGTCGTCTACAACAACGACATCTGGCTCGATGTGCTTTCGTCGATCGCCTGATCGGTTTCCTTCGCGGGCCGGTTCCGCCGAGCTGCGGATTGCGCATGCCCGTTTGGCACTTCAATTTCAGTGATCTGCTGATACTTACGTGCCCAGTCGGCCCCGAGTACATCGGCGGAGAACACGACACCCGGCGCAATCTGAACAAGCTGGCTCATCGGCAGGTCTTCCTAAGCGGACTGAACGTCGAAGTGCGCAGCGGCGTAGCGCGCGCTGCAGTTTCACACTTCGACGCCGTTACGGGTGGGGGTCAAGATTCGATGGAAATCAACACTGAACGCATTGCGGGGTTTATCTCTGGTTATTTCAGCATTCAAGCGAGACACTTACAAATCAATAACTTACTTATTATTAAACGATATATTACATTTCTCATAATGAGGGATCTGGCGTGCATCAAAACTTTTTTGATGTGGTCAAAAAATGTTGACGCGACGTTTTTTGTCTGGAAATATCGTGCGAACATTCGAAGCGAACCTAATGACAGAGACGGCTCTCCATTGATTCGCTTCGCGCAATAGGCAGAAGATTTTCAGTTTTTCAGGAATCGCCGTTCGATCAAGGTGACCCCACCTTTTCGATCCGGCAGTGGATCACCTCGCCTCGGCGACGTGAAGGGCCATTTCGGCCAATAGTGCGCATGTGGTTTTTGCGTTCTTAAATTTACATTTAGGAATACGAAAATGGAAAAGACGAGCACAACCCGCCCGGATCGTGCGGTTAAGATCTTCACGCAAAAGTAACGGCATCATCTGTAGGTCGTTCCGCATGGTTTGGCGTTACGCCATGCGGAACGACTCGTTCGGAGTCGATTGGAACGAATGCGCGACCATAAACCATGCACCATATCAATTCCCTGGCCTATTTCAGAGAGGATGGTCTTTTTGTTCTAGGTGACAAGAAAGGAAGT
Source organism: Burkholderia sp. BCC0398 (assembly GCF_902833245.1). Taxonomy (NCBI): domain Bacteria; kingdom Pseudomonadati; phylum Pseudomonadota; class Betaproteobacteria; order Burkholderiales; family Burkholderiaceae; genus Burkholderia; species Burkholderia sp. BCC0398. The sequence goes on from NZ_CADFEM010000023.1 coordinate 40,154, forward strand.
GTAGAACTGGTTAATTCGGAGGACCTGAAAACTGTCTCTCTGACGAGCGTTGGCAGCACAACGATTCAGGCCATCTCGGTTTGCGACGCGCGTCATCTCGTGGCCACACTGAACAAGAATTTCACGATCACGATATTGAAGGTTTCATATGAAAATCTTGAAATCGTCACGTCGATCAACAGTCTCGAGTACATGGTTGAAGACGGTTATCAGATTGCCTTTTCGGAAAGTCAGGAAATAGCGTTCAGTCCTGGTGGTCATCGGATTGCGGTGAACGGTCCGACCGGGCAGACGCTGATCTTCGATCTGAACGATGCGATGCAGATCGTCGCGTGGCGCTCGTTGCGGCATGAAAGCCCGGCGGCACCGACCACCGCAGCATGGGCGTCCGATACCGTTCTGCTGGTTGGCCTGATTGATGGCAGCATTGTGCGTTATGACTATCAGAGCGAGCACCAGACGCTGACCCGCATCGAGGGCATCAACGAAACGATACACTGGTTCGAGCGCGAGCCGTCCGGCACATGGCTTGTCGCGACAGACGCACGGCGTCTAGTTCGGTTCGACGACCGGACGCTCGAATATGAGATCGGCCCTCCATTCGCGAACGACGATTTCGAGCACGTGACGCGCGAGCCGTCGACGGGCAAGATCTTCGCGTCGTCGTTCGATCGCAACGTGTACGAGATCGACCCGTTGTCGCTAGCACCGACGCGCGTCGCATTCAAGGCGCCGTTCAAGCTGCGCTGGATCCGGGCCGGCACGGAAGCGGGTGCGGTGAAGCTGTACCTGCAAGTCCGGAACGGCAGCTTCCTGAAAGTGGATTACGACACCGGGCACGTGGAGGCGGCGATTCATACGGCGCTTCCAGCTCTATGGAGCGCCGCCTATTTCGGCAACGATTTGGTGATCGGTGGCGAGGGGGGGCTGTTCCGCGCAGTAGGCGACACCGTCGCCGGCTGGCCCTCGCCGGGCGACGACGACATCGTCCCGGGCGGTCACTACATCAAGCGTCTGGTGTCGCATGGCAACAAGCTGGCTTGCGGGACGTCTGCGAAGACGATGGTCCTCGTCGATCCGGACGGTATCCGCCGCCGCGAAGTTGGCGCGGCAGTCCGCGATCTGGCCTTCGTCGACGCCGAGACGGTGCTGGCATGCTTGGAGGATGGCAGTCTGGTCGAGATCCCATGGCGACATTCCGACGCCTGCCGGACGGTCTTCAAGAGTGCCAGCGAGCCGCTCTGGTCGCTGGCGATCCACCCGGACAACCGAACAGTCGCGGTCGGCGAGCGGATGGGCCGAATCGTCATTCTGACGCGCGACGACGCAGGCGAGATGCAGGAAGTGATCGACACATCGTCGCGCATCCCCAAGCGGATGAAATGGCTGAATCAGGACGTCTTGCTCGCGGTGCACAGCTCCGCGATCGACAGGATTACGTGCGTCGCCGGCAAGTGGCGCCATGACGAGAATTTTTACAACGGCCAATCGAACACCGTCGAGGATTTCCTCGCGCTCGAGAACGGCAAGTTTCTGGTCGGCATCACATATAACAAACTGATCATGGTGTGGGACGTTGCTACGGGCGAACTTCTGAGTTCGAGCTACTGGGACTTCGACTACGCGAAGGGGATGATTCGAGTCCAAGACTCGGAGAGTGAATTCCTAGTCTACGGCCGCGACATGATCATGAAGCAGTTTTGCCTGCACGATGCGCAGGTGATCTGCATGAAGATATTCGAGAAGACGAAGCACTGAATCTTTCACGCAGCGTGACGCGGATGCCCGTTCCGGATGACACCATGATCAAGAATCCTATCTATTTTTCGTTGCCGCGGCAGTTCTATCTCTTCCAAGGCGGGATCATATTTGGGTATTTTGCATTGCGCCTGATGGTCCTGGGCACGTCGTGGTGGTGTCTTGCAAAAACGCACAGCACCGTGGCGCTCGGCTCGGTCATTTCCGCGTCCGTGCTACTCGAACTGCTCGCGGTTCCGCTCGCGGCGCCGCTCGGCGATCGCTTCGGCGCAAAGCTGATCAAAGTCACGTTCGCGATCCAAGCGCTGTGCCTGTTCATGCTCGCGTCGGCCGCGCTGTTTCTGAAGACGTTCAGCCTCGTCGCCGTCGTGCCTCTATTGGTGATCTCGCAACTCGCCGACGCCGCGCGGGATCCTCTCGCGGACTCATTGCTTCCGCAACTAATCGGTAACGACGCACTGGTCGACGGTGAGCGCGTGCGTCGGGCGCTTGGCACGCTGTCTCGAATCCTCGGGCCGGTTGTCGGGGGGGCGGTTACTGCGATGATGGGGCCGTCCATCACGCTGTATCTCGCCGCAGCGGCGCTGGTCGTCGGCGGTTACATGTGCATGGCATCCGACGCGGGACGCCCGCGCGCTCGTGCCCAAGTGGGTGCTACGTCGCGCAAGTCCAGCGGATGGGTCCGAGAATTGGCGCATGGTTTCCTCAGCGTGATCGCGATTCGGACCGAGCTGGCGATCGCGTTCGGCAACTCGTTCCTGACGGTCGCCGTAAGCACGTTCATGTTGATCGCGCTGCCCCAGCTCGCGCAGGAGACGCTCGGCGCATGGGTAATGGGCGCGGTCGACGGTGCGTTTGGATGCGGCGTCTTCGTGGCCGCGACCCTCGTCGTGAAACCGTTGAACGGACGATTCGGCCGTTACGGCACGGTGGTCCTCGGCTTGCTAATGCACGTTGCGGCGTTCGTCGTGCTGTTCGCGTGTGCGAGGGTCGTGCCCTTGGTGGTGGCCGGCGGCTTCGCGCTCGGCTTCGCGTCGGTGCTCGTCGCGACCAATCTCACCGCGCTGCGTCTTCAAGCGACGCCGCCCGACTATCGGACACGCGTGATCGCCAACACCATGTTCATCTCGTCTATCTTTCTGCCGGGCGCCTTGTACGTCGCCGGCTGGGTCGCTCGCGGGTGGGGAAGCGGTGCGCTGCTGGGCAGCCTCTTCACTTGTGCGCTAGTCGCGACGCTTATCATCCCGTTCGCGCCGCATCTGAGGAACCTGCTAGGAAAGGACAAGCAGGAAGGCGCCTCCGATTATGCTGCATTGTTTCCGAAAGCCTTCGGCAATCACTCGTGGAGTGAATCTTGAAAGCATTGATCGTCAGCGGTAGCCATCGAGCACAGTCGCAAAGCGGCCGGGTGGCGAAAACCCTGTGTCAGCATTTCCTGCCTGCACATTTCTCCAGCATCACCATCCACGATCTAAGCGAAATGGATCTTCCGTTCTGGGACGAGGCGGTATGGGACGACGCATCGCCGTGGGATGCGAAGCTCGAGCGGGTACGCCGCGACCAGCGCGAAGCCGACGCGCTGATCTTTGTTTGTCCCGAGTGGAACGGGATGGCTCCGCCGCGCTTGAAGAACTATTTCTTGTTCGGCGATACCGGCAGCCTTGAGGACAAGCCAGCCCTTATCGTGGCCATTAGCGCAGGGGTCGGCGGTGCGTACGTCGTATCGGAACTGCGGTCGAGCGGCTACAAGAACACGAAACTCTGCTACATCCCTGAGCACGTGATTATTCGGGACGTCGAGAACTCACTCACAACGGCGCCGCAGTTCGCCGGCGATCCGATCGCTGAGCGTTGCCGTTACGCGATCCGGAAGCTCGCGCGCTATGCGGACGCGTTGTCCGAGGTCAGGTCCCAAGGAAGCGAGCCCGGCGCTTACCCGTACGGCATGTAGTGAACTACGCGCAAGCGCTCCGGCCGCGCGGCATGCGCGAAGTACGACGGTAGCCAGCATGCCACGCGACGTGGCCATCGATTGTCGGCCGATTCTTGCCGACCTTGGAATGCACGGTGTCCTATGAAGAAATCCGCAACCATCAGGTCGATGGTGACGCTGCCGCTCGAGTTGCCGGGCGGCGGCGTCTCGTCCGGCAAGATCGTGAGCTTTTCGGGGCTCCACGATAGGCTCGAACATTTCGCATTGGTGCTGGGTTCGCCCGATCCGCTGTGCCCGCTGGTTCGTGTGCATTCAGAATGCGTGACCGGTGACGTGCTCCGATCGATCCGGTGCGACTGCGGCCCTCAACTGAATGAGGCGATCCAGTGTCTGCACGACGCGGGCGGCTACCTGTTGTATCTGAGGCAGGAAGGGCGGGGAATCGGCCTGTACCAGAAACTTGCCGCGTATCGTCTTCAGGACGACGGGCATGACACGTTCGAAGCGAACCGACTGCTCGGCTTTCGCGACGACGAACGCGAGTACGGGAGTGCGGCGGCGATGCTCGTGGCCCTGTCCGTGTCACGGATCCGCTTGTTGAGCAACAACCCCGACAAGCAGGCGCAGCTCGAGGCGGCGGGCATCATCGTCGCTGAGCGGATACCGACGGGTGTATTCGTCGCCGAGCACAATCGGCGCTATCTGGAAGCGAAGGTGCGGGTCGCGCACCACACAATAAGCATGGACAATCCGGAGGTGATCAGATGATCGCGCATCGCTCTCCCATCAGCGGCGTAGCCGCATTCGGCGGACGCTTCGTCGCGACGGCCGGCTACGACAACCAGGTGATCCTATGGGACGCGCTTACCCAGCGCGCGCTGGGCCGCGGGTTGCACGACCATTTGGCGAACCAGGTCGAGTTCAGTCCGGACGGCCGATATCTCGTTAGCGCGTCGAGCGACCACACCGCACGGGTATGGATGCTTCCCGATATGAAACTGCACGCGGTGCTGTCCGATCACGTCGACGACGTGGAGATGGCAGTGTTCCACCCGGATCGCGAACTAATCGCGACCGCATCGCGCGATCAGCGGATCATGGTCTACAACCTAACCGGCAATCTGGTGCGCTGCTTCAATGGCCATCGCGCCGACGTAATCTCGGTCGTGTGGTCGTCGTGCGGCGACTACCTGATTTCGTCGAGCGACGACGGCACCGTCAAACGCTGGTCGCTCGACACCGGCGAACTAGTGACCGACGTCGACGTGGGCGGCGTCGAAACAGACACGATCGCGATCGACGCAGCGGGCGGTATTTACGCGGGCAACGACGAGGGCAATATCGTAGTAATCCGCAGCGGTCGCGTCGAGACGATCCGCGCACATGCGGCGGGTATCAAGCGTCTAGTGTACAACTCGCGTGCGAAGCTGCTCGTCAGTCTCAGCTATGACCGCACACTGTGTGTATGGCACGTCGGCGAGACGCTCGACAAGATCGCCACGGCGTTACTGCCCGCAGAGATCTGGGCCCGCTCGTGCGCGTTCATCGACCGCGCCACACTGGCATTCGCGACGTTTGGCAACTCCTATGCGGTGTATCACATCGACACCGGTAGCTGGGACCTAACCCGCGTCGGACCGACGGCTGGCGTTAACGCGGTCGCGCTGCACGACGGGCACCGGCTGACGGTCGGCGACAGCGGTGTGTTCGCGATCGATGGCCAACCGGTTACGCATCTCGGCAGCCTGTGCAACTTCATCACGCCAACCGATGGACACATCCTCACCGGCGGCCAATTGGGGCAGGTGATGAACGCGCTGACAGGCAGAGTGCTCTATCAGCATCATTCGCCACTCAATTGCGGCGTCGCGTTCACGCGCGACGGGCATGCGCATGCACTAATCGGGACCTATACCGGTGAAGGCCTCGTATTCAGGATGGCGCAGGACAGCGGGGCCGTGCTGGTCGGGATCCTGCGGCTCCATACGAACGCCGTCAAGTCTGTCGCGGTATCCGACGGTGTCATTTTCTCAGTGTGCGCCGACCGGGGCGCCGCGTGGTTCTCGGTCGATACCCTTGATGAGATTGGCCGGGTTGACGACGCACACGACCGGATCGCGAACGGCGCCGCGCCGTTGCCGGACCGTCGCTTCGTGAGTGTAAGCCGGGACCGAAAGATGCGCATCTGGCGGGAGCAGCACGTGGAAGCGCTTGATACGCCACATGAACATTCGATCAAGTGCGTGGCTACGTCGCGCGACGGGCGCTACATCGCGAGTGGTTCCTATTCCGGCGTCGTTGCGGTGTTCGATGTGATCGACGCGCGCTGGGTCGCGACGGTACGCCCGACGACATCTGGCATTTCGTCGATCTGCAACGGACCAGCGACCGGCACGTTCCTGATGAGTTCGTACGACGGACACGTATACGAATTGGATGTTGCTGCTGAAATTGTGCAGGGCGAGTCGCATGCGCAATCCGAACTTGCTTGATCCGCGGACCGCGATGGGTTTGCCCGGCCGATTCCACGACCGACTCGGCCGTAACCTGCTGTCTGCGCATGAGGATCTGGTCGAATGCGATGCGGTGCAACTGATCGAAGTGCTGGAGTCGATCTCGGCGGATCGCCAACGCCGCTTCGCAGCGGGGCTGATGCTCGGGCTGCGCGGCGATCCGCGCATATCGGTCGAACGACCACAGATGATCCGGCTGGCCGGCGGGCGGGTGACGCTCGGGTTGAGCCGGCACGAGGTCGAGCGGGTGGTGGCGCAATGGGCGCATCACGGCGTGCAGCGGGAATGGATCCTGAAGGAGTGTCCTGAGTATGAGTGCGACGTCGCGCCGTTTGCGCTGGCGCGGTTTCCGGTGACAAACGCCGAATATCGCGCGTTTCTCGAGGCGACGCACAGCGACCTTCTGCCGACTTCATGGCAGTTTGGCATGTATCCGGCGTGGTTCGCCAATCATCCCGTCTGGACTGTTCCGCCGGCCGCCGCCGACGCGTATGCGGCGTGGCTGAACGAGCGGACCGGGCGGCGGTTTCGGCTGCCAACCGAAGCTGAATGGGAGTACGCCGCGTCGGACGGCGGACGGCGCGAGTATCCGTGGGGCGACGAGTTTGATCCGGCGTGCGCGAATACTGCCGAGGACGGGCCGTTGTTCACAAGCCCGGTCGGCATGTATCCGCGAGGACGAAGCGCCGCTGGGATCGACGACATGGGCGGCAACGTAGAGGAATACACGGCCGACGACTACGCTGTCTATCCGGGTGGCGAAACGATTGATGACGATCTTCTGCGCATCTGCGGCACCTATCGCGTTGCGAGGGGCGGAAGCTTCACGCGGTTCGGCGACCTCGCGCGATGCCGGCGCCGGCACGGATGGTATCCGGGCGCGATCTATGCGATGGGATTTCGCTTGGCGGAAACGCTCTAGTAGGGTGGTAATCCCCCCGCAGAACCGGCGGGATCAGAAGTAGAATTTTCTCGTTGAGGGAGTTCTACAGAATGAAGAAGTCGAGATTCACGGACAGCCAGATCATGGATGCGCTCAAGCGCGTGGAGGCGGGGCTGGCGGTACCGGACCTGTGCCGGGAACTGGGCATCAGCACGGCGACGTTCTACAAATGGCGCTCGAAATATGGTGGCATGGATGTGTCGCTGATCGCACGGATGAAGGAACTGGAGGCTGAGAATGCCCGGCTGCGCAAGATGTACGTCGAGGAGAAGATCAAGGCAGAGATCGTCGCGGAGGCACTCGCAAAAAAGGACTGAGGCCATCTCGCCGGCGCGAGATGGCCAAGCATGCGGTGTCCAGTCGAGGCGTGTCGATCCGGCTGGCATGTGAGGCGTTCGGGATCAGCCAGACTTGCTATCGGTACGCCAACGTGCGCGATGCCGAGAACGACGAGATTGCGAACTGGCTGCTGCGTCTGACCGACAACCACCGGAACTGGGGCTTCGGGTTGTGCTTCCTGTACCTGCGCAACGTGAAGGGCTTCGGCTGGAATCACAAGCGGGTGTACCGGATCTATCGCGAGCTGGAGTTGAACCTGCGGATCAAGCCGCGCAAGCGGCTGGTCAGACAGGTACCTGAGCCGCTGGCGGTACCGTCTGCCGTCAACCAGGTCTGGTCGATGGACTTCATGCACGACCAACTGGCCGATGGGCGCAGCATCCGGCTGTTCAACGTGATCGACGACTTCAACCGCGAAGCGCTCGGAATTGAGATCGACTTCTCCTTGCCGTCGGAGCGGGTGATCCGTGCGCTACGGCAGATCATCCGTTGGCGTGGCAGGCCGAAAGCGATTCGGTGTGACAACGGCCCCGAGTACCTAAGTGCAGCGATCACCGAATGGGCCCGGCAGTACGACATCAAGCTCGACTACATCCAGCCGGGGAAGCCCCAGCAGAATGCGTATGTCGAGCGATTCAACCGGACCGTGCGATACGAATGGCTGTCGCAGTACCACTGGGAAGACTTGGACCACGTGCAGCGCTTCGCGACCGACTGGATGTGGACTTACAATCACGACCGCCCGAACATGGCCCTGGGCGGATTTACGCCGAAGCAGCGGCTGGCCATGGCCGCTTAGTTTCTACTTCTGAACCCCGTGGAAAACGGGGGGATTACCTTGCGTCGTGCTCGCATGCAAAAGGCCTGCGAGATCTACCGTGAGAAGCAGAAACTTCGCGATGACTACGCGCGGTACTATGGGGCCGTTCAGAAGTTCTTGGCGGAACATCCGCTCGCGCGGCGCGGGCAGATTAAACTAACGTTCAACGTGGCAATCGCGGAAGAACGCTTCGCATCGAAATTCCTGAAATTCGTCAGCCAGCGACGTGTAGGCACATTCTCAGGAGTGGAGGACGGAGCGGAACGTCTCAAACTAATGCTGACTAGCACAAACTTCGACTCACCCCGGGCCACGATGAAGTTTGTACAGCGCCTGATGCGAGCATTGCGGGAAGATCAGCGCCCAGGAAGAAACAATGCTCGTCTCGAGTTAAAAGCGCAACTTGCGCAGAGCGTCACGCCCGAGGAACTGTACGACTTCGTGTTCAGTCTCGGGTACCTGGAACCGGTGTATAGCCTTCGTTGGGATGGCAAGACACTCGAGCAACTTTCTCCCGGAGAAAGAGGGAACCTTTTGCTGATCTTCTATCTACTGATTGACCGAGACGACATCCCGCTCGTCATCGATCAACCGGAAGAGAACTTGGACAATCATACGGTCTACCGAACACTCGTGCCTTGCATCAAAGAAGCAAAGCTGCGCCGACAGGTGATTATGGTTACGCACAACCCGAATTTGGCGGTCGTGTGTGATGCCGAGCAAATCATCTCTGCCGAAATTCGAAAGGATCGAGGAAACGAGGTTACCTATCTCAGTGGTTCCATCGAGGAGCCGGAGATCAATCGAAAGATCGTAGATGTTCTGGAAGGTACGCGGCCAGCGTTCAACAAACGCGATGCAAAATACTTTTCGTAATGCACGCGAGCTCCTTTGATTGGCGGCTCGCTTGTCTTCCGCCGACCCATCGCGGGCAATCCTCGCGTTCGCGCGCAGGACTGATGGGCGCTCAGTAGCCGACGTTCGGCAGGAAATCTTGAACGGCCCTTCGTGGCCGACTGCCGCATGATGCCGTTGGCTGAACCGGACCCATGCCGGTCCTTCACATACCAAGAGGACGTGGCGGCTGTGAGCACAATATCGGCCATTGGCGTGAAACGTGTGCCCCGTTGATTCGCTAGGATGCTATTTTCATGGCCCCGGCGTCATCCGAACGGGAAATCAATTAGCCAAGCGGTGCGGAACTTCAGTCGACGCGTCGGCATTTACAATGCCGACGCGTCCGCGCATTTAGACAATCGATAACTCTGAGCTAATCTACAACGAGAGGTATGTCTGATGTTGAAAGACCTTGACGAACTCGTCGCCGAGTGCCCCGACCCTCGTTCGAGAAAATACATTCAGGAATCGGTTCAATGTTACAAGGCGGGCGCCTACCGTTCTGCCGTCGTCTCATGCTGGATCGCGGTCGCATTCGATCTTGTAGACAAGATCCGCGAAGTAGCGGCCTCGGGAGACGCAATGGCTCAAGAAGTCATCATTAAGTTCGATCGTGCTCGTAGCGACGGAGATCTGAGGTCAGCCCTCGCCTTTGAAAAGGAGCTGCTACATTTGGCGCGAGATAACTTCGAGTTCATCTCCCCGATCGAATTCATCGATCTCGAACGGTTGGCAGCCGATCGTAACCGATGCGCACACCCTTCGCTAGTGTCCGATACAGAAGTCTTTATGGCAACTCCCGAGCTAGCACGCCTTCATATTGTCAACGCAGCTCGATACGTCCTATCGCAACCCGCTGCACAGGGTAAAAAGGCTCTTGAGCGGCTCGTGGCCGAACTCGACTCAAACTTTTTTCCTGCAAAACACGAAGACGTCGTTGCCTTTCTTCGAGCGGGTCCGCTCGCCAAGCCACGCGTCTCTCTGCTGCGAAGCTACCTCGATCTGTTGTTGAAGCGCTTGTTGCGCGAATCCAGCCCCTACGAAAATCGAAAGAAGGCAACAAGGGCACTCGCAGCTATCTCGGAGATCCATCCCGAATCGTGGAAGCGATTGGTCTCTGAGCTGCTTGGCAAGTTAATGCCGACCCTCCTAAGTGACGACGACATGGAGCGCGCGGCTGCATTTTTCGGAACGGCTGATGGTTCGGCTGTCTGGCCGTACCTCGGTGCCACGGAGCAACTTCGACTCGCGACCTTCGTCGAAAATGTCCCGGCCACTCACATGGACAATTTCGGAGATTTGTTCGGAGAGTCTCTGCCGCTGACTGCTGCGGCTGAAGTGCGTATAGAGAAAGCGGATTCCAGCGACATTTTTGCGCCCATGTGGTTCACCGCTCCACCGGCAGCCATCGATCGAATGTTGTACCTCTATCGATTTTCGTCGTCCGAGAATGAGGCCGATGAGTTCGCGAACCATATGCGCTACGCGCTTATGGACTCTGAAACACCGTCAAAGCACCTAGAGGCGCTTGTGCTCGCCGCTGCGAAAGGTCGGCACGTCGTGAAAAGCAAGCAGTTCTGGCAACTCCTGAAGGAGTTTGCTGAGCGCAAGTCGATTGAGCGCGAAAAGGTCACTGAAGCGCTCGCCAAGTACGGCCTCGATATATTTGAATAAGCCCAGTGTGGCGGGTCGAGGACAACCTATCCAAGTCGAAATGAAGAAACCACAAAAGCTCGGTTACAAGGGGTAGCAAAGGTTCGGTGCGTTGTGAGCAGAGGTAGGGCTGACGTTCAACTCATCGCAATCTGTCCGGTGCGGCCGCCGGAATCATGATTGCACGGACACTCGACTACACCAGCGATTTGGCAATGTATATGAAAGACAATTGTATCGAATGCGTAATAAATAGCGACGCTACGCGCATTGAGCCTAGCCTCTCGCAGACGAGGGTATGAATTTTTGTCAGATCATATTGTTGTTTTCACGGTCAAGATACATTCTCAAGGCCTGTCGGTATCGCTAAAATTGCGGCGACATAACGGGAAGCCGTTCCCGTGAGAGCGTAGGCCGTTGAGCCTGCAAAAACAAGAAGATGGATAACGCATGAACATGACCGAAGTGGCTCAGGCAATTCGTGGCGGCCTGATCCAGCAAGATCGCCTGCTCAAGACGAGCATCCCATCGCTGCCGGAGAACGCGCTTGTCCCGCGTCGGGCTGTGACTTATTCCGAGCTTGGCCGTGACTTCAGTGTCACGCTCGACATGGTATCCACAGCAGGCGATATTGAGCTGAAAACGTTGATTGCTCAGCCGATGACCCTATGGTTGCAGCAAGCGAACAAGTCTTATTTACCGATAAACGGATACATTCATACAGCTCGCAGACTTGGTGCTGACGGAAGCCTTTCAAGCTACCAACTGACTTTCGCCTCATGGATGCATTTCCTCAAATTCCGCAGCGATATGCGGTACTGGCAGGACCAGAGCGTTGACGCCATCCTCACCGATGTATTCAATGCGCATCCACAAGCGCGGGGACAATTCGAATTCGCCTTGCTGAAGACGTTACCCTCGCGCTCGTACTGCCGTCAGAGTGAGACCGATTGGAATTTTGTCCATAGATTGATGGAAGAAGAAGGCTTATTCGGTTTTTGGCGCCAGGACAACGAGGGGAAGTCACACAGGCTCATCGTGACCGATGACATTTACTCGCTTGATGAGGTATCTCCCAATCCAGTCGAGTTCTCCAAGTCGGGTGCGACTGGCGAAACGGATGCTTTTACGCAATGGGCAGGCTCGCGGACATTGCAGAGTACCGTCCATACGACACGTACGTTTGACTACAAGGCCCCATCGTCTATTGCCAACCCGAAAGGTACGACGCTGCCGACGATGGCCGGTCAAGGAAATTTGCCGGAACAGACGGAAGTCTACGAATATACCGGCGCCTACACGTATCTGAACCGGGATCGCGGTGAACATCTGTCAAAGATTCATCTAGAGGAATGGGAATCGAGAGCGAAGAGATTTCTTGGTATGGGGGGCGTCCGGGCTATTGATGCCGGCCGCCGTTTCGTACTGACTGGCCATCCTGAGCACGATCGTGATCAAGCCGGGCACCGAGAATTCGCATCGATCAAAGTGCGTCGGTACGTCGAAAACAATCTGCCGCTATCAAATCACGAAGCGAGCTTCCCATATAGCTTGCAGAGCGAACTAGCACAGGCAAAGTTTGAGCAATCGGGTGAGATCGTCACTCATGAAGATGGCTCGGCCGGTTTTTATCTGGTCGAAGTCGAGGCGCAGCGTGTCACAGTTCCGTATCGGAGTCCGTTCGAACACAAGAAGCCGACGATGGAGTTGGAGACAGCGATCGTCGTCGGGCCGCAGGACGAAGAGGTGTATACGGACGCATTAAACCGCGTCAAGGTCATGTTCGTTTGGGACCGCCAAAGTTCGGGGGCCGCGAATGCCTCGTGCTGGGTGAGAGTCGCGCAGTCGGATACGGGCGGGGGTTACGGCAGCGTACACGTTCCGAGAGTCGGAGAAGAAGTGCTGGTCGGCTATGTCGGAGGGGACTGTGACAGGCCCATCGTGCTGCATCGCGTTTACAACGGGAGCGTTCAGCCGCAATGGCACAGCAATGGCATCCTGTCGGGCTACCGATCGAAAGAGTATGCAGGCGCTGGCTACAACGAGATGGTCCTGGACGACGCTACCGCGCAGAATCGTGTTCGGCTGTTCAGCAGCAGTTCGAACACGCTTCTCCATCTCGGCTATCTCATCGATCAGGACGGTAACACCCGCGGCCCCTATCTCGGCAGCGGTTTCGATTTGAAATCTGACGCTCACGGCGCAATTCGTGCGGCGCAGGGGCTTTTCGTCTCAAGCTACGACGCATCGGTCAAACAGCCCATGGATGCGCGTCATGCGACCAGCCAGCTCGTCAATGCGGAAAGCGTTGTCCAGTCGCTTTCTGACGCAAGTGCAGGGCATCGCGCTGAGAGTCTCAGCGCAGGCTATGATGCGTTGCGTGCATTTACCGACGCGACGCAGGCAAGTGTCGCCGGCACTTCTACCGGGGGTCGCACCGCCGGTGGCGGTACCGGCAGTGCGAACGGTTTCAAGGCCCCGATCATGTTGTTCGCGAGCCCGGCCGGTATCGCGACGTCAACGCAACAGTCGACGCAGATCACGGCTGACCAGCATGTAAATATCGTCAGCGGTGAAAGCACGCATCTGGCTGCAGGGAAATCGTTGATCGCAAGCGTGGCAGAAAAAGTCAGCCTGTTCGTTAAGAATGCGGGGATGAAGCTATTCGCAGCAAAGGGTAAGGTAGAAATCCAGGCGCAGTCGGATAATGTCGAAATAATCGCCGATCAGGTTCTGAAACTGATCAGCGCAAAGCGTCGGATCGAGATCACCGCGGCCGAGGAAATCCTGCTCAACGCGCGCGGTAGCTATATCCGAATCAGCGGTGCAGGAATCGAGCATGGTACGCCCGCACAATGGACCGCCTATGCAGGCAACCATGCGCTGCCGGGCCCGAAGTCGCTACCTGTCGTCGTACCCGGTTTTGACATGCCCAAAGCATTCAGCAACCGACTCGATGTCTATGATATCTACTGGCAAAGAGAATTCGGCGAGGTCGAATATACGGCGCGACGGGAGAATGGTGAGGTGGTCGCTCAGGGTACTCTCGATGAGCATGGCCGCACGCCACGCTTGACGACCGACCAACCCGAGACCCTCCAGATACTCGTCGGCACTCAAGGGTCCTGGCTAGTCGAATCGGTAGCCCCATCGTCCAGCGATTCCGGCGAAGCTACTCCAGACGATCCGGACCATTACGTCAATCACAGCGCCTGAACGCCATTCGAGCCAATCCGAAAAAATCATGACCGCCCCGAATACCAACACTGATCCTCTGTCCGCCGTAACGGTCTATTTCAAGGATCACTTTGGCCGACCGATCCAGGATTTGAAAATCGAGATCAAGGGTATGGAAGACCGCGCGAATCAGGTCTATCACGCCGCATCGACAAATGCGGAGGGTGCCATCCGGTTCTCGGTTCAAATGGGTACCGCGCTATCCGTACATGTGAAGCGTTGGACTAGCGATACGATGAAGGAAGTCGCGCGTTTGAACGCGTCTCTGTCCCAGGCCTACTTCAATCTGACGAGTCCGAAGACCAAGCATGAGTTGCCGACCAAGGTCGACGATACGGCGAAAGGCGATTACTGGCGCGGCACTTACCTTGTCAAGTCGCACGACAATCTGACGACAATCGCGAAGAAATATCATACGAGCGTTGATTTGCTCAAGAAGGTGAACAGACTGAAATCAGACCTCATCGTGGTAGGTCAAAAGTTGAAGGTCCCCCCTGTCGAGACTCGGAAATCCGATGAGCCGACGCCAAAGAAACCAAACCCGCCGGGTAGCCCGCCGCAGAACGATCATCCGAACAACGATAGCGGAGCACCGACTTCGGTACCTCGTCAGGGCGCTGCACCTATAATTTTCCCGATACAAACCCGCCCGCTAAATGACGACGGGGGCGTATACGGGACGACGTCGGCGGACTATACATGGACCAAACCTTTACATGGCGGCGGTCATGATCAAGCAAGATTTGGTGCGAATCGCGCTGGCGGCCGGAAGCATGCAGCCCGCGATCTATACGTGCAGGCACACACTCCGATCGTAGCGATTGCACCGGGCGTCGTTATCAAGTGCGAATTTTTCTATTGCCAAACCTGGCAGATCAGTATTCATCACAAGACCTCTGATGGCCGGGAGTTTATCGCTTTGTACGGCGAAGTCGACCCATCGTCCACAAAGGTGAAAATCGGAGACACAGTAAGCCAGGGGCAAGTTCTTGCTAACAGCGGAGTACTGTTGAAGGGGAACGGTACCCCGCTGCATGTCGTCGGAAGCGAAAATGTGTCGATGCTCCATTTCGAGACGTATTCGGGCGCTCTCGGATTCGATCCCCACTCTAAACTGAACGGATCTTCGTTGGGCGCTCCGTTCCAGCGCCGCGGCGACCTGATCGATTCGCTTGCGATTCTGCAGGAGGGCTACAAGGCGACATTTCTCGATGCCCCTCCCCTCAAGCCTACTGGTCAACGGATCCCGATAGCGCAATTGAAGATTTCGGATCAAGGCAAGGCATTTATCAAGGGGTGGGAGGGGGTGCACTATGACACTGCGAAGGCAAATACTTACTATTACAACGACAGTAAGGGCTACTGCACGGTTGGCTGGGGCCACCTGATTGCGGAAAGCAGTTGTGCGGCGAACGGGTACACTGCGATGTCGAGCAAGATAACCGTTGCTGAGGCTCAGACACTTTTTGACAACGATGTCGCAGTGATCGAAGGTCGTGTCAAGAATGCGATCAACGTACCCCTCTACCAGCACGAGTACGATGCGCTGGTCTCGCTCGCCTTTAACATGGGTAGTCTGAGCAAAGCGCCAAGTCTGTGCCGTAAACTGAACAACGGTGACTACACTGGAGCACCTGTCGAATTCCTGGATATCGAAAACAAGACGCGCCGCGAACGAGAGCACGACATGTTTTGTCTAGGCACTTACAATTCCAACCATTAAACGAACGATGTCTTTTTTCATGAAGAAACTCACACTGAGCTTACTCCTCTTGATGTCGGTGGTCTTTGGGCCGGCGCATGCTTCGGCCGAGGAAATATATCGAATGATAGGTGCAGCGCAGTTCGAACAGGGACATGACACACACCAGTTGCCCTTTCCGGTCAATCCCCAGACCGCGGCTTTTCTCACTTTCGATGACAGTGCGTTTGCACTTCATTACACCGGGCACAGTTGCAACGTAAAGATCGACAAGAAGATGAACTTCTATGTCGACCCGGTCATCTCTCACTCGTTCGGTTCCAGAGACAAATTCAATGCCTTTCTGAGCGCGAAGTTCCATGCGAAAGGCGCGGCGCTGACTGATACCTATATTCTGGGTGATGTCGACGCACCGCTCTGCTCGGGCCTCCGATCCGCGATGATCTATCGATCGCAGGACGAGATGGTGTTGCTTGACGGTTCTTGGGCGTACGCCTTCGCGCGTCAGACCCATGCGCCAGCAAATGCGGAGCAAAGTTTCGACTGCAGTAAAGCCACAACGAATGTCGAACACCTTATATGCAAGAATCCAGATCTGATTAAACTCGATGCGACCGTCAATCGTGGCTACGTTGCGATGATGCTGACCAATTCAAAAGAAATTTCATACCAAGACCCAGTGAGACTGAATCAAATCAACTGGATCAAGACAGTACGGAATTCCTGTAGTGATAACGCTTGCTTGATGAAAGCATATAACGGCCGCATAGCCTACATCAAAGGTAGGATAGCAAGCACCTACCCGTCTTATCCCGAAGAGGAATCCAATCAAGAAGGTGATTGATGCACGCGCACCTCTGTCCAGAAAACATGCAGAAACTCGTTCTCAACTTTGTCGAGGTGCAAAATGGCACTAGCTATCATCGTGGTCGGAGATATGACATCGCATGGGGGGCGTGTGATCAGCGGCTCGGATATCCATACGATTGGAGGTAAGGCGATTGCTCGTCTGCATGATCTCGTTGACTGCCCAGAGAAATATCCCGATGGCAAAGCGCACGGCATTAACAAGATCATTGAAGCACATCCAACGTTGACAATTGGCGGCGAGCGTGTTGCGCTACATGGTCACCACACCGAATGCGGTTGCATGTTGATTGGCAGCACCGCTACGCAGGTTGGAGACTAGTGTCACCTCGATGATCGACTTAGCTCGGATTTACATGCCGGATTGTGGACCGTGAGCAGCCGTGCGAGCCCGATCCGGTGTGGCGTCCGGTCTGCAGGACAATCGGTGTGATCGTGTGCGACGGCCCACTTCATTTGAGTCACGGACCCGATGGCCGACAGTCGACGTTAAGTGACGACATCTGTCAGAGCGCATGTCCAACGCCATCGAAGCTGGTGGCGTCACAGTCGATGTCGTATATCGAGGTCTGAGCGACAGAGAACGACTTGTTCCGAAGGATGGCGAGTCAGGTTGTACTACCGGCGTTGGCAATGCGTGCGACTTGTACGTTTTAACCCGAATGTTGAACTACGATATCTAGCTCTCGTTATCCGGCAATGGACAGATGCCGGATGCGCCTCTTTTCCAGTTATAGTTAGTAGTGAGAGCCCGTTTCAGTGACAACCCGCGACGAACGTTTCAAAATGCTTCGGGCTTACCTTGCGGACGCGGGTTTTGTATTACTCGACCGCAAGTGGCATACCGTACATCATCAGTATCGATTCCGTTGCGTGGACAAACACGTTTCGTCGATGTCCGGGGCAAGTTTTATGCTCCGGGTGCGCGGACGTGGCGGGCCATTAATATGCCATCAGTGCTGGATTAAAAAGACTCTGATTCGTTTTCATGACGTCGCCCACCAAGCAGGTGGTCGGTGTCTAAGTAAACAGTATCGTGGAAAACGGGCGAATTACCGTTTCGTCTGTGCTGCAGGCCATAAGTTTGAGGCCACGGCTGCATCGATCTTGTCCGGTCATTGGTGTGCAAAGTGTTCAACCGAACGACGAGCTGAGCGTCGTCGATATCAAGGTGGGCTGAAACCGATACAGGATCGTGCGCGAGAGCGCGGCGGCGAATGCCTGTCGACCGTCTACGACGGCCGGATGGCGAAATATCGGTTCAGATGCGGTGCGGGACATGAATGGGAGGCCGCAGGTTACGACGTCTTGCGTAAGGCGTGGTGCCAAGAATGCTCTTCCGATCGTAAGCGAATGCCGGACGGACTTGCGAAACTGCAAGCGAAGGCGCTCGAACACGGCGGCAGATGTCTCGCATCCCGGTATCAACGTATTCAGGCTCGTTACCCATTTCAGTGCGACCGGGGACACGAGTGGATGGCGTGGGGTACGGAAATCTTGAAGGGGCACTGGTGTCCGACATGCCGTACCGAAGACAGGCAGCGGCAGGGCATCGAATTGATGCGATCGATTGCCGCGGACCGGGGCGGCATGTGCGTATCTGAGCACTATGTCGACAACAATTCGAAGCTCGAATGGGAGTGCGCGCGCGGTCATCGATGGTGGGCGAGGCCCCGGCAGGTTTCGTCAGCCGGCAACTGGTGCGCTCAATGTCAGTACCTGTCGCAGATTACTCTGGAAAAAACGAGGCGAAAGCGTCGTTATGAGGCAGTTAAGTCGTCGGAACCTTGATTCGGCGTCGTATGAATGAATTTGATCGGACCGGAAAGCAATATCCGACCTCGTTCAATCAGTTTTGCGCTCGGTTGAGGCAGGTTACGAGTGCGTCGGCCTGTATTTGGGATTACAAAATACCTGAAACAGCCTGGCTTGCTCAAAAATTGAGCAAAATTGCGATTTTGCGCCCCCGAAACGGACCAATCCGACGACGGCTGAGACACGGCAAATATTACAATTGTATTTCATTCGAAAATCCGGGCCGTAGCTCCGTCGCACGCCCGTTCCTATGCCAATTCCCTATCTGGGCAAATCGAAGCCATTGGCGGGCCGGAAAACGGGGCGCAGGGTCATTTGTGGTATCGGGGGAGCATCCGGTGCAAGACCGATTATCCGGAACGGCAAAAATTACCGTTTTGCCGAGCAGTGATCGATCCCTTTTATCGATTTTGGCCGGATTGTGTTACATTTTCCCTGCCGAAGGGGCGCTCTAGGGTGTTTTTCGTCGATTTTTAGCAAAAATCCCTAGTTTTGCCTCCCTGCCTCACGGTTGCCTGCACGTTTTCCGGCTCTGCCTGGGCATCGCGCCTTCAGCGGCTCCCGCGGATCCTCTTCATCGCACCGCGCTCCCCTGAAACGCCCCTGTATCGCCTCGCGTTTCAGTCTATTTCACCCTTGAGCTTGTTCCCGGACATCAGTTCGGTGCCTTCGCTCGCCTTCATTATTCTGGATACCTAATCATGTTGGTCCTTAATCTCGAATGTCTGTTTCCACTTGGACGCGTCCTTGCTGCGCCGGGCGCGATTGATCTGCTCGATCGAACCGGCACCAACGCCGATGAACTATTGCGACGCCATTTGCGGGGTGACTGGGGTGTCGTCTGCGCGGCCGATGCTCGCTCGAATGATCTCGCCGTGATGAATCGAACTCGCCTGCTGTCTGCATACGAACTTGGCGACAGTCGTGAGCGGGTTTGGATCGTCACAGAGGCAGATCGCCGAGCGACGATCATCATGCTCCCGAGTGAATACTGATCCGATGGAAGTCGTCATGCAAAGACTCCACTCGGCTCTTCAGTCAGGTCGACGCCTCACGATTGCTGGCTCGAACAACCCGGCCTTCAGCTTCCAAAGTTGCTGGGACAGCGGCTGCGGGCTACATGCAGCGGCACTTGCGCTAGCGATGGTGGGTTGTTTGTCCGATCCGTCGCGCTTGTCGTCGCGTCGTCGTGGCCCGGAAGCGGAATTCTGGAATCGCGCACAGCCGTTTTACCTCACGGGCATTTCGCTCGAAGAACTGCAAGCGCTGATTCGAGATTTGGACTGCGGGTTGCGTCCGACGGTTTTCGAGGGGGTGCACGCGGACGTATTCCGGTTCAGCGAACAAGAAGTGTCGCGTGGTCGGCCGGTGATCCTGACGTTTCGACCGTTGCACCGGGCATCCCTCCATGCCGTCGTTGCTGTTGGCATTGAAGTGCGAAGAAGCGGTCGGACCTTCAACGGACAGACGTTGCTGGTGGTCGACTCTGCCGAAGCTGAACCTGTTCTGGCGGCTTACAACGCGCGGCTGACACCGGTACCAACGGGCCACCGCAGGTTTGACGGGCATGCGCAGTACGTCACCGGGTTCGATCAACGGAAAGTCGTGCTCACCGGCGCGATGTCGATCCGGTCATCCGCGACCACAGCGGTCCGGAAAGCGAAGCCGCCGTAGCGTAACAGTCAGCGCAACCGCGAGCGTTCGATCTTGGGCGGCTTGGCGACATTGATGCGTCGCGTATCTAGGTCTTCCAGTGTCATGGTCAGCGGCGCGAACAACTCCGCGAGCGAGATACCGAGCGGCCCGCACAACGCCGCCAGCGTCAGCACCGTTGGGTTCGTCACACCCGACTCGATCGAACTGATCGCGGCTCGGCCAACCGACGCCTCATGGGCAAGGTCTTCCTGACTCTTCCCAGCCTGGCGACGGACTTCCTTGAGCCTCTTTCCGACGGCGACGGTGATGGGGTTGCGTTCTTCAGTGGGCGGGGCGAGTGCTTTCATGACCGAGAGGATGCCGCCTCAACGCAGCAAATACCATCGCCCAAACCATTCATTATTTGATATGTTAACCGTACAAACAGACCAAGGGTACGTGCCTACGGCCATCCGGGGAAACAGAAAAATGTCTGCAATCACCATACAGAAGTGCACTACAACGGACGGAATCCAATTCGAGAGATGGCCCGCGCGGCGTTCAATCGACCACGGGCACGGCCACTCGCCGGTCCATATTGTCGGCGTAGGAGAAGTTGGGGGCGGATTGGTCGCTGGCCTCTACTACCGACTCGGTGTCGATGACGGCATCACATTCCAGCAGGTCGCAGCAACGAACGGGGCTTTGTCCGACGGCGGGCAAGTCGTTGTCGGTCACGTGCCGTTCGAGGGGGCCAGCGCCGTAATCGTCATTGCGGCCACAGGCGAACCAGATGCGCTGCGAGTCTCGGCGGTTGTCAGCGAAGCCGCACGAGCGGCTGGTGCGCGCGTCGTTGCGCTGCTGGCTCAACCACCAATGCCTCCAGGCAATCTTGTTCGAGCTGTCGCGACGGACCTCGCGCGCTGCGCCGACGCTGTCGTGTTTGTTCCCGAATCTCCTCACCCTTCCGTTCTGCATTGTCTGGTCGACGTCTACCTGATGGCGATGCACGGGGCGCGGTCGCCGTCGCAGAAATGGAGGATGCCGACAGGGAGCGATTTTCTCGACGTGCGCGAAGCGTTCAGCGGTGCGACCGGCGCAGTGATCGGTGTCGGCGAAGGAAGTGGCCCCGACCGTATCAAGGGCGCAACGCAACAGGCGATAGACGATATCGGCTCTGCACGACTCTCAATGGCGGCTGGGTTGCTCTTGATGGTTTCAGGTGCGGCAACCCTTCGATTGCGGGAAGTCGCGGCGGCTGCCTACGCCGTTTGCGAGATGACCACGGGCGATGCCGCTTCTGTTCTCGCCGCGCACTACGACGATCGACTCGGAGAGACGGTGCGCGTCACCGTGATCATCGCCGATCGAGATGAATACGGTGATGCTCCATGACAAGCGCCGATCAACATAGGTGACAGAAGAGAGCCGCAGCCATTACCGCAAAGGGCGGCGTCTCGGCTGCGGTGCTTCGCCCCGGTGTTCGCCAGTCGGTTTAAGCGCCATTTTCAGTGGCTCGAATAGGTCCGAGAGCGTGATCCCAAGCACGTAGCAAATGGTCGCCAACGTCTCTACCGTGGGATTACCAATACCACGTTCGATGGCACTGACGCGGGTCCGATCGAGACATGCCTCGTATGCCAACTCTTCTTGAGACTTCTCGGCCTCGATCCGGCACGCCTTCACTCGCTTGCCGATAGCAGTCGCCACGGCGTTACGCCGATCACGGGTTCTCGGTTTCGTACTCATGGCGTACAGCATGCTGTTCTGACGCCTTTAGAACCACGTCTTATAAACTACTATTAAATGAATCTTATAAGCAACATGTTTACGATACACTTCCGGCCGCTGGCTGACGGTAGACCAGCATGAACGAAGCGGAACTTCATGAAACAGTCGCCCTGCGTCGCGTCGACAGCGGGCATCAATTCAAAACTGCAAAGGGGCTTTCAATGAATACTTCTGGAGACCAGACGGGCAGCGCCACGACTACCCAAACCCAAACTGCCTCCCCGATTCGTAGAAGCAAGTTGGGAACAGCAGCATGGATCATTGTCGCGCTATTTATCGCGCTCTTGGCGACGGGTGTGTACATGCCTCAGCATCCAAGCCATCCTGCTCTCAAGTTTCTGTTTCTTTGGTTCGGTGGTGCGTGGCTTGGCTACATCGGTGTGAGGCTGGGCGACGGCGTACGGAAAATCTTCCGACCGGACATCATTGTGACGACCGGTGGAATCTCCGATGCGATTTGGGCGAGGATGTGCTGGGCGGTCGGCCCGCAATGCGTCGGATTGTTCCTGGGCGCAGTTACTGGCACCAGCATCTTGGCTGGCTGGATTAGCTGAGCCAGCCGGACAAGTCTACGGGGCACTCACACGGACCGAAGGTAGCGAAGCGCTAGGTTGCGCTTCGCTACCTGCAACCGATATCTCGAGCTTCGGCTAAAGTTTCCTCTGATGAATGCCGACATACGGATTTGAACTGGGCTTTCTCTCTGGCCTAGCGATGACGCATCTCGACACAAGGAACCACTGCATGCTCGACAAACTGCTGGAAGTCTTGGGGAATTCTCATTTCGAGGCCTATTTAGTTGGCCCCTTGCTTGGTGTGCTCTTCGGCGTGATTTTCAATGCGCTCGGGAAACGTCCGGGACCGGATAACGCCGACAGTACGCCTCGAGATGTCAAGCGCGAGATCGATGAATATCGCCAACGCTCATCCGAAAAGCAGAGCGTTCACCACCATCACCACTATCACGGAGCTCGCTCATCGTCAAACGATGACGGAGGTGCGGTGATATTTCTAGCCGGTCTCGCAATGGTGGTCGTGCTGTTTCTGTTTGCGGCCTTCCTTCCTCAGATCGCGGGAACGTTGTATTTCTTTAATACAACAGTTGCGATGTGCTGCATCACCGCTGCGCTGCTGGCATGTTTGACTGGACGATTCAACACGAGCGACTGGTGGTTGCAGGCCGTTTTTCCGGCGATCGTTTCGACTGGGTGCTTCTGGCTTACGATTAAGGCGCGGGCAGCAATTAGCCCAGATGTAATCGTGTATGCGCAGAGCCTTCTTGCAGATAAGCCATTGAATGTCGGCACGGTCTTGAATGCCGCGGTGAAGTTCTTTACTTCTCTGCGCAACGATTATGTCCAGTGGATGTTGTTCGATATGCTTGCATTTGTATGCGTCATCACCTGCGCGATCTTCGCCTTCCTTCGGTTCGTTTTTTACGTCTCCCTTTCAAATGCCAGAGAAGGTAACCGCGGTGTCTGGGTGTGGCTGGCTCTGCGGACGGAAAAATTCGGTGGAATCGGCAGCGCGTTTTTCGTAGCCTTCCTGTTCATATTCGGCGTTTTTCTCGCGCACGGGGATGTCTATCAATTGCTTCATCAGACCGCCTGAAGGCTTGAACAGATCAGCCAGTTAAATGCCGATCGCTTAGCTTGGACGTACTCACGAACATCGAGTGGGCACGTCCAGGCGAGAGCCGAATCACGCCCGCCCCAGGTGGCTACCGCTCGTTGCAGTCGCAACCAACGCCTCACTGCAAGACAACGTCGCTCTCACACGACGATCGACAAACCGAGACGGTTCGACAAACTTTTGTCGCGACGGACCGTGGTAGAACGGCGCATGGAGCAGACGCAGTTGTTTACGCGCCCGCGTAACCGCGACATAGAAGAGCCTGCGCTCTTCCTCGATTTCACCGCGTTTGATCTCGCGATAGAACGGAATCGAGCCTTCCGTGACACCAAGCACTATGACGTGGTCCCATTCCCCGCCTTTCGCGCCGTGAATCGTTGACGTGACGACGGGTGCTTGCATCCGCAGGGCCTCGATACGCTCGCGAAACGCTCGGACCGTCCGGAACCTTCGGCTAGTAGCTTGCCAGCGCCCCAGTTCACTTGCGAGATTTTTCGGCATATCGCCTACGGCTCTCGCCAGACGCAGATAAATTCGCGTCGCCATGACGTAGCGGCCTTCGAACGATGGGATGCGCGCTGCCTTTATCAACATGCGCAGACAGCCGTTGACAACAGCCTGCCGTACATCCCCTCCGATGATCTCGCAAAGACGGCGAGTTCTCCAGAGCCGCTGCGGCTTCCGCCCGGCCTTCGCCGTAACAACGCATGCCTGGACCAGCGACAGCATGTCCAGAGCACGATCGACGTGCTCGGGTAACCGCGGGCTATACGTCGAATCTGTTTCGTAACCAGCGGCAAGCAGTGCCTGCTCGACCGCTCGCAGCGGCGCCTTCGTCCGACTAAGGATTGCAATACAATTACCGGGTATACCGTCTTCCTTCAACCTTCCAATCAACTTCACCACTTCGTCTTCTTGCTCGATCACGGAACCGCACTTTATCAGTGACGGTGTGACGCCGTGACGGTCGCCAACGGTACGATCCTTGCCCTGCCCCAGTATCGCGTTTGCCAGTGCGGCGTTTTCGTGCGTGAGTCGGAACGAGCGAGAAAGCGGCAGCGTCACAACGTCACGAATCACTTCGCGCAGGTCGTGCGCTTTGCCGCCAATAAAGCCGTACACGGCTTGATTCGGGTCGCCGAAAACCATCAGGTTTCGCACACGCTTTGCCAAACCAGCGAGAAGCTGCATTTGCGCGGCATCCATGTCCTGTGCCTCGTCCACGAGGACATGCGTGTGCGGCAGCGAAGCATTCGCGATAGCCAAACAGGCACGACGCAGCATGGCCGGATAGTCGATCGCACCCCCACGCTCGACACGCTTTTCATACGCGATCCGGATCAAACGCAGCTCCACGAGCACGTCGGCATAGTCAGAAAAACCAGACTCTGCTTCGCCCGCGAGGCGCCGCGCCACGTCATCACTACCGTTGCAGCGCTTGAAGAACACGGCCAATCGCCTCGTTTCGAAATCTGTGCGCAACGCAACACCCGTCTTTTCTCGCACGGCTCGGCATGCATTCGGGCATGCCAGCAGCGTTCTCTCAAGCAACGCGATGCTACGTTGCGGTGACAGCAGCACGGGGCGCGGGGCGCTGCTACCGGCAGTTCTCCGCACGAGGTCCAACGAAAACGAGTGGAACGTCCGCACCGTAACAGCATCAGGCAGGCGCTTCTTCAATTCGTCGACAGCCGTGTTCGAGAAACACAGCACGAGAATTTTCTTGGCGAGCACACCACGATCAAGCTGACGACGCACGCGCGCATTCAACGTATACGTTTTGCCGCTACCGGCGCAGGCGGACACGAATACGCGCGGAATTTTCGTATTGACGATCGCAAGTTGCTCGGCAGTGAATTGGAAATTTTTCACGATCATTTACCTGTGACACGTGACGACGTGACACGCATCGGTACGCTGATTTTGGTCTGGAGGTTGTGAATTTTCTCTTCGAAAATCACGGGAAATCAGGCGCGAAGACGCGAAAAACGCCATGACGTATCGATAGAAGTGGATTTGAATATGGAAGTGAGGGAAAGAGAAAGAGATGAAGATTTGGGAGATATATCATTGCCTCCAACTGCTTCCAGTCACGCTGTCACGGCGTCACGCTACGAGAAACGGCGCATTGTCGATCGGCGTCAACACATTCGCGATGCTCGGATTCCCGCGCCAGCAATCCTGCAACACAAAGGTATCGCCGTAGCTGTAGCGACCGAGAAATCGATCGGCGCGTTTCGCAAGTGCCGTGTCCGACACGTCGATACTGTCCGGGTTGAGCCAGCGGCCGAGCTCGACTTTCGACGGCAGCCGGAACAGCCTCAGATGCTCGGCCCAATACGCCCGATGGTCGAAACGGATGCAGTCTTCCAAGCTCAGCAGTCCGCGCTGCGCCAGCGTGTCGACACCTTGGAATCGATGCTCAAGATGGCAGCACGGGGAGCGGTCCTGACGCGCCGACCACAACTTGCTAGGCCGATCAGCATAGAGCGCGACGTTGCGAGCACTCTTCGACAAGTCGTCCGTAGCGCGCGGCGCGAAATAGGCGGTTCCTTCTTCGAACGTGACGGCGTGACGGAGGTACGGCACGCGCATATGCTTCAAGATGAAGCTGTAGAACACGTCAGCGGCATCGTGGTCAGCAACCAGCCAATCGAGCGCCAGCTCGGCGTAGCCCATACGGATACGGTGACGCGACTTGAACGCATGTTGCAATTCGATCAGTGCCTGCCGGCTCGGCTGGAAAAGCATGACCTGCGTCTGCCAGGCCGGATGAAATGGCAGCGAATAGCAGTTCGTGATCGTCACCTCGCCGCAGTACCGCTGCACGCGAGGGACCGGAATCTCAGGCGCGGGATGGTCGATCCAGCAAGTCAAGCGGTCGAACCCTGACACCGCTCTCGTGATCGCGTCGAGTGCGCGCTGCATCTCGATGGGCCGTTTCGTATGCGATTTCCGATGCGTAGATTTCATGGGGCAGGAAGAATCGGGGCAGCGTCGCATCGAATACGCGACACCGTCGCGGTATGGATTGAAGGCGAACCGAGAAGCGCAAGCGAACCGCAAAGCCGCCTGCACTTCTCGCCTACAACGTCCGGAGGTGGGCGAAGTCGACGGCGTAGAAGCGAGCCCGCCCGCCGTCGATGCGCTTCTGGTATTGGGCGCCGTCACCATTCGTCACGAGCAGTCGACGCTTGCGGAGCACATCGAGGACACGGGTTTTATCAAAGTGAGCGACGATGTACATGTCGAACGTCCGGGGCTCGATCAGCATGAGTTCCCGGTCCTTTACGGTCTCGAACATGACCTCGCGGTCAATCGTCTTCACGCGCTGATTCTCCATGCCCGGATCGGTCAGCTTCTTTACAGCATTGATCACGTGACGTTCGAACGCCAGCTTTCGATCACGATGACGTTCAGACCAACGCGTCACACAGGCATCCATCACCGCATGGACCGCTTTGCCTTCCCAAGGAACGACGCCGAACTGGCGCCCGCACGTAAGCGCGTAGCGAAGCAAGGCGAAGGTGGACGCAGCAATACGAACGACGTCTTCACTGGGGTCGCCCTTCATCGTCCCGAGATAGCGGCTAGTGAATTTCGGCATCTTACTGTCAGCGTTACGAATAACGGTCCCCGGATCGCGCAGAACTGCATCGATGAACGTCTTGGCAACAACGGCACCGAAGTGTTGGATCGCGACCGGAGCCGATTGCGTCACACGCTCGATGACAGTCATCTGCGGTTTATCAAAGGGAATCTCAATACTGCCGGTCGGCGGAGAAGGTGAGGCGAGACTCCGCGGAATATCCGGTTCGCCAGTCACAACGAGAGTGACCGGTACCGGCGTCAATTCGAATTTCTCGATGCGACGATCGGTGCGCGAGGCCACATCGGAAAACTGGCGGACCTGTTGGAACGCCTGCTTGCGCGACTTGGCCGTAGAGAGCTGAACAAGCGTGCTATCACTCGCATGCAAGCGCGCAGGCCAAGTGCCTGTTTTTGTACCGAACGCGGAATCCGCGAGCGAACGGATATACGCTTCGTCCGACTCGGCGACGCCCGATGCAACAATCGCAATAGGATCACAACCGAGTAGTGGCACAAGCAGACTTGCGAGGTGTACAGCCACAAGAATGACCGAGCACGACGAAAGATCGGTCGTCAACACCTTCTTCAGCAGTGCAAGATCGTCGGTTTGCATACCGGCAGGTACGGGGCCTTCGACGTAAACGGGGATCGGGCCAGACGACGAGTAGGCCTTATCACCGAAGCGATAGATCGGCCCGGCATCCTGACCGTGCGACCAGCCGCACGGAATCCCGTACATTCCAATCCCGTCCGGGCGCGTCATCGCAACATCAAAGACTGTCAACGAATCGGCGGTAGCGCTGCCGAGCGACACACCGGCCTTGATTAGTGCCGTTCGTGCCCGGGTTGCCGACGTGAAAACACCTTCCGGCAGCAAGCGGCGGACGCGGTGGCCGGCCGCGTGCTCGAACTCGATCACGCGACGCGGTTCGCGACCGTGCAGATCGTATGCAGTCGCGATCACTGCGAAAGCAGGCGACTGGACAACTTGAGCTACACCTGTGCTTTCCGGCTGTTCCGAGTAATCGCTGGTACGCGGCTCCAGTACCGAATCGAGATCGCCCGGCAATGCTGCCTCGAGCGCGTCGGTTTTCGCCTGGTCGCTCATTTCGCCTCCGTGCCGAGCGACGCAAGGAAATGCTCGATGTCCGACAGCTTCCAGCCGCGCGCTCGCGGGCCGAGCGCAACGGAATGCGGCAAGAGACCTGCCTTTTGCCACGCATATGCTGTCGTGCGGCTGATCTGGAGGATAGCGAGCAGTTCGGGGAGCCGAACGATACGGTCGGATGTCGTCGGCTCGCGAGTCCGATTGACCGACATAGTTTCAGTCGCGCAAGCAGGAGGCAACATACTTACGTCAAGCTGACGGCGCACGTTACGCGAGAAGCCGCCAAGCGTTACTTCACGCTTGGTCGCCCCACCGTCAGACGACAGCGCGTCATCCGCGGAGCAGGAAGAAGCAAGGTAAAGAGGCGCCGCACTGGTCGGCGGCCCTTCGATAGTGTGTTTGGAACCCATGGCAAACAGTCTGAGTTGGAGGTTCGGCTCGAAAATACTCCAGACGCAAAGAAGTCCTTTATCGACCATCACACGCCAAGCCGCACAAATACGAGGCTGACATGTGAGCGCGTCTGGGCGCTTATGGTGCTGCACACCTGCGAGCGTGACTTCGCAAAGACAGGTGGTGATAAAGGGCTTCCGAGGCCTGGAATACTTTGCCCGACCCGATTCCCAAACTGCAGGGTTCTCAACATCGGTCGTATCCACGGACGACCGCGTTAGGCAGATTTAGGACTGTATCATTTTTCGGGTACGGGCAATCCTGCCAGAACCCGACCGCCATATGTTGTGTTGATCAGGATTCGAATTAGAATTGGGGCACTATGCCGAAGCCGTGGCGCGCTCAGTTAGCGCTTCAAGGTGCTGTCCCAAGACGTCCCACGCATGCGCCATTTCATCGGCATAGTCGTGCTGCAAATAGACACGATCAAGTTTGTCCGCCCGGGCGTGGTTGAGGCATCGATGCACGATACTCTCCGCGATGCCGAGACTCTGCATCAACGTTCCGCAGGTTCGCCGCAAATCGTGGCACTTCCATTGCCCGCCTTCGAGCAGCAATGCATTCGTCTGCTCGGTTCGGCCAGGCAACGGCCTACGATTCGGGCGCTGCCGATCTGCCAACGCTTTCCCGACAGTCTGGTTGTTCAGCGCAGCACGGTGGTTCCGGCTCGACGGAAATACAAATTCGCTGCGCAGTTCTTCCGGAAGCCTTCCCCGCCAATTCCACAACGCAGCAAAATGTGAACGCGTGAAATCGGACATTCGCACATTGTGCGCAACGCCAGACTTCGCGTTTTCGGCAGGGATGAACCACGATTTGTTATCGAGGTCGACCTGCTTCCAGCAGGCGGCAACGGTTTCTCCCACACGTGTCCCTGTAGACAACATTATCCAGATCGCTGCCCGGATCACGAGCGATAGTTCGGCGTTCGGAATAATTTGGGCAAGCTTACGGATTTCGGCCTCGCTCAACACTCGGTCACGCTCGTTGTCGCGCACCGGGTCGTAGCCACCGCTCACGATGTCTTCGGCGCGGATAGCCAAAATGTCGCTACTTGCCAGGAGGCGCTTCCACGGCTGATTCTGATCGCCCCAGCGAAACATCTGCTTCAGGTCAACGAGTAAAGCCGTGGCCTGTCTGTTCGCGCCGCGATCCGAGATTCGCGTAAGGATCGGCCGCACGTCTGTCGCGTACAACTGGACCAGTGGTCTACCGCCAATTTCGCCGAGGACGAATTTTTCGAACGTTCGGGCAATCTCACTGCCACCGTCTTTTCGTCCGCGCTTGCCGCGTTTCGTGGCGATTGTTGGAAACCATGCGTCGTACAAATCTTGCACGGTTTTGGCTTCCGACTGCTCTTGCTCGCGTTGGAGGCGGTGCGCTTCGAGATCGTCTCTAACTTTCTGCTGATGATCGACGCCACTCCGCGCCAGAGCGCGAATGGCAGCGGCTTCATGCCTTGCATCAGCAAGTGACAGGTAAGCGGCATCAGTATTTGACCCGTAGCGACGGGGCAGCGTTACGGTTGTTTCCTTGCCGTCGACCGTGTACTTGACCTGCCAGCTCTTCGTACCGTCCGTTGCGACGCGAACCCGTAGACCATCGCCGTCCGAAAGACAGTACGCCCTATCCTTTCCTTTTGCCGACTCTATTGCCCTAACTGTAAGCTTACCCATGCCCCGGTGATCTATCGTCGTTACGTTACCGCCATGTTACCGGATTTCGCTCGAATTCCACCGCGCTTAACGGGACAAAATCGAACATCAAAACCGCTGATCATATTGAAATTAAACGGATTTTTTGTTTGTCGCGGACGTTACGGGACCAATCCGGACCACACGAGAAGTGATTTGGGATCAGAGGGTCGTAGGTTCGAATCCTATCGCTCCGACCAAGGAATCAAGGGGTTACATGCCAAAAGCGTGTAACCCCTTTTCCGTTTACGGGTGATTTTTACGAGCCCTTGAATCGCCCACTCGTTTTCACGGCTAGCTGCAATGCAGCCAACCACGAACCACCCGCCACGCCTGCGCATCTCCCACCTCGCGCACGGAACTTGCTGGAACACGCGATAATACGTGTGAACAACCTGCAACCGCGCATGAAAAACAACATTCTCAAGCCAGCCCTCTGCGCGTCGCTGCTCGTGCTCGCCACCGCCGGCCCTGCGTCGGCGAAAGCGCTCGACGACGCGCTCGATTGCCATTCGACCGGCCACAAGTTCGTCGCGCCGCTGCTCGCGGCCGGCGACATCCAGTCGGAGCCGATGCACGTCGAATCGAATTCGGTCAATGCGTTCCGCACGAACCGCGCGCTGACGGCGTACGGCTTCGGCGTCTACGTCGTGCTCGGCTACCAGGCGAGCGACCCGATCTTCCGTCCGGGCGACGGCAAGCCGATCGGCGACTGGGCGTACGGTGTCGTCGTGCGCGGCACGAAGAGCGCGGTCGAGGAAGCCGTGCGCAAGGCCGGCAGCGACGCAACCGTCAAACAGGCGTTCCCGTTCCTGACCGCGATTGTCTGCTCGTCGGATTGAGCGGACCGTCAGCACCCGCGCTGCGCGGCCGCTGACGATCGTACGGGGGGCGACGCCTAGCGAGTGCCACCATCGAAGTATCCGCCGGGCCCGAGTCACCCTCCCGGCCCCGCTATCGCCCTGTCACGCGCCGGTATAAACCACGCGATACGGGATACCGACCTTCTCCCACTCCGCCGCCTCCTGACTGAGGCTGTAGTCGGTCAGCGGGTTCTGCTCGACCCAGGCGCTCGGCAGACGCACCTCGTACCCGCCCTTCTTCATCTGCGAAACGGAAATATCGGGCAGCCCCGCATCGGTCCGGCGCCGGCACAGTAGCGCCGCGAGCCGCAGGCAGAACAGCAGCGGCCACTCGACCTCGCGCGCCTGCGACAGCTTGCCGAGCTTGCCCGCATGGCCGAGCACGAGCGCGGCGAGCCGCGCCTGGTCGGTGCGCGAGAAACCCGGCATGTCCGCGTTGCTCGCGATATAGGCCGAATGCTTGTGATACGCGCTGTGCGAGATCGACAGGCCGATTTCGTGCAACGCGGCCGCCCAGCCGAGAAACATCCGCCCTTCCTCGCGCGCTTCCTCGTCGTCTTCCTCGAGCTCGTCGTAGAAACGCACCGCGAGCGCGCCGATCCGCCCGGCCTGCGCACGATCGACGCCGTAGCGGCGCGTGAAACCCTCGACGGTCACCGCGCGCATGTCCTCGTGCTGCGTCCGGCCGAGCAAGTCGTACAGCACGCCGAGGCGCAGCGCGCCGTCGGTCGTATCGACGTAGTCGACACCCAGCTCCTCGAACACCGCCAGCATGATCGCGAGGCCGCCCGCGAGCACCGGCACGCGGTCGGGCTTCAGCGCGATCAGCTTCAGCCGGTTGACGTTCTCCGACTTGATCAGCGCACGCTTCAACCGCTCGAGGCCGCCGCGCGAAATGCCGTGCGTGATGCCCGGATCGTTGAAGCCGTTCGCCTCGACGAGCTCCGCGAGCGCGCGCGCGGTGCCGGACGAACCGATCGCCTGGTCCCAGCCGGCCTTCTTGTATTCGCTCGAAATGATCTGGATCTCGCGCTTGGCCGCGAGCTCGGCCTGCCGCATCGTGTATTCGTCGACGTTGCCGGCCGGGAAGAAGGTGCGGCTATGGCTCACGCAGCCGATATAGAGGCTCTCCATCACGATCGGCGTGTAGTGCGAGCCGATGATGAATTCGGTCGAGCCGCCGCCGATGTCGACAACGAGCCGCTTGCCGGCGCTCGCCGGCACCGAGTGCGCGGCGCCCGCATAGATGAGGCGCGCCTCTTCGCGGCCCGCGATCACTTCGATCGGGAACCCGAGCGCCGCCTCGGCCTCGCCGAGGAATTCGGGGGCGTTCTTCGCGACGCGCAGCGTGTTGGTCGCCACCGCGCGCACATGATCGGGATGGAAGTCGCGCAGGCGCTCGCCGAACCGCTTGAGCGCCTCCCAGCCACGCTCCTGCGACGCGCGATCGAGCATCTTGTCGCTCGACAGCCCCGCCGCCAGCCGAACCGGCTCGCGCAGCGCGTCGACGGGATAGATCTGGCTGCCCGCCGGCGTTTCCTCGACGCGCCCGACGATCAGCCGGAAGCTGTTCGAGCCGAGATCCACGGCAGCCAGCAAGTGGGGAGTTGTAACCATCAGAAGGGGGCTCCGTGCGCGTTCTTTCGCGGCAGCCGTGCCGGCAACCGCGGGCGATCAATCAAAGGCGACATTTTAAGCGTGGAACGCTTGCCGTTGCCACGCTTCACGGGCATGCACACTGCTTCATTCCATATAGCCGAAACATTTATGCGACGAAAGGGTTCGGGCGTAGAATTTCCCGATATAAAACCATGATTGTCATCAGCACGTCATCGTACCGTGAGAGTTTCCGAGCGTCCTTTCGAATCATCGCCTGAATCATCCCCTACTCTGCCGATGTCCGTCCGTTACCCGCTTCTCAATCGTGAACTCGGCATCCTCGGTTTCAACGAGCGCGTGCTGGCCCAGGCGGCCGACCCGCAAGTCCCGTTGCTCGAGCGCCTGCGCTTCATCTGCATCACCAGCAGCAACCTCGACGAATTCTTCGAAGTCCGGATGGCCGGCCTGCAGGAGCAGATCCGCGACAACCCCGGCGCGCTGACGCCCGACGGCATGTCGTTGCAGCACGCGTACGATCTCGTCGTCGAACGCGCGCAGCGGCTCGTGCATCGACAGTACACGATGCTGCACGAAACCGTGCTGCCGGCGCTCGAACAGGAAGGCATCTACTTCCATGCGAGCGACACGTGGAACGACGAGCAGCTCGAATGGGCGCGACGCTACTTCCTCGACGAACTGCTGCCCGTGCTGACGCCGATCGGCCTCGATCCGGCCCACCCATTCCCGCGCGTGCTGAACAAGAGCCTGAACTTCGTCGTCGAGCTCGAAGGCCGCGACGCGTTCGGCCGCCAGGCCGTGATGGGGATCGTGCAGGCGCCGCGTGCACTGCCGCGCGTGGTGCGCATGCCGCATGCGCTGTCGGGTTTCGAGCACGGCTTCGTGCTGTTGAGCTCGTTCATGCAGCGCTTCGTCGGCGAACTCTTCCCGCAACTCGTCGTGAAGAGCTGCAACCAGTTCCGCATCACGCGCAACAGCGAGCTGTTCGTCGACGAAGACGAAATCACCAACCTGCGTGTCGCGCTGCAGGGCGAGTTGCCCGCGCGCCACCTCGGCAACGCGGTACGCCTCGAAGTGTCGGCCGACACGCCGCTGCACATCGTGCGGCGTCTGCTCGAGGAAAGCGAACTCGGCGACAAGGACTGCTATCGCGTGGCCGGCTCCGTGAACCTCGTGCGGCTGATGCAGATTCCCGATCTCGTCGATCGCCCCGACCTGAAGTTCGCGCCGTTCACCGCGTCGACGCCGGCGGCCATCGCCAACGCGCCGACGATGTTCGACGCGATCGACGCCGGCGACATCCTGCTGCACCACCCGTACGAGAGCTTCCAGCCCGTGCTCGAACTGCTGCAGCAGGCCGCGAAAGACCCGAGCGTCGTCGCGATCAAACAGACGATCTACCGCACCGGCACCGACTCGCCGCTGATGGACGCGCTGATGGAAGCCGCGCGCAACGGCAAGGAAGTAACCGTCGTCGTCGAGCTGCTCGCGCGCTTCGACGAGGAAACCAACATCAACTGGGCGTCGCAGCTCGAAGCCGTCGGCGCGCATGTCGTGTACGGCGTGGTCGGCCACAAGTGCCACGCGAAGATGATGCTGATCGTGCGGCGCGTCGTGCAGGCGGGCAAGGCTGCGCTGCGCCGCTACGTGCACCTCGGCACCGGCAACTACCATCCGCGCACCGCGCGCCTCTACACCGACTTCGGACTGATGACGGCCGACCAGAAGATCTGCGAGGACGTGCATCACGTGTTCCAGCAACTGACCGGCATCGGCGGCGAACTGACGCTGCACGAGCTGTGGCAGTCGCCGTTCACGCTGCATCCGCGCATCATCGATTCGATCCGCGCGGAGATCGACAATGCGCAGGCCGGCAAGCGCGCGCGCATCGTCGCGAAAATGAACGCGCTGCTGGAGCCGTCGGTGATCGCCGCGCTGTACGAAGCGTCGCAGGCCGGCGTCAAGGTCGACCTGATCGTGCGCGGCGTCTGCGCGCTGAAGCCCGGCGTGCCGGGGCTGTCGGACAACATCACGGTGCGCTCGATCGTCGGCCGCTTCCTCGAACATCACCGAATCTACTATTTCCACGCGGGCGGCGCCGAGGACGTCTATCTGTCGAGCGCCGACTGGATGGACCGCAACCTGTTCCGCCGGGTCGAAGTCGCGTTCCCGATCCGCGAGCGCAAGCTCAAGCGGCGCGTGATCGCCGAAGGGCTGTCGGTGTGCCTCGGCGACAACCAGTCGGCGTGGCAGATGCACAGCGACGGCCATTATCGCCGTCGTCGCGCGGGCAAGACGATCCGCAACGCGCAACTCGGGCTGCTCGCGAAGTTCTGTTCGTGAGCCGTCGGTGCGATGCGGGCGACGTACCGCATCGCGATGAAAAAAGCAGCCCGCGGGCTGCTTTTTTTTCGAACACCGAACCGCTACGCGATCATGCTTCGTAAGCGGCCGGCCGGATCGCGATGATGCGCGAGCCCGGGAACCGCGCGGTGAACGTACTGCCGCGCCCTTCCTCGCTCTGCACGTACAGATGCGCATCGTGCCGCTGCAGCACGTGCTTGACGATCGCGAGCCCGAGGCCCGTGCCGCCGGTGTCGCGCGACCGGCTGCGATCGACACGGTAGAAGCGCTCGGTGAGCCGTGGCAGATCGGCGGCCGGAATCCCGAAGCCGCTGTCCGTGACGGAAAACACGCCCTGTGCGCCCTCGCGCCGCCACGACACGACGATCTTGCCGCCGTCCGGCGTATAGCGGATCGCGTTCGTGACGAGATTCGCGAACGCGCTGAACAACTCCGTCTGCGCACCGGTGACGCCGAGCGTCTCGTCGATCGAGAACGCGATGTCGTGATGCCCGTTCGACAGCGTGTGCGCATCTTCCTTCAGATGGTCGAACACCGCACGCATGTCGATCGCGTGATCGACCGGCGGCTTGCTCTCGCCTTCCAGCTTCGCGAGCACCAGCAGGTCGGTCACGATGTGCCGCATCCGCGACGCCTGCTGCTCCATCATGTCGAGATAGCGCGCGCGGTCCTCCTCGTTCAGCGGCAGCTCGCGCATCGTCTCGAGGAAGCCCGACAGCACGGTGAGCGGCGTCTTCAGCTCGTGCGACACGTTCGCGACGAAGTCGCGCCGCATCGCGTCGGTGCGCTCGAGCTCGGTGATGTCCTGCGTGAGCAGCAGCTTGCGGTTCTCGCCGTACGGAAACACCTGCACGGCCAGCACGTTCTGCCGCGAGTCGCCCATGCCGCGCATCAGCAGCGTGTCCTCGTAATGCTGCGCATTGAGGTAGCGGACGAAATCGGGATGACGCACCAGGTTCGTGATGTGCTGGCGCAGGTCGCGCTTCGCATCGAGGCCGAAATGGACTTCGGCGATCGCGTTGCACCACTCGATCTGGTCGTGGTCGTCGAGCATCGCGACGCCGTTCGGCGAGGCCTGGATCGCCTGGATGAAACGCGAATGCTGCTGCTCGACCTGTCGCACCTGCGCATGCCACTGCTTCGCGAGCTTGTGCAGCCGATAGTAGATCTCGCCCCAGATGCCCGGCGCGCTCGGCACTTCGCCGTAGACGGGCGCATCGAGCAGGCGCCACAGACGCTGCGTATGGAAGGTGCTGAAAAAGCCCTGCGCGACCAGCATCACGACCACGAACACAAGGCCCGCGGTCGGGCCGGCGAACACGCCGACCAGCACGCCGATCAGCACGAGCAGCACGAGCGACACCAGGAAGCGCGCCCAGATGATGTTCATGATTCAGCGTCCGAAAGAAGGAGCGGCAGCCGCGGCACGCGGCATGCCCGAATACGTTACGCGTGCTTGGCGAGGCGGTAGCCGCTGCCGCGCACGGTTTCGATCATCGCATCGCAGCCGGCCGGTTTCAAGGCCGCGCGCAATCGTTTGATGTGCACGTCGACGGTGCGCTCCTCGACGAACACGTGGTCGCCCCACACCTGGTCGAGCAGTTGCGTGCGGCTGTGCACGCGCTCCGGATGCGTCATGAAGAAATGCAGCAGGCGAAACTCGGTCGGGCCGAGATCGAGCTTGATCTCGCTGCCGTCCCCGTGTGCGGCGACGCGATGCGTGGCCGGGTCGAGGCGCAGCCCGTTGATCGACACGACGTCCTCGGTCAGCTGCGGCGCGCGGCGGCGCAGCACCGCCTTGATGCGCGCCATCAGTTCCTTCGGCGAGAACGGCTTCGTCACGTAGTCGTCCGCGCCGATTTCGAGGCCGAGCACCTTGTCCTGCTCGTCGCCGCGCGCGGTGAGCATGATGATCGGGATGTGCTTGGTCCGTTCGTTGTTGCGCAGGTCGCGCGCGAACGCGATGCCGGACTTGCCCGGCAGCATCCAGTCGAGCAGCACGAGATCGGGCAGCACGTCGCTGATCAGGTTCTGCGCCTGTTCGGCGTTGTACGCGCGGATCGGGCAGTGACCGGCGTGCTGGAGATTCACCGAGATCAGTTCGGAAATCGCGGGCTCATCTTCAACGACGAGAATGTTGCTGGGCATCGGCACCTCTGTTCTTCCTATGGAGTCGATTAACTGTTGGCTTCGCGATCGAGCGTGTCGCGCGGCTGGTGCCGCACGTCGGTGCCCTTCACGATGTAGATGATGAATTCGGCGATGTTCTTCGCGTGGTCGCCGATCCGTTCGATCGCCTTCGCGATGAAGAGATAATCGAGGCCCACCGAGATCGTGCGCGGATCTTCCTGCATGTACGACACGAGCTTGCGCACGAACGCGCGGAATTCCATGTCGATTTCCTTGTCGTCCTTGACGATCTGCGCGGCAGCCACCGTGTCGAGGCGCGCGAACGCGTCGAGCGCGCGGCGCAGGATCGTCACGGCCATCTCGCCCGACACCTTGATCTCGGCGATGTTGACCGCGCGTGCGGCCGGCTCGTCGACCAGGCGGCGCACACGCTTGGCGATCTTCTCGGCTTCGTCGCCGGCGCGCTCGAGGTTCGTAATCGTTTTCGAAATCGACATCAAAAGACGCAGGTCGCGCGCGGCAGGCTGCCTCCGCGCGATGATGTTGCCGCATTCCTGGTCGATGTCCACTTCCATCGCGTTCAGCGTTTCCTCGGCCGCGATCACCTTCTCGGCCGTATCGCGATCGAACTCGTTCAGCGCGCGCATCGCGCCGACGATCTGCGATTCGACGAGTCCGCCCATTTCCAGCACTTTCGACGACACGGCATTCAGGTCCGCGTCGAACTGGCTCGACAGATGTTTATCCGACATGGTTGTTGTTCTCCGTCATCAGCCGAAGCGGCCGGTGATGTAGTCTTCCGTTTCCTTGCGCACCGGCTTGATGAAGATCTTTTCGGTGTCGCCGAACTCGATCAGCTCGCCCAGGTACATGTAGGCCGTGTAATCCGAGCAGCGTGCGGCCTGCTGCATGTTGTGCGTGACGATCACGACCGTGTAGTCGCTCTTCAGCTCCGCGATCAGCTCTTCGATGCGGCCCGTCGAGATCGGGTCGAGCGCCGAGCACGGTTCGTCGAGCAGCAGCACTTCCGGACGGATCGCGATGCCGCGCGCGATGCACAGACGCTGCTGCTGGCCGCCCGACAGCCCGTAGCCGCTCTGGCCCAGCTTGTCCTTCACTTCGTTCCACAGCGCGGCCTTCGTGAGCGCCCACTCGACACGGTCGTCCATTTCCGAGCGCGTGAGCCTTTCGAACATCTTCACGCCGAACGCGATGTTGTCGTAGATCGACATCGGGAACGGGGTCGGCTTCTGGAACACCATGCCGATCCGCGCGCGCAGCAGCGAGATGTCGCGCTTCGTCGTCAGCAGGTTCTCGCCGTCCATCAGGATTTCGCCTTCGGCGCGCTGCTCCGGATAGAGCGCGAACATCTTGTTGAACGTGCGCAGCAGCGTCGACTTGCCGCAGCCCGACGGGCCGATGAACGCCGTCACCTTCCCTTCGGGAATGCGCAGGTTGATGTTCTTCAGCGCGTGGAACTTGTTGTAGAAGAAATTGAGGTTGTTGACCTCGATCTTCGCGTTCAGCGGCGCGAGCGGACGGCCGTGCGCCGCGTCTTGCGTGCCGGCGGGCGCAGCGGTGCGCTCGACGGGATTCAGGTGGCTTTCTGCCATATTCATCGGATTGCTCCGCCGTTACTTTTTCGAGAAGATCGAGC
Source organism: Burkholderia sp. BCC0398 (assembly GCF_902833245.1). Classification (NCBI taxonomy): domain Bacteria; kingdom Pseudomonadati; phylum Pseudomonadota; class Betaproteobacteria; order Burkholderiales; family Burkholderiaceae; genus Burkholderia; species Burkholderia sp. BCC0398. The sequence goes on from NZ_CADFEM010000023.1 coordinate 79,166, forward strand.
GCGCCAGGACGTTCAGTCCGAGCACCCCGAGCGTAATCAGGAACACGCCCGCCCATGCGAGCGACTGCCATTCCGCGAACGGGCTCATCGCGAACTTGTAGATCGTGACCGGCAGGTTCGCCATCGGCTGGCTCATGTCGACCGAGAAGAACTGGTTCGACAGCGCGGTAAACAGCAGCGGCGCCGTTTCGCCGGCGATCCGCGCGACCGCGAGCAGCACGCCCGTCACGATCCCGCCGACCGACGCGCGCAGCGTGATCTTCAGCACCATGCGCCACTTCGGCGTGCCGAGCGCGACGGCCGCTTCGCGCAGCGCGTTCGGCACGAGCTTCAGCATGTTCTCGGTCGTGCGGATCACGATCGGGATCTGCAGCAGCGCCAGCGCGATCACGCCGGCCCAACCGGAGAAGCGCCCCGACTTCGCGACGACGATCGCGTACACGAACAGGCCGATCACGATCGACGGCGCGGACAGCAGGATGTCGTTGATGAAGCGGATCGTGCTCGCCAGCAGGTTCTTCTGCCCGTATTCGGCGAGATAGACGCCCGCGAGGATGCCGATCGGCGTGCCGACCAGCGTGCCGAAGCCGCACAGCAGCAGGCTGCCGACGATCGCGTTCGCGAGACCGCCGCCTTCCGTGTTCGGCGCCGGCGTCGATTCGGTGAACAGTTGCAGCGACAGGCCGCCGACGCCGAGGTGCACCGTCGTGTAGAGAATCCACACGAGCCACAGCAGGCCGAAGGCCATCGCGCCGAGCGACGCGGTGAGCGCGATCGCGTTGACGACCTTGCGCTTGCGCTGCAGGCGGTTGCGCATCGCGTCGAGCGCGGCGCCGCTCGGCCCCGGGAAATTCATGATGGGCTCGCTCATTTCTTGCCCTCTCCCTTCTCGAGACGAAGCAGCAGCAGTTTGGAGATGGACAGCACGATGAACGTGATCACGAACAGGATCAGGCCGAGCTCCATCAGCGCGGACGTGTGCAGGCCCGGCTGCGCTTCCGCGAATTCGTTCGCGAGCGCCGACGTGATGCTGTTGCCCGGCGCGAACAGCGACACGCTGTCGAGCAGGTTCGTGTTGCCGATCACGAAGGTCACGGCCATCGTTTCGCCGAGCGCGCGGCCGAGGCCGAGCATCACGCCGCCGATCACGCCGGTCTTCGTATAGGGCAGCACGACCTTCCACATCACTTCCCAGGTCGTGCAGCCGATCCCGTATGCCGATTCCTTCAGCAGCACCGGCGTGACCTCGAACACGTCGCGCATCACCGACGCGATGTACGGGATGATCATGATCGCGAGAATCACGCCGGCCGCGAGGATGCCGATGCCGATCGGCGCGCCGGACGTCAGCGGGCCGAGCACCCACACGTCCTTGAGCAGCCGGCCGATGGGCTTCTGGAAGTATTCGGCGAAGATCGGCGCGAACACGAGCAGCCCCCACATGCCGTACACGATCGACGGAATCGCGGCGAGCAGCTCGATCGCGATGCCGAGCGGACGGCGCAGCCACACGGGCGCGAGCTCGGTGAGGAACAGCGCGATGCCGAAACTGACCGGCACCGCGATGACGAGTGCAATGATCGACGTCACGATCGTGCCGTAGATCGGCACGAGTGCGCCGTAGATGTCCGAGTTGGGATCCCACTCGGATTGCCACAGGAAGCCGAGGCCGAACTTCTGGATGGTCGGCAGCGACGCAATGATCAGGGAAATGATGATCCCGCCGAGCAGCAGCAGGGTCACTATCGCGGCGAGCCGCGCAAGGCCGCCGAACAGGACATCCCCGAGACGGCTCGGCGCGCGCTGCTGCGCACGGTCGGGCGATCGGGAGGACGGGTATGAAATATCAGACATGGGTGCCTGCTTTTGATCGCCGGGCGCCGTGACGCCCGGCTTTACCGCACACACTGCCCGACCGGCACGGCCGGGCAGCGAACCGCTGCAATGCTTACTCGGCGGCGACCGGCTTGCCCGACGCGTCCGTCACCTTGACCTTCCACTGCTTGCGGATTTCCGCTTCCACTGCCGGCGGCAGCGAGATGTAGTCGAGGCTGTCCGCCGCCTTCTCGCCGTTCTTGAACGCCCAGCTGAAGAACTTCAGCGTTTCCGCGCCCTGCTCCGGCTTGTCCTGCTTCGCGTGCAGCAGCACGAACGTCGCGCCGACGACCGGCCACGCGTCCTTGCCCGGCTGGTTCGTCAGGATCTGGTAGAACGACTTCGACCAGTTCGCGCCGGCTGCAGCGGCCTTGAACGTTTCCGTCTTCGGCTCGACCACCGTGCCCGTCGAATTCTTCAGCGCAGTGTAGGTCATGTTGTTCTTCTTCGCGTACGCCCACTCGACGTAGCCGATCGCGCCCGGCAGGCGCTGCACGAAGGCCGCGACGCCGTCGTTGCCCTTGCCGCCCGTGCCCGTCGGCCAGTTGACCGTCGTGCCTTCGCCGATCTTCGACTTCCACTCGTCGTTGACCTTCGACAGGTAGTTCGTCCAGATGAAGCTCGTGCCCGAGCCGTCGGCGCGGCGGACCACGGCGATGTCCGTATCCGGCAGCTTGACCTTCGGGTTCAGCGCGGCGATCGCCGGGTCGTTCCACTTCTTGATCTTGCCGAGGTAGATGTCGCCGAGCACCGGGCCCGACAGCGTCAGTTCGCCGGCCTTCACGCCCGGCACGTTGACGACCGGCACCACGCCGCCGACCACCGTCGGGAACTGGAACAGGCCTTCCTTCGCGAGATCTTCGTCCTTCAGCGGCGCGTCCGAACCGGCAAAATCGACCGTCTTCGCGTTGATCTGCTTCAGGCCGCCCGACGAGCCGATGCCTTGGTAGTTGACCTTCGCGCCGCCGGACTGCTGGTAGTCGGCAGCCCATTTCGTATAGATCGGCATCGCGAACGTGCTGCCTGCGCCCGTGATGTCGGCAGCTTGAGCGGCGACGGCGAAAAGCGCGCCAGCCAGGCCGGCAATCGCGGTTTGCATCAATTTCATGAGACCTCCAGTGTGTGAGCGGATGACTACGGCACCGCGAAGGTTAGGGGCTGCTCATGACGGTAATGTGACAATCGATGAAACTGGCGTGACAGTAACATGACTGGTTGAAAGGGAATATCGGGGCGCGCGTCGGGGTGCGGGAGCGGCGCTGGCGGCAAGAATTGCCTGGCTCGAAGGGAGGGGATGAACGCCGTTTCAACGGCGTGCGAGCGCATCGTAGCGCGGCGTCGGACGGACGGGAAGCCCGGTCCGGCCGGAAGTCCGATTAGGGGTCGGATACCGGATTCGATGGAAGGGATGCGTTTATCGAGGCTCGCTTCTATTAGGTAACGCAAACCTTTGCGTCTGACAAAAACGACGGCGCCCGAGGGCGCCGCACACACATTCGTCGGGAGCCAGCGCGCGGGCGGCCGGACCGCCGCGCGCGCCCCGTTACTATCTTCACGTCCCGATAATCGGGGCTTTGGCCAGCCAGGCCCGGCATGATTCTCGCCCCCAGTCGCAGTCATGATCCGGG
>NZ_CADFEM010000024.1:0-60076 GCF_902833245.1 Burkholderia sp. BCC0398
ACCAAGACTCCTTGGCCGTCTAACTATAGGTCGGCACCGTCGTCTCGGCTTGGGTGGGAGGCGTTCATTTCATTGCTCGAACGCGATGGCCAAATTGCGTGCAGCAGTCGCTGCGTCCGGCGTCGGCATGAAGGCGACGTAGTCGCGTTTCATCGCCTTCACGAAGCGCTCGGCCGTCCCGTTACTTTGCGGGCTGCACACCGACGTGGTCAATGGCTTCAGGCCGGTGGTCACTCCGAACCGACGCGTGTCATCAGCCGTGTAGCCCGAACCGTTGTCGCTCAGCCACTCGATTTCTGGCGGGGTATGTGTGTCTTGTTACCTCAAGAAGTCAGGATACCTATTGATATGGGTGGGATTTATCTCGACTTGTCGCGTGGTTGATGCGGTCTGCTGGTTGTTGTTCTGCTGGTGTGAATTTGCTTCGGCGGACGGCGCAAGCCATATGACGGACGAGTGTCCAGAAGGCTGCAATATGTCCGAGCCGCCCGATTGGGTTCGCGTGAGGCAGCAAGTCACTTGCCGTTGTTCGCTTGAGCCATCCGCGGTTGTGCAGAAGTTGTGTATGCAACTTATATGCGGGGCATGTCCATTGTCGCGACAAAAGAAATCACACCCTGTGATTTTTGCTAGGTTTTTGTCAATTTCGGACGTGTCTTATGTGATTTTCTCCGAGTGCTCGGTAAATTCGACGCAGGAGAAATTCCGTTCGATGGAGATGAAACGTGCAGGACGATACCTCAGGCAAGGATGTCGCTCGCTTTGGCGATTCAACGGATCACGACGGCACGGTCATTCACGTCGCGGACAACGTTATGCGCGGGGGATTTCGGGCGTTGTCGAGTGGTGATGAATGCGGCAGTGGGGCAGTATTTGGCCTGCTTGGATCATCAGCGTCCCTTCGTGGCAGCGAGGCCCTTCGCGAGCTCGATGACAATAACGTTGCTGTGGAGGACGAAAATATTATTGCGTCACTGTACAGTCAATACCTCAGATTTCTCGATGATCCGCTTTCATTGGCCGAGTGGGCAATCTCTTATACACCGGAAGCCACGCCATCTGCGTTGCCCGTGCAGGCTGAACCGGGATTGGGTTTGCTCACTATGGTGGAGTTGCCGCCGCAACCGGTTAAGCCGGTTGCCAAGCCCCAGGGGATCATGGAGCTACTCAGGCCGCCGGTCAAACTTGAACAGCTGTTCGGCGACCTCAGTGGGGCACCGGACCTCTGTGAACCGGAGCAATGGAACGACGTGCTGAGTCTGTTCGCGCCTGCCGAATTCCTCGCAGCCGCATCACGCCATGCTGCCCAGCGGCCACCCGAACTGACGCGACGCGAACATCATATGGTCGCAATGGATAGCCCCGTGTCCCTGCCGGTCGGGTTGTTGCCTGATAGCGAAACGTCCTGACGAGTCAGTCTGCATACGCTCGCCGAGTAGCCCGATACGATCCATCTTATTGTCGGAATCACCATGTCCAACGCGTTTGACGTTCAAAAACTATATCCGGTCATGCAGAAATTCAGCCGGCCCCGAACGCTCTCTATCAGTGGGGCGGCCGTCCCGTTATCGCACAATGGCGAACCTGTATTGCAACTGGTTGCGATCGAAGGCGAGGAAGAACTTTCCAAAATCTACACCTACGATTTGGAGGTTAAAACCTCGCTCGATGCGGGGTTGAGTGACGAAGAGGCGGCGAATCTCAATACGCTCGACATGATTGGGAAGGAACTGACCGTCACCATCCAGCTTGACGGGATGGGCACTTTTGTCCCTGGAATGCCAGGGGCGACCGGTGCAGCAAACGTCGGACGCGGGTTACGCGAAATCAGCGGGATTATCACGGCAGTGAGTTTTTCCGGTCAGTCAAATCGACAGAGTAGATATCGACTCAAATTGCAACCGTGGATCGCGCTAGCTGAGAAACGCTCGGATTACAGGATTTTCCAGAATAAGTCTGTTATTGAAATCATTCACGAAGTGCTGAGCGACCACTACCTCTACTCGTGGGACATGCGGCTAAGCGAGTCCTATCCGAAGCTGGTCTATCAGGTCCAGTATGGCGAAACCGACTTTCATTTTATCCAGCGTCTAATGGAAGAAAACGGGATTTACTGGTTCTTCGAGCATTCAGATACCGTGCATCGCATGGTCCTGGTGGACCAGTTGGGGGCGCACAAGCCGGTTGACAGCGAAGCCTATCAGACGCTGTCGTACTATCCGCCAGGCCGCAGGGTTGATATGGAGCACATCGACAACTTTGATACGACTGCACGTATCCAGTCAGGTCAGTGGACCACGAACGATTTCGACTTTACGCGGCCAAGGGCAAATCTCGAGGCCCAGATTCAGTTGCCGCAGGACACCTCGCACAATACGCTTGAACGCTACGAGTGGCCTGGCGACTACACCGAGCGGGAGGCCGGTGAGCAGTTTGCACGGATACGCATGCAGGAAATGCGTGCCCTGGGTGAGCGGGGCACTGGCGGTGGGCATGTGCGGAACGTTGTGTGCGGGACGACTTTTACGTTGGCGGGCTTTCCGCAAGCCGATGCAAACCGCGAATACCTTGTTATCCGGGCTCGGCTGGATGCGGCTGAACTCGACGGGGCAACCGATACCGGCGAATACCGGATTCGGACACGGTTTGAAGTGCAGCCGGCCACGACCGTTTTCCGTCCACCGCGCACGGTCAGCAAGCCACGCACAACCGGTCCGCAGACGGCCATTGTCACGGGGGCCGACGGGAGCGAAATCTACACGGACCAGTACGGCCGGGTGAAGGTGAAGTTCCACTGGGACCGCTCGCCAGTACATGATCAGACATCATCCTGCTGGCTGCGAGTCTCCTATCCGTGGGCAGGCAACAACTACGGGACCATCAGCGTTCCGCGGGTCGGCTCGGAAGTGATAGTGGACTTCGAGAACGGCGACCCTGATCGGCCATTTGTGACGGGGCGGCACTACAACGCGCACAACATGCCGCCGTGGGAGTTGCCCGCCAATGCGACCCAGAGCGGCACGCTGACGCGCTCCACCGATGAAGGCGGCTACGAAACCGCCAACGCGCTGCGGTTCGAGGACAGGAAAGGCAGGGAGGAAATATGGCTCCACGCCGAAAGGGATATGCGAACCGAAGTTGAAAACGATGAATCGCATACGGTTGGGCATGATCGCGCGAAGACAGTCGGACATGATGAATCGGTGACGATTGACAACGATCGTACGGAAAAAGTCGGCCGCGGCGAACAGGTCGAGATTGGTGTAGATCGTCGTCACACCATTGGCCAGGATGCGTTCCTTTCGGTTGGGCGCGATCACCGCATCCAGATCGGCAAGGATCGAATCGAGGAAACGGGCAACAATCGCAAGGACACCATTGCGGCCAACTTCCTGGTCACGACTGGCGGCAACGCCGAACACAAGGTGCAGGGGCGTCACCAGATCGAGGCGGGGCAGGCTATTGAGCGCAAGACCCGTATCTACCAGCTACAGGCGGGCGACAAGGCTGAAATCATCGGCCCAGCCGGAAAGATCACGCTCGACGGTGAGGGCGTCACGATTGAAGGAGTCCGGATCAAGCTGAAGGGGCCGGTCCAGACCGAGACCGGCTGGGTCAAGAATGCCCTGGACATGCGCTCAGACGTGAACAAGGGCGATCCGTTCACACCGGACTACTTCCCGTTTTCAGGCTGACGCCTGCCGTTCATTCCATCAAGGAACCGTGTCTCGTGATTGTGACTTTCCCGTTTGAAGACGATCCTTATTACAGCGCCCCGCAGCCAGCGTCTTACCCGCAGTCAGCCAGTGCCGCGCTGAGTACGCCAGCACTTGTCCGCAAATATATTGATCTCGCGAAGCACGTCGCGGGAGGTGTATTCCCGGTGGGGCGCAACCGCTTCTGGCACGGCGGCGTACACCTGAGCGGAAAAAAGCCGGTGCGCGCGGTCGCGGACGGCACCATCGTCGCGTTCCGACTGGATCGGGACTATATCGACAGCGAACTCGACCGGCAGATCAAGGCGGCCGCACCCGTGAAGGCGTCAGCGTCGAAAGCCAAGCCACAGCCGTCATCGCCCCGACAGTTCAGCAGCAGCTTTGTACTGATTCGGCACGAGTGCGAGGTCAATAGAGGCGGCGGTGAAATGCAGCCTGTGGAGGGCGTTTCGCAGGGTGTCAGCGCGAGCATCCCCAGATACATCGGGGCACACTTCTACTCGCTCTACGCGAATCTGCTGCCGCAGAAGCAGTTGCAGAACAAGGCAGTCCTGCCGCCGTTTCTCACGACCACCAATACAATTGTTCCGGTTGCCGCGTTGCGCGGGGACGAAGTAACGGTAAGCGCGGTGATCGATGACGGGCATCACATGGTCAAGATCAGGATTACTGACATCAATACCCGCAACAGTGGCGAGGGATGGATCGAGCGCATGTATCTGGACGTGGAGCCAGGCGCTCCACTGAGGCCCGAGCAGAAAATCCGGCTGGGCTACCCCATTTCATTCATGTATTGCTGCCATCCTACGGAAAAGCGGTGGATGCCGTTGGACTGCACTTTCTCATTGGAGTATCCGGTCAGGGCCGGACAGGTGATTGGTTACGCCGGGATAACGGACGGTGATCTTGGCCCGGTGGCGGACAGCTTCCACTTCGAGATTTTTACGGGTGAGAACAAGTTGGTGAAGCAGATGAAGCCGCTTGTTCCGCTGAACATTATCAACCCAAGTTCGTCGTACCAGGGGTATGCGGATGGGCAGAAAAGCGATGGTATGGGGAAGGTGTGGTTGACGCGGAATGCAACGCTGGCAAAAGATGTTTTTTCAAGTGAGGGTGGATTATCCGCGTCAAGCATGCAAGTGTTTCCAGCCGGCTCCTGCTTTTTTGCAGCGATACCCTGCGGGTTGGATGGAACGAAGCCTGATTTGGTTAGCGACCTGATATGTTTCAAGCTATTTGGAATGAATGGAAGCACCTACTACGCGTACGCCGATCAAGCGAGGGCCGTAGCCGATGGGCGGGAATTTGTCCGCGACGCGTGGGTGACGCTGACTACCGATAGCGACTGGGTAGCGCGGGGATGGCAGGCCTATGAGGATAGCGAACTGAATACGACAGACGACGGCTTCGTTGAGGACGACGATGCGGTCATGCAGAAAATCCTGTCCGCCGCACACAAGTCTTCTGCGAGCCTGAGTCTCGATGATCTTCATGCTGATGGCGTTGACGCGATCTTGCGCACCGCTGCTGTCCGGTTTCACACCGAATGGGACAGCAGTAACAACAGCAAGCGATACGACAAACTTCAGCAAGGTGCCCATCCGCCGCTTCCGCAATTATCCGACAGCCAGTTCAAGGCGTTCTTGCAGGATATTCAGCGTCAGCAGTTCTGGAGCGACGCGAAGGTACAGCAGGATGGTGTGAACAATGCCATGAAGCCGCTATCCACGCCGATGGATACGAAGAACTGGCATTTCCATCCAGTGGGCTTTCTGGCCCAGATGCGGGAATGTCTCGCAACGGACGCAACGCTGTCCGAGGAGGCGTTCGAACTGGAAATCCGGCAGAGCTGGATAACCTGCCTGAGGCTGATCGAGAAGCGCCTCAAACAACTCGAACCCTGGGCGGACGCCAACGCCGCCATGCCTGATGCGCCCTCGGCGCGGGCGCCAGTCGTCAGGGAATATGCGACTCTGCAAACGATTCACAATGTTGCCCATCACGATCTCTGGTCGAACTTCGAATACTGGTTTGGCGTGACGCCCAATGACATCGCTGCTCCGGAGACGTTGCACGGACAGCTTGCAGCCAAGCCTGCCGGGCATCACATCCATAACTACCTGAAAGGCATGCGGGAGTTCTTCCGCCATATATCCATGCAGCGGGTGGTCAAGGGCGCACTGGGTTTTGAGGCAGGTGCCTATGTGCAGCCGGGGTTGTATCCAGTCAAGGCGCTCAAGCCCGCCCAATCAGGCTTCCGGATGGAATACGTCAATATCGCCTGCCAGTATGGTCCATTCTTCCGAAGCTTTAATAACAGGGATCCGGTCGATCAGAACCGTATGGAAATCCAGTTGCACGAGGTGGCGCATTTGCAGAATACCGCTCATGCCAAGGACCAGAAGATCGATGTTAACGGGGCACACGACCCTGACAGATACAACGGAAAGACCGCCTATGGGGCACGCGCGGCACGGGTACTCGCCGAATTCACGCCCAACAGGGCGTTAGCTAATGCCGAAAGTATTGCATTTTTTATCGAGAGCGCAAAGGATGAAACCTGACCGTCTGACAATGAACGGCGTTCGCACCATTATTTCGATTGGAGGGATGGTGGCACTGGTCGGCTGCTCGTCTCTTGCGGAACAGCAAGCGGCGCCGCCTTCGAACCAAAATACGAAAAGTTCTATGACCGACAAGCAAAGTGGAAACCAGACGGGTGTCGTGCCGAATGAACGGGTGAGTTGGGTCAAGAATCCGCTGATCACGCAGATCAGGTTCCATGACGCAATCGTACGTGACGACAGCATTAAAATGCGGTACTACCTTTCCTATATCAATCCAAGTAAACGGGACGTTAAGTGGACCGGTAAACCGACACCTGATGGTCCTGCAATGCGGCTGTATTCGGGGGGCAAGGAGATTAAGCCTGCCCCGCCTAAGTACAGTGGTATTGAGCCTTATGTCGCGGCTCCCCGGGACGAAGATATAAAGCGATCTACCCATGTGGTGAAGGCAAAGGAGAAATGGGTAGGCGAAGTTGCAGACGAATTTGTGATCTTGAATAGCCAGTTCCTTCCTGGCACGCACGTCTACGAGATGGTCTACTGGCATACGCAACTCGACTGGATTGACGTGCGCGAGGTTCTGGACCGTACCGATACGGGCAAGGGCAGGATGATGTACCCGATCACGGATAACGCGCCGTCGAACCGCCTCTATTTCAGGGTCTACAAGCCGACCGATGAAGAAGCGCGTGAGGGGCGGCACATTGAATTCCTCGGCGAAGTGGATGCCCGTACGCAGGTCCCGGCGCTGCCGTACGCCCGTCCGGGTGACTACGCGCCAAAGACCGGCTATTGGGCCGCGACGGGCAAGAGCATCGAACGGCTCGGCGGCTATCACGAAGTGTTCGTGAAGGAAGGGGATTCACTGCCGAACCTGCCGGGGGACCGGGGCGTGGACCCCTTCAGCTTCCAGTGGAAGTACGTGGGCGAACAGAGTGCCGCCGCTGGAAAGTAACGGGTACTCGCCGAGTTCACGCCCAACAGGGCGTTAGCGAATGCCGAAAGTATTGCATTTTTATCGAGAGCGAAGGATGAAGCCCGACCGTCTGACAATGAACGGTGCTCGTCTCGTGGTTTCGATCTGGGGGATGGCGATGCTGATCGCCTGTTCATCCCATACGGAGCAGCGCGCGGTGCCGCCTTCGAACCAAACTACGAAAAGTTCTATGACCGACAAGCAAAGTGGAAACCAGACGGGTGTCGTGCCGAATGAACGGGTGAGCTGGGTCAAGAATCCGCTGATCACACAGATCAAGTTTCATGACGGAAAACTGGGTAGCAACTACGTCGAAATTCGCTATTACCTGTCTTATGTCAATCCAAGTAAGCAGGACGTTAAGTGGACTGGTAAACCGACACCGGATGGTCCTGCAATGCGGCTGTATTCGGGGGGCAATGAGATTAAACCCGCCCCGCCTAAGCATCGTGACATTGAGCCCTATGTCGCGGCTCCCCGGGACGAGGAAATAAAACTGTACGCCAACAAGGTTAAGGCTGAAAGCAAATGGACTTCAGATGGCCCCGGTGAATTTGTGATTATGAACAGCCAGTTCCTTCCTGGCACGCACGTCTACGAGATGGTCTACTGGCATACGCAACTCGACTGGATTGACGTGCGCGAGGTTCTGGACCGTACCGATACGGGCAAGGGCAGGATGATGTACCCGATCACGGACAACGCGCCGTCGAACCGCCTCTATTTCAGGGTCTACAAGCCGACCGATGAAGAAGCGCGTGAGGGGCGGCACATTGAGTTCCTTGGCGAAGTGGATGCCCGTACGCAGGTCCCCGCGCTGCCGTACGCCCGTCCGGGTGACTACGCGCCAAAGACCGGCTATTGGGCCGCGACGGGCAAGAGCATCGAACGGCTCGGCGGCTATCACGAAGTGTTCGTGAAGGAAGGGGATTCACTGCCGAACCTGCCGGGGGACCGGGGCGTGGACCCCTTCAGCTTCCAGTGGAAGTACGTGGGCGAACAGAGTGCCGCCGCTGGAAAGTAACGGGTACTCGCCGAGTTCACGCCCAACAGGGCGTTAGCGAATGCCGAAAGTATTGCATTTTTATCGAGAGCAAAGGATGAAACCTGGCCGTCTGACAATGAACGGCGTTCGCACCATTATTTCGATTGGAGGGATGGTGGCACTGGTCGGCTGCTCGTCTCTTGCGGAACAGCAAGCGGCGCCGCCTTCGAACCAAACTACGAAAAGTTCTATGACCGACAAGCAAAGTGGAAACCAGACGGGCGTCGTGCCGAATGAACGGGTAACGTGGGTCAAGAACCCGCTGATCACGCAGATCAGGTTTCATGACGGAAAGCTTGGCAGCAACTATGTCGAAATACGGTACTACACCACATACATAAATCCGAGCGATGGGGACGTTAAGACAACGGGCAAGCCCACGCCGGATGGTCCTGCAATGCGGTTGTATTCGGGAGGCAGGGAGATTAAGCCTGCCCCGCCTAAGTACAGTGGCATTGAGCCTTATGTCGCGGCTCCCCGGGACGAAGATATAAAGCGATCTACCTATGTGATGAAGGCAAAGGAGAAATGGGTAGGCGAGGTTGCAGACGAATTTGTGATCTTGAATACCCAGTTTCTTACTGGCACACACATTTATGAAGTCGTCTACTGGCATACGCAACTCGACTGGATTGACGTGCGCGAGGTTCTGGACCGTACCGATACGGGCAAGGGCAGGATGATGTACCCGATCACCGATAACGCACCGTCGAACCGCCTTTATTTCAGGGTCTACAAGCCGACCGATGAAGAGGCGCGTGAGGGGCGGCACATTGAATTCCTCGGCGAAGTGGATGCCCGTACGCAGGTCCCCGCGCTGCCGTACGCCCGTCCGGGCGACTACGCGCCAAAGACCGGCTATTGGGCCGCGACGGGCAAGAGCATCGAACGGCTCGGCGGCTATCGCGAAGTGTTCGTCAAGGAAGGGGATTCACTGCCGAACCTGCCGGGGGACCGGGGGGTGGACCCCTTCAGTTTCCAGTGGAAGTACGTGGGCGAACAGAGTGCCGCCGCTGGAAAGTAACGGCAGATCAATATCACCATCGGAGATTTTCATGCGACCCGTTGTGCTTGTCGGCCATCGCCATGTCTGTCCGCTGCACGGACCCGGAACTGTTATCAGCGGCACGGACGGCGTGACCGTCGGGGGGAGAAAAGCGGCCTGTGTCGGTGACTCTACGAGTTGCGGTGCTGTCATCGTCACCGGGGGCGTAACCACGTTTGGCGGCCGGGCGGTCGCCCGCGAGGGTGACACCACCAGCCACGGCGGCACGCTGGTCGAGGGCGATAACGGCTGGTTGCTTGATTGAGCGGAACAGGGAAAGCACGCCATGATTCAGCTTCCAGGCAGACATGCTCCGGGCGACGCATCGGCGTCCGCTGAGTCGCGGCAGGCAAAGTTCTTCGCGCTTTCGCGTCTTACTTTGACGCGACGATCAGAGCAACGCACTTGGCTACGCCGAACAGCCGCATCGGTGTTTGGGGGTAGGGCATTTGCCGCCGGGGACGATCCAGCCACCCAACCGGGATGGCTGCAACGTGCTTCTGCAATCGGGTTGGGCCGCCCGCCAGGGACGATTGATTACTGGACCGGACAACCAGCCGTCAGGATGTTTTCTTGAACTTCGCCGGGCAGGTCATGCCCTCACGCCGTGCAGATACCGGCCACGCCGACTTTCTGGAACAGGTGCGGGCTCGCGACGGCGGACGACGGATAGGCCGGCAGCACGAGGATCGCTGCATCCAGGTCAGCCGAACTGAAGTCGCCGGCGATGTCGCGGACATGCTGTTGCCACCGCCCGACCACGGCCTGATAGGACGCCTCGCCGAGAGACGTCGGCGCGTGCAAAGGGGAACGCTTGTGTGCCGGATCGGGTAGCGACCCGATCAGCCCTTCGCCGGTCAGCACGTCGATCTGTTTCAGCACCGCCTGCCGACCGGCCTGCGGGTCGAGCGAATCGCCGACGACAACTGAGTCGAGTGCGTAGCTGATCTGCCGGGCGCATTTGCCGCGCACGCACGACAAACCCTTTTCGATCAATGGCTTGGTGCCGTTAATGGACGGTTGTCCACAAGCTTGCCAACACAATCTGTGGAAAAGCCTTGCGTCGCGCGGCGTCAGGCCGGCTGCGTAAAGCGCACCGTGACGGTCAGCCCGCGTCCGCCGTGCGTAGTGCCGAGCGCGACGGTCGCGCGATGCTGTTCGGCGATCCGCTTGACGATCGACAGCCCGAGCCCGCTGCCCGACGACGTGACGGCCTGCGCGCCTTCACCGCGATAGAAGCGCTCCCACACGTCGGTGCGTTCGGCTTCCGGAATGCCGGGGCCGTCGTCGGCGACTTCGAGCACGGGCGTCTCGCCGTCGATGCGCGCCGACACGTCGACGCGCGCGCCTTCGCCCGCATAGCGGATCGCGTTGTCGACGAGGTTGTTCAGCAGCGCGCGCAATGTGTCGGCGTTGCCCGATGCCATCACGGGGGCGTCGACGATCGCGCCGAGATCGATGCGGTGCGCATCGGCGACGCGCGCGCGGTCCGACACCACCGAGCGGCACAGCGCGGCGAGATCGACCGGCGCCGATGCGGCGGCGGCCGCCTGCGCATCGGGTTCGAGGCGCGCGAGCGTCAGCAACTGTTCGGCGAGGTGGCCGAGGCGCGTCGTGCCCGCATGGATTTGCGCGAGGATATGCTCGCGTTCCTCGGCCGTCGCTGCACGCCGCAGCAGTTCCGACTGGATCGACAACCCCATGATCGGCGTGCGCAGTTCGTGCGCGGCATCGGCGATGAAGTGCCGCTGCAGCGTGAACGAGCGGTCGAGGCGTGCGAGCAGATCGTTGATTGCTTCGGCAAGCGGGCGAACCTCGTTCGGCATCGATGCGACGTCGACCGGCTCGAGGTTGTTCGCATTCCTGCGTTTCAGGCCGGCCGCGATCGCCCGCAATGGCCGCAGCCCCGCGCCGATGCCGAACCACAGGCCGAGCGCGAGCAGCGGCAGCATCGAGAACACCGGCCACAGCAGGTGGACGGCGATGCCCGCGATCGCTTCCCATCGTGCGTGGCGTGCCTGCGCGAGCCGGATCGTCGTGCCGCCTCGCTCGGTCACATAGGTGCGCCAGGGCTGGCCATCGACGTCGACGCTCGCGATGCCTTTCTGCTCGGGCGGCGGCAGCTTCGAATCGCGGTCGGTCGAATACACCAGCGTGCCGTTGCGCCACACCTGCAGCAGCACCGCATCGGGGTCGCTCGCTTCGAAGCCGTGCTTGCCCTTGGCGTGGTTGCTGAACGACAGCTCGCCGTTCGGGCCGACGACGATCTGTTTCGACATGCTGCGCATCTGGTCGTCGAGCAGGTCGTCGAGTTCGCGCAGCGCGCCCCAGTAGGTGCCGGCGCTCGCGACCAGGCCGATCACGCACGCGGCCGGCAGCAGCCACGTCAGCAGGCGCCGCCGCAGCGACGCGTTGCGCCAGCGCGCGACCGCGCGTTGCATCCGCGTCACGTGCCGTCACCGATCCGGTAGCCGACGCCGCGCACCGTGCGGATCATGTCGTGGCCGAGTTTCTTGCGCAGGTTGTGGATATGCACCTGCACCGCGTTGCTCTCGATTTCCTCGCCCCAGCTGTACAGCCGTTCCTCGAACTGCTCGCGCGAAATCACCGCGCCCGGTTCGCGCATCAGCTCGTGCAGCAGCACGAATTCCTTCGGCGACAGCGGCACTTCGTCGTCGTCGAGCCAGACGAGGTGCTTGACGGGGTCGAGCCGCAGCGGGCCGATCGCGAGCGTCGTCTGCGCGCGGCCCGCATGGCGGCGGCTGACCGCGCGGATACGGGCGAGCAACTCGTCGAGCTCGAACGGCTTGACGAGATAGTCGTCCGCGCCGCTGTCGAGGCCCGCGATGCGGTCGGGCACGCCGTCGCGCGCGGTGATGATGATCGCGGGGAGGGTTTCGTCGCGGCGGCGCAGCGCGGCGAGCACCGACAAACCGTCGCGGTTCGGCAGCCCGAGATCGAGCAGCAGCAGCCCGTAGCTGGTCGCACGCAGCGCGAGCGACGCGGCGTCGCCGTCCTTCACCCAGTCGACCGCGAAGCCTTCCTGTTTGAGGCCCTGTTCGAGCCCGCTGCCGATCAGCGGATCGTCCTCGACGAGCAGTACGCGCATGGATTGGTGTCTCTCCAACGGGGGCGCGGCAGCGCCCGAGGTTCTCATGATAAGCGCACGCGTCTTAGGCGGAGCTTAAATGCGGGCGGCGTGCGGCGGGCTTTCGTACTCGTCCTATGCGGCAGCGTGTCACTTGGGCGCGACCTTCAGGTTTGCTTAATCTTACGGTCCGTAATCTGGCGCCGTCGCGTTCAACGGAGCGCGGCGCCACATCGAAGAAGAGGACCGAGATCATGAAACACCTGGCCAGAATCCTGGCGGTCGCGCTCGTCGCGTTGCCTGCTGCCGTCCATGCGCAATACACGGGGCCGTCCGCGCTGACCACGACGACCGTGAAGGAACTGCTCGCCAACGGCAAGGACGACCAGCACGTGCAGTTGCAGGGGCGCATCGTCAAGCACGTCGGCGGCGAGGATTACGAGTTCGCCGACGCCACCGGCACGATCCACGTCGAGATCGACCGCAAGCTGTGGGCGGCGGGCCAGCCCGTCAGCGACAAGAACGAAGTGAAGCTGACCGGCGAATTCGAGCGCAAATGGTCGGGCCGCGTGAAGGTCGACGCCGATCACGTCGAAGTGCTGCGCTGACCGGTGGGCGCGGGGCCGGTGATACCATGGACGACCGGTTCCCGTTCCCACCAAGATGGCCGCCAATTTCGACGAACTCGCGTCCCGGATCCGGGCGCAATTTTCCGAGCTGAGCCCGCAATTCCAGGCGGGCGCCGCCTTCCTGCTCGATCATCCCGACGAAGTCGCCACGTCGTCGATGCGCAAGGTCGCGCAGCGCGCGCAGGTGCAGCCTGCGTCGCTCGTGCGGCTCGCGCAGCAATTCGGCTTTCCCGGCTGGAACGAGCTGCGCGACCTGTGCGTCGCGCGCGTGCGCACGCGTCCCGAGCCGCTCACCCAGCGTGCGCGCTCGCTCGTGCGGCCCGACGCGAAGGCGTCGCTCGCGCACGATCTGCTCGCCGCGCAGCAGCACAACCTGTCGGCCACCGCCGCCCAGAACGAGCACACGCTCGCGGATGCGGCGAAGCTGATCCGCAAGGCGTCGCACGTGCACGTGGCGGGGTTTCGGTCGTGCTATCCGGTTGCGTTCGGTTTCGTCTACGGCTATCGGCTGTTCCGGCCGACCGTGTCGCTGCTGAACGGCGTCGCCGGCTCGCTCGAAATGGAGCTGCGGACGATCGCGAAGCAGAGCGTGACCGTGATCGTCAGCTTCGCACCGTATTCGGCCGAAGCGACGCGTGTCGCGCAGGCCGCGAAGGCGCAGGGCAGCCGGATCGTCGCGATCACCGACAGCGCCGTGTCGCCGATCGCGCTGCACGCGGACGCGCAACTGATCTTCACGCACGACAGCCCGTCGTTCTTTCCGTCGCTGGTGGCCGCGCACGCGATGGCCGAGGCGCTCGTCGCGCAGTTGCTGGCGCTCGAAGGCAGCGATGCGATCGCGGCGCTCGAACGGACCGAAGCGGAACTGCACGCGAAGGGCGCGTACGTCGTTTGACGCGCGCGGCGGTATGGATGGTTTCAGCCAACTCTCATTCACGACCCGACGTAACCGATGACGTTGACCTACGCAGTGACCGACGCGGCCGACGCGGACGTGCGCAAGCAGATCGTCGCGCCGCTGATCCGCTTCAACGAAAGCCACGCCGGCCCGGTCGATTTCCGGCCGCTGGCCGTGATCGCGACCGACGCCGCCGGCGCGGTGGTCGGCGGCCTGTGGGGCGGCACGGCGTTCGGCTGGCTGCATGTCGACCTGCTCGTCGTGCCCGAGGCCGCGCGCGGCCAGGGCGCCGGCACGCGCATCATGGATCTGGCCGAACGAGAGGCCATCGCGCGCGGCTGCCACAGCGCGTGGCTCGATACGTTCGACTTCCAGGCGCGGCCGTTCTACGAGAAGCGCGGCTATGTGCGCTTTGGCGAGCTGCCCGATTACCCGGTCGGGCACACGCGCATCTTCCTGACGAAGCAACTCGCGGGCTGAACGGCGCGGCCCGGCCCGGTTGACGATGCGGTCAGCCGTCGCCTACGATACCGGGCAGCGATGCAGGTCGCTTCCGGGTCCGCGGAAAGGGTTCAACCCACCTGTCGCAGTCAATCCAGTCTTCCCCATCCTTCGTGCTGGCGGTGTTGCGGACCTTCGGCCATCCATGCACGAGGATCCGCATGAAAAAGCTGCCTCCCGACGCTCATCCCGATCATCTGAAAAAGCAGGCCAAGACATTGTTGCGCCTGTACCGGCAGGGCGACGCCGATGCCGTCGCGCGCTTCGTCGCATCCCTGCCCGCCGCCGCGCATCGCACGCACGACGAAACGCTCGCGCTCGGGCTGCGCCTGCACGACGCGCAGTCCTGCATCGCACGCGAGTACGGCTTTGCTTCGTGGGCCGATCTCGGCGTGTTCGTCGAAACGCACGCACTCACGCGGCAACCGCGATCGCTGCTGATCCGGCGCTGGCTCGATCTCGCGTACGGCGCCGACGTGACCGGCGGTTTCGACGCGGCCCGGCCGCGCGTCGCCGCGCAATTGCTGCTCGATCGTCCCGATCTCGTGTCGGCGGACCCGACCATCGCATGCGCGGCGGGCGATCTCGACGCGGTGAAGGCGGCGCTGGCCGCCGATCCCAGCTGGATCGCGCGCGCCGGCGGGGCGCTGAAGCTGCCGCCGCTCGTCGCCGTCACGCATTCGCGGCTCGCGCAGCTTCCCGAATTCGCGGCCGGGTTGCGTGCGTGCGCGCGTCATCTGCTCGAGGCGGGCGCCGATCCGAACCAGCGGATCGGGAACCGGTATCCGCCGGCCTCGCTTGCCGAGCCCGACGAGTCGGAACCGTTGTCGGCGCTGTATGGCGCCGCCGGCGTCAATCGCGATCCGGCGCTCACCGCGATGCTGCTGGAAGCCGGCGCCGATCCGAACGACGGCGAATCGCTGTATCACTCGGTGGAGAACCCGGCGTGCACGCGTCTGCTGCTCGAGCACGGCGCACGGGTGGGCGGCACGAATGCGTTGCGGCGCGCCCTCGACGTGCCGGACGCGACCGCGCTCGAGCTGCTGCTCGCGCATGGCGGCGACCCGAACGAGCCGGCCGGCGAGGGGCCGACGAGGATGTGGGGCGCGCCGTTGCTGCGCGCGATCGCCGTGCGTTGCCCGGCACGCCACGTCGCCGCGCTGCTGGCGGCCGGCGCCGATCCCGGCGCGCGGACCGCGGCGGGCGTCAGCGCATACCGGCTCGCGATGCAGGGCGGGTTGTCCGACGTCGCGGCGCTGTTGCGCGCGGCCGGCGCGGAGGAGGCGCTCGATGCGCAAGACGCGTTCATGGCGGCCTGCGCGCGCGCCGATGCCGACGACGCGCGGCGCATTCAGGCGGAACACCCCGAACTGCCCGGTGCGCTGTCCGACGATCGGCTGCGGTTGCTACCGGACGCCGCTGCATGGGGTTCGCGCGACGCGGTGAAGGTGATGGTCGAGCTGGACTGGCCGATCGCCGCGCGCGGCGGCGACTGGGACGCGAGCGCGCTGAATCACGCGGTGTTCCGCGGCGATGCCGAACTGCTGGCGTTCCTGCTTGCACACGGCGCGAGCTGGCGCGACCTGCACGGGTTCGGCAGCGATGCGCTCGGTACGTTGTCGTGGGCATCCGTCAACGAGCCGGAGGGCGTCGGCGATCCCGACTGGGACGCGTGCGCGCGCGTGCTGCTCGCGCACGGCGTGCCGCCAGCGGTGCGCGATCCGTCGAATCCGGACGGCGTGCTGATCGACGGCCGCGCGATGCGGTTCTCCGACGCCGTCACCGACGTGTTGCTCGGCATCGACGACGGGCGGCCCGCATCGACGCGACGCGACGCGGGCCGTTGAACGTGGCGACCCGCATCCGGCCGGCCCGGGTGTTTCCGTTGCGCGACGACATTTCGGCAAACGCTGAAACGTCGCGTGCACGACCGGCGTAAGCTCACCGTCAACACCTTCCCGGAGTTCGTAATGACCCGTTCCGACCAGCAAGTCCGCCACGCCGAAGCTTTCCGTGCACTGCACACGCGCCCCGGCGCGTTCATCATCCCGAACCCGTGGGACGCCGGCACCGCGCGCCTGCTCGCGATGGCCGGCTTCGAAGCGCTCGCCACGACGAGCGCCGGGTACGCGTTTTCGAAAGGGCAGCCCGACAACGCGATCGACCGCGACGCGATGCTCGATCACATCGCCGAGCTCGTCGCCGCGGGCGGCTTGCCCGTCAGCGCCGATCTCGAGAACGGCTTCGGCGACGCGCCCGACACGGTGGCCGAAACGATCCGGCTGGCGGCCGAGGCGGGCGCGGTCGGCGGCTCGATCGAGGATGCGACCGGCCGCGCCGATACACCGATCTATGCGCGCGACGCGTCGGTCGAACGCATCGCGGCGGCCGTCGACGCGGCGCGCGCGCTGCCGTTTCCGTTCACGCTGACCGCGCGCTGCGAGAACTACCTGCACGGCCGCCGCGACCTCGACGACACGATCGCGCGGCTCGTCGCGTATCGCGACGCCGGCGCCGACGTGCTGTATGCGCCCGGCATCACCGACGCCGACGAGATCGCGGCCGTGACCCGGGCGGTCGGCGCGCCCGTCAATGTCGTCATGGGGCTGCAGGGCGGGTTGCTGAGCCTCGACGAACTGGCGGCGCTCGGCGTGAAGCGCGTCAGCGTCGGCGGCGCGCTGGCGCGGGCCGCGCTCGGCGCGTTCCTGCACGCGGCGACGGAAATGCGGCGCGACGGCACGTTCACCTTTACGCGGGCAGCCGTGCCGGGGCGCGATATCAACCGCTGGTTCGCGGCGCCGGATAATTCGCCGATTTTGTTCGGCGAATGAGCCCCAATAAAATCCGGAATCGTTTCCACTTAAGCATTGATTGACAATAATCAATCGGTTTCGCGCCTGCATTAATCGTCGGCGCTGACGCGAAAATCGTCGCTTATTCTCCGCATTCCGCCCGATCGGCTGCCGCCGGCGCGCAAACCGCGCCGAATCTGAGGCTTGGCGGGCTGTCATACGCGACGATGTCGCGCATTGTTGCAGGTTCTCGTTCAGAACGTTTCAGTGCGCGGCAGTTGCCGGATGATTTTTTGATTGATAATCTGCGTCACGTTCGAATGACCGGCGAGTGGGCTGCCGGGAATATCAATATATTCAATATATTAAAAGCTGAGAGAGCGATGACGATCCGAGAAAATCATCGAGTGAGGTTTCGCGTGGGCGATGTCGTGACGCTGAAAACGGGCGGGCCGCGCATGACCGTCACGTATGCCGGGCCGGTCGTGTTCGACGACGGCGATTGGCTGATCTGCCAGTGGTTCGACGAAAACGGCGAGTTCCGGCAGGAAATGTTTCATCACGACACGGTGGCGCCCGAGCCGCGTGCGATTTCGGCCGGGCGGGTCCGACTGCGCATGCAGTCGCACCGCTACCGGTCGGCGGCCTGACGCCGGCCGGCCGCCGCGATGCCGCTACGCGCGGCGTCCGTGCAACGACACTTCACGCTATTCCGAAACATGCGGCGGCGCGCTGCGCCGATACTGAACGCATGAACCCGACCGATCCCATTGCCGCGGTCACGCACCGCGATCCCTATCCCTATTACGCCGCGCTCGTCGACGGGCCGCCGCTTGCGTTCGACGCCACGCTCGGCCTGTGGGTCGCGAGCCGCGCGGCGACCGTGACGGCCGTGCTCGGCCATCCGGCCTGCCGCGTACGCCCGCTCGACGCGCCGGTGCCGCCCGCGTTGCGCGGTACGACGGCCGGTGCGCTGTTCGGCGAGCTGGTGCGCATGAACGATGGCCCGTCGCGACACGACATGCCGAAGCAGGCGTTGCGCGCGGCGTTCGCGCCAATCGACACGGATGCGCTGCGCGCTCGCGCCGACGCGCTTGCCGCGCGGCGGTTGCCGACGCCCGGCGATGCCGATGCGCTGAATGCGTGGTGCATGACGGTGCCGGTGTGTGCGGTTGCCGATCTGCTCGGCTTCGACGAAGCGCAACTCGACGACATTGCCGAGCGGGTCGTCGAGTTCGTCGCCGCGCTGTCGCCGCTGTCGGATGCCGCGGCGCTGGCGCGCGCGAGCGACGCGGCGCGGCACCTGCTCGACCGGATGACGGAACGGGTTGCGCAGTCGCATGCGCGCGACGGCACGCTGGTCGCCGCGGTGCAGCAGGCGGCCCGCGCGTCCGGCTGGCACGCGAGCGGCGCGCTGGTCGCGAATCTCGTCGGGTTGCTGTCGCAGACGTGCGAGGCGACGGCCGCCTGGCTCGGCAATGCACTCGTGGCATGGGACGGCGAAGCCGGCGTGGCGCCGGACGCGGCCGCGCTCGACGCATTCGTTGCCGAAGTCGCGCGTTTCGATGCGCCGGTGCAGAACACGCGCCGGTTCGTCGCGGCGCGCACGTCGATCGAAGGCGTGAGCGTCGAAGCCGGCGACGCGATCCTCGTCGTGCTCGCGGCGGCGAACCGCGATCCGGCCGTGCATCGCGAGCCGCATCGGCTGATGCCCGGCCGCGCGGCGGGGCCGAATTTCGGCTTCGGCACGGGGCCGCATGGGTGTCCGGGCGAGCGGATCGCACGGGCGGTGACGGCGGGGGCGTTCGCGGCGCGGTTGCGTGCAGGCGGCTGGCCGCCGCGCGACGTACTGAAGTGGGATTACCGCGCGTCGACCAACGTCAGGATGCCGAAGTTCGACGCGACGCGGTGAAGCGGAAAGAGGGACTTAACGGCAGCCTTGTTTTTCCGCCCATTGCTCCTGGGCGGCGACGCGGCGCTGCACGCGTTCGACGAGGCCGGTCGAGAAGGTGCGCATGCTGACGCCGCGGCGCTTCGCGAGGATCGTCTGCGCGACGTCGGTGCGCGGATTCGGCTGGCACGCCCAGTACAGCGTCATCAGCCAGCCGATGCCCGTCCACGCGAACAGCGCGTTGAACATCGCGATCGTGAGCTTGTCGTGCCGGCCGCGCCGGTCGGCAATGACGGCCGGCAGGAAATAGAGCGCGATCGCCGCGACTGAACCGGCCAGTTGAATCAGGACTTCATCATGCATGGTGCTGCTCCGTCCGAACTGCAATGAGGCTGATTGTCGCGCTTTTTCCGTTCGTGTGCAGGCAATTGATTGTTGCGCTTTTGGTGACGATCAGCCGGCTTCGGCGTCCGCCGGCTGCACGTCGTTGCTCAGCGCGAAACCTTCGTCGAGCCAGCCCGTCACGCCGCCGATCATCAGCTTGACCGGCCGGCCGAGGCGCGCGAGCCGGATCGCCGCGCGCGCGGCGCCGTTGCAGTGCGGCCCCGCGCAGTAGACGACGAACAGCGTGCCGGCCGGATAACCGGCGAGCTTGCTTTCGATGATCTTGCGGTGCGGCAGGTTGCGCGCGCCGGGCACGTGGCCGGCGGCGAACGGGTCGGCGCCGCGCACGTCGAGCAGCACGAAATCGGGCGTGCCGGACGCGAGTGCGTCGTGCACGTCCCAGCAATCGGTCTCGAAGCGCAGCGATGCCTCGAAATGCGCGAGCGCGGCGGGGCTGTCGGCAGCGGGGACGTCGGTGACATAGGACATGGTCGGGCTCTCCTGGTTGAGCGGGTACGGAACCGAGCGGGCACGGAACGCGCCGCAATGAAGGGCAGTATCGCGGTTCGGCTCGTTTCGCGGCAGTGGCGCGATCGACAAGTTCCGGTAACATCGCGTCATGCACAATCATCTCGTCGTCGCGCTCGCCTACGATCGTCTCTGCACGTTCGAATTCGGCTGCGTGGTCGAACTGTTCGCGCTCGAGCGCCCCGAACTCGGCGTCGACTGGTATCGCTTCGCGGTATGCGCGAGCGAGCCGGGGCCCGTGCGCGCGGCGGGCGGCATCACCGTTGCGGCGCCGTACCGGCTCGCGACGCTCGATCGCGCGGACACCATCGTGATTCCCGGCTGGCGCGATCCGGACGAACTGCCGCCCGAGCCGTTGCTGAAGAAACTGCGCGCCGCGCATCGGCGCGGCGCGCGGCTCTGCTCGATCTGTTCGGGCGTGTTCGTGCTGGCGGCGGCCGGCGTGCTCGACGGTCTCACCGTGACGACGCACTGGCGATATGCGGAGCGCCTGCAGGCGCGTTATCCGGCGCTGCGCGTGAATCCCGATGCGCTGTACGTCGACGAAGGGCAGATCGTCACGTCGGCCGGCTCGGCGGCGGGGCTCGACATGCTGCTGCACCTGGTGCGCCGCGATCACGGCGGCGCGATCGCGAACCGCGTCGCGCAGCGCCTCGTGCTGCCGCCGCATCGCGACGGCGGGCAGGCGCAGTTCGTGCCGCGTCCGGTCGCACCGGGCGGCACCGACCGGCTCGCGAAGCTGATCGACTGGATGCGCGCGCATGCGGTCGAGCCGCACACGCTCGCGTCGCTCGCCGCGCAGGCCGCGATGAGTACGCGTACGCTGCAGCGTCAGTTCGCGGATGCGACCGGGATGTCGCCGCTCGCATGGCTGATCCGCGAACGCGTGAACGTCGCGAAGGACATGCTCGAAGCGCAGCCCGCGTTGCCGCTCGCGCAAGTCGCGGCGCGCGCCGGGTTCGGTTCCGAGGAATCGCTGCGCCGGCATTTCCGGCGCGTCGCGGCGACGAGCCCGGCCGCGTACCGGCGCGGGATGGATCGCGGCGGCACGTAGCAGGCGCCGGGCGGCATCGCTCGGGCGCGACGAAGAAAAGAACCACTGGTGTGGCGACGGCCACTCATTCCGAACAAGGATGCCGATGACGATGCTGCCTTCCCGTTTGCCGTTGATCCAGGCCCCGATGGTGGGCTCGCTGAGTCCGCTCGCGATCGCCGTGTGCGAAGCCGGCGGGCTCGGTTCGCTCGCGTGCGCGGCGCTCGGCCCGCAGCAGTTGCGCGACGAGATCGCGGCGATCCGTGCGCGCACGGCCGCGCCGTTCAACGTGAACTTCTTCTGCCATGCGTCGCCCGCGCCCGATGCCGAGGTCGACGCGCGCTGGCGCGCGGCGCTCGCCGGCTACTACGCGGAAGCCGGGCTCGACCCGGCCGACGTGAAAGGCGGCCCCGGCCGCGCGCCGTTCGACGATGCGATGTGCGCGGTCGTCGAGGAACTGCGGCCGGCCGTCGTGAGCTTCCATTTCGGACTGCCGGACGACGCGCTGCTCGACCGCGTGCGCCGCACGGGCGCGCAGGTGGTGTCGTCCGCGACGACCGTCGAGGAGGCGCGCTGGCTCGATGCGCGCGGCGTCGACGCGATCGTCGCGCAGGGCGCGGAGGCCGGCGGCCATCGCGGAATGTTCCTGACCGACGATATCCACGCGCAACCGGGCCTGTTCGCGTTGCTGCCGCAGATCGTCGATGCAGTACGCGCGCCGGTGATCGCAGCCGGTGCGATCGCCGACGGGCGCGGCATCGCGGCCGCGTTCGCGCTCGGCGCCCGCGCGGTGCAGATCGGCACCGGCTACCTGCTGACGCCGCAGGCCGGCCGCTCGGCGCAACATCGCGCGGCCGTGCGCGCCGCCCGCGACGACGGCACACGCATCACGAACCTGTACACGGGCCGCCCCGCACGCGGGCTGCTGACGCGCTTCATGCGCGAACAGGGGCCGATGAGTGCGCTCGCGCCGGCGTTTCCGCTCGCGACGGCCGCGGTCGATCCGCTGCGCGGCGCGTTCGAGCGGCAGGGCCGCGACGATTTCTCGCTGCTGTGGTCGGGCGAGGCCGCGGCGCTCGCGCGCGAAGAGGATGCCGGTGAATTGACGCAGCGCCTGTGGCGCGACGCACTCGCGTGCGCGGCCGGGCTGCGCGACGCGTTTCCGACGGCTGGCTGAACGGCCAGGAGGGGCGCCGGCGGGGGAGCATCGGCGTATGATCTGGATTTTCGTCAGCCCGATCCAGGCACCCCCACCATGACTTCCGTCGACACTACCCCCGTCCTCGACCATGACAAGCTCGTTACCTTCATCGAGCGCAAGTGGAACGATGAAATCCTCCACGCACTGACCGACTACATCGCGATTCCCGCGAAGAGTCCCGCATTCGACCCCGACTGGGCGAAGCGCGGATATCTCGAACGCGTCGTCACCGACGCCGCGCAGTGGGCCGAACGCCAGCCGGTGAAGGGCCTGAAGCTCGAAATCGTGCGTCTGCCGGGCCGCACGCCGGTGATCTTCTTCGAGTCGCCGGCCACGCGTTCGGGCAGCACCGACACGATCCTGCTGTACGGCCACCTCGACAAGCAGCCCGAATTCGACGGCTGGCGCGCGGATCTCGGCCCGTGGACGCCGAAATTCGAGAACGGCAAGCTGTACGGCCGCGGCGGCGCGGACGACGGCTATGCGATCTACGCGAGCCTCGCGGCGCTCGGCGCGCTCGACGAGCAGGGCATCGAGCGGCCGCGCTGCGTCGGCCTGATCGAGACCTGCGAAGAGTCGGGCAGCTACGACCTGCTGCCGTACGTCGACGCATTGCGCGACCGGCTCGGCCAGGTATCGCTCGTCGTGTGCCTCGATTCGGGCGCCGGCAACTACGACCAGATGTGGCTCACCACGTCGCTGCGCGGCCTCGTGTCCGGCGACCTGCAGGTCGAGGTGCTGGAAGAAGGCATCCACTCGGGCGTGTACGGCGGCATCGCGCCGTCGAGCTTCCGCGTGATGCGCCAGTTGTTCGAACGCCTCGAAGACGCGAAGAACGGCAACCTGCTGCCGGGCGCGTTCCATTGCGAGATTCCGTCGAGCCGCGTGCGCGAAGCCGAAGCGGCCGCCGCGATTC
The DNA here is from genome assembly GCF_902833245.1 of Burkholderia sp. BCC0398. Lineage (NCBI taxonomy): Bacteria > Pseudomonadati > Pseudomonadota > Betaproteobacteria > Burkholderiales > Burkholderiaceae > Burkholderia > Burkholderia sp. BCC0398. Next base: position 23,211 of record NZ_CADFEM010000024.1, read on the forward strand.
TCGGCGACACGGTGTGGAAGGGGCTGCCCTGGGCGTGCGGCCAGGACGGCAAGCCCGTGCTGCCGACCACGACCGATCCGCGCGAGGCGCTGCTGAATTCGACGTGGCGTCCGTCGCTGTCGGTGACGGGCGCGGCCGGCATGCCGGCGCTCGCCGATGCGGGCAACGTGCTGCGTCCGCGCACCGCGTTCAAGCTGTCGCTGCGGCTGCCGCCGCTCGTCGACGCCGCGCAGGCCGTGCAGCAGTTGAAGGAACTGCTCGAACTCGATCCGCCGTACAACGCGAAGGTCACGTTCAAGCCGGACGCGGGCGCGGCGACGGGCTGGAGCGCGCCGGATCTCGCGCCGTGGCTCGCGTCGTCGCTCGACGCCGCGTCGCGCCGCCACTTCGGCGCCGACTGCGCGTACATGGGCCTCGGCGGCACGATCCCGCTGATGAACGTGCTGCAGGAAGGCTTCCCCGCCGCGCAATTCATGGTGTGCGGCGTGCTCGGGCCGAAGTCGAACGCGCACGGCCCGAACGAGTTCCTGCACGTGCCGTACGCGAAGAAGCTCACGGCGGCGGTGGCCGACGTGATCGCGACCGCGCGCTGAGCGTCGCAGCGTTCGACGAACCGATTGCCCGACCCGAACCGACTGGATGGAGTGTTGCCGATGACCGCACTGCCGACGCCCGATACCGAACCGCTGCGCATGCGCGCCGAACCGCTGCATGCATTCGTCGCGGCACTCTGGGAACGGGCCGGCAGCAATCCGCGCGAGGCGACGCTCGTCGCCGATCACCTGGTCGGCGCGAATCTCGCGGGCCACGATTCGCACGGGATCGGGATGATCCCGAATTACGTCGCGTCGTGGCGGGAAGGGCAGTTGCAGCTGAACGCGCACGCGTCGATCGTCCGCGACGGCGGCGCGGTGCTGACGATCGACGGCGGGCGCGGCTTCGGCCAGGTGATCGCGTTCGAGGCGATGGTCGAAGGAATCGAACGCGCACGGCGCATGGGCATCTGCGCGATCGGGCTGCGCGACGTCCATCACCTCGGCCGTATCGGGCACTGGGCCGAGCAGTGCGCGCGCTCGGGGCTCGTGTCGTTCCATTTCGTCAACGTGCCGGGCGACCTGCTGGTCGCACCGCTGCACGGCACCGATCCGCGTTTCGGCACGAACCCGTTCTGCGCCGCGTATCCGCGTGCGGGCAAGCCGCCGCTGCTGCTCGATTTCGCGACGAGCGCGATCGCGTACGGCAAGACGCGGGTCGCGTACAACCAGCGCAAGCGCGTGCCGGCCGGGTCGCTGATCGACCATCGCGGCGAGCCGACCGACGATCCGGCCGTGATGCATGAGCAGCCGTTCGGCGCGCTGCTGCCGTTCGGGCTGCACAAGGGATATGCGCTTGCGGCGATGTGCGAGATTTTCGGTGGCGCGCTCGTGGGCGGGCATACGACGTACGGCGATACGCTCCAGAAGACGAGCGCGATCGTCAACGGGATGCTGTCGGTGCTGATCGATCCGAAAGCGTTCGACGCGGCCGATGCCGAACGCGAAGCCGATGCGTTCGTCGCGTGGGCGAAGGCGTCGCCGCAGGCCGGCGATACGCCGGTGCAGATGCCGGGCGAACCTGAAGAGGCGAGCCGCGCCGCACGCGGCACGACCGGCATTCCGGTCGACCGCGCGACGTGGCGGCAGATTCGCGAGAGCGCGGCGGCCGTCGGTGTCGACGCGGCCGAGCTCGATGCATGGACGCAGCGCTGCGAGGTGCCCGCATGAGCTGGCAGTCGGAGAAGGCGCACGGCGAGGAAATCGCGTATCAGCTTGCGCCGCTCGGCACGGTCGCCGTTGTACGGTTCTTCAGCGGTGCGGCGTTGCGGCTCGACGGCGTGATGTTCGGCTTCATGTCGCGCGGGTCGCTGTTCCTGCGGGTGGACGACGTGAACCGCCCGGCGTTCGTCGCGGCGGGGATGGGGCCGTTCTCGTATGCGAGGCCCACGCGCACCGTCTCGCTCGAGGGCTATTACGAAACGCCGGCCGACGTGCTCGAGGATGCGGGCGCGCTGTTCGACTGGTGCCGCGGCGCGTATCGCGCGGCGCTGCTGGCCGGGACCCCGAAGCGCAAGGCGAAGGCGGCGTCGGAGACTGTGTCCAGAGCGGGGGCGAAGGCTGCACCGAAAGCGGCATCGAAGGTCGCGTCGAAACGTGCAGCGAAACCGGTGGCGAAGCCTGCGACGAAATCGGTAACGAAACCCGCGTCGGCACGGAAAACGAAGCCCGCGGCGAAAGCAGCAGCGAAACCGGCGTCGGCGCAGACAGCAAAACCGGCATCGAAATCGTCGCCCGCGCCGGCACCGAAACCCGCGGCGAAGCGCAAGCAGGCGTAGTCCCGATCACGAGAAGCGACCGCCTCGCGATTTTCGCTTTCCTTACTTTCAGGCGCGCCCGTCGCGGCCGACCAGCACGCTGCGCGGCCTATGTGCCCGCACGATCCGGCGCACGCATGCATCGAGCTTGACGCACCGCACGTCCTGCATGCTTCACAACGGCGGCCCCGGCGTTTATGATCGGCGCGGGTTGTGCCCATGCGTCGCGCGACCCGCGCCGGCCTCGCCGCCGGCCTCGCGAACGGCGCACCCGACGCCGCGCGGAACGCTTCCCCACTCATCATTCCAGACGGAGACAGCCGATGCTCGTCCTGATTCTCGGTTTAGCGATCTTCCTCGGTGTGCATTCGATCCGGATCGTCGCCGACGGCTGGCGGTCCGCGACGATCGAGCGGATCGGCGAGAAGGGCTGGAAGGGCGGTTACGCGATCGCGTCGATCGTCGGCTTCGCGCTGATCGTCTGGGGGTACGGGCTCGCGCGCGCGGGCGCGACGCTGCTGTGGGTGTCGCCGGTCGGCGTGCGTCACCTGACGGGCATGCTGACCGCGGTCGCGTTCGTGCTGATCGCCGCGTCGTACGTGCCGCGCAACCGGATCAAGACGCTCGTCGGGCATCCGATGCTGGCCGGCGTGATGGTCTGGGCGGTCGCGCACCTCCTCGTGAACGGCACCGTGCACGCGGTCGTGCTGTTCGGCGCGTTCTTCGTGTGGTCGATCGTCGATTTTGTCGTGTCGCGTGCGCGGGATCGCCGCGACGGTGTCCGCTATCCGGCCGGCGCACTGGCCGGCGACGTCGCGGCCGTGGCGGCCGGCCTCGTCGCGTGGGCTGTGTTCGCGCGATTCCTGCACGGCCCGCTGATCGGCGTGCGGCCGTTCGGCTGAACGTGCACGCCGGGCCGGACCGGCTGCCGCGGCAACGGCGTGCGTGCGTCAGATCGGCTTGACGAACAATCCGACGGTCAGCAGCGCGCCGATGCAGACGATCGCGATGCGCAGCACGCGTTCGTTCACGCGATGCAGCGCCCATGCGCCGAGCAGGCCGCCGACGATGGCGCCGGCGCCGAGCGCGATCGCCTCACGCCAGTGCAGGTGTGGCGACGTGACGAACAGCACGACGGCCGATGCGTTCATCACGCCCGCGAGCGCATTCTTCGTCGACATCGCGTGACGCGGCGGCAGGCCGGCCATCGTCAGCGCGGCCATCATCAGGAACCCGATGCCGCCGCCGAAGTAGCCGCCGTAGATCGCGATCAGGAACTGCGCGACCCCGGCCGCGACGGGGCCGAGATGTTGCGCGCCGGCGCCCGGTTTGCGAAAGAAACTGCCCCACGCGAACACGACCGTCGCGAACAGCACGAGCCACGGCACCAGGTGCGAGAAGATCGACGACGGCGTTTTCAGCAGCAGCAGGCCGCCGAGCGCGCCGCCGGCCACGCTGATCGCGAACAGTGCGCGAAACGGCAGCTTGCCCACGCCGCTCACCATGTTCCGGCTCGCCCAGCCCGTCGTGACTTGGCCGGGGAACAGCGCGACCGTCGACGTGATGTTGGCTGCGAGCGGCGACATGCCCGACACGATCAGCGCGGGCAGCGTGACGAACGAACCGCCGCCCGCGAGGGCGTTCTGCAGGCCGGCCCAGAGGCCGGCGACGATGATGAGAGCGAGCATCGGTGCGCAACGGAAGAGGTGGCGGGGGGCCCGCTGCCGGAGAAGCGCGGGCGGGGTGGCCGCACGATGGTAATGCAGGATGGCGGCCGCCGGAAGCCGGCGCGGGGCGCGCGCGATGTCACGCGTCCGGTGGGGCGTCTTTCGCTCGCGCGGCGCTGCCGTGGTCGTCGTCGACATTTGGGTAGACGATCGTGCCGTCGGGCCGGACGACTGCGCCGGCCGTGAGCCGCGCGGGTTCCACGCGGTTGCGCCCCATGATGTGCAGTACCGTTTCGCCGCGCGCGATCAGGTAGTCGGACACGATGCGTCGATGACAGCGCCACCACACGGCTTCCGAACACATGATCGCGCAGCGCTGCTCGTGCCCCTGGGCGATCAGTCGGTCGAGGCCCGCGTGAAATTCGGGCGACAGCGCGTAATCCGCGTAGCGGTGAAAGCTGCGGTTCGTCCAGAAGTCGTTGACGTCGTCGGGTATGCCGCGCGACTTGCCGCGCAGGCCGCCGAGTTCGGCGATGTGTTCGTACGCGATGTCGGCGGCGGCGAGCGTATCGGGCAGCGTCGCTTCGTTGAACTGCGGGTTGGTGCGCGAACGCGTCATCTTGCGGATATCGGCGAGCAGCGTGATCTCGACCGCATCGAGCAGGCCGACGAATTCGTCGAGCGTGCGGTTCGAATGGCCGATCGTGTAGAACGGGAGCGTCATGCGCGGTCCTTGCCGGCGATCCGTTCGAGCATGCGGCCGCGATGCGCGGCGACATGGTCGGTCCGGTCGCTCTTGACCTCGTACTGCGGATCGTCGGGCGACGCGTGATGGCGATGGCCCTTGTAGTCGAAGTCGGCGGTGTGGATCGCGATGATCGTGCCGGTCACGTAGCCGGCCTCGGAATTCCAGCGGACGTGGTCGCCCAGCTTGAATGGGGTGGTCATGCAGCGGGTCCTCCTGGCGCGGTTGCCGTGTGCGTCGATCCTGGCGGTGTGTGTCGTCATGCCGGGACGAACGGCGTGCCCATTATCGGCCACGACCGTTCGCGGAGAAAGACATAGACGGCCGCGCGGCGCTGCGTTGCCTGCACGACGAGACCGACGAACCAATGTCGCGCGATTTTCTCTCTGGCCGAAATTTTTACAAGGATAAAGACTCGGGCAGCGCGGATCGGACCAAACGTCACCGGACAAGTGAAATATCGATCGAATCGCAAAAGGGGCAGGCCACACAATCCGACGGGTTTATCTCATATCGCGGGAAGACCTGCGCGAATCGGCCGATCGAATGGGTTTCATAAACGTATGCGAGCCAGCGCGGAATATCGGTGTGAAAGTCAATAGAAGCGTCTAAATGTTCCGACATTCGATCGCGATGCGCGGGAGTGTGCGGTGCTTTGCGCGGAAGCCGTGCCGGCCGGGCATGCAGCGCCTGGTGGCGCCCGCACTGGCTTTGCCGTTGCGGGCCCTGCTTCACCGGCCGGCTTGCGTGCGCGATGCGCGGATCGACGCAATCGAAATCGGTTTTATTTTATTGTTCATTCGCGCGCATCGTTTCATTTAAACCCGATACGCATCGCGTCCGGTTGCGATTTATTGCAGCGCGGTGCACAATCGTTCACAAGTGCAATAAATCCGCAGCGGATTTTCTCAGTGGCACGAATACTCCCCGCCATTCGCTGCCCGCCATTTCGGCGGACGCACGATCGTGCGTCAGGCTCGGCGGCGCGATTGCCGATTTCCGGTCTATCGCGAATCACGGAGCACATGCGCCCGAGGCACGATGCCGTCGGCCCATCGGCCGGCCGGTCCCGACAGTACAGCAAGAGCGCAACATGGCGACTTCCATCGACCTCAATCTTCTCGTCGTTCTGGACGCGTTGCTGTCCGAGAACAGCGTCGTGGGCGCGGCCAACGCGCTCGGCCTCAGTCCGTCCGCCCTCAGCCGCTCGCTCGCGCGCTTGCGGGTGATGACGGGCGACCCGTTGCTGGTGCGGGCAGGGCGTGATCTCGTCCCGACTCCGCGCGCGCTCGAGTTGCGCGACAGGGTGCATGCGCTCGTCGTGGAGGCGCATTCGGTCATGTGCCCGTGCGAACGGGTCGACATGAGTACGCTCAAGCGCACGTTCTCGATTCGCGCGAACGAGGCATTCGTCGAGACCTTCGCGCCGGCGCTGCTCGAACACGCGTCGCGCGCCGCGCCCGACGTGCGGCTGCGCTTCGCGCCGAAACCCAACAAGCATGTCGATGCGCTGCGCAACGGCGACATCGATCTCGAGGTTGGCGTGATCGGCCAGGCCGGCCCGGAGCTGCGCGTGCAGGCGCTGTTTCGCGACCGCTTCATCGGCGTGGTCCGCGCGGATCATCCGCTGGCGACCGGCGAAATCACGCCGCAGCGCTTCGCGTCGTTTCCGCAAGTGAGCGTGTCGCGCCGCGGGCAGTTCAACGGCCCGATCGATACGTTGCTCGATTCGCTCGGCATCGCGCGCTCGGTGACGACCGTCGTGTCGAGCTTTCCGACCGCGCTGTCGCTCGCGCGCAGCTCGGACTTCGTCGCCAGCGTGCCGGAGCGGCAGACCGAGCGGTCCCGCGTCGGCATGTACAGCTTCACGCTGCCGTTGCCGATCGCGGACCTGACCGTCTCGCAGATCTGGCACCCGCGTTTCGACCGCGACCCCGCGCATCGCTGGCTGCGCGATTGCGTGCGCGGTATCTGCGCGCCGCGCGTGGCCGAGGCGATCGCACCCGCTTGTCATGCGGCCGCTTCGATGTGACGCATCATGCAACTCTGGTGGCGTGCGTCAACGTCATTGATACATTGCGTCTCGTGCATCTTCCGCAGCGTAAATCGATTCGGTATGCTCGATTCCATTGTGACAACGCCGGAGATAATGCGTGGGACGATCGTTGCTTGTGAATTCGCCGAATATTCGTGACGCCTTTAAATAATAAACATCCAATCCGAGGGGTATGTGAATTGAGGTGAACGCTGGAAATAACGAATCTGAAACATTGGCGTCTTATTCTGGATGGAGAAACGAATGATTCAGTGTGCGGCGAATATAGCGGCGCCCGCGGATGTCGCGCTGAGCATGCGCGAATGCGAGGTGTTGCGATGGGCGGCGGAAGGGAAGACCGCCTATGAGATCGGCATCATTCTCGGCCTGACCGAGCGGACGATCAACTTCCACATTTCGAGATCGATCGTCAAGCTCAACGCGTCCAACAAGACCAATGCGGTCGTGAAAGCCGTGTTGATGGGCCTGATCGTGTTTGCGTGAACGGTACCGGGGCGTCCGTCGTGGACCCCCGGTTGCCGCATCAGATCGCGCCCTGGAACGACAGCACGCGCGTCCTGAACTCTTCCGGCACCGGCACCGTGGTCTTGCTGCCGTAGTCGAACATCACGTGCGTGGACACGGCCCGCGCCACCACCGCCGGATCGTCGGCCGAATCCTCGGTGCCCGCCTGCCCGTCGCGCACCATCAGGTATTCCAGTTCGAAGCTCTTCGAGCCGAAGCGCGTGACGCTGCTGCGGACCGTGATCGTATCGCCGTACTGCGCAGGCTTCAGATATTCGCACGCGGTCTTGACCATGATGTGCGGCAGCTTTTCCGAATACGGCAGCTCGAGCAGGTCGTGCATGTAGGTCAGGTACGCGTGCTGCAGATAGTCGTAATAGACGGGGCTGCTCACATGGCCCATCGCGTCCGTTTCCCGATACTTCACGTCGATTCGGGTTTCAAAATACTTTCTTGTCATTGCGAGGCTCCTTGGCAGAACGGCGGGTGAGAACGTTTTTGGCAGGAGTTAAGTTAGACGTGAACCGCATATCGGAATACTGTCGGAAATCACAGATATTCACTATGTGAAATGCTTCTGAGATAAATGACAGTATCACCGGGGATTTGACCGCGCTCTAATTGCCTCCGTAAATCGGCATCCGATCAGCGAGAGTGGAGCGTTAAATGGAAAAATCCGTTGAGGCAGCGTTGACGCAAGGCGTGGCGGTGATCAGTGCGCAGCGGTTGCGCACCGAGTTGCCCTGCGATCCCGGCCTGGCACGGTCGATCGGCGATGCGCGGCGCGCATTGGCGCGCATCATCGCGGGCGAGGACGACCGGCTTGCGCTGATCGTCGGCCCGTGCTCGATCCATGATGCCGACGCCGCGCTGGCGTTCGCGCGCCGCCTCGCGCCGCTGCGCGAGCGGTACGCCGATGTGCTCGAGATCGTGATGCGCGTCTATTTCGAAAAGCCGCGCACCACGGTCGGCTGGAAAGGGCTGCTGAACGACCCGTATCTCGACGGCAGCTTCCGGATCGAGGACGGCCTGCGCGTCGCGCGCAAGGTGCTGCTCGGCATCAATGCGCTGGGCTTGCCGGCCGCGACCGAATTTCTCGATCCGATGACCGCGCCGTATCTCGACGATCTCGTGTCGTGGGGCGCGATCGGCGCGCGCACGACCGAATCGCAGATCCATCGCCAGGCCGCGTCGGGGCTCGACCTGCCGGTCGGCTTCAAGAACGGCACCGACGGCAACGTGAAGGTCGCGATCGACGCGATCCGCGCGTCGCGGGCGTCGCATAGCTACCTGAGGTCGTCCGTGTCCGGCGGCGTGGAAATCGCGACCACGCGCGGCAATCCCGACACGCATGTCGTCCTGCGCGGCGGCAAGACCCCGAACTACGACGCCGCCAGCGTCGCGGCCGCCTGCGCCGCGCTGCGCGACGCCCATCTTCCCCCGTATGTCGTGATCGACGCGAGCCATGGCAACAGCGGCAAGCAGACCCGCGCGCAGATCGACGTGTGCGGCAACGTCGCCGCGCAACTGCATCGCGGCGAGCGCGCGATCGTGGGCGTGATGATCGAGTCGTTCCTCGTCGAGGGGCGGCAGGACCTGGTGCCGGGCACGCCGCCGGTATTCGGCCAAAGCATCACCGACGCATGTCTCGGCTGGGATCACACGGCCGAACTCGTCGAGCAGTTGGCTGCCGCGGCGGTTGCGCGGCGGCGTTCGCCAGCCGGCTTCATCGCGCACGGCGCCGCCGTCGCGATGCAGGCCGTTTCTTACTGAATGAAAGGAGCTCTCTTGAACTCACCCATCGACATCGCCCGCGCGCTCGACTGGAAAGGCGACGGCGCCAGCCGCACACCCTACGAGGCGTATACGAGTGAAGCGCTGTACCAGCGGGAACTCGAGCGCCTGTTCTATGCGAATCACTGGTGCTACATCGGCCTCGAAGCCGAAGTGCCGTCTCCCGGCGATTTCCAGCGCACGGAAGTCGGCGAGCGATCCGTCGTGATGACGCGCACGGAGGACGGCGAGATCGTCGTCTTCGAAAACGCGTGCGCGCACCGCGGCATGCAGTTCTGCCGCGAGCGCTCGGGGAAGGCGAAGGATTTCCACTGCCCGTATCACCAGTGGAACTACGACCTGAAAGGCAACCTGATCGGCGTGCCGTTCCGGCGCGGCGTGCGTCAGGGCGGCACGATCAACGGCGGCATGCCGGCGGATTTCGAGCCGGGCAAGCATGCGCTGCGGCGCCTGCGCGTGTCGACGCGCGGCGGCGCCGTGTTCGCGTCGTTCGACGAGAACGTCGAATCGTTCGAGGACTTCCTCGGCCCGCGCATCCTGCCTTACTACGATCGTCTGTTCCACGGCCCGAAGCTGACCGTGCTCGGCTACACGCGGCAGCGCGTGCCGAGCAACTGGAAACTGATGGTCGAGAACATCAAGGATCCGTATCACGCCGGGCTGTTGCATACCTGGTTCGTCAACTTCGGCCTGTGGCGCGCGGACAATCCCGCCCGGCTCGTGACCGATGCGCATCACCGGCATGGCGCGATGGTGTCGATCCGCAGCGGCGGCGGCGGCGGCGAGGTGACCCACAACGTGACGAGCTTCAAGGAGCGCATGACGCTGCACGACGACCGCTTCCTCGACGTCGTGCACGAACCGTGGTGGGGCGATCCGACCGTCGTGATGCTCACGCTGATGCCGAGCGTCATCATCCAGCAGCAGGTCAATGCGTTGTCGACGCGTCGCATTCGGCCGATCGGCCCGGGCGTGTTCGACTACGTGTGGACGCATTTCGGTTTCGAGACCGACACGGAAGAGATGACGCGGCGCCGTCTGCGTCAGGCCAATCTGTTCGGGCCGGCCGGCTTCGTGTCGGCGGACGACGGCGAGGTCATCGAATGCGTGCAGCAGAGCTTCGAGCAGATCCAGCACGGCAACGTCTACAACGAGCTCGGCGGCCGGCAGATCGACGAGCAGACCGAACATATGGTCAGCGAAACGCTGGTGCGCGGCATGTACCAGTACTGGCGCCAAGTGATGGAGGCCTGAATGAGCACGATCACGACACGAACGGACCGACCGTCCGCCGAGCCGCACGCGGGCGGCGCGAACTTCGAGGATTTCTATTCGCTCGTCCAGCTCAATGCGAGATATGCGGCCGTGCTCGACGGCGGCGACTGGGACGCGTGGCCGGAGTTCTTCATCGAGCAATGCCGGTACACGGTGGTGCCGCGCGAGAACCACGAGCGCAACCTGCCCCTCGCGGTGATGGACTTCGAGAGCAAGGGCATGCTGAAGGATCGCGTCTACGGGATCAAGGAGACGCTGTTCTTCGATCCGTACTACCAGCGCCACGTGATCGGGCTGCCGTTCATCACGTATCTCGACGACGCGGTGATCGAGGCGGAGACGAACTACGCGGTGCTGCGCACGAAGACCGAGCAGATGAGCGACGTGTACAACACCGGGCGCTACCTGGACCGGATCGTGCGTACGCCGCACGGGCTGCGTTTCGAGTCGCGCATCTGCGTGTACGACAGCGAGATGATTCCGAACTCGCTGATTTATCCGATCTGAACGAGGTGCCGAAAGTGACTACGGAATGGATCGATGCAGTCGCGCCGGAAGCGGTGCGCGCCGACGGAATACTCGGCGTCTGGGTGGGCGGCCGCGACATCGCGCTGTATGCGGTCGGCGACGAGATCTTCGCGACCGAGAACCAGTGCACGCATGGCGACGCGCGATTGAGCGACGGCTTCCTGCTCGACGACGAGATCGAATGCCCGTTGCATCAGGGGCGCTTCAGCGTGCGGACCGGCATGGCGCTGTGCGCACCGCTGACGACGTGCGTGCACACCTATCCGGTGAAGATCGAGAACGGCCGCGTGTTCGTGCAGCTCGCGCCGGCCGATGCGGCGACGCCGGCGGAGGCGCGATCATGAGCGCGTACGTGGTGTTCGATATCGATGTGCACGACGTCGACGCGTACCAGGCCTACCGCCGGCTCGGCGCGCCGACGGTGGCCGCGTATGGCGGGCGCTTCCTGGTGCGCGGCGCCGAAGTCGAGACGCTGGAAGGAGACTGGGCGCCGAAGCGCGTCGTCGTGCTCGAATTCGAGTCGGCGGAGCGCGCCCGCGAGTGGTATCGGTCGGAGGGCTATCAGGCGGCCAAGCGCCTGCGCGAGCCGGCCGCGCGGACGATCGGCATCCTGGCCGACGGCTACGTGCCGGCGCCCGGCGATCCGCGTTAAGCGAAGTAGAAGTAGAAGTAGAAGTAGAAGTAGAAGTAGAAGGGGCTCCGCGCCGTGTCGTTCGGCGCGGAGCCCCCTTTTTCATTCGGGGCGCCGCCGAACGCGGCCCTGCGCAGTCGATTCATCGGTGAGGCGGCGATGCGATCCGGCAGAGACTTCCGCCGCCCGCCGCCCGCCGCCCGCCGCCCGCCGCCCGGTTACCCGGTCGATCGCTCCGCCGGCCGACACGGCTTCCGGCGGTTTCCCCTCACGACGTCACGCATGACGATAGCGGATCGACCAGACCGCCAGCAGCGTCGCGCCGAACAGCAGCAGGCAGCCGAACGAGAAATCGTTCAGCGCGAGCATGTGCGCTTCGACGTCGATCGCATGCGAGACCGACGCGAGCGCGCCGGACGGCGACAGCCCCGCGTGATCGAGCCGCGCGAACCAGTCGCCCGACGCGAAATCGTACGGCGTGATGTGGTCGACGAGATAGGTGTTGTGCACGCGGGAACGACGCTCGAAGTAAGTCGGCGCGACCGAGGTCGCGACGCTGGTGCCGATCCGGCGCAGCGCGTTCTGCAGCCCGGATGCCGCGGGCAGCCGCTCGCGGGCCAGCCCGGCGAGCGACAGCGACACGAGCGGCGTGATGAAGAACGCGGTGGCGGCGCCCATCAGCAGCGAATTGGCGGCGATGTCGCCGAGGGTCACGTCGCTGTTGAAATGCATGCGCCAGAACGACGCGGCGCCCCAGCCGACGAGCGCGACGGTCGCGAGCAGGCGCGGGTCGGTGCGGCCCTGGAAGCGGCCGAGCAGCGGCGCGATCACGATCCCCGCGACGCCGAGCGGTGCGGTGGCGATGCCGGCCCAGGTGGCCGTGTATCCCTGCTGGGTCTGCAGCCACAGCGGCACGAGCACCAGCGCGCCGAAGTAGAGCCCGAAGCCGACCGTGATCGCGAGCGTGCTCGTCGTGAAGTTGCGGTCCGCGAACAGCCGCAGGTCGACGATCGGATGGTCGTCGGTCAATTCCCAGAGGATCAGCGCGACGAACGACACGATGCTCACGACCGCCAGCATGCGAATTTCGTCGGAGGCGAACCAGTCGAGGTTCTGGCCGCGATCGAGCAGCAACTGGAACGAACCGAATGCGGCGGTGAGCAGCAGCAGCCCGACGACGTCGACCGGCAGCCGCCGCGTCGCGTTGTCGCGTCCCTTCAGCAGCCGCGCGAGTACACCCAGCACGAGCAGGCCCGGCGGTACGTTCACGTAGAAGATGTACGGCCAGCTCAGGTTGTCGGTGATCCAGCCGCCGGCGATCGGCCCGAGCACCGGTGCAACGAACGTCGTGGTCTGCCACACGGCCAGCGCGACATGGCGGCGCGTCGACGGGAACACCGCCATCAGCAGCGCCTGCGACAGCGCGGTGATCGGGCCCGACGCGGCGCCCTGAAGCGCGCGAAACAGCAGCAGCGACTCGAAGTTCGGCGCCATCCCGCACAGGACCGACGTGAGCACGAACAGCAGCACCGACACGCGGAACAGCCGCACCTGGCCGAAGCGCTGCGTGAGCCAGCCGGTGAGCGGCAGCGTGATCGCGAGCGGCGTCGCGAACGAGGTCAGCATCCACGTGCCCATGTCCGGGGCGACGCCGAGATCGCCCGCGATGGTCGGGACGGCGACGTTCGCGATCGTCAGGTCGAGCGTCTGCATGAAATTCGCGACGCTGACCGCGATCGCGACGAGCGCCAGCGGCATGCCGGCGAGCGGTTCCAGCGGCAGTTTCGGCGCCGCGTTCCGGGTGAAGAAGCGCATCGTCAGGCTCCCGGTGCGAGCGGGCGTGCGCCGCTGTTCGCGCGAATCGTCTCGGTGACGAGCGCCTCGCCCGCTTCGTCGTCGTCGCGATAGATCGACGTGGCGTCGATCGACCGGCGCGCTTCGGGCGGACGGGCGGGCGGCGACGCCGACGCGGTGCCGGGGCCGTGATCGACCGGTACCGATGCCGTCATCGACAGGCCGATACGCAGCGGGTGCGCGCGCAGCTCGGCGGGATCGAGCGCGATCCGGACCGGCACGCGCTGGACGACCTTGATCCAGTTGCCGGTCGCGTTCTGCGCGGGCACGGCCGCGAACGCGGCGCCGGTGCCGGCTTCGAGCCCGACGACGCGCCCGTGGAACACCACGTCGCTGCCGTACAGGTCCGAGAACAGCTCGACCGGCTGCCCGGCGCGCATGCCGCGCAGTTGCGACTCCTTGAAGTTGGCCTCGACCCACACGTGATCGAGCGGCACGAGCGCCATCGACGGCGTGCCGGGCGACACGTGCTGGCCGACCTGCACGACCCGGCGCGTGACGAGCCCGCCGAGCGGCGCGTGTATTTCGGTGCGGCGCAGCGCGAGCGCCGCGCTGCGGACCCGGGCGGCCGCCGCGCGCACGAGCGGATTCGTGTCGATCGACGTGCCGTCGGTGCGCGCGAGCGTCGCGTCGTAGGCGGCCTGCTGCGCGTTCAGCGCGGCGGCCGCGCCGTCCATCGCATCCCGCGCATGGCGCAGGTCCTCGCGCGACACGCCGCCGTCTTGCGCGAGGCTCAGGCGGCGCTGCAGGTCGTCGTTCGCCTTCGCCCATTCGGTGCGCCGCACCCGGATCTGCGCTTCGTCGCGCACCGCGTCCGCATGCGCGGTGCGGTATTGGCGCACCGCATGCGCGAGTTGCGCGACCGCTTCGTCCAGCGCGAGCCGGGCGTCGGTCTTGTCGACGCTGAACAGCAGATCGCCGGGACGGACCCAGTCGGCGTTCTGCACGCGCACGGCGTCGACGGTGCCGCCGATCTGAGGCGAGATCTGCACGACGTCGCCGGAGACGTACGCGTCGTCGGTCGTCTCGGTGCCTCGGGTGGTGGCCCACGCGACGGCGGCGAGGCCGGCCGCGCCGGCGAGCGCGATGAAGAACCAGCGGAAGTAGCGCCGGCGCGCGCGTTGCAGCGCGGGCTCGGCGGCGGGGGATTCGGGACGGTTCATTGGGTGACTCCAGTGGAAGTGGCGCCGCCGAGCGCGGCGATCAGGCGGGCATGCTCGATCGCGAACGACGCGTCCGCGCGGGCGACCGATGCGCGGTCGTCGAGCAGCCGGCCTTCGGCGAGCAGGACGTCGAGATAGCCGGAAATGCCTTTCCGGTAGCGCTGCGTTTCGATGGTGTAGGCCTGTTGCGCGCGCGACAGCGCCTCGCGCTGAAGCGCGCGCTGCCGGCCGAGCGTGTCGATCTGGACGAGGGTGTCGCTGACCTGCGCGAGCGCGTTGACGACCGTGTCGTCGTACGTCGCGACGGCCGCGTTGTACGCGGCGGTTTGCGCGCGCAGGCCGGCACGCAGGCGCCCGCCCTCGAAAATCGGCAGCGTGATCGCGGGGCCCGCGCCGAGCGTGCCGCTGTTGCCGTGGAACAGCGCGCGGAAGCCGAAGCTCTGCACGCCGGCGAAGGCCAGCAGGTTGACGTCCGGATAGAACGCGGCGCGCGCCGCGTCGATGTTCGCCGCTTCGGCTTCGACCCGGTAGCGCGCGGCCAGGACGTCGGGCCGGCGGCCGATCAGCGCCGCGGGCAGGACGGCCGGCATCGGCAGCGCCGCGGCCGGCGGCGCGGCGGGCGTCAGCGCATCGGCGTAACCGGGCCCCCGGCCGACGAGCGCGGCGAGCCGGTGGCGCAGCCGGGCCGACGCGGCCGCATGCGCGTCGATGTCGGCCTGCGCGTGCGGAATCGGTTCGCTCGCCCTGAGCACCGCGACCTGCATGTCGAGGCCGGCGTCCGCGCGTTGCGACGTGAGGCGCAGCAGATAGCTGTGCTGCTGCAGCGTATCGCGCGCGATCGCGAGCAGTCGCTGTTCGAGCGCGAGTTGCAGATACGTTTCGACGATCGCCGCCTGCAACGACACGGCGGCCGCGCGTTCGAGCGCGCGCTGCTGGTCCGCGCGCAGTGCGGCGGCGCGCGCCAGCGCGTGCTGCCGGCCGGCGATGTCGAGATCCCACGACGCGCCGAGCAGCGCCTGCGCGTCGACCTGCCAGTGCCCGGCCGCGGGCGGCGGCGTCCGGTAGCTGCCGGGCAGGCGCGTCGGTACCGCGCTCGCCGTCGCGCCGAGCTGCGGCAGCAGCGCGGCATTTTCGACGTCGGCGTCGGCCAGCGCCTGCGCGACCCGTTCGCGCTGCGCCTGCAGCGTCGGTGCGCCGGCCAGCGCATCGTCGACGAGGCGATCCAGCTGCGCATCGCCGAACGCGGTCCACCAGCGTTCGGCGACCGTCGGCGAGCCGGCGCTGGCCGCGCCGATCGCGGCGCCCGCATCGAGCTGCTCGACGGGCGTGATCCGGGCCGCCGGGCGTTGCGGGCCGAACGGCGCGCAGCCGGCGATCGCGAGCGCGGCGAGCGCGGGAACCAGGCGGCGGGCGCCGCGCGCGCGGTCGATGAGGAGGGGCATGGTCGGTTTCCTGTCGCGTGAAGGCAAACGATCTGTATCTAAAAATATATCTTTAGATATTATTTGACGATCGGCAACTGGTAGAAATGGCAGTCGGCCGCACCGGACGGCATCGTCGAAACAGCGGAAGGGGGGCAGACAGGGGCGCGCGGGTTACGCGATGGCGAGTGCGTCGAGCGCTGCCGCGAGCGTTTGTGCGACGGACTGGCCCGAGGTGTCGATGCGGCAGTGCGCGCAGGCGCGGTACAGCGATTCGCGCGCGTCGTGCAGCGCGGCGAGCGCCGCGCGCGGGTCGGCGACGTTCAGCAGCGGGCGGGACGCGTCGCCGCGCGTGCGGTGCCACAGGGTGTCGAGATCGGTCGCGAGGTGGATCACGAAACAGCGCTGGCCGAGCCGCGCGCGCGTGTCGTCGCGCAGCACGGCGCCGCCGCCGGTCGCGAGCACGAGCGCCGGCCCGCACGTCAGCGCGTCGATCACGTCGGCTTCGCGTGCGCGGAAGTCGCCCGCATGGAATTGCACGGCGACGGGCGCGCCGAAGCGGCGTTCGAGTTCGCGGTCGGCGTCGACGAACGGCAACGCGAGCGCGCGGGCCAGTGCGCTGCCGATCGTCGTCTTGCCGGCGCCGGGCATGCCGACGAGCGCGATGCGCGTCGGGCCGGCCTGCGGGCGCGGGTTCACAGGCGGCTCCGCAGCGACGGCGCGCGGCGCGTCACGGCGGCGATGCGCTGCATCCGGACGTAGTTCGCGAGCGGGTCCAGCGCATCGGTGATGAAGGTGTGCGGCGCGCCGGCGGCCGTGTCCAGCGCAATGCCGGCGACTACGAGCGTGCCGTCGCACAGTGCGTCGGCGAGCGCGCCGATGCGCGCGCCAAGCGCCGGCGACGCAGCGCCGAGATCCGCAATGACGCGGCGCGAGCGCGGCCAGTCGACCGGCTCGGCCGCGCGTACCGGCCAGCGCGCCAGCAGACCGCCGGGCAGCGGCGTCGCGGCCCGTGCAGCGGACGTTTCGAGCACCCGCCAGGTCAGCGGCGCCGCGGGCAGGCACGCGCGCCAGCGGCCATAGGCGGTCGCCGCGGTGTCGCCGATCGCCACCGCCGGAAGCCGCAGACGCTCGCAGCGCCGCAGCAGGCACGCGATGCCGGCGGCGTCGGGCGTGCCGCGCACGAACGGCAGCAGCTCCAGTTCGTCGTCGTATTCGGCGCGCAGCGCGCGCAGCCATCGTCCGGCGGCAAGCGGCAGGCAGTCCGCCGCGGCGATGCCGCACAGCACGAGCAGGCGATCGTCGCGACCGTCGCGAATCGCGAGCAGCCGGGCCGCGACGCGGGACGAAGCGGGTGCCGTCGTCATGATGCGGCGGGGCCGTCGGCGTGCCGGTCGGTACCGCCCGCGGCACGCGGATAGGCGCCGAGCACGCGCAGCTCGGAAGCGGCGAACGCAATCTCGTCGAGCGCCGCGCGCACGTTCGGATCGAGCGGATGCCCGCCGAAGTCGATGCAGTACCGATATGCATGGCCCGCGTCCCGTGCCGGGCGCACGTCGACCCAGAGCAGCGGCGCGCGGTGGTGGGCGAGCGCGTCGAACACGCGCGCCAGCGCGTCGGGCGCATCGGTCGGCCGCAGCACGATGCTCGTGCGGTCGTAGCCGGTCGGCGCCGGCGTCTGGCCGCCGACGATCACGAAGCGCGTGCGGTTGTCCGGGTGATCCTGGATCGCGCTGGCGACGATTCGCAGTCCGTAAAGCGCGGCCGCGGGTTCGCCGGCGATCGCCGCGCAGTCATACAGGTGCGCGGCCTCGCGCGCTGCCACCGCGTTGCTGGACACCGGGATGCGGCGCAGGCCGGGCGCATGCGCGTCGAGCCACGCGCGGCATTGCGCGAGCGCCTGCGGATGGCCGACCACGCTGTCGACGCCGGTGAGCGAGCCGCTGGCGCTCAGCAGGCAGTGCGCGACCGGCAGTTCGATCTCGCCGGTGACGGGCGCCGCTTGAGCGATCAGCAGGTCGAGCGTGCGGGTCACGGTGCCTTCGGACGAATTCTCGACCGGCACGACCGCGCATTCCGCGTCGCCGCGTGCGAGCGCGTCGAATACGGCGTCGATCGTCTCGTGCGCCTGCCCGCGGGCGAATTCGCCGAAGTGACGCAGCATCGCGGTTTCGGTGTAGGTGCCCGACGGGCCGAGGAACGCGACGGACGGCAGCGATTGCGCGTCACGGCTCGCGCTGAACAGCGTCTGCCAGATGGCGCGCAGGTCGCGGTCGCGTAGCCCCCACGGCGCGCGCGTGCACAGCTCGGCGACGATCGACGCTTCGCGGGCGGGCTGCCGCACCGCGAGCCCCGCATTCCGCTTGAGATGGCCGATCTCGGTTGCGTGAGCGATGCGCTGGCCGATCAGCTCGAGAAGCTGGTCGTCGATCACGTCGATCTGCGCGCGGCGGCGTGCGATCGCATCGTCGACGGACGACGGGGCGGCAAGTTCGGTCGGCGTCATCGCGTATCGGTCCGTGAAGTCGCGGAAACGGCCGGCCGGTGCGGGGCGACGTGCGTCGCCGCGCCCGGCTGCATGCGGGCGACGGCGCGCGCGTATTCGGCCGCGAGCCGTTCGACGATTTCGGCGACGCTGAGCACCGCGTCCATCGCGCCGACGCCCTGGCCGGCCCCCCAGATGTCGCGCCACTGCTTCGCGCCGCCGTCCGGCGAGAAATCGAGCTGCGCGCCGTCGACCCGGGCGAGTCGCCGCGCGTCGAGCCCGGCCGCCTCGATGCTCTGGCGCAGGTAGTTGCCGTGGACGCCGGTGAACGCGTCGGTGTAGATGATGTCGGCCGCGCTGGCTTCGACGATCGTGTCCTTGTAGCGCTGCACCACGTTGGCTTCGTGCGACGCCAGGAAGCGCGTTCCGATGTACGCGAAATCGGCGCCGAGCGCGCGCGCGGCGGCGATCGCGTCGCCCGTCGCGATCGCACCGGACAGCGCGATGAAGCCGTCGTAGAAGCGCCGCACTTCGGTGACCAGCGCGAACGGCGACAGCGTGCCGGCGTGGCCGCCCGCCCCCGCCGCGACGAGGACGAGGCCGTCGACGCCGGCTTCCAGCGCCTTCTGCGCATGTCGCACCGTCGTGACGTCGTGCAGCACGATCCCGCCGTACGCATGGGTCGCATCGACGACGTCGCGCGACGGTGCGCGCAGGCTCGTGATCATCAGCGGCACGCGTCGGTCGATGCAGATGCGCAGGTCCTGTTCGACGCGCGGATTCGACGGATGGCAGATATGGTTGACCGCGTACGGGCCGACCGGCGCATCGGGATGGGCGTCCCGATACGCGCGCAGCGTGCCGTCGATCGTGTCGATCCAGTCGCCGAGCTGCGCGCTGAGCCGCGCGTTGAGCGCCGGAAATGCGCCGACGATCCCGCTCCTGCACTGGGCGAGCACCATCTCGGGATAGCTCGCGATCAGCATCGGAGACGCAATCACCGGCAGCCGGAGACCCTGCAGCGGAAGCGGAATCATGGTCGGGCTCCGGCTCGTTAGCGGGCGAGCGCCGCGCTGTCGCGCCGCTCTTCCAGGCGGCGGTGGAAGCCGTCGCGGCTGACGGCGCAGCGCGTATGCACGCCTTCGCCGACGACGCCCACCGCGTCGCGCACCTCGACCCGGTACGTCATCATGCGGCCGTCGACCTCGATGAGTTCGGCGTCGACCGTCACTTCCCATTCGGGCGGCGTCGGTGCGAGATGCTTGATCTCGAAGTTGTAGCCGACCGTCATCTGCCCGGCCGGCAGCAGATGGTCGGTCGCCTGCATGCAGGTCTGTTCGATGAAGATGATCATGATCGGGCTCGCGAGCGCGTGCGCTTCGCCGCCCCATTGATCGGCGAGCGAAATCGTGTCGACGCGGTGGGTGGCGCGGGCACGCAGGCCAGTCTGGATAGTCAAGGGCAACTCCTGAACGGGTGAGGGAAGGGTGTGCGGTCACGCCGCGCGCGCCGTGGCGGCCGCGCGGCGTTGCATCTGGCTGAAGATGTTGCGGTAGTGCATTTCCTCGGTGCCGCCGGCCGAGCCCATCGCGAGCGCGTCGGCGACGAAGGTGGCGAGCGGCCCGCGCCGGTAGCCGTCGCTGCCGTGAATCGCGAGCAGGTGCAGCGCGGCCTGCGCGAGATCGCGCGCGCCCGCGAGCTTCGCGATCGAGCAGTTCGCGAGCGCCTCGGGACGCTGCGCGACGAGCAGGTCGAGCGCCGCGCGCGCCGTCCAGCGGGTGCGTTCGATGCCGACCTGGACGTCGACCAGCCGGCGCTGCACGTGTTGATGCGCGTCCAGCGCGACGCCGAGCGTTTTGCGGGCGCTGACGTGCGCGAGCGCGTCGGCGAGAAACGGCTGGGTGACGTTCGCGCACAGCAGGCCGAACAGCGCGCGATTCATCGACGCGATGTCCATCAGCAGGCGCAGCCCGTCGCCGGGCGTGCCGAGCAGTTCGTCGGCATCGACGCGCACGCCGGACAGCGCGACGTCGCCGATCGGAAGATCCGCGACGCCGAACGTCGCCTGTGGGGCGCTGCGCTGCACGCCCGCGCGTTCGGGATCGATCAGCACCAGCGCGGTGGCCGGCTTGCCGTCGCCGGTCAGGGTCGCGACGATCATCATCAGGCGCGCTTCGGGCGCGTGGCTGATGTTGTACTTGTGGCCGTCGAGCCGGTAGTGGTCGCCGTCGCGAACGAGGCACGTTTCGAGCGCGCGCACTTCGGTGCCGGTACCTTTCTCGGAGATCGCCGTGGCGCCGATCGCGCCGGACAGCAGCGACGGCAGATGCCGCGTGCGCTGCGCGTCGGAACCGTATGCGACGAGCGCGCGAATCAGCGTCGCCTGATTCGCGAGCGCCATCGCGAAGCCGACGGAGCGCAGCGCCGCGGCGACCGCTTCGAACGCATCGACGAAGTCGTGCCACGTGCCGCCCGCGCCGCCGAGTTCGCGCGGCACCGGCACGCGCCACAGTCCCGCGTCGGACAAGGCATCCCACGCATCGCGATGGAAGGCGCCGCAAGGGGCGGACCGCGCATGGCGTTCGGCGATGTCCCGGTATGCGGCGGTCGTCGTGTGCTGTGCTTCGCAGGCGGTGAGAGTCATGTCGGGGCGCGAGACTTTGCATGGATCGTGTCGCCAATCTAATGAAAAGCCCCCGGGCGAGAAACTGTCAGTTATTGCACTTCGACGCGGCGTGCGGCGGCGGATGATTCGAGTGCAAGCGGGGTTGCGATGGGCGGCGGAGCGCGATTGCCGGACGCGGACGTGATCGTGATGCCCGTCGCGCGCATCGGCGCGAGCGATGGCAGTCCAGCCATGTCGTCGTCGGCGGTATCGCGGCGCTTCGATGACGGAAGACGATCGCGTGTCGGTGGTGGGGCGACACGCGGTGGGATTGCCAATGCTTCGTCGTTCAGGTCGATTCGATTGAATTCGCAGTCCATATCATTAGGATGGCGGGGAATGCGTTCGTGTCGAATTCCCGATGCTCGTTTCGTTGCCGTCACACCTGCCGGGCGGCGGGCAGGCGTCGGTGGAGCGCGCGACAAATAAACCGTCAGACGATCCGAAAGGCCCGACCCCGTCGCGCCGACGATCGGTGAAATCATGCCCGGCCTTGCTTCCGTGAAATTGTCATGCTAGTTTTTCATGAAATTTACCGGTGTAATTTTCACGGAAATCCGCATGTTCATGCAGTCCGACCGTCACGTCGCAAGCTATTACGCCGGCACCTACCCGACGCCGATCCCGCATCGGCCGGCGCTGGACGAACGCTTCGATGCCGACGTGCTGGTCGTCGGCGCGGGCTTCAGCGGGCTGCATACGGCGCTGCGGCTCGCGCTTGCCGGCAAGCGCGTCGTGATGCTCGAAGCGAGCCGCGTCGCATGGGCCGCATCGGGCCGCAACGGCGGACAGGCGCTGCTCGGCTGGTCGTGCGACATGCAGCCGCTCGAGGATGCGCTCGGCCGCGACGGCGCGCGGCTGCTGTGGGACAGCATGCGCTGGGCGGCGGCCGAGGTGCGCGAACTGCCGGCCCGGCATGGTTTCGACATCGACTACCGGCCCGGCAGCCTGTGGGCCGCGGTGCGGCCGCGGCGCGTCGCGATGCTGGCGCAGGCGCGCGACGAGGCCGCCGAGCGGTGGGGCTACGACCGGCTGCGTGTGATCGGTCGTGACGAGATGCCCGAATGGATCGGTGGCACGCGCTATCTCGCCGCGCTTCACGATCCCGAGGCCGGCCACCTGAACCCGCTGAAGCTCGCACTCGGCCTCGCGCAGACGATCGAGTGCGCGGGCGGCCGCATCTTCGAACAGAGCCGCGTGCTCGACTGCCGCGAGACGGCCGGCGGCCACGTCGCGCGCACGGCGCACGGCGAAGTGCGGGCGGACGTGCTGGTGCTCGCGTGCAATGCGTACGTCGACCGGCTCGATCGCGACCTCGCGCGCCGGCTGCTGCCGGTCGGCACGTACCAGGTCGCAACGGCGCCGCTCGCGCCCGACGTCGCGCATGCGCTGTTGCCGCGCAACAGTTGCGTGATCGACAACCAGTTCGTGCCCGACTATTTCCGCCTGAGCCCCGACAACCGGCTGCTGTTCGGCGGCGGCTGCACGTATCTCGGCGGCATTCCGGCCGATATCGCGGCGGCGACGCGCCCGCATCTCGAACGCGTGTTTCCGCAACTGGCCGGCGTGCCGCTCGACTACGCGTGGGGCGGTCACATCGACATCAGCATGCGTCGCACGCCGGACATCGGTCGCCACGGGCAGCGCTTCTGGCTGCAGGGCTTTTCGGGGCACGGCGTGCTGCCGACGCTCGCCGGTGCGCGCGCGGTGGCCGACGCCGTGCTCGGCGACGCACACCTGCTCGCGCAGTACCAGCGCATCCGCAACCCGCGCTTTCCCGGCGGCGACCGGCTGGCCGCGCCGCTGGAGGCGATCGGCAAGGCCTGGTACCGCCTGCGCGATACCGTTTGATTGCACCGGAATCCATCATGAACGAACAGGAAGAGATAGAAAGTCTGGCGATCCTGATCCGCGACCTGCGCAAGCATCGCAAGGTCACGCTGAACGATCTCGCCGAACGGATCGGCCGCTCGGTCGGCTTTCTGTCGCAGGTCGAGCGCGGGCTGTCGCGTCCGACGGTCGCGGATCTCACCGCGATCGGCGAGGCGCTCGGCGTGCCGACCACGTATTTCTACAGCCTCAGCAAACCGCGCAGCGTGCCGTGGGTCACGCGGCCCGGCGAGCGGCGCACCGTGTATTACGCGAATGGTATTACCGACATCCTCGTGTCGCCGAACATGCGGTCGCGCTTCTCGATCCTCGAAAGCCATCTCGGGCCGGGCGCGAGCAGCGGCGAGCGCCCGGTCGACGACAGCGACGAGCAGGGCGGCTTCGTGCTCGAAGGAGAACTGACGATCTGGCTCGACGGCGACGACACGCACGTCACGCTCGGCCCGAACGATGCGTTTCAGCTTCCCGCGCACAAGCGCTTCCGGTATGCGAACCTGACCGACGCGCCGACGCGCGTGATCTGGGTATTCACCTGAGCCGAGTGGTCGGCGGGGCGGGCGGCGTCGGAGGCCGCCGCGCCGTGCAGTCTGTTTGCATTACTGAGTGATTTGCGGCTTGCGCTGCGCCGTGTGCCGCATGAATCCGGTTCGCCGCGTTGCGGCACCGCCCTACAAGACATGGAAAGGATGAGACATGGCTGACGTCGTTCCCGCGCTGGTCAGTGAAGTCCGCGCGTTCCGGCAGGCGCACCCCGAGATCCGTTATGTCGACCTGATCTGCCTCGACCTGCCCGGGCATTTCTACGGCAAGCGCTATCCGATCGACGCGCTCGAAAAAGTCGCGTCGGGCTCGCTGCTGAAGCTGCCGCAGAACTGCGTGCTGCTCGGCACGCAGGGCGGCCTCTACAAGATCGGCGATTACTGCTTCAACGACGGCGATCCCGATGCGCCGCGCCGCCTGATCCCCGGCACGCTGAAGCCCGTGCGCTGGGAACGGCAGCCGCTCGCGCAGATGCTGATCAGCTCCGACGGCACCGATTCGCCGATCGAATTCGAGCCGCGCGAGGTGCTCGCGCGCGTGCTGCGGCGGTTCACGGCGCGCGGCATCCGGCCGGTCGTCGCATTCGAGCTCGAGTTCTACCTGTTCGCCGCGCAGCTCGAGCAAGGCATGCCACAGTATCCGCGCGATCGCCTGAGCGATGACCGCGACGATCAGCCGAACATGCATATCGAGCGCCTGTCGCGCTTCTCCGACGTGCTGCACGAGATGGTCGACGCCGCGTGCGAACAGGGCGTCGATGCGACGGTGATCACCGCCGAGCTCGGGCCCGGCCAGTTCGAGATCAATTTCGGGCATACCGACGACGCGCTGCGCGCGGCCGACTGGTCGGCGCTGTTCTGTCGCAGCACGCGCGGCGTCGCGTTGCGGCATGGCTATCGCGCGAGCTTCATGGGCAAGCCGTACCTGCATGCGCCGGGCAGCGGGATGCACGTGCACGTGAGCCTGTACGACGACGCGGGGCGCAACGTGCTTGCGGCCGACGGGCAGCGGCCGTTGCGGCACGCGGTGGCCGGCTGCCTCGCGCTGCTGCCGCACTGCATGCCGGTGTTTGCGCCGAACCACAATGCGTTCCGGCGCTACGGGTCGATGGTGAACGCGGCGAGCCGCGCGAGCTGGGGCTTCGAGGATCGCGACGCGTGCATCCGGATTCCGGAATCGGACGCACGCAACCTGCGGATCGAGCACCGGCTCGCGAGCGCGGATGCGAACCCGTACCTGGTGCTGGCGGCGATCCTGAGCGGGATGGAGCACGGGCTCGATGCGCGGCTCGAGCCGATCGCGCCGCTCAACGACGATCGCGGCAGCGGCATCGATTTTCCGCAGGAGATGCTGTCGGCGGTCGCCGCGATGCAGGATCATCCGGCCGTGCGCGAAGGGCTCGGCGGCGAGTTCGTGATGGTGTATTGCGAGAACAAGCGGCAGGAGGAACTGGATTTTCGCAACGAAATCGGCGCGCGGGAGTATCGGTGGTTTCTGTGATGGCCGCGCGCGTCGACGCAGCCGGCTACGGGAGTGCGCGCCAGTAGTGCACTTCCTCGATCGGCGTACCGTCGATCTCGAAGGTCTTGATGTCGCGTTCGGCGACGAAACCTTCGCGTTCGTAGATAACGTTTCAGCGGCAGAAGATCGCCGATGAAAAAGTAGTCGATCGGGTCATCGAAGACTTCGGAGAACGCATGCCGCGAAGCGGCTTCGCGGCATGGCATGCTCGACGCCCTTACTCCCCGAGCTTCGACGTCACGCACCCGGTGCTCGAGCATTCGCGCTCACGCTCGCGCAGGAACGACAGCCGCGACTGCGTCATGTCGTTCGCGCACTGGATATCGACGAGGTAGCTGCTGCCGCGGGTCTCGCTGCACTGCGCGTCGCGTTGTTTCAGCCAAGCGAGCTGGCCGGACTTCAGCGCTGCCTGCTGGTCGCCGCTCAGTTGCTTGCGCAGCCGGCCGTATTCGTCGTTGAGATCTCGGTCGGACTGCGAGAACTGCGTGCTCGTGCAATACACCTGGTCGAACGCGCTGCGCGGCTTCCCGCAGCCGGCCGCATGCGCGGCGAACGGAACGGCAAGCGCGAGCAGCGCACAGGATGCGAGCAGATTCTTCTTCATGGTGAGTCTCCTGACGGGGTGAAAACCGGTGAATCCGACGGGCGATACCGTCGTTTATCGGGGTGTCGTACACGCGTCGATGCCGCCCGCGATCGCGGCGGACAGGCGTTGGATCGTCTCGCGCCGCGCGAGCCGCGCTTCCTCGTCCGGATTGACGATCACGCCGGCTTCGACGAGCACGGCCGGAACCGGCGCGGTGCGCAGCACGACGAGATCGTCGAAGCGATGGATGCCGAGTGGCGGGTCGATCAGCGGGCGGTTCTCGCCCTTGATCGGCTGCGCGTGATACAGCGACGGCCGTTCGCCGGCCGCGACCAGCCGCTCGGCGATCGCCTTCGCGCAACGCAGGCTTTCCGCATAGTGCGGATTGCGTTCCGACACGAACACCGAGAAGCCGCGGAATTCGCGCTGCCGGCCCGCGTCGATGAACTGCTGCTGCATCGAGTCGTGATGGATCGACACGAACAGGTTCGCGTCGGGCGCCTGCGTCGAACGCCGATCGAGCGCGATCTCGCGGCCGTCCGCCGACGTGCGCAGCACGCGGTCGCCGTGCGCGGCGAGTGTGTCGGCGACCGCGCCGGACAGGTCGAGGTTGTACAGGTATTCGACGCGGCCGCTCGCGCCGGTGGAGCCCGGACGCGCGGGCGTATGGCCGGTGTCGACGACGATGTAGCGCCCGCTCGCGGGCTCGGTTACGGAGGTCCCGGAAGCGCCGCGGACAACGGCGGCATCGGCCGCGTGCAGCGCCAGCGGTGCGCCGAGCAGCGGGGCGCACGCGAGCACGCGCGCGGCGGCGCGCACCAGCGGGCGAAGGCGTCGGAAGGTTCGGTTCGTCATTGTTGTTGTCGAGAAGGGCGGTCGGCGCGTCGAACGGCGCGCCACCGTCGGCCTGCTCTATGCAGTCGGAATGTCGCGCGATTATAGCGGGTGGCGGCGACGCCGCAATGACGAACGGCGGTTGTCAGGCCAGCACGCGCCGGGCCGCCAGCATACCCCAGTACGACGCTTCCTCGAACAGCGACAGCCCGGACAGGTCGGCATGCGCGAATACGACGGGGCCGTCGGCATCGCGCAGCGCGAGCAGCCCCGGTCGGCTCAGGAAGCCGACGTCGGGTGTCGCCATCGCATGGCCGCGCACGGTGATCTCGAGTGCGGTCGCATGCTTCCACAGCTCGCGTCCGTACACGGCCTGCAGGTCGATTGCCGCCTGCTCGCGCAACGCGTCGGGCTTCGCCTGCGCGAGCCAGCGGCGCGTATCGTCCGGCGTTTGCGTGCTCAATGCCTGATAGGCGGAGAAGACGGAGCGCGTCGGCGGCGACATCCGGATCAACTGGTGCGTCGACACGACATAGCCGAGCCCCGCGCCGCCGTAGACGACGTTGTCCCACGCGAGCGGTACGCCGGCTTCCTCGGCCGGCATGCCGTCGAGCAGGAAATTGGCCACGAGCCACGGCGCGCGCGGCGGCAGATCGCGCGCGGGATCGAAGCCGTATGCGTGTATCTGAGGAAACACGCGCGCCGCGACGAACAGCGGCATCGCGGAAACGACCCGGCGCGCCTTCAGCATGAACGTCGACAGCGCGCCGTCGCGGCCGACGCGGGCGCACAGCACGTCGACGCCGCCCGCACGTTCGGTCGCGCGCACCGCGAAGCCGTCCCGCGACCATGCGTTCGAGCCGGTGCGCGCGGCGATCGAATCACTCAGCTTCGTCACCATCGTGTGCAGCCCGTCGGGCCAGGTCAGCACCGCGCCGTCGCCCGCGTCGCCCGCATGGCCGCCGCGCGACGAGAAATAGTGCAGCCCGGCCCATGCGGAGACGTGCTCGTAACCGGCGCCGTAGTCGTCGCGGCAGCAATAGTCAAGATACCAGTGCAGCGCCTTCGCGGTGTAGCCCTCGTCGCGCAGCCACTGGCGAAACGAGCGCCGGTCGAGTGCGCGCCAGCGCGGGTCGCGCGACGATTCCGCGATCGGGATGCAGAACACCTTGCGGCCGTCGGCGCCGCGCGCGGTGCGCAGCCCGTCCGTGTACGCGAAGAAGCGCGCCTGCTGCGCGAGTGCGTCGGCGTCGAGGCCGGCGGTCGGCACGATGCCGTCCTGCCACTGCCCGCCGATGAACAGGCGTTCGTCCGGTGCGTGGACGAGGGCACGCTCGTCGTACACGGGGCGCGCGGAGAACGGCGCGGATTCGATCACGCCGAGATCGGCGAGCATGTCGCGCAGATGCACGGATTCGAGCGACGGCAGCGGCAGGTAGTGCGCGCCCTTCGGATAGCCGAGCGTGCCGAAGCGCCCGCCGGCCGCGTTGCCGCCGAATTCGGGGCCGGCGAGCACCGTGAAGCGCGTATGGCCGGCGCGCGCGAGCTGCCATGCGCACGACAGCCCGGCCGCGCCGGCGCCGAGAATCGCGACGTCCGTCTCGATCGTGCCGGACGGCGGCGGCAGCGTGGCATGGTCGCGCAGCGCGTGGCCTTCGCGCATGCCGGGGTAGTCGATGCGCGGCGTCGTCTCGATCCAGCCGGTGCGGCCGCAGGCGGCGAGCGACGCGGCCGCCGACGCGACGAGGAACGTGCGACGGTCCATCAGCGCAGTACGTGCTTCCAGTCGTCGTCGAAGCGGCGCACGAGCGGCTGGTCGTTGAGTTCGTTCGGCGACATCGGCAGCGCCGGCATGTCGGCCGGAAAGTGGAACATCTCGGCGGCCGTTTGCGGATCGAGCCAGCGCGTCGGCACCGAGTAGTGCGTCGGCACCGTGAAATCGCGGCGCTTGCCGGCGATCACGAAGCCCCAGTCGCCGAACGACGGCACGTAGCAGTGGTACGGCCACGTGTTGAACCCGGCTTCGCGCAGCGTCGCGATGATGGTCCAGTACGCATGCGGCGCGAAATACGGCGACGTCGACTGGATCACCGTGTAGCCGTTCTCCGACAGGTGCCGCGCGAGCAGCCGGAATACGGGCACCGAATACAGGCGGCCGAGCCCGAAGTTGGTCGGATCGGGGAAGTCGACGACGATCGCGTCATACACGTCGGCATTCGATTCGAGCCAGCGCACCGCGTCGTCGTTGATCACCTGCACGCGCGGGTCCTTCAGCGCGCCCTGGTTCAGCTTGACGAGCGGCGCGGACGTCGAGAACAGCTTCGTCATCGCGGGATCGAGATCGACGAGCGTGATCCGTTCGAGATGGCGGTGCTTGAGCAGTTCGCGCACCGCGAGGCCGTCGCCGCCGCCCAGCACGAGCACGCGCTTCGCCCACGGCAGCGCCTCGATGGCCGGATGGATCAGCGCTTCGTGATAGCGGTGCTCGTCGCGCGACGAGAATTGCAGGTTGCCGTTCAGGTACAGCCGCATGTCGTCGTGCCACTGCGTGAGCACGATGCGCTGGTACGGCGTCGTTTCCGAATAGATCGTCTCGTCACCGTATACGCCGTGCTCGGCCCAGTGCGTGATGCGCTCCGACAGCGCGAACCCGGCGATCAGCAGCCCGATCACGAGCGACGCGCGCATCAGCTTGCCGCGCACGTTGCGGATTTCGTCGCGGAACAGGTGCGTCGTCCACAACGCGACGAATGCGTTCAGGAGACCGAACAGGAAGCTCGTGCGCAGCAGGCCGAGACGCGGCGCGAGCACGAGCGGGAAGATCAGCGACACGGCGAGCGAGCCGAGATAGTCGAAGGTCAGCACCTCGCTGACGGTATGGCGGAACGCCTGGCGGCGCTGCTGGAACGCGCGCATCACGAGCGGAATCTCCATCCCGATCAGCAGGCCGAGCGCGAGCACCAGTGCGTAAAGCGCCGCGCGAAACGGTGCGGCGAGCCAGGCGAACACGACGAACAGCAGCGCGGCCGATACGCCGCCGAGCAGGCCGACGAGCAGCTCGATGTCGACGAAGCGGTCGAGCACGTCGTCGTCCTCGACGAACTTCGCGAGCCACGAGCCGATCCCCATCGCGAACAGGTAGCAGCCGATCACCGACGAGAACTGCAGGATCGAATCGCCGAGCAGGTAGCTCGACAGCGCGCTGCTGATCAGTTCGTAGCCGAGCCCGCACGACGCGAGCACGAGAATCGACAGGACGAGCGCACGCTTATGCAGCATCGCGCATCCGTTGTGCAGTGTTCGGCAATGTGGATATACTGGCGCGGATTTTCGTCTGGCGGCCCCGTGCGGGCCGACCGGCGACGGGGCGGCGAACCGAGCACAAAATCCGAGGAAAAGAATGAATAGTGCCTATCTTTATGCGGTTCATTTACTGTCGGCGTTCGTGCTGCTTCTTGTGTTCGCGGCAGTGTACCTGAAGGTCACCCCGTTCGACGAACTCGCGCTGATCCGCGACGGCAACGCGGCCGCGACGCTGTCGTTCGGCGGCGCGCTGATCGGTTTCTGCCTGACGCTCGCGTCCAGCATCGCGCACAATTCCACGCTCGGCGAAGTCGTGATCTGGGCCGTCGGCGCGATGATCGTGCAACTGATCACCTATGCGGTGCTGACGCGCGTGATGCCCGGCATGAATCATGCGATCGAGGATCGCAACGTCGCGATGGGCGGCCTGATGGGCACCGCGTCGCTCGTCGTCGGCATTATCAATGCCGCCTGCCTGACCTGACGCGCCACGCGTTTCGAGGAGACCGACATGAGTCTGGGTTCATTCATCCGCAAGCAGTTCATCGACGTCCTGCAATGGACGGAAGACACCGACGGCGTACTGGCCTGGCGCTATCCGATGGAAGACCAGGAAATCCAGTACGGCGGCAAGCTGACCGTGCGCGAAACGCAGGTCGCGATCTTCGTCAACGAGGGCAGGGTCGCCGACGTGTTCCAGCCTGGGCTCTATACGCTGGAAACGCGCACGCTGCCGGTGCTCACGAACCTGAAGAACTGGGATAAATTCTTTCAGTCGCCTTTCAAGTCGGACGTCTACTTCTTCAGCACGCGGCTGCAGCTGGGCCGGCGTTGGGGCACCGCGCAGCCGATGACGATCCGCGATCGCGAATTCGGCTTCGTGCAACTGCGCGCGTTCGGCATCTACTCGTACCGGATCGTCGATGCGGCCGCATTCCATCGCGAGGTCAGCGGCACGCGCGCGGCCTATACGGTCGACGATCTCGAGCAGCAACTGCGCAACCTGGTCGTCACCGCGATGAGCACGACGTTCGGCTCGGCCGACGTGCCGTTCGTCGACATGGCCGCGAACCAGTCGCTGCTGTCGCAGCGTGTGGCCGACGCGCTGGTGCCGGTGTTCACGCGCTACGGGCTTGCGCTCGACGCGTTCGCGGTCGAGAGCGTGTCGCTGCCGGCCGAGCTGCAAAAGGCGCTCGACCTGCGGATCGGAGCGGGGATGGCCGGCGATCTCGCGCGCGCCACGCAATACCAGACCGCGCAGGCGATTCCGCTCGCCGCGCAAAACCCGGGCGGCATCGCCGGGGTCGGCGCGGGGCTGGCCGCCGGGGCGGCAATCGGGCAGGCGATGGCCGGCCAGATCGCGGGCGCCGCACAACCGGCGCAGGCTGCGCCGCCCGCGCCCGTCGCGGCGCCGATCGCCGCGGGAGCGGCCGAGGGCACCGATTACGTGCAGCGGCTCGAGCAGTTGAAGGCGCTGCTCGACAAGGGCCTCGTGACCGAAGACGACTATTCGCGCGCGAAGGCCGAGATCCTCGCGAAGCTCACGCGGTAAGCGTCGCGCATGTTCCGTACCTCGTGCCCCCAATGCGGCGCGCCGGTCGAGTTTCGCTCGGCCGCGGCGGTGATGGCCGTCTGCGCGTTCTGCCGCAGCACGCTGCTCAAGCGCGGCGCCGACGTCGAGCGCATCGGCGAACTGGCCACGGTGCTCGACGATGCATCGCCGATCCAGATCGGCACGGCCGGGCGCTACGGTAGCCGCGTGTTCACGGTGCTCGGCCGCATCCAGATGACCTACGACGCCGGTGCGTGGAGCGAATGGTACGTCGTGTTCGACGACGGCGCGTTCGGATGGCTGTCGGATGCGTCGGGCCAGTACGCGATCACGGTGCGCGAACCCGACGATGCGGCAGGCGCCGCGTGGCCCGCATTCGGCACGCTCGAGCCGGGCATGCGGATCGACCACGGCGGCCGCGCGTATCTGGTGTCCGACGTGCGTACCGCACGCTGCACGGGCGGCGACGGCGAGCTGCCGTTCCGCGTCGATGCCGGGTGGGAAGCGCGCGTCGTCGACCTGCGCACCGGCAATGCATTCGCGACCTACGACTATTCCGACGCCGAGTCGAACGCCGGGAGCCCGGCCGTCTATTCGGGCGAGGCGCTGGCATTCGATGCGCTCGCGTTCACGGGGTTACGCGATACCGAAAACGATACGCGCGAGAAACGCGGCGCGGAGATGGTGCCGTTCGCGTGCCCGAGCTGCGGTGCGCCACTGTCCTATGCGCCGAACGTGGCCGACTACGTCGTGTGCGGCAACTGCCATGCGGGCGTGCAGTGCACGGCCGAGCAGCAGACCGTGTTCGCGGCGCAGCGCAAGCTCGAATCGGTGAAGGGCGCGCTCGAACTCGGCGCGATCGGCACGTTCGACGGTGTGAAGTACACGGTGATCGGCATGATGCGCTGCCGCGTGCCGGGCGACGCCGAGACATGGGACGAATACCTGCTGCTGAACCCGAAGCGCGGCTTCCTGTGGCTGGTGCAAAGCGAAGGGCGCTGGGAGCGCGTGCAGGTGCTCGACCATTGGCCGACGATCGGCGGCGAATCCAGCGTGACCGATGGCGGCAAGACCTATCGTTTGCGCGAGGAATACGAATCGGAGGTCGTCTACGTGGTCGGGGCATTCAACTGGCGCGTGCAGGCGGGCGACCGCACGTCGATCATCGATTACGGCTGGCAGAAGGACAAGCTCACGCGCGAGCGCAGTGACGCGGAGATCGTCTGGTCGCGTGCGCGGCCGCTGACGGGCAGCGCGCTCGCCGAGCGTTTCGGCACGCCGGCGCTGGCGACGGCCACCGCCGCCGCCGCGGGCGCCACCGAATCGATGGGCCTGTTCGGCAGGAAGGGGCCGCACAGTTTTGCGCCGCTGCCGTTCATGTTCAGCGCGTTGCTCGTGGTCTTCAACCTGGGTTCGCTGTTCTCGTTCACCGGACGCTCCGTCTACGTGCTGGTCGGCCTGCTGGTGCTGTGGCTGCCGGAATGGCTGTGGGCGCGTTTTGCGTCGGACGGGGGCAACGCGTGATCCGGTACATCCTTTACGGCATCTACGGCCTGATCGTCGTCACGCTGTTCAGCTGCGCATCGATCGGCGGCAGCGGGTCGGGCGGTAGCGGCTGGGGCAGTTCGTCGGCGCGCAGCGGCTACTCGTCGTACGGGTCGCACAAATGACCGCGCGCGACGGGATCGCGCCGCCCTGCGCGGTGCTCGGCTTGCACGTGCTGGCCGACCTGGCCGGCATCGACGCGGCGCTGCTGCGCGACGCCGCGCGACTCGAGTCGATTCTCACCGAAGCAGCGCTGCGGGCCGGCGCACGCGTGATCGGCGCGCATTTCCATCATTTCGGCGGCGAACATGGCGTGACGGGCGTCGTGCTGCTCGCCGAATCGCACATCACGATCCACACGTGGCCCGAGCATCGTTTCGCGGCCGTCGACGCGTTCATGTGCGGCGCGGCGCGCGCGGCCGACGCGGTCGACGCGATCGCCGCGGCGCTCGGCACGCAGGCGCAGGTACGGCAGCAGGTTGCGCGCGGCGGCGCGCCGCTCAGCGCGGCAGCGCTTCCGCTTCGGCCCAGCGCTTGAACGAATCGAGACGCCGGCGCGTGTGCACGAGGTAGAACGCGCCGATCAGCGGTTCGAGCAGCCAGCGCAGCCAGGCAGGCTGGGCGCGGAAGTGGTACGTGAATTTCACTTCGGTCATGCCGGGCGTGCGCTCGGTGAAGTTCCAGCTGCCGCTGAAGCGTTGGAGCACTTTCGGCCCGTCGACCATTTCGACGGCGGCGACCTGCGGCGGGCGGTACGAGATGTAGCGCGACACCATCGTCGCGCCCGACTGGCTGCGGCAGAACGCATCGACGCCGACATGGGCGGTCGTTCCGTCGAGCAGATAGGCATCGATGAGGAAGCTGTCCCACACGAGCCGCCGCGCGTAATCCTGCGACCACGTGAAGAGGCGTCTGCGATCGACGCCGACGGTCCGGCTGACTGAGATCCTCATGAGCGCGCGCGCCAGGGTTCGGATTGGAATGCAATCGAGTGTACCGCGCCAATAACCTGTGTTTCGTCAGACATCGTCAAGTCGAGCGTGGGCTCGAATGGGATCGATTGACGCACTTCGGGAATTCCCCTAGGATTTATCCCAACCCTTCGGGACAGACCCGGAGCGTTTCAATCTCTTGAGGGAGCCTCATGAGTACGCAACAGAACCGGCGCTTCGACGCGCTCGTTTTCATCGGTCGTTTCCAGCCTCCGCATCGTGGTCACCTGAACGTGCTGAAGTCGGCACTGAGCCGGGCCGAGCGCGTGTGCGTGCTGATTGGATCGACCGACAAGCCCCGCACCATCAAGGATCCGTTCTCGTTCGACGAGCGCCGCCAGATGCTGGCTTCGCTGCTCGACGCGTCCGAGCGCGACCGCGTGACGATCGCCCCGCTGCAGGATTCGACCTACAACGACGGCGACTGGGTGCGCTGGGTGCAGGATGCGGTGGCCGGCGCGCTCGGCGACGTCGCGCAGCGCAAGGTCGGGCTGATCGGCCACGAGAAGGACGCCACGTCGTATTACCTGCGGATGTTCCCGCAATGGGCGCTCGTCGACGTCGACGCGACGGAAGACATTTCCGCTACCGAGATCCGCGACCAGTATTTCGCCGAACGGACCAACAGCTTCGTGCAGTGGGCCGTGCCCGAACCCGTGTTCGGCTGGCTCGAGCGGTTCCGCACGCAGCCGGAATTCGCGCAACTGAAGTCGGAAGCCGAATTCATCGCCGCGTATCGCAAGGCGTGGGCGGCCGCGCCGTATCCGGTCACGTTCGTGACGGTCGACGCGGTGGTCGTGCACTCGGGGCATATCCTGCTCGTGCGCCGTCGCAGCGAACCGGGCCGTGGCCTGTGGGCGCTGCCGGGCGGCTTCGTGAACCAGGACGAGCGGCTCGATGCGGCGTGCATTCGCGAACTGCGCGAGGAAACCGGCCTCAAGCTGCCGGAGCCCGTGCTGCGCGGCTCGATCAAGGATCGCCAGGTGTTCGATCACCCGACGCGTTCGCTGCGCGGCCGCACGATCACGCATGCGTGCCTGTTCAACTTTCCGACCGGCGAGCTGCCGCGCGTGAAGGGCAGCGACGACGCCGACAAGGCGCGCTGGGTTCCGCTCAACGAATTCGCGCAGATGCGCAACGTGATGTTCGAGGATCACTTCGACATCGCGTATCACTTCCTGGGGAAGCTGTGACGCGCTGATTCCCCGCATTCGGTCCGCCGCGACAGACGCGGCGGCACTTCAACGGCCTAGAGGAGCTCTAGCCATGCAAAACGATCCCGGCGGCTTTGCCGCGGTTCTCGCCAATCCGATTCTCAACACGGATTCGTACAAGGCTTCCCACTTCCTGCAATATCCGCCGGACGCATCGGCGATGTTCTCGTACGTCGAATCGCGCGGCGGCCGCTATGACCGCACGCTGTTCTTCGGCCTTCAGATGCTGCTGAAGGAGTACCTGTGCAAGCCGGTCACGCACGCGATGATCGACGACGCGCGCGATTTCTTCGCCGTGCACGGCGAGCCGTTCAACGAAGCCGGATGGCGCCATATCGTCGAGCACTACGACGGCTACCTGCCGGTGAAGATCCGTGCGGTGCCGGAAGGCTCGATCGTGCCGGTGCACAACGTGCTGATGACGGTCGAATGCGACGATCCGCAGGTGTTCTGGCTCGCGTCGTATCTCGAGACGATGTTGTTGCGCATCTGGTATCCGGTGACGGTGGCGACCCGCAGCTGGCACCTGCGGCAAACGATCCGCCGCTTCCTCGAAAGGACCGACGACGATCTCGCGCAACTGCCGTTCAAGCTGCACGACTTCGGCGCGCGCGGCGTGTCGAGCGCGGAATCGGCCGCGATCGGCGGCGCCGCGCATCTCGTAAGCTTCATGGGCTCGGATACCGTG
This sequence comes from Burkholderia sp. BCC0398, assembly GCF_902833245.1. Taxonomy (NCBI): domain Bacteria; kingdom Pseudomonadati; phylum Pseudomonadota; class Betaproteobacteria; order Burkholderiales; family Burkholderiaceae; genus Burkholderia; species Burkholderia sp. BCC0398. The sequence goes on from NZ_CADFEM010000024.1 coordinate 59,014, forward strand.
CTCGGCGTGCTGGCCGCGAACCGCTTCTATCGCGAGCCGATGGCCGCCTACTCGGTGCCGGCGGCCGAGCACAGCACGATCACGTCGTGGGGGCGCGAAGGCGAGGCCGACGCGTACCGCAACATGATCAACCGCTTCGGTTTGCCGGGCGCGATCGTATCGGTCGTATCGGACTCCTATGATCTGTTCGCCGCGCTCGATCTGTGGGGCGGCGAACTTCGGCAGGCGGTGATCGATTCGGGCGCGACGCTCGTCGTGCGTCCCGATTCCGGCGACCCGGTGACGATCGTGCTGCAAACGGTGCGGGCGCTCGACGTGTCGTTCGGCTCGACCGTGAACGGCAAGGGGCGGCGCGTGCTGAACCACGTGCGCGTGATCCAGGGCGACGGCGTCGACGAGCAGTCGATCGAAGCGATCCTCGCCGCGCTCGACGAGGCAGGCTACGCGGCCGGCAACGTGGTGTTCGGCATGGGCGGTGCGCTGTTGCAGCGGGTGAATCGCGATACGCAGCGCTTCGCGATGAAGTGCTCGGCCATCCGGCGCGGCGGCGTGTGGCACGACGTCCGCAAGGATCCGGTCACCGATCAGGGCAAGCGCTCGAAGCGAGGGCGGCTGACGCTGCTGCGCAATTGGCGCACCGGCGAGTATCGGACGGCGACGCTGCCGGTTGCGTGGGACGATCGGGCGCGGGAAGGCGAATGGGACGAGGCGCTCGAGACGGTGTTCGACACCGGGCGTCTGGTCGTCGATACGTCGTTTGCGGAGGTCAGGGCAAGGGCGCACGCGGGGGAGGTGTGACGCGGGTGAGGCCCTGAGACAGGTTGCGTTACTTTGGCATCTTAACGGAGTGCCCTGGATGTCGGCGCGACGCGCGGGTCACCGCACAGATGCTGACATCCACCGTTGCATATGGGGACCAGCGTCACTCCAATCTGAAGATAGCCTTCGTAACCCGCACTGTCTTTCGGATAGGGAGAGGTGGGCGCGCAAATTCGGACAGCAGGATAAGTGGGTCGTCCGGGGCCTGAGCCGGCGATAATGCCGACAAAGGAACCCGGAAGAT
>NZ_CADFEM010000025.1:0-58862 GCF_902833245.1 Burkholderia sp. BCC0398
TCTTATCTGCCCAAGGTCATGAACACGATATCTCTAACGCACCGCTCGCAACGCCCGTTTACACCGTTCCGAATTTCAACAGCCTGCTAGGCCGCCGTCGTCGCATGCAGCGTCAGGAAACGCTTGAGGATGCCCGACGAATAGCTGCTCGCAATCGCCGACAGGAAGTGCGAGAACGACTGCGTCGCGTGATCGTCGGCCGTATCGGAGATCGTGCGCACGAGCGCGAACGGCACGTCGTGTTCGGCACATACCTGGGCGATCGCGGCGCCTTCCATTTCCACCGCGAGCGCGTCCGGCAGCGCGTCGCGCAGCGCGACGACTTCGCGCTCGCTCGACACGAAGCGGTCGCCGCTGATGACGAGCCCGGCGTGCAGCGCCGCGCCGGCGAGCCCGAAGCGCTCGGCGAACCGCGCGGCCTCTTCCTCGACGAACAGCGCGCATGCGGCCCGCAAGCGGGCCGTCAGCGCCGCGTCGGTCGCGAAACGCGTGATGCCGAGCAGCGGCACCTCGTAGCGCGGAAACAGCGGCGATGCGTCGAGATCGTGCTGCAGCAGCGTATCGGCCACGACGACGTCACCGACCCGCACCGTGCGCGACACGCCGCCCGCGACACCGGTAAACACCACGCCCGACACGCCGAACACGTGGATCAGCGCGCTGACCGTCGCGGCGGCCGCGACCTTGCCGACCCGCGCGAGCGTGACGACGCAGGCCGCGCCGTGCACGGTGCCAACGTGATAATCGCGGCGGCCGAGCGTGACCGTCTTCATCGCGCCGTCGGCGCGCATCGCGGCGATCAGGTCGCCGAGTTCCTCGGGCAGCGCGGCCAGAATGCCGAGCCGACGCGCGGCAGGCGCCACGACGAGGTCGACGTCCATCATTCCACCGCCTGCAGTTTCGCGACCGCGAGCGCGAGCCATTTCTCGCCGTGGCGCTTGAACTTCACCTGCGCCTTCGCATCGGTGCCGTTGCCTTCGAGCGCGGTGACCGTGCCTTCGCCGAACTTGGTATGGAACACCTGCTGGCCGACCCGGAAGCCGGTGTCGGCCGCGCGCTGCTTGTCCGCGAACGCCGGCAGCGGCGCGGACACGGCCGCATCGACGATCTGCTCGCGGCTGCCGCCGCCCGGCCGCGCGAACCAGTCGCGCCCGTAGCCGGCGTTGTCGGAGCGCCCGCCCCAGCGCGACCCGGCCTCGACCTTCGGCGTGAGCCACTTCAGCACGTGCTCCGGCAGTTCGTCGAAGAAGCGCGAGCGTACGTTGTAGCGGGTCTGGCCGTGCAGCATCCGGCTTTGCGCGAACGACAGGTAGAGCCGCTCCTTCGCACGCGTGATCGCGACGTACATCAGCCGGCGCTCTTCCTCCAGGCCATCCGATTCGAGCACGCTGTTCTCGTGCGGGAACAGCCCCTCCTCGAGCCCCGTGATGAACACGGCCGAGAACTCGAGCCCCTTCGCCGCGTGCACGGTCATCAGCTGCACCGCGTCCTGGCCGGCCTGCGCCTGGTTGTCGCCTGCTTCCAGCGACGCGTGCGACAGAAAGCCGGCGAGCGGCGTCATCGTGTCGGGATTCTGGGCCGGGTCGGCGGGCGATGCCGGATCGAGCACGTCGACCGCCGGATCGTCGGTCGCGGTACCGAGTTCGGGCGCCGCGATCGCGCCCGCGCGCAGCGGAATCGAGCGGGCCGGCGTGTCGAGCCCATAGCCTTCCTCGGCGATGAACGCGGTGGCCGCGTTCACGAGTTCCTGCAGGTTTTCGAGGCGATCCTGACCTTCGCGTTCGCCCTGGTAGAAATCGGCGAGGCCGCTCGCGCGCACGATGTGCTCGACGGTGTCGGGCAGGTTCATGTGCTGCGTGTCGGCGCGCATCTTCGCGATCAGGTTCGCGAACCCGCCGAGGCTCGTGCCGGCCTTGCCGGTCACGTACGGAATCGCGGCGGCCATCGAGCAGCCGTACAGCCGTGCGGCGTCGGCCAGTTGCTCGACAGAGCGCGCGCCGATCCCGCGAGTCGGGAAGTTCACGACGCGCGCGAATGCCGTGTCGTCGTTCGGGTTGTCGATCAGGCGCAGGTACGCGAGCGCATGCTTCACTTCCTGCCGCTCGAAAAAGCGCAGGCCGCCGTACACGCGGTACGGAATGCCCGACGACATCAGCGTGTGCTCGATCGAGCGCGATTGCGCGTTGCTGCGGTACAGGACGGCCACTTCGCTGCGCGCCATCCCGGTATTGATCAGCGAGCGGATCTCCTCGACGATCCAGCCGGCTTCCTGCGAATCGGTGCTGGCTTCGTACACGCGCACGGGCTCGCCGTGGCCGGCGTCGGTGCGCAGGTTCTTGCCGAGGCGGTGCGCGTTGTTCGAGATCAGCTGGTTCGCCGCGTCGAGGATGTTGCCGTGCGACCGGTAGTTCTGCTCGAGCTTGATCAGGTTGCGCACGCGGAATTCGTCCTCGAAGTCGCGCATGTTGCCGACGTTCGCGCCGCGGAACGCGTAGATCGACTGGTCGTCGTCGCCGACCGCGAAAATCGCGTTCTCGCCGCCCGCGAGCATCTTGAGCCACGCGTACTGCAGCTTGTTGGTGTCCTGGAACTCGTCGACGAGGATGTGCCGGAAGCGCGCCTGGTAGTGCGCGCGCAGCGGCGCGTTGTACGCGAGCAATTCGTAGCAGCGCAGCAGCAGCTCGGGGAAATCGACGACGCCTTCGCGCTGGCACTGCTGGTCGTACGCCTGGTACAGCTCGACGAACTTGCGGTTGAAGTTGTCGGTCGCGTCGACCTTGTCCGGGCGCAGCCCCTGCTCCTTCGCGTTGTTGATGAAGTACTGGACGTTCTTCGGCGGGTACTTTTCGTCGTCGACGTTCGCCGCTTTCATCAGTCGCTTGATCGCGGACAGCTGGTCGGCCGTATCGAGGATCTGGAAAGTCTGCGGCAGGCCCGCGTCGCGCCAGTGCGTGCGCAGCATCCGGTTGCACAGGCCGTGGAACGTGCCGATCCACATCCCGCGCGTGTCGATCGGCATCATCGCCGACAGGCGCGCCATCATCTCGCGCGCGGCCTTGTTCGTGAAGGTGACGGCGAGCACCGTGGGCGGCGATGCATAGCCCTGCTGGATCAGCCACGCGATGCGCGTGATCAGCACGCGGGTCTTGCCGCTGCCCGCCCCTGCGAGGATCAGCGCCGGTTCGTTCGGCAACGTGACGGCGGCGAGTTGTTCGGGGTTCAGATTGGCGAGCAGATCGGGCATGGAGCGGCGGCTAACGGGCGAGAAAAATGCGGGACCCGACATTATAAGTCCGTCGTGCGCGATACCGTGACCGACCGATGTGGCATCGCGGCCCAACAGGCCGCCTTCCCCGCCGGCGACGGCTTCGGCACGCGTGACCAGCGTTATTTCCTGCGCGGGGCAGCAGGTTGGTCGCCGATCCAGTCGGGATGAGGGACATACCGGCGAACTTGTTCGGCGAGTTCGGGGCCGTGAGACAGGTCCAGGCATCTCAGCAGAGCAAATTTTGCCCCGGCGTAACCTTCCACGGGATTGCCGTAATCGCGGCGCAAAAATAGTGTTCTGCAAGCCGCTCGACCGCCCGATCGCCTTTTTTCTCATCGTAACGAGTCCATTCCAGGAACGCACTCTTGGTGACGTCGGCATCCTTGCCTGCCGGCGATCCCCAGTAAGCGAGCGACAGGCACGCCGCCAACACCCTGTCCTTGTAATTCTCCGCATTGGTGCGCCGCACGGCCATGACGGAACCGGCTGCTTCGGCAGACAGTGCCGAACATAGCGCGACGGCGCAGACCACCCGAAAAATATTCATATGAGCGACCGGAAATAAGCACGGCTAGTGCGATAGTTCGCCTCCGGCATCCGCCGAGGGTTCTTTTTATCCCGGATATGCGCAGCGACGCTGCTCCTGGGTGGCGACGGCGGACCGGTGCGGCAGCAAGCCCTCGCCGACTCAAACCCGCAGCCTGACCCGCAAGTTAACCGTCCCAACACGCGTCAGCAATTGGACACGTGCGAACCTGACTGTAAGCCGCGAACGGCTCCGCTCGACGCCCGGCGACTTATAATGTGCGGTTCAAGTCTCCAACAAGCATTTTTCGGCAAATTTCCAACCATGAGCGACAACACGCTGGCGAAGAGCTTCGAACCCCACACCATCGAGTCCCAATGGGGGCCGGAGTGGGAAAAACGCGGCTACGCCGCCCCGGCATTCGATCCGTCCCGCCCCGATTTCGCGATCCAGTTGCCGCCGCCGAACGTGACGGGCACGCTACACATGGGCCACGCGTTCAACCAGACGATCATGGACGGCCTCGCCCGCTATCACCGGATGCTCGGCGAGAACACGCTGTGGGTGCCCGGCACCGACCACGCGGGGATCGCCACGCAGATCGTCGTCGAGCGCCAGCTCGACGCGCAGGGCGTGTCGCGCCACGACCTCGGCCGCGAGAAGTTCGTCGAGCGCGTGTGGGAATGGAAGCAGAAATCCGGTTCGACGATCACGGACCAGGTGCGCCGCCTCGGCGCGTCGACCGACTGGTCGCGCGAATACTTCACGATGGACGACAAGATGTCGGCCGCCGTGCGCGACGTGTTCGTCACGCTGTATGAACAAGGGCTGATCTACCGCGGCAAGCGCCTCGTCAACTGGGATCCGGTGCTGCTCACCGCCGTGTCGGATCTCGAAGTCGTCAGCGAGGAAGAAAACGGCCACCTGTGGCACATCCGCTACCCGCTCGTCGACGGCTCGGGCTCGCTGACGGTCGCCACCACGCGTCCCGAGACGATGCTCGGCGACGTCGCGCTGATGGTCCATCCGGAAGACGAACGCTACGCGCACCTGATCGGCAAGCTCGTCACGCTGCCGCTGACGGGCCGCGAGATTCCGGTGATCGCCGACGACTACGTCGACCGCGAATTCGGCACCGGCGTCGTGAAGGTCACGCCCGCGCACGACTTCAACGACTACCAGGTCGGCCTGCGCCACAAGCTCGCGCCGATCGAGATCCTGACGCTCGACGCGAAGATCAACGACAACGGCCCCGAACAGTATCGCGGCCTTGACCGCTTCGACGCGCGCAAGGCGATCGTCGCCGACCTCGACGCGCAAGGCTTCCTCGACTCCGTGAAGCCGCACAAGCTGATGGTGCCGCGCGGCGACCGCACGGGCGTCGTGATCGAGCCGCTGCTGACCGACCAGTGGTTCGTCGCGATGACGAAGCCGGCGCCGGAAGGCACGTTCCATCCTGGCAAGTCGATCACCGAGGTATCGCTCGACGTCGTGCGCGACGGCCAGATCAAGTTCGTCCCGGAAAACTGGACGACCACCTACTACCAGTGGCTCGAGAACATCCAGGACTGGTGCATCTCGCGCCAGCTGTGGTGGGGCCACCAAATCCCCGCGTGGTACGGCGAGAACGGCGAGGTGTTCGTCGCCCGCAACGAGGAAGACGCACGCGCGCAGGCCGCGGCAAAGGGCTACACGGGGGCGCTCAAGCGCGACGAAGACGTGCTCGACACGTGGTTCTCGTCGGCGCTCGTGCCGTTCTCGTCGCTCGGCTGGCCGAACGAAACGCCCGAACTGAAGCACTTCCTGCCGTCGTCGGTGCTGGTCACCGGCTTCGACATCATCTTCTTCTGGGTCGCCCGGATGGTGATGATGACCACGCACTTCACCGGCAAGGTGCCGTTCCATACCGTCTACATGCACGGCCTCGTGCGCGACGCGGAAGGCCAGAAGATGTCGAAGAGCAAGGGCAACACGCTCGACCCGATCGACATCGTCGACGGCATCGACCTCGAGGCGCTGGTCGCGAAGCGCACGACGGGCCTGATGAACCCGAAGCAGGCCGCGACGATCGAGAAGAAGACGCGCAAGGAATTCCCGGACGGCATCCCCGCGTTCGGCACCGACGCGCTGCGCTTCACGATGGCGTCGATGGCAACGCTCGGCCGCAACGTGAACTTCGACCTCGCGCGCTGCGAAGGCTATCGCAACTTCTGCAACAAGCTGTGGAACGCGACGCGCTTCGTGCTGATGAACTGCGAAGGCCACGACTGCGGCGCCGACAAGCCGGAAGTGTGCGGCGCGGGCGACTGCGGCCCCGGCGGCTACCTCGACTTCTCGGCGGCCGACCGCTGGATCGTGTCGCTCTTGCAGCGCACCGAAGCCGACATCGCAAAGGGTTTCGCCGATTACCGCTTCGACAACATCGCGAGCAGCATCTACAAGTTCGTGTGGGACGAGTACTGCGACTGGTATCTGGAGCTCGCGAAGGTGCAGATCCAGAACGGCACGCCGGAACAACAGCGCGCGACGCGCCGCACGCTGCTGCGCGTGCTCGAAACGGTGCTGCGCCTCGCACACCCGGTCATCCCGTTCATCACCGAGGCGCTCTGGCAAAAGGTCGCGCCGCTCGCCGGCCGCTATCCGCAAGGCAAGGCCGAGGGCGAAGCGTCGCTGATGACGCAGGCGTATCCGGTCGCGAACCTGCAGAAGCTCGACGAGGCGTCCGAACAGTGGGCGGCCGACCTGAAGGCGATCGTCGACGCGTGCCGCAACCTGCGCGGCGAGATGAACCTGTCGCCGGCCACCAAGGTGCCGCTGCTGGCCGCCGGCGACGCCGAGCGCCTGCGCTCGTTCGCGCCGTACGTGCAGGCGCTCGCGCGCCTGTCGGACGTGCAGATCCTTGCGGACGAAGCGGCGCTCGACCGGCAAGCGCACGGCGCGCCGATCGCGATCGTCGGCCCGAACAAGCTGGTGCTGAAGGTGGAAATCGACGTCGCGGCCGAACGCGAGCGCCTGTCGAAGGAAATCACGCGCCTGACGGGCGAGATCGCCAAATGCAACGCGAAGCTCGGCAACGAGGCGTTCGTCGCGAAAGCGCCGCCGGCCGTGGTCGAACAGGAGCAGAAACGCGTCGCGGAATTCCAGAGCACGCTCGACAAACTGCGTGCGCAGCTCGATCGGTTGCCTGCGTAACAAACGGTAAGGTCAATTGCGTTCAATATAATGCGAACGTGAACATAGACCGTCTGACAAGTCGATTACAGGAATAAAGGTTCGATCATGTTGAAAGTCACCAAGGCGGTATTCCCCGTGGCCGGCCTCGGCACGCGGTTCCTGCCGGCAACGAAGGCGAGCCCGAAGGAAATGCTGCCCGTCGTCGACAAGCCGCTGATCCAGTACGCGGTCGAGGAAGCGATCGCGGCGGGCATCACCGAGATGATCTTCGTCACCGGGCGCAGCAAGCGCGCGATCGAGGATCACTTCGACAAGTCGTACGAAGTCGAGGCCGAGCTCGAGGCGCGCGGCAAGGAAAAGCTGCTCGAACTCGTGCGCAGCATCAAGCCGAGCCATGTCGACTGCTTCTACGTGCGCCAGCCGGAAGCGCTCGGCCTCGGCCACGCGGTGCTGTGTGCGGAAAAGCTGGTCGCCGACAACCCGTTCGCGGTGATCCTCGCGGACGACCTGCTCGACGGCAACCCGCCGGTGATGAAGCAGATGGTCGACGTGTTCGACCACTATCACAGCTCGGTGATCGGCGTCGAAGAGATCCCGCCGTCGGAGACGAAGTCGTACGGGATCGTCGACGGCAAGGAATGGGAAGAGTCGATCGTCAAGATGTCGGCGATCGTCGAGAAGCCGGCGCCGGAAGTCGCGCCGTCGAACCTCGGCGTGGTCGGCCGCTACATCCTGAAGCCGCGGATCTTCGAGCATCTGCGTGCGCTGAAGCCGGGCGCGGGCGGCGAACTGCAGCTCACCGACGCGATCCAAGCGCTGCTCGCCGACGAACAGGTGCTGGCCTACAAGTATCAGGGCACGCGCTACGACTGCGGCAGCAAGCTCGGCTACCTGAAGGCGACGGTCGAATTCGCGCTGCGCCACCCGGAAGTCGGTGCGGAGTTCGAAACGTACCTGCGCACGCGCGACGGCGGACAACCGACCGTCTGAACGCGGCAAGAGCCCGCCCCGGCGGGCCCGCCCTCACCTCGCGGCCAGCGCTGTCAGTGCGCGTCGGCCGGCTTCACCGAGACGACGCCCGGCATGCCGCCCGCGTCGTCTTTTTTCGTCTTGACGAGCCAGCCGCTGCCGTCGCCGAACGGCACCTTCGCCAGCGCGCTCTTCACGAGCGCCGGCGCGGCCTGCTGCGTGCCCGGATCGCGGTCGCGCAGCGACGCCGACACGCGATAGACGTCGGCGCCCGATTTCGCATCGACGAAGCGCAGCGTCAGCACGTGACGGTACACGCGGCCCATGAACGGCAGCGCGAACGGCGCGGGCCCGTCGACCGTCACGCATGCGCTGCTCGCCGCGCCGCAGCCGGCGGCGCTCGCCGCGACCGCCGCCGGCTGCGTCGCATACGCGATCGACAACCGGTAGCGCGCGTCCTTGAGCGGCTGCGCATCGAAGCCGCGGCGCGCGAGTTCGTCGCGCACGAGCGTCTCGATCTGCCGATACTCGGCGTCGCCCGCCTGCGCAGCCGTCCGCACGAAATCGTAGCCGTGCGCCCCCGATGCAAATGCATTCGGCTGCCCGAGCGCACTCACGCCGCTCGTCACGCCCGCGCAACCCGTCAACAGCGACGCCGCCAGCGCGGTCGCCGCCCATTGCTTTCTCATGGCTTTCCCCAAATACCTGCCGTCGCGCCCGGCCCTGTCAGGCGGACGGCTCGTCGATCGCGGGCAGCGACACCGTCACCGCGGTGCCGACACCCACTTCGCTGTCGACCGACACGCTGCCCCCATGGCGCGTGACGACCGTCTTCACGAATGCCATGCCGAGCCCGGAGCCCGAGATTTCGGGCCGCTCGCCGGCATGGAATCGCTTGAAACGCTCGAACAGATGCCGCTGATCTTCCGGCGCAATGCCGTATCCCTGATCGCGAATCGTACAGAACATCCGCTTCGATGCGTGCTCGACCGTCAGCGTACACGTGATCACCGTGTCGGACGGACTGTATTTGACCGCGTTGTTCAGCAGGTTCACGAATGCGCGCGTGATCAGCGAGCGGTCCGCGCGCACCCAGCACATGTCGGCGCCCACGTCGGTCTCGACGCGGATGTGCTTCGCCTGCGCCTGCGGCCACACCTCGTCGCTCGCGTCGATCAGCACGTCGACGAGGCTCGTCACCTCGAGCTGGTACGCCTGCGACTCCGCGCGCGCCAGTTGCACGAACTCGTCGGCGAGCGACAGCGCGCGGTGCGCATAGCGCTCGATCCGCGCGAGCAACCCGCGCATCGCGTCGCTGTCGACGCGGTCGCGCTCGATCTCGACCAGCGCGAGAATCGACGACTGCGGCGAGCGCATGTCGTGCGACAGCAGGTGCAGCGCTTCCTCGCGATGCCGTTCGGCCGCGTGCAGCTCGGTCACGTCGACGAGGCCGGCGATCCAGCCCGTCACGCGCCCTTGCGCGTTCGTACACGCCGCGTAGCGTAGCAGATGGTCGAGCCCGTCGCGATCGCGCACCTCGATACCGCGCGCCATCGCGTCGTGCTCGGCCTCGAGCGTCGGGTCGAGCGCGGCCGGCCAGCGCTCGCGGATCGCCGCGTCGTGCTCGGCGTTGCCGTCGACGGTCTTCATGAACGTCAGCTCGCCGAGCGCCGTGCGCAGCGGCCGCCCTTCCGGCAGCGGCAGCGCGAGCCGCGACCCGTAGCGTTTCGCCGCGTGGTTCGCGATCAGCACGGTGCCGGCGAGATCGGTCACGAAGATCGGCTCGGGCATGCTGTCGAGGCTGTCCCACACGAAGCGCTTCATGTCCTGCACGCGCTGCGCGGCCTGCGCCATCAGCGCCATCTGCCGCTCCAGCACGTCGCCGCCGACGCTGCGCGTACGCGGCGCCTCGGGCAGCAGGTGCGGCTCGTCGGCGAGCTTCTGCAGCTCGCGGCGCAGGTACGACATCGTCATTTCCAGCCGCCGCCAGTTCCAGATCGGGTAGACGGCGATCAGCCCGAAGATCGCGGGCGCCGGCGTCAGCCAGATGCGCGCCTCGAACAGCAGCGCCAGGCTCGCGACGACGGCGAGCGCGGCGAGGCTCAGCGTCAGCAGCAGCGCACGCCACGGCGACAGCATCAGGAAGCCGCCCAGCAACACGGCGAGCGGCAGCAGCGACGCGACGAACAGCCCAAGGGGCGACGCGGGCGAGATCGCACTGCCGGTCGCCAGCATGTCGAGCACGTTCGCATGGATGTACACGCCGGCGAGCGGGCCGAATTCGCCGGACACCGGCGTCGCGAAGCGATCGTACAGCCCGGACGCCGTCACGCCGACGACGACGATCTTGCCGCGCAGCGCGTCGGGCTTCACGCGCCCTTCGAGCACGTCGTCGAACGACAGCGTCGGATACGCGGGCGTGTTGCGGCTGAACGGAATCAGGTAGCGGCCGTCGCCCGCCGCATCGCGCGACAGGTCGTGCGCGTTCGCGCCGGGCACGCCGCCGACCGGATGCAGCCGGCCGGCCTGGATCGCACGATAGACGGGCACCATCAATTGCGGCCAGCGCACGCGGCCGTCGCTTTCGAACAGCGCGACGCTGCGCACGATGCCGTCGCGATCGACTTCGAGATTGATATGGCCGAGCCCCGTCGCGCGCGCCGCGAGCGCGGCGACCGGCGGATCGACGGAACGCATGCCGTCCGCCTGCTCGGGGCTCAGCAGCACCGGCAGGAAGGTCGGCACGCGGCTCATCGCGTCCGCGAACGCGCGATCCTCGGGCGACGGTTCGGTAAACAGCACGTCGTAGACGACGGCGGCCGGCTGTGCGCGCGCGAGCGTGTCGAGCAGCCGCGCATGCACGTCGCGCGGCCACGGCCAGCGGCCGAGCGTGGACACGCTCTGGTTGTCGATGTCGACGACCACCACGTCGGGCGACAGCGGCAGGCTGCGCAGCATCAGCAGCCGGTCGTAGATCAGCCCGTCGACGCTCGACGACAGGCGGCCGAGCGCGCACGCGAGGATCACGGCGACCCCGAGGCAGCCGATCGCGATCCATTCGATCAGAAAGCGGCGGCCGAGGTGCCGCCGTGTGGAAACGGAATCGGGTTTCATGCGCCGCGGGTCAGCGCGACAGCGTGAACGCGCTGACCGGACTGGTCTTCTCGTAGAACTTGCCGCCTTCGAATTCCTCGACGGTCACCGCCCAGAAATAGTCGCCCGGCGGCAGGTGCGCGACGGTGATCTGGCGCGCGTGCAGGCCGACCTGATCGACGACCGGCGCGCTCAGGTCCTTCGAGCGCGACAGCACGAACCGGTAACGCGCGTTCTTGCCCGCCCCGTTCGGCGACCAGCGGAACTCGTAACCGCCGGCGCCCGGCGACGCGCTCGCGTCGAGCCCCATCACGCGGCGTTCGAACGTATAGGTGCGCGGTAGCCCCTCGAGGCCGTTCGCATCGATCGCGGCGATCCGCACGAAGTAGTTGCCGTTCGGCACGTCGCGGAACACCGCGCGCGGCGAATCGGTGCGTGTCTCGCGGAACAGGTCCATCAGCCCCGCATCGTGCGCGAGCTGCACGCGGTACGCATGCGCTTGCTCGAGCGGCGCGATGTCGAACGCGACGTCGGGCTCGTCCTGCACCTTGTCGGGATGCTCGAGCGCGGGTGCGCCCAGCAGCGCGATCGGCGCGCCGACCGCACCCGACGACGTCGCGACGCTGCCGAAGTTCGCATGCACGAGCGTCGCGCCGACCGGCTTGCGGCCGCCCGCGACGCCGACGGTGCCGTCGAGCACTTCGACGCGCGTCGACGCCGTGCCGGCCGCGTCGTAGTTCACGCGAAAGCGCGTGCCGCGCACGCCGGCGACGACCGACGGCGAGCGGATCTGGAAGCGGTCGTCGCGTTTCTTCAGGTGGGTGACTTCGCTGTCGACCGAGCCGCGCGTGAGTTCGAACTCGCGATCGAGCGTGCCGGTCAGCACCGTGCGGCGCAGCGACTTCAGGTCGAGCTGGCTGTCGGGCGGCAGGCTCATGTGCGTGCCGTCGGTCAGCTCGATCGTCACGAAGCCGTTCGGACCGGTGCGCACGCGGTCGCCTTCGGCGAGCGTCGCATCGTTCGCGAGCGGCGCGAAGGCAGCGCCGGACGCGCGCTCGGCCGTGCCCTGCACCGCGATCACGCGTGCGGTGAGCTTTTCCTTGCGCAGGCGCGCGACCGGCAGCTTCAGCGCGATGCCGGGCTGCAGGCGCTTCGGCGCCGGCACGCCGTTGATCTGCTGGAGCAGTTGCCAGTCGTCCACGCCCTGCAGGTAGCGCGCGGCGACGTCGTACAGCGTGTCGCCCACCTGCGTGCGATAGACGACCGTCTTGCCCGCGGCGGCGGGCGGCTGCGCCGCGGCCTGCTGCGCGGCGAACGCGAATGCGACCGCGCAGGCCGCGCGCAGCGCCGCCGTGCACAGGCCCGCCGTGCGCCGCGTGATGCGCGCGGTCACTCCGGTTCCCCCTGGCCGACCCGTTCGAGCCGGTAGCCGTATCCGTAGATCGGCGCGAGACGGTAGCCGTTTTCGGGCCGCAGGCCGAGCTTGGTGCGCAGCATCGAAATGTGCGTATCCATCGTGCGCGACGGAATGTCGGTCGCCTGCTTCCATACGAGGTCGAGAATGTGCGCGCGCGACAGCGGCCGGTCGAGATGCTGGAACAGCAGCAGCGCGAGCTCGAATTCCTTTTGCGTGAGGCTCACGGCCTTGTCGCCGACGTACGCCTGCTTCAGGTTCACGTCGAAGCGGAACTGGTCGAACTCGCGGACGGTGGCCTCGGCATTGACCGGATACGCGCGGCGCAGCAGCGAACCGATACGTGCGCGCAGGATCGGGCCCGACACGGGCTTGACCACGTAATCGTCGGCGCCGGCGTTGAGGATCTGCGTGATTCCCGCCTCGTCGTCGCGGCTCGTCATGAAGATGATCGGCAGGCTGTGCTCGGTCTGGTTCGCCCGCACCCACTTGAGCACTTCCTCGCCGGACATGTCGGGCACGTTCCAGTCGAGCACCAGCAGGTCGAACGTCTCGCGCTGCAGGCGCTTCTTCAGGGCCTTGCCTTCCTTGAACGCATAGCACGTATGGCCGACGGCCGTCAGCGTTTGACTGACGAAATCCGTCTGGGCCGGATCGTCATCCAGTACAGCAATTCTCATAGCACCCCGCAAATCGAAGTCGACTCGTCCACTCGGCTCCCGCGCCTGCCCCGGCCGCGCCACCTGTGCGCGGCGTCCGGATACCGGCCGGCGAGCCGTCGTTCGCCGCTCGCGCCTCCTGCGCAAGCCGGCGACCCCGGCTAAATATCTCAAAAACGGGGCACGGACGAACCGGCGATTTCATCATAGTAGTATGAAATTCGCCAAGAAATTGCGCGGACTATCGCCCTTTCTTCGAATAATCCTTTCTCTTGCGCAACCGGACGCCTATTCGGCGCCCGCGATGCCGGCCACCGGCTCGGCGAAATCATCCGTCGGCATGCGCGGCGACGGCCGCTGCGGCAACGGCGGTTGCGCCAGCACGGGCTGCCCCAGCACGGGCTGCCCCAGCATCCGCTGCAACTGGTCGCGCACGCGCTCCCACGCGCCGGCCGCGTAGTCGGGCTGGCCCGCCGCCCATGCCTGCGCCAGATCGAACACGCGTTCGATCGTCGCACCGCAGTAGGTCGGGCCCGCGCCGTCGTCCCGCGCGGCGTCGCGCAGCCGTTCGTCCAGCCATTCGGCCAGCCACGGCATCTCGGCCGCGGCCGAATCCGCATAGGCCTCCAGCGCGGCACGCGCGTGGCGGTCCTGTTGCGGATCGAGCTCGATCCGGCTCAATTCCGAGGTGCGCACGGGCGCGATGCTTTCCGCTCCGGACGGACTTCGAAGGGTCCCTGGTCTGAAGGACATGTCCTCTCCCCGTTGTACGACGGTAGCGTCAGGCATGGCCCCCGAGCCCGCCGTGCGACGTACCGTGGCCGGCGCCTCCGCTGGGAGCGGACGACCGGCCGGGTCAGTATACGCAGCCGGTCGCGCAACGAGGTTTAAGAATTGTCAGAGAAGTGTGGCCAGCGCTTTCCAATGGAACAGGCGCCTGGGCAAGGGCACCGGGCCAGGGACAGCCGGCGAGGCGCCCGGCGCGGCGGGACACGTGATGCGCGCCTTCAGCGGCGGCGCATCAGGAATACGAAGGTCTTGTCCTGGGTCGTCGATTCGACGATCTCGTTGCCCGTCTGCTTCGCGAACGCGGCGAAATCGCGCTGCGAGCCCGGATCGGTCGCGAGCACCTTGAGGATCTGCCCGCTTTCCATATCGGCAAGCGCTTTCTTGGCACGCAGGATCGGCAACGGGCAATTGAGCCCGCGCGCGTCCACTTCCTTGTGAATCTGCATCGGCTGTCGACCTTCGAATGACGCGCCATACGTGGCGCGGGAGGAAGCGGCGATTTTACCGCAGCGCCGCCGCGCTTGCCCGGGCCGCCCACGGCCAGGCGCCCGCCGGCACCCGGCTCACGCGCCGGAGAAGCCGCCCGCGAGCCGTTCGCGCAGGTGCCGCACGAGCGCGCGCACCGCACTCGGGACGACCGGGCTGTACGGGCGGATCGCGAAAATGTGGTCGCCGAACGCGCCCGACGGCCGCCAGCCGTCGAGCAGCGCGACGAGCCGGCCGGCGTCGAGATCGCGCCGCGCGCTGAAATCGGGCAGCAGCGCGATGCCGAGCCCGCCGAGCGCGGCCTCGCGCATCGCCTCGCTGTTGTTCGCCGCGAAACTGCCGCGCACCGGCACGCTCACGCGCTCGCGGCGGCCGTCCGGCTCGAAGCTCCACGCGGCCGGCTCGTGCTCGCGCAGATAGCACAGGCAGCTGTGATCGACGAGCTCGCTCGGGTGGCGCGGCGCGCCGCGCGCGTCGAGATAGTCGCGGCTCGCGACCAGCAGCGAACGCGTGTCGCACAGCTTCCACGCGACGTGGGTCTGCGGCGCGGTGGTCGTATGGCGGATCGCGAGATCGAAGCCCTCCTGCGTCAGCGAATGCAGGCGGTCCGACAGGTCGAGCTCGATCTGCACGCCCGGATGCTGGCGCAGGAAATCGGGCAGGTGCGGCACGACCTGCTGGCGCCCGAGCGCGACCGGCACCGTCAGGCGCAGCAGCCCGCGCGGCTCGCCGGCGAGATCCTTCACGCGCGCGAAATGCTGGCCGATCGACTCGAACGCATCGCGCGTGCTGTCGACGAGCGTCTGGCCCGCATCGGTGAGCCGCACGCTGCGCGTGGTGCGGCGCACGAGCGGCACGCCGGCCGCCTTTTCGAGATCGGCGATGCGCTGGCTCATCGCGGCCTTGCTGATGCCGAGCCGCTGCGCGGCGGCCGTGAAACTGCCGGCCGCGGCCAGCACCGTCAGCGAATGGATATGCGGCCAGAGCGCCTGGACATTTTGCTGATTCATCCAGTGATTATTCAGAATTCTGAACAGTGAATCAAGCTGCGCGGTCTTCTCCCGCCCCGCCGCTTTGCCTAGACTTGGTTCCGTTCACCCCCTACTCCCAGGAGACACGCATGACCACGGTTCCCGCGTATACGTCCGACGCCGACGTCGGCCACTACATCGACGGCGCGCCCGTCGCCGGCCGCAGCGGCCGCTTCCAGGACGTGCTCAACCCGTCGCTCGGCCGCGCGGTGCGCCGCGTCGCGCTCGCCGGCAACGACGAAGTCGAGCGGGCCGTCGCGTCCGCCCACGCCGCGTTCCCGGACTGGGCCGCGACGCCGCCGATCCGCCGCGCGCGCGTGCTGCACCGCTTCCTGCAACTGATGAACGAGCACCGCGACACGCTGGCTGCGATCATCACGGCCGAGCACGGCAAGGTGTTCTCCGACGCGCAGGGCGAAGTCGCGCGCGGCATCGACATCGTCGAATTCGCGTGCGGCGTGCCGCAACTGCTGAAGGGCGACTTCACCGACCAGGTCAGCACCGGCATCGACAACTGGACGATGCGCCAGCCGCTCGGCGTCGTCGCGGGCATCACGCCGTTCAACTTCCCGTGCATGGTGCCGTGCTGGATGTTCCCGGTCGCGATCGCGACGGGCAACACGTTCGTGCTGAAGCCGAGCGAGCGCGACCCGTCGGCCGCGCTGTTCATCGCCGACCTGCTCACGCAGGCCGGCCTCCCGGCCGGCGTGTTCAACGTCGTGCAGGGCGACAAGGGCGCGGTCGATGCGCTGCTCGACCACCCGGACGTGCAGGCCGTCAGCTTCGTCGGCTCGACGCCGATCGCGGCCTACGTGCAGCAGCGCGCGGTGCAGTCGGGCAAGCGCGTGCAGGCGCTGGGCGGCGCGAAGAACCATCTCGTCGTGATGCCCGACGCGAACATCGAGCAGGCGGTCGATGCGCTGATTGGCGCCGCGTACGGCTCGGCCGGCGAGCGCTGCATGGCGATCAGCATCGCGGTACTGGTCGGCGACGTGGCCGACAGGATCGTGCCGGCGGTCGCCGAGCGCGCGCGCAAGCTGGTGATCGGCGACGGGATGTCGCCGGAAGTCGAGATGGGCCCGATCGTCACCGGCGAAGCGCTCAAGCGCATCGAAGGCTATATCGAGCAAGGCGTGAACGAAGGCGCGCAACTGGTGGTCGACGGCCGCGGGCTGCGCGTGCCGGGCCGCGAGGCCGGCTTCTTCACCGGCGGCACGCTGTTCGATCACGTCACGCCCGACATGCGGATCTACAAGGAAGAAATCTTCGGGCCGGTGCTCGGCTGCGTGCGCGTGAAGGATTTCGGCGAAGCGGTCGACCTGATCAATGCGCACGAGTTCGGCAACGGCGTGTCGTGCTTCACGAGCGACGGCGGGATCGCGCGCGAATTCGCGCGGCGCATCCAGGTCGGGATGGTCGGCATCAACGTGCCGATCCCGGTACCGATGGCATGGCACGGCTTCGGCGGCTGGAAGAAGAGCCTGTTCGGCGACATGCACGCGTACGGCGAGGAAGGCGTGCGCTTCTACACGCGCCAGAAGTCTGTGATGCAGCGCTGGTCGTCGAGCATCGGCAAGGGCGCCGAATTCGCGATGCCGACCGCGAAGTAAGCCGGCCGGTGCGCCGCCCGTCGATCCGTTCGGCGGGCGGCGCACCGGTAGCCGAGATCAACCGGCCTTCGTGCCGTGCGCGCCGTCGGCGGTCGGCAGGTACGACAGCTCGAGCCGGTACGCGAGCGCGACGAACAGGCTCTGCGCAAGGCCCATCGTCGCCGTCAGCGCGCGAAAGCCGAACGTCGCGCTGTCCTGCACCATCAGCGTCACTTCCGCCTCCCGCGCGAGCGGGCTCATCCGGCTGTCGGTGATCGCGATCAGCCGCGCACCGCGCTGCGCGGCCTGCTGCGCGACCTGTACCGTCTCGTCCGCGTACGGCATGAACGAGATCACGATCATCACGTCGCCTTCGCGCACCGATCGGATCTGCCCGAGATGCATGCTGCCGAGCGCGCTGAACAGCCCGATGCGCTTGTCGGTGTGCTGCAGCGCATAGTCCAGATACACGGCGATCGGAAACGCGCGCCGCGACCCGGCGATCCAGATCGCCTGCGTATCGGCGAGCAGGTCGACCGCCTGCGCGAGCGCCTGCGAGTCGAGCGTCTGCCGCAACTGCTGCATCCCGGCAATGCTGCCCTTGATGAATTCGTCGGCGATCTGTTCGGGTTGCAGGCTCGACGAACCCGATTCGATCACGTCGCGCACGCGCAGGTTGTACGCACGGCCCGGCGCGATCTGCTGCGCGAGCCCTTCGCGGAACAGCCGCTGCATCTCGGAGAACCCGGAGAAGCCGAAGTGCTTCGCGAAGCGCACGACGGCCGACGGCTGGACGCCGCAGGCTTCCGCGAGCGACTGGATGCCCTCCAGCCCAAGCTGGTCCCGATGCGTTTCCACGTGGCGCGCGATCACCTTCAGGCGATTGCTGAGGCCGTCGTACTCCTGCGTCAGGTGCTGCAGGAACGCCTCGACGGTGGCGGGAGGTTTCTCGGATGAACTCATCGGATAGCGCGAAGTTGACGGCCCCGGTGCGCGCGCGTGGCTGGCCGGCGCGGCCCGGGGCTCGACTGGATACATGCATGAAGGGCGAATTTAATCACGTTTGCGGCACGGCCCGCGCCGCCTGCTCGCTCCCACGCGCTCGATCATCGCTTGCATACGCTCCACGGCAAGACTGGGAGCGATTGTCCAACGCGTTCGCGGCGGCGTAAAGATCAGGGTGTGTACCGAGGCCGGCCGTCGCGACGAAGCGCGGCGCAGCCGGCCCGCCTCCGTTCAGCGATAGTCGACCCACACGCCGCCCGCGTCGGCCGAACGCACGCAGTTCTCGACCCAGCGCACGCCTTCGACGCCCGCGTGCACGTCCGGAATACGGATCGCCTTCACCGCCACGGCGTCGCCGCGATCGGCCGCGTCCATCGCGAGCGCGAAGCGCGCGTAGAGATTCGACCATGCGTCGAACAGCCCTTCCGGATGCCCGGCGCCGATGCGGTCCTCGCGCAATGCGTGCGGATGCAGGTACGGCATTCCGCGATCGAGCACCTGTGCCGGCTGCCCCTGGACTTCGTAGCGCAACTGGTTCGGGTGTTCATCCCACCATTCGATGCTCGCCTTCGAACCGATCACGCGCACCTTCTGCCCGTGCATCGAGCCGGCGTTCACCGCGCTCGACCACACGTAGCCGATCGCGCCGGTGTCGTATTCCATGATCGTGAACGCGTTGTCCTCGAGCGGCGCGCGGCTCTTCACGAAACTCTGCCGCGAACACATCAGCCGCTTGATCTTCAGTTCCGGCGCCATCACCTCGGAGATATACAGCGGATGCGTGCCGATGTCGCCGAGCACGTAGCTCGGGCCCGCGAACTTCGGATCGACGCGCCAGCGCGCGGCCGCGCTCGCGGCCTCGACGCCCTCGCTGTGAAAGCCGTGCGCGAACTGCATCTGCACGATGCGGATCTCGCCGAGGTCGCCGCGCGCGATCATCTCGCGCGCCTGCTCGATCATCTGGTGTCCGGAATAACCGTACGCGACGCCGACGATCCGGTTCTTCTCGACCGACAGCCGCTGCAGCGCCTCGGCTTCCTCGGTCGTGAAGCACAGCGGCTTCTCGCAGACCACGTGCAGCCCCGCGTTCAGCGCGGCGCGGCAGATCTCGAAGTGCGTGTTGTTCGGCGTCGCGATCGATACCGCGCGGATGCCGTCCGGCCGCCGCGCCTCCGCGTCGAACATCGCCGCGTAATCGGGATAGCAGCGCTCGGCCGCGACGCCGAGCTTCACGCCGAACTGCCGGCCGCGTTCGGGATCGATATCGAATGCGCCCGCAACCAGCTGGAAGCTGCCGTCGCGCAGCGCGGCCGACCGGTGGCTGTAGCCGATCTGGCTGCCGAGCCCGCCGCCGACCATGCCCCAGCGAATCGAATGTCCAAGCAGAATCTGTCCGTCAATCATGATGGTGTTCCTGGTGCGGGTTCAGAGGGTCATGCAAAACCGGCCGACGCGAGAAACGCGCGGCTCGCGGCGACGTCGCGCAGGCTCGTGCCGGCGTTGCGCGGGTCGCGTTCCTGTTCGATCGTGATGGTGCCGGCGTAGCCGATGTCGGCGAGCGCGTGGCGGATCGCCGGGTAGTCGAGCACGCCGGTGCCGATCGGGCACATCACGCCGCGCGCGCAAGCCGCGAAAAACGCGATGTGCTCGCCCATCACCGCGTCGTACACGGCCGCGTCGATATCCTTGAAATGCACGTAGTCGAGCCGCGCCGCGTGGCGGCGCAACCACGTTTCGGGGTCCATGCCCGAGTAATGCAGGTGGCCGGTGTCGAGGCACAGGCCCGCCGTGTCGGCCGGAATATCGGCGACGATCCGGTCGATCTCGTCCGCGAACTCGATGTACCCGCCCGCATGCGGATGGATCACCGCGCGCACGCCGAACTCGTCGCGCGCGATCGTCGCGATCTGCCGGATATGGCCGACCATCCGCGCCCAGCGCGCGTCGGACAGCCGCGGCGCGCGATCGCCGTGGCCGGCCGCGTAGTCGCGCTCCTCGTGGCCCCAGTCCATCACGACCAGGTACGGCGCCGCGTAGCGCTGGCCGTCCTGCGTCGGCAGCTTCGGCAGCCGCGTGATCAGCGCGCAGATGTCGCGCGTCTGGCGCAGGAGGTTCGGCAGGTTCTCCGGCGACACGAGATCGTCGAAGATCGTGCCGGCCGTGATGCTCAGGCGCTGTCGCTCGAGCTCGGCGCTCACCACGTCGAGGTCGAGCGGGATGTAGCCGTACGGCCCGAGCTCGATGCCCGAGTAGCCGGCCTGCGCGGCCTCGGCCAGCACGTGCCGCCATGGCGGCAGATGCGGGTTCTTCACGTCGTCGACGCCCCAGCAGCACGGCGCGCAGCCAATCTTCATCGTCATGTCGGTCGGTCCGGCAAGCAGGCGGCGAACGGCCGCGGGTCAGCCGCGATAGAACGCGGGACGGTCGGCCATCGCGATCGGCTCGACCGCGCCGCTCTGCTGCGCCCGCACACACGCGTCGGCCGCGACCGCCGCCGCGTAGCCGTCCCATGCGGACGGGCCAGTGAGCGCGCCCTGCCGCACGCCGTCGATGAATGCCTGCAGCTCGACGTCGTACGACGCGATGAAGCGCTCCTTCCAGTCGGTCATGATCTCGACCGACTGCCGCGCCGCATGCTTGAGCCCGACGGCCGGCGGATCGGGCAGCTTCGCGATGCCCTGCTCGCCGACCACCTCGCACTGGATGTCGTAGCCGTACTGGCAGTTCACGAAGATCTCGACGTCGATGCGCACGCCGCTCGCGGTTTCGAGCAGCACGATCTGCGGATCGGCGAGATGCGCGCCCGCATGGCGCGTCTTCTTCGGATAGACGACCTGCGCGCTCGTGTAATCCTCGCCGAGCAGCCAGCGCAGCACGTCGAGTTCGTGGATCAGCGTGTCGGTGATCGCCATGTCGGTCGTGTAGCGCTCGCCGACCGACTGGTTGCGGTGCGCGCAATGCAGCATCAGCGGCGCGCCGATCTGGCCGCTGTCGATCACGCGCTTGAGCGCGCGATAGCCTTCGTCGTACGGGCGCATGAAGCCGACCTGCACGAGCCGCTTGCCGTGCGCGACTTCGGCTTCGGCGATCCGCATGCAGCCGTCGGCCGTGACGGCCAGCGGCTTCTCGCAGAACACCGGCTTGCCGTGCGCGATCGCGTCGAGCACGAACGCTTCGTGGGTCGGCCCCCACGACGTGACGAGCACGGCCTGCACGTCGGCGGCCGCGACCACTTCGTGGCCGTCGCCGTAGATCTCGGCGTCGAGCCCATACTTCGTCACCGCGTCGCGCGCCTGCTGCGGATCGATGTCGTTGACGGCCACGACGCGCGCACCGGACAGCGTGCGGGTCAGTCTGCGGATGTGGTCCTGGCCGATCGCGCCGCAGCCGATCACGCCGATTTGCAAGGTCATGCAGTTCTCTCCAGTCGTTCGTTCATCAGCGGCGCGGCCCATGCCGCGCCGGTCAACAATCGGTCATCGGTCAACGCGCCGCGCGATCGAAATGGCGATCGACGTAGCGCTGGATCGCGTCGCGCATATAGCGCGACGACGCTTCCGCGCGGTCTTCCCACGCGAACACGCACGACGACAGCACGCCGTCGAAGCCGGCGGCGCCGAGTGCGCGGAAAAACACGTCCCAGTCGATCTCGCCCTGCCCGATGTCGAGATGCTGGTGCACGCGAATCTGGTTCGAGCCGGGCGGGTTCACGATGTAGCGCAGCTGGCTGCTCTTGCGGTGGTCGAAGGTATCGGCCACGCGCACGTGCGCGAGGATCGGCGCGGCGGCCGCGATCATCGCGGCCATGTCGTCGCCGTAGTGGAACGTATGCGGCGCGATATACGACAGCTTCAGCGACGGCGAACCGAGGTTCGTGACGATGTCGATCGCAGGCTGCAACTGCTCGATCCAGTCCTCCGGATGCGGCTCGACCGACAGCACGATGCGCTCGCGCTCGAGGATCGGCAGCAGCACGTCCATCGACCGAAACCACGCGGCCTCGCACAGCGCCTGAGGGTTCGCGCCCGGCCGCTCGCCGACCGAGCGCTCCGGCGACGCGCCGCGCCCGAACTCGGACACCATCAGCGGACACTCCATCTCCACTGCCACCTCGATCGCCTTCTTCCAGCAGCGCACGGCCCATTGCCGCTCGTCGTCGAACGGGCTCGCCCAGCGGTACATCGGTTGCAGCGACGCGAGACCGACGCCGCTCGCGCGCATCGCGTGGCGGAACGCGGCCATCCGCTCACGGGTCGCGCGCGGCATCACCCACCAGTCGAGAAAGTCGCCGCGCGGCGACAGCTCGATCTGGTCGTAGCCGAGCTCGGCCACCGCGTGCGGCAGCCGGTCGAGCGGCAGGTGGCGAATCATGTAGGGGTCCAGCGCGATCTTCATCGTCTTCCCGGGCAGTTTCGTGATTTCGGCAGCGGTGGAATCGATCAGCGGCGCGACTTCTTGTTGCGGTACTGGTCGGCGATCACGGCCGCGACGATGATCGCGCCCTTCACCATCTCCTGGTAATACGCGTCGATGCGAATGAACGTGAAGCCCGACGTCATCACGCCGAGGATCAACACGCCGATCACGGTGCCCGTCACGCGGCCGAGGCCGCCCGACAGCGACGTGCCGCCGATCACGACGGCCGCGATCGCATCGAGCTCGTACATCACGCCCATGCCCGACTGGCCGGAGATCGCACGCGCGGCGGTCACGGTCCCCGCGATGCCGCTCAACAGGCCCGCGATCGCATAGACGAAGATCAGGTGCCGCGTGACGTTGATGCCCGACACGACGGCCGCATGGCGGTTCGCGCCGATCGCATAGGTGTACTTGCCGAAGCGCGTGTAGCGCAGCACGACGTGGAAGATCGCGGCGATCACGACGAAGATGATCACCGGGTTGGCGCCCGCGCCGATCGCCGCGAACGGGTCGGTCAGCATCGACACCGGCATCCCGTTGGTGAACCACTTCGCGAAACCGCGCGCGGCGACCATCGTGCCGAGCGTCGCGATGAACGGCGGGATGCCCGTCATCGCGATCAGCGTGCCGTTCAGCAGGCCGACCAGCAGCCCGACGCACACGCCGGCCAGCACCGGCCAGATGATCGGCAGGTCGGTGAGGTGCGGAAACACCGCGCGCGGGAAGTCGGACACCTGCGCGAGGCTCGCCGATACGACGGCGGCCGCCGCGACGACCGACCCCGACGACAGGTCGATCCCGCTGGTGATGATCACGAGGTTCACGCCGACCGCGATGATGCCGATCACGGCCATCTGCAGCACGATGATCTCGAGCCGCTCGGCATTGAACAGGAAGCTCTGGCCGACGACGACCCAGCCGACGATCTCGAAGAACAGGCTGATGCCGACCAGCACGAGGAAGATGCTCAGTTCGGGCGGCCACTTCGCATGCCGCGACTTGAGGGTCATGGTCTGCGCATCCGCGACCGGGTTCAGGTTGCCCATTTCAGTGTCTCCAATCTTGTTTCGGCTCAGCGCGACGCGAGATCCATGATGCGGACCTGGTCGGCGTCCTTGCGATCGACGATGCCGGTCATGCGCCCTTCGTGCATCACCATCACGCGATCGCTCATCCCCAGCACTTCCGGCATTTCCGACGAGATCATCAGCACCGCGACGCCCTTGCCGGCGAGCGCGCTGACGAGCCGGTGGATCTCGGCCTTCGCGCCGACGTCGATGCCGCGCGTCGGTTCGTCGAGGATCAGGATGCGCGGTTGCGTGAGCAACCATCGACCGATCAGCACCTTCTGCTGGTTGCCGCCCGACAGGTTCTGGATTTCCTCGTGCAGCCCGGGCGACTTCACGCGCAGCATCCGGCTCATTTCCTCGCAGTCGCGCTTCAGTTGCGCGTGCTGCACGAAGTTGAACTTCACGTAGCGACGGCTGAGCACCGCCGCTTCCATGTTCGCGAGCAGGTCGAGATTCAGGAAGCAGCCGGAATCCTTGCGGTCCTCGGTGAGGAACGCCATCCCGTGCTTCATCGCCTGCGCGGGCGTCGCGATCCGCACCGGCTTGCCGTCGATGCGGATCTCGCCCGACGTGGCCGGCACGACGCCGAACAGCGCCTCCGCGACGTTCGAGCGCCCCGAGCCGACGAGGCCCGCGACGCCGAGAATCTCGCCCGCGCGCAGCTCGAAGCTCACGTCGCGGAACACGCCGTCGACGCAGAGATCCTTCACCGACAGCACGACGTCGCCGATCGGCACCTCTTCCTTCGGGAACATCTGCGTGATCTCGCGCCCGACCATCATGCGGATGATGTCGTCGCGCGTGACGTCGGTCGACGCATGCGTGCCGATGTACTTGCCGTCGCGGAACACCGAGAACTCGTCGGCGATCTCGAACAGCTCGTTCATCTTGTGCGTGATGTAGACGATGCCCTTGCCCTGCTCGCGGAGCTGGCGAATGATCCGGAACAGGTGCGTGACTTCCTTGTCGGTCAGCGCGGAGGTCGGCTCGTCCATGATCAGCACGTCCGAGTCGAACGACACGGCCTTCGCGATCTCGACCATCTGCCGGCTCGCGACCGTCAGCGTGCGCACGTCGGTCTCCGGATCGATGTCGATCGACAGCCGCTCGAACAGCGCGGCCGTGCGGCGGCGCAGCGCCGCGTGATCGATCAGGCCGAAGCGGTTCTTCGGTTCGCGGCGAATCCAGATGTTCTCCGCGACCGTCATGTACGGCATCAGGTTGAGTTCCTGATGGATCATCGCGATCCCGCGGTCGAGCGCATCGAGCGGGCCGTTCAGCACGACCGGTTCGCCGTTGATCAGGATTTCGCCCTGGTCGGGCGTGTAGACGCCCGCGATGATCTTCATCAGCGTGGACTTGCCGGCGCCGTTCTCGCCCATCAGCGCATGCACGGTGCCGCGGCGCACGCGGAACTGCACGCCGTCGAGCGCGACGACGCCGGGAAAGGACTTGCCGACGCCGCGCACCTCGAGCACGCAGTCGGCCGTGGGCGCACCGGGCGTGGCGGACGAAGCGGCCGGTGCGCTTTCGCTGGCCGTCGAGCGCGCGATCCTGGCTGTAAACATGGACGTACCTCGAAAATCGCGCGCGAACCCGGCCGCGCCGGGCCCGCGCAGTTCAGCGGAAAAACCGGTCAGTGCTTCGCGTACTGGTTCATGTTCTCCGGCGTCACGAGTTCGAACGGCACGTTCACGTAGCGATCGACCGGCTGCTTCTTCGCGAGCTTGAGCGCCGCGGCTACCGCCTGCGCGCCCTGCCCGGTCGCGTTCTGGTAGACCGATACCTTCAGCTCGCCGGCCTTCATCGCCGCGAGCCCGTCCGGCGTCGCGTCGATGCCGGCGACGACCGTCTTCGGCGTCAGCTTGCGTGCGGCCTTCAGCGCGTTGATCGCGCCGATCGCCATTTCGTCGTTGTTCGAGATGATCGCGTCGAACTTGGTGCCGGAGCTCAGCCAGTTCATCGTGATGTCCTGGCCCTGCGTGCGGCTCCACTTGCCTTCGCGCTTGTCGACGATCTTCATGCCCGCGCAATCCTTCGTCGCGATCACGTCCTCGATGTCCTTGGTGCGGGCGCGCGCCGATTCGTTGGACAGCTCGCCCATCAGCACCAGCAGGTCGCCCTTGCCGCCGAGCAGCTTGCACACCTGGCGCGCCTGCAGCGTGCCCGACTGCTTTTCGTCGGACGCGACGACCGCGACGCCGGCCGGCAGCTTGTCGAAATCGACCGGCTTGCGGTTCACGTAGACGAGCGGGATCTTCGCGGCGGTCACCATCTTCGTGATCTTCGGCGTCGCGTCGGTATCGACCGCGTTCACGATGATCGCGTCGACCTTCTGCGCGATCATGTTCTGGACCTGGCTCAACTGCTTGCCGACGTCGTTGCCGCCGTCCTCGATCTGCACCGTCGCGCCGTCCTTCTTCGCCGAATCGGCGATGCTGTTGCGCAGGATGGTCAGGAATGTGTCGTCGAACGATGCCATCGTCACGCCGATCTTCTCGGCATGCGCGAGCGGCGCAGCCAGGATCGCGGCGGCCGCGACGGCCATCAGCTTGGTCTTCATGATCAATCTGTCTCCTCATCTCCGGGGGGCGGAAGACGGCGCGTTGCGCGCCGCCGGGCCGAGTCCGATCGGGTCCGATCGGGACTGAAGCATCCGGATGAAACTGTAGATCACTTCCTCGACAATTTGGAAATTTATTTCTACGTGATTTCACCTAGGGAACTGGATTTCCAAAAAGTCTAGACTCCGTTCCGTAGCCCGAATCCCGGCGACAGGCCGCCTCGCGTCGTGCAGCACCTGCCGCGACAGCCGCCGCCGGTTCGGTCCCCTAATCCGCCGGCAGCGCCGAACGCCGGCCGCGAGCGTGACACGTGATATGAGCCTGCTGAACTTTCCGAGTGACCGCCCCATCGATCTCGCCTGCCTCGGCCGCGTGGCCGTGGATCTCTATGCGCAGCAGTACGGCAGCCGCCTCGAGGACGCGCGCAGCTTCCAGATGTATCTCGGCGGCTCGTCCGGCAACGTCGCGTTCGGCGTCGCGCGGCTCGGGCTGAAGACCGCGATGATTTCGCGCGTCGGCGACGAGCAGATGGGCCGCTTCCTGCGCGAGACGCTCGAGCGCGAAGGCTGCGACACGAGCCAGTTGCAGACCGACCGCGAGCGCCTCACCGCGCTGGTGCTGCTCGGGCTGAAGGATCGCGATACGTTCCCGCTGCTGTTCGTGCGCGAGAACTGCGCGGACATGGCCGTGCGCGCCGACGAGATCAGCGAGGACTTCATCGCCGGTTGCCGCGCGCTGGCGATCACCGGCACGCATCTGTCGACGCCGGGCACGCGCGAGGCGTCGCTGACCGCGTTGACGTATGCGCGCCGCCACGGCGCCGTGCGGATCCTCGACATCGACTACCGGCCGGTGCTGTGGGGGCTGACCGCGCGCGGCGCCGGCGAAAACCGCTACGTGCCCGACGCGCAGGTGACACGGCAGCTGCAGCAGGTGCTCGGCGAATTCGACCTGCTGGTCGGCACCGAGGAGGAATTCCTGATCGCGGGCGGTGTGCCGGATGATTTGATCGCGTCGTTGCAGGCGGTGCGCGCGATCACGAACGCGACGCTGGTCGTCAAGCGCGGCGCGCTCGGCTGCTGCGTGATCGAAGGCGATGTTTCCGCGCGCATCGACGATGCGCCGACCTTTCTCGGCGAGCGCGTCGACGTGCTCAATGTACTCGGCGCGGGCGACGCGTTCCTGTCGGGGCTGCTGTCCGGGCTGCTGCGCGGGCGCGACTGGGCCGAATCGACGCGCATCGCGAACGCGTGCGGCGCGATCGTCGTGTCGCGCCACGCGTGCTCGGCCGCGATGCCGACGCCGGCCGAACTCGCGCACTGGTTCGACGGCAGCCGCAATCCGCAGGTCGACGCCGACCGCACGCTCGCGCACCTGCATCGCGTGACGGTGCCGCGCCGCGAATGGGACGATCTCTGCGTGATGGCGTTCGACCATCGCAGCCAGTTCTACGAGCTCGCGGTGCAGGCCGGCGCCGACGAAGCGCGGATCAAGACGCTGAAGCGCCTGCTCGTGCGCGCGGTCGAACAAGTCGAGCGCGATCGCGGGATCGCCGGCCACGTCGGCGTGCTGATCGACGGCGGTGCGTACGGCAGCGACGCGCTCGCGTCGGCCACCGGGCGCGGCTGGTGGGTCGGCCGTCCGGTCGAACTGCCGGGCTCGCGGCCGCTGCGGTTCGACGACACGCGTTCGGTCGGCTCGTCGCTCACGCACTGGCCGACCGAACAGGTCGTGAAGTGCCTCGTCCACTATCACCCCGACGACCACGTCGACCTGCGCGTCGAACAGGAGCAGCGCGTGCTGGAGCTGTGGGAAGCCACGCGCGCGAGCGGCAATGAGCTGCTGCTGGAAATGATTCCGCCGCGCGCGGTCACGCCGGCCGGCACCGAGGACGACGCGGTGCTGCGCACGGTCGCGCGCTTCTACAACCTCGGCGTGAAACCCGAATGGTGGAAGCTCACGCCGCTCACCGCCGACGGCTGGGCGCGGCTCGCCGCGCTGATCGCCGAGCGCGACCCGTACTGCCGCGGCGCGGTGATCCTCGGGCTGAACCAGCCGCTGCAATACCTCGTCGACAGCTTCCGCTCGGCGACCAACCCGATCGTCAAGGGCTTCATGGTCGGGCGCACGCTGTGGGCCGATGCGTCGCTGAAATGGTTCGCGGGCCGGATCGACGACCAGGCGCTGATCGACGAAGTGGCCGGCAACTTCGCGCAACTGGTCGACGCGTGGCTGGGCCGCCGGGCCGCCGCGCGCGCCGCCGCGGCCTGATGCCCGTGTTCGTGACGACCACCCGACCTCTCTCTATCGACCGACGATGACCACCACCGTAAGACTGACCGTCAGCCAGGCGCTCGTGCGCTACCTGGCCGCCCTGCGCGCCGAAGTCGTCCAGCCCGACGGCCGGACCGAGATCCTGCCGTACTGCGGCGGCGTGTTCGCGATCTTCGGCCACGGCAACGTGGCCGGGCTCGGCGAGGCGCTGCATGCGGAGAAGGACCGGCTGCCGACGTTTCGCGCGCACAACGAGCAAGGGATGGCCAACGCGGCCGTCGCGTTCGCGAAAGCGCATTTCCGCCAGCGGATGATGGCCGCGACGTCGAGCATCGGCCCCGGCGCGACCAACATGCTGACCTCGGCCGCGCTCGCGCACGTCGGCCGCTTGCCGCTGCTGTTGCTGCCCGGCGACGTGTTCGTGTCGCGGCTGCCCGACCCGGTGCTGCAGCAGGTCGAGGATTTCGAACAGGGCGACGTCAGCGCGAACGACTGCTTCCGGCCCGTCACGCGCTACTTCGACCGCATCACGTCGCCCGAGCAATTGCTCGTCGCGCTGCCGCGCGCGATCCAGGTGATGACCGATCCCGCGCAGTGCGGGCCCGTGTGCCTCGCGCTGCCGCAGGACGTGCAGACCTTCGCGTACGACTGGCCCGAGGATTTCTTCGCGCCGCCGGTGATCCGGATGCGCCGGCCGCCGGCCGACGCACTCGAGCTCGCCGATGCGCTCGACGTGCTGAAGGCCGCGAAGAAGCCGCTGATCGTCGCGGGCGGCGGCGTGCTGTACAGCCAGGCGTGGGATGCGCTGCGCACGTTCGCCGACTCGCACGGCGTGCCGGTCGCCGAATCGCAAGCCGGCAAGGGCAGCCTTGCGTGGGACCACCCGCTGAACCTCGGCTCGATCGGCGTGACGGGCTCGCCCGCCGCGAACCGCGCGGCCGCGCAGGCCGACGTCGTGTTCGCGGTCGGCACGCGGCTGCAGGATTTCACGACCGGTTCGCACGCGCTCTACGGCGACGCGACGCTGCTGAGCCTGAACGTGCAGCCGTTCGACGCGGGCAAGAAACGCGGCCGGCAACTGGTGGCCGATGCGCGCACGGGCCTCGGCCAGCTGTCGGCCGCGCTGGCCGGCTGGCGCGCCGACCCGGCGTGGACCGCCGCGAACCGCGACCAGGCCGCCGCATGGAACGCGCGCGTGACGGACCTGACCACACGGATTCCGAAGGACACGCTGCCGTACGACGCGGAAGTGATCGGCGCGGTGCGCGACTCCGCGGCCGACGCGGGACGCGACAGCGCGCGCGACGATCTCGTCGTCTGCGCGGCCGGCACGCTGCCGGCCGAGTTGCACAAGCTGTGGCGCAGCGGCGTGCCGGGCAACTATCACATGGATTATGCGTATTCGTGCATGGGCTACGAGGTCGCGGGCGGCCTCGGCGCGAAGCTCGCGCGGCCCGAGCGCGAAGTGATCGTGATCGTCGGCGACGGCTCGTACATGATGCTCAACGCGGAACTCGCGACGTCCGTGATGCTCGGCCGCAAGCTCATCGTCGTGATCCTCGACAACCGCGGCTACGGCTGCATCGAGCGGCTGCAACTCAATTGCGGCGGCGCGAGCTTCAACAACATGCTCGACGACTGCGTGCCCGAAGGCGGCGAACGCTCGACGATCGACTTCGCGATGCATGCGCGCGCGATGGGCGCCGAAGCCGTGCACGTGCGCGACATCGGCGAGCTGCGCCACGAAATGAAGCGCGCGCGGGCGGCGACGACGAGCCAGGTGCTCGTGATCGACACCACGCACCAGCGCACGACCGACGACGGCGGCGCGTGGTGGGAAGTCGCGGTGCCGCAGGTGTCCGAACGCGCCGGCGTCGAAGCGGCGCACCGCGCGTATCTCGACGCGAAGACCCGCCAGCGGCGCTGATCCGCGCCCCTTTCCATCGGCCGCGCCGACACAACAACATTCGAACCCAGGAAACCCGTCATGAGCTGGAACGTCCGCATCGGTATCAATCCCCTGTCGTGGATGAACGACGACCTGCCGTCGCTCGGCGGCGAGACGCCGCTCGAGACGGCGCTGAAGGAAGGCGCCGAAATCGGCTATGCGGGCTTCGAGCTCGGCAACAAGTTTCCGAAGACGGGCCCCGAACTGAAGGCGAAGCTCGCCGAATTCGGGCTCGTGTGCGTGTCGGGCTGGTATTCGGGCTTCCTCGCGGAAGTCGCGCCGGGCATGACCGATGCCGATGCGGTCGCGGCGGAAATCGAGCGCTGCCGCGCGCATATGACGAAGCTGCAGTACAACGACGTGAAGGTCGTCGTGTACGGCGAATGCGCGGGCACGATCCAGGGCAACATCGACACGCCGGTCGCGAAGCGGCCGCGTTTCGTCGACGATGCAGCGTGGCGGCGCTATGCGGCGCGTCTCGACGCGTTCGGCGCGCACCTGCTCGACACGTACGGCATCAAGCTTGCGTACCATCACCACATGGGCGCGTACGTCGAGTCGCCGGACGACGTCGACCGGCTGATGGCGCTGACCGATCCCGCGAAGGTGTTCCTGCTGTTCGACACCGGCCACGCGTATTTCGGCGGCGCGGCCGACCCGGTGGCGCTGCTGCAGAAGCACGTGTCGCGCGTCGCGCACGTGCATTGCAAGGACGTGCGGCCGCAGGTCGTCAGCAAGGCACGCAACGACGGCTGGAGCTTTTTGAACGGCGTGATCAACGGCACCTTCACGGTGCCGGGCGACGGCGCGCTCGACTACGACGCGACGCTGCGCACGCTGAAGGACGCCGGCTACGAAGGCTGGCTCGTCGTCGAGGCCGAGCAGGACCCGGCCGTCGCGCCGAGCTATGCGTATGCGAAGAAGGGCTACGAATCGCTGCGCGCGATCGTCGACCGGTTGAGCGCGTGAGTTCGCGCGCAAGCGCCTGAGCGTTCGCGCCCTACCCTATTGCGGAGACTTATTTCATGACGATTTCTCCCCTGCTGGTCAAGGCATCCGCCGACCGCGAAATCTGCAACGTCACGCCCGAATCGGCCGGCTGGAAGCACGTCGGCTTTCGCGCGCTGCGCCTGAAGGCCGGCGACACCGAAACGCTCGACACCGACACGCGCGAATTGTGCGTGGTCGTGCTGACGGGCACGGTGCGCGCCAAAGTCGACGGCGAGACGTACGACGCGCTCGGCAAGCGCGACAGCGTGTTCGAGGACGTGTCGCCGGACGCGCTGTACGTGCCGGGCGGCAAGACCGTCACGCTGGTCGCGACGCGCGATGCGGAAGTCGCGCTGTGCACCGCGCCGTACGCGAGCGGCGACAAGCGGGTTCAGCGCCTCGACGGCGAACGGATGCGCCGCTCGGTGCGCGGGCAAGGCACCAACACGCGCTACGTATGCGACATCCTGATGGGCGACAACCCGGCCGCCGACCGGCTGCTCGTCGTCGAAGTCGTCACGCCGGCCAGCCATTCGAGCAGCTATCCGCCGCACAAGCACGACCGCGACGCGGCGCCCGACGAGACGTCGCTCGAGGAAACCTATTACCACCGGATCGATCCGCCGCAGGGCTTCGCGTTCCAGCGCGTATACACCGACGACCGCAGCCTCGACGAGGCGTGCGCGGTCGAGAACCACGACGTCGTGATGGTGCCGCGCGGCTATCACCCGGTCGTCGCACCGCACGGCTACAACCTGTACTACCTGAACGTGATGGCGGGCCCGAGCCGCGCGTGGGCGTTCAGGAACGATCCCGCGCACGAGTGGATGCTCGACGCGGCGCCGAAACGTTGAAGCGCTGAAACGCTGAAACGTCGACGTGCCGAAACGCCGAAGCACTGAACGAAAGACGGGCCCGCGCGCGGCCCGTGACGATGCGACGCCCGGCACGCGCGTACAGCGCCGGCAACGCGACGGAGCCGCCATGGTGACGCCCCCCTTTCGCCTCGAACCCCACGCCTTCGACGACGATGCGTCGAACCCGGCGCTGCCGCACTTCAATGCAGCCGTCGCACGCCGCATCGGAGAAATCGCGGTCAACCTCGCGTCGCGCCGCGGGCTGCCGATCGCGGTCGGCATCGTCGGCGGGCAAGCGCCGCTGTTCTACTGCGCGCTCGACGGCAGCGGCGCGCACGACAGCGAGGCGATCCGCCGCCGGCAGAACACGGTGCTGCGGTTCGGCCAGAGTTCGCTCGCGGTCGGCGCGTGCTTTCGGCGTGCCGGCTGGTCGCTGCGCTCGCACGGCCTGTCGGACGACGACTACGCGCTCGACGGCGGCGGCGTGCCGCTGCGGATTGCCGGCGCCGGCATCGTCGGCGCGATGACGATCGCGGGGCTCGGCTCCGAAGCCAATCACGCGCTCGTCGTCGAATGCCTGCGGTGGCACGTCGGCGCGAATGCGCTGGCGATGAGCGCGTAGCGGCCGCTCGCGGCCGGCGGTCGACGGGTCGCGCAGCGCCACGGCATGCGTCTTTCATTCGACGCGAAACGCAAACGGAATCCGAACCGGCCGCAGCGTGTCGAGATTCACGCCGGCGAGCCCCGTTCGCCCTTTTGCCAGCAGCGTATCGTCGCGATAGACCTCCTGCTGGAACGCGATACGCACACGCGTGAGCTCGGTCAGCGTCGTGCGGATCGTCAGCGGTTCGTCGTGACGCGCCGGCGACAGGAACGCCGTCTCGATGCGGCAGACGATGAGCCCGGTTCGCAGTTCGGCCATCATGTGCGCGAGATCGATACCGTTGGCGCGATACCATTCCATCCTGGCCTGATCGAACCAGCGCAGGTAGTTCGCGTGATAGACGACGCCGCCGAGATCGACATCGACGAACGGCACGCGCAACGAAAAATGATGGCTGCGATGGCTGGGAGCAACATGCATGTCGACACCTCCGGGAGAAATCGGCAGTTCAGGGAAACGCATGCGGCGGCGCGCTATTGCATCTGCGCGCGATAGGCGTTCGTCATGACGAGCGTCGCATTGACCCCGCCGAAACCGAAACTGTTCGTCATCACGGTCGTCAGTTTCCGCTGCGTGGTCGCCGTGACGATGTCGAAGCCGCACGCGCCGTCGTCGAGCTGCCCGATGTTCATGCTCGGCGCAATGAATCCGTCGTTCATCATCAGCACCGCATAGATGAATTCGTGCACACCGGCCGCACCCTGCGCGTGGCCGGTCGTCGACTTGGTCGACGACACCGGCGGCGCGGCCTCGCCGAACACGTTCCGGATCGCGCGTAATTCGCGGATATCGCCGACGGGCGTGGACGTGCCGTGTGTGTTCAGATAGTCGATCGGCAAATCGATACCGCGCAATGCGAGCCTCATGCTGCGCTCGGCGCCTTCGCCGGACGGCACGACCATGTCGATACCGTCGGTCGTCGTGCCGTAGCCGATCACTTCCGCATAGACGGGCGCGCCGCGCTCGATTGCATGATTCATTTCCTCGACCACGACGATCCCTGCGCCGCCTGAAATCACGAAGCCGTCGCGGTCCGCATCGTAGGGGCGCGACGCGCGCACCGGCGTATCGTTGAAGCGGGTCGACAGCGCGCCGATTGCATCGTACTGGCACGCGACTTCCCACCCCAGTTCTTCGGCGCCGCCGGCGAACACGATGTCCTGCGTGCCGGCCCTGATCAATTCGACGGCATGGCCGATGCACTGTGCCGATGCGGCGCACGCACCGCAGATTGCGTAGCTCACGCCGCGCACGCCGAACGCGACGGCAAGGCACGCGGCATGGACGGACGGCATCGAATGCACGATGTCGTACGCGCCGACGCCGCGCAACCCACGCGTGCGCATCGCATCGACCGCATGGACGTAACCGAGCGACACCCCGCACGCGTTGCCGACGATCACGCCGGCGCGCTCGTTCGACACGAGGCGCGAGGGCAGCCGCGCGTCGTCGATCGCTTGTTGCATGCATGCGAATGCTTGCAGCGCGGCAGGGGTCATCCATCGGAGATGCCGGCGATCGACGCGATCCGGCGCGGGCGCCTCGACGGGCGCCCAGACGTGGCTGCGCAGTCCCGCGTCCCTGAATGATTCGGAAAACACGATGGCGCTGCGGCCCGCGCGCAGCGCGTCGCGCACGGTCGGGACATCGCTGCCGATGCTGGACGCAATGCCGATCCCCGTGATGACCGCACGTCTCATGTCCCGCTTCCCCGAAAACGAACCATGCCGGCGTCGGCCGCATGTCGAGCGCCGCACCGCCGATGTTCGCTCGACCGGCCAGCGACGTGCGCCGTTTGCATCCGGCCGCAAACCGTTCAAACCTGCCGGATCACTTCAGAGGAATTAAATATCGAAATTCGCGTTTTCGCAAACCCGACCGAGCTGCGCTGCGGGGATGCCACGACGGCGGGGCCTGCGACGCGGTGATCGCGGGGCACGTTGCCTCGCGCAGGCCCCACTCATGCCGACTCAGCGCAGCCCGCCGCTCGCGACGAGGCGCTCGCCGGTCAGCCAGCGTGCATCGTCCGATGCGAGGAACACGGCGACCGACGCGATGTCGTTAGGCTCGCCGAGGCGGCCGAGCGGCGTCTGGCCGAGCACTTGCGCTTCGAGATCGGAACCGATGATGCCCGCGCTGTGCGTGCCTTCGGTCACGACCATCCCCGGGTTGATCGCGTTCACGCGGATCTTGCGCGGAGCGAGCTCGAGCGCGAGCACGCCGGTGATCGCGTCGACCGCGCCCTTCGTGCCGCTGTACACGGCGCTGGCCGGCGGCGTGATGCTGGTCACGACCGAGCTGATGTTGATGATGCTCGCGCCTTCGCCGAGATGCTTGGCGGCCGCCTGCGTGGTCAGCAGCACGCCAAACACGTTCGTGTCGAACTGCCGGCGGTAGTGTTCTTCGGTGATCGCTTCGATCGGCGCGAATTCGTACACGCCGGAGTTGTTGACGAGCACGTCGAGACGGCCGTACGTGTCGACCGCGGTATCGATGATGCGCTGCGCATCGGCGGCCTTCGACACGTCGCCGCCGACCGCGACCGCGCGGCCGCCCGCTTCGGTGATCGCGCTCACGACCGCATCCGCGCCCGCCTTGCTGCTCGCGTAGTTGACGACGACCGCTGCGCCCTCGTCGGCCAGTGCCTTCGCGATCGCCGCGCCGATGCCCTTCGAGGCGCCCGTGACGACCGCTACCTTGCCTGCCAGCTTGCTCATGATTTCATTCCTCAGTCAGAAGACCTTCGATGGATGGCGCCGGTTGCCGCGACGATGTTGCCGCGGCAATCGGCCTGACTGGAAATTTACGTTGCGGCACCGCAGCGATAAAGCGGCTCGACGCGAATTGACTGGCGGAGTTTGCCGAACAATCGACCGGGCGTGGTCAGCCGGCGCTCAGCCACGCGTCGGCCACCTCGCCGTGCAGCCCGTCGAGCCCGCCGTCGTAGACGATCCTTCCCCGCCCCATGACCGCGACGCGCCGCGCGAGCCGCGGCGCGAGCTGCAGCCGCTGCTCGATCAGCGCGATCGCGACGCCGTCGGCCTGCAGCGCGGCGAGACACGCGCCGACTTCGTCGACCGCGAGCGGCGCGAGCCCCTCGGCCGGTTCGTCGACGATCAGCACGCGCGGGCCGCCGGCGAGTGCGCGCACCAGCGCGAGCACCTGCTGCTCCCCGCCCGACAGCCGCCCGGCTTTCACGTCCGCGCGCGCGGCCAGCAGCGGAAAACGGTCGAACAGGCGGTCGAGCGCCGCCCGTTCGGCTGCGCCGCTCACGCCGCGCAAACCGAGTCGCAGGTTGTCG
Organism: Burkholderia sp. BCC0398; assembly: GCF_902833245.1. Classification (NCBI taxonomy): domain Bacteria; kingdom Pseudomonadati; phylum Pseudomonadota; class Betaproteobacteria; order Burkholderiales; family Burkholderiaceae; genus Burkholderia; species Burkholderia sp. BCC0398. The sequence continues at coordinate 36,091 of NZ_CADFEM010000025.1, forward strand.
CGCACGGTCAGCAGCGGGAACACGTCGCGGCTTTCGGCCACGTAAGCGACGCCGCGCCGCGCGATCTCGAACGTGCGCGCCCCCGCGCATTCGGCGCCGGCGATGCGCACCGAGCCGGCCGTGCGCACGAGCCCCATCACGGCCTTCGCGAGCGTCGAGCGCCCGGAGCCGTTGCGGCCGAGCAGCGCGAGCGTCTCGCCCGGCGCGAGCGCGAGATCGACGCCATCGAGTACGGGCTGCATCCCGTACCACGCGCGCAGCCCGCGAATGTCGAGCACCGCGCTCATGCCGCACCCTCGCCCAGATACGCGGCACGCACGCGCGGATCGGCGCGGATCGCGTCGGGCGCGCCGGTCGCGACCACCGTGCCGCGCACGAGCACCGTGATGCGTTCGGCGAAACCGAACACCGCGTCCATGTCGTGCTCGATCATCAGGACCGTGCGGCCCTGCGTCGTCGCGCGGATCAACGCGATCATCCGCGCGGCCTGCGCGCGGCTCATGCCGGCCGTCGGCTCGTCGAGCAGCAGCGTCCGCGCGCCGCTCGCGAGCGCAATGCCGAGATCGAGCGCGCGCTGCTCCGCATAGCCGAGTTCGCCGGCCGGCGTGTCGCGCCGCGCGTCGAGGCCGATGTCGTGCAGCACGCGCGCGGCCGCGAGATCGACCGACGCGGAGTCGCGCAGCCGGTTCCACCAGCGCCGCCGTTCGGCCGGCGCATGCAGCGCCGCGCAGCGCAGGTTGTCGAATACGCTCAGGCGCGCGAACGCGCTCGTCTGCTGGAAACTGCGGCCGATGCCGAGGCGGCTCGCGACGACCGGCCCGCGCCCGCGCAGCGCGACGCCGTGCAGCATGACGCGCCCGCGCGTCGGCCGCGTCGCCCCGGCGATCACGCCGAACAGCGTCGACTTGCCCGCGCCGTTCGGCCCGATCAGCGCGTGGCGCTCGCCGGCTGCGATGCGCAGATCGACACCGTCGAGCACGGTCTGCGCACCGAAGCGCTGCACGATGCCGTGCAGCGCGATCGCGTTGCCGTTCATCGCGCGTCCTCCCGCGTGGCGGCCGCCGCGCCGTGCCCGAGCCGCGCGCGCCAGCCCCACAGCAGGATGCCGATGCCGGCCGCCGAACCCGCGACGGCCCAGCCGATCGGCGTATCGGCGTCGATGCCCCATGCGCCGAACGCGACGCCCGTGCCGTCGTCCCGCGCGAAGCGCCACGCATAGCCGAGCTCGGCCGCGCAGACGATCGCGACGCCCCAGAACGCACACGCGCCGATGGCGCACAGCAGCCGCCACCGCTCGGTCGCCGGGGCCTCGCGCCGCAGCGCATGCGCGAATGCCTGCGCGATGCCCGCGATCCCGCCCGGCGCGGCGACGACGATCGCGACGAACAGCACGCCGAGATACAGCGCCCACGCGCGCGACACGCCCGCGACGACGATGCTCAGCGCGGTCAGCACGGCCGCGCCGGCCGCCGGCCCGAAGAATGCGCCGGTGCCGCCGATCACCGCGGCGATCAGCACGGTCGCCGAGCGCGCCATCGATACGCTGTCGGGCGTCGCGATCTCGACGTCGATCAGCGTCAGCGTGCCGGCGACGCCGGCGAAAAACGATGCGCAGGCGACCATCGCGAGCCGCACGCGGCGCGGATCGGTGCCGAGCGCCGCGACGCGCGCCGGATTGTCGCGCACCGCGTTCGCGAGCCGCGCGAGCGGCGTGCGGCTCAGCGCATGCATCGCCCATGCCGACACGACGCACCACGCGGCGATCAGCGCATACGCGTGCGCCGGCGCGCCGAAATGCGCGTTGCCCCACGGCGCGCCGCTCGCGCGGTCGATCGGCACGCCGCCGATCCCGCCGAACCACGCGGGCACGCTCCATGCAGCCGCCGCGACGCATTCGCCGAGCCCGAGCGTGATCATCGCGAACGCGGTACCGGAACGGCGCGTCGCCAGCAGCCCGGCGACGCACCCGAAGCCCGCGCCGGCCACGCCGCCGACGAGCGGCAACAGCGGCAGCGGGCCGCCGACGTGATTGAACCAGTGCGCGGCCGCGAACGCGCCGAAGCCCGCGAACGCCGCATGCCCGAACGACAGCAGCCCGGTCGTGCCGAGCTGCAGGTTGTACGACAGCGCGAGCACGACGAGCGCGGCCGTCTGCGCCAGATAGCCGAGCACCGCGCCGTGCGGCCACAGCCACGCGGGCAGCGCGAAGCAGGCGGCGAACAGCGCCCAGCGCACGCATCCGGCGAGTGCGCGGCTACGCATCGACACGCTCGCCGAACAACCCGCGCGGCCGCGCGAACAGCACCGCGACGAGCAGCAGGTACGGCACCAGCGGCGCCAGTTGCGCGATCGACACCGCGGCCACGCTGTCGGGCAGCGCGATACCCGTCCATTGCGCGAGATCGCGCAGCGACGTGTCGCTCGCGGCCGCGAAGGTCTGCGCGAAGCCGACCGCGAGCGACGCGACGAATGCGCCGCCGAGCGAACCCAGGCCACCGATCACGACGACCGCGAACACGACCGACCCGACGGTCTCGGCCAGCGCGGGCTCGATCACCGCAAGCGGCGCGCCGATCACGCCGGCCAGCGCCGCGAGCGCGGTGCCCGCACCGAACAGCGCCGTCATCACGCGCGGCACGTCGTAGCCGAGCGCCTCGACCGCCGCACGATGCGTGAGCGCCGCGCGCACGACGAGCCCGATGCGCGACGCACGCAGCAGCACGCCGAGCGCGACCAGCATCGTCGCGGACATCGCCATCATGAACAGCCGGTAACGCGGCAACGCAAGACCGAACACGGTCGCGGGCGCGCCGTCGAACAGCGGCGGCACGGGCGCCGGCAGCGGCGCGAGACCCCACACGAGTTTCGCGCCCTCGCCGATCAGGTACGCGAGCCCGAAGGTCAGCAGCAGTTCGCTCGTATGGCCGCGTGCCTGCACGCGGCGCAGCAGCACACGTTCGCAGCCGGCGCCGAGCAGCCCGACCGCGAGCGGCGCGAGCACGAGCGCGGGCCCGAAGCCCGCATGAGCCGCGATGCTGTAGCCGACGTACGCACCGAGCATGTAGAAGCTCGCATGCGCGAAGTTGAGCACGCCCTGCACGCTGAAGATCAGCGTGAGGCCGGCCGACAGCATGAACAGCAGCAAGCCATAGCTGAGGCCGTTGAAGGCCTGGAGCGCGAACGCGTGCACCGCGTCGCGTCAGGCGGCGAGCGGTTCGAGCGCGGCGCGCAGCGCGTCGGGCAGCGGCACCGGGCGGCGCGTGCCGCGATCGACGTACACGTGCACGAAATGCCCCTGCGCGGCGGGCGACGCGTCGCCTTGCGCGAACAGCCCGACTTCGTAGCGCACGCTCGACGTGCCGAGCTTCACGACGCGCAGCCCCGCGTCGACCGATTGCGGGAACACGAGCGGCGCGAAGTAGTTGCACTGCGTCTCGACGACGAGCCCGATCGTCTGCCCGTGCTCGACGTCGAGCACGCCCGCGCGGATCAGGTACTCGTTCACCACGGTATCGAAGTAGCTGTAGTAGACGACGTTGTTCACGTGCCCGTAGACGTCGTTGTCCATCCAGCGGGTCGTGATCGGCAGAAAGTGGCGATAGGCGTCGCGCGGACGCGGCTGCGGCTTGTCGGACATGGCGATGGCGCTCAGGACGAGGGAGGCGAAGGGAACGAAAGAGACGATCGGGACGACGCGCGGCGGCCGCATGAAGCGACGCGCCAGCCAGCAGCGAAGCACCGCGCCGCGATCGCGCGCGGCACGGCGGACGACACCCTGCGGGCAGGCAGGCCCGTCACTGCCCCGGCCGGTCGACGAATTCGAAATCGAGGCCGCGCGCGCGCATCCAGTCGGCGAGCGCGATGCCCGTGCCGGCGCGCCACGGGCGCAGCAGCGGCGGATCGACGAGCTTGTATTCGAGCAGTTCCGGCGACAGCGACACCGTGCCCGACGCCCGCACGTGGTACGCGATGATCAGCTCGTTCTTGCGGATGAATTCGTACACGCCGACGAGCGATACGTGCTCGGCCTTCAGCGCGGTTTCCTCGAACACCTCGCGCGCGATGCCGTCCTCGGGCGTCTCGCCGTTTTCGAGGAAGCCGGTGATCAGCGCGAACATCCCTTCGGGCCACGCGGCGTTGCGCGCGAGCAGGATCTTGCCGTCGAGTTCGACGATCGCGGCGACGACCGGCAGCGGGTTGTTCCAGTGCACGTAGCCGCAGGTGTCGTCGGGACAGGCCTGGCGGATGCGGCCGCCCTCATGGTCGGGATCGGCACGCTCGGTCAGCGGGTTCGCGCAGCGCGGGCAAAAGCGGTAGTCGGCGGTGGTCATCGATGGGGATCTGGCGAGCGCCCGGCCTCGGCCTGAAGGCCGCGTCGCGCGTCCGCTCGGCGCGGAAAAGGCTTCATTCTAGCGAGTTTGCCCGCGCCCGAGACGATCCGGCCCCACCGGCATCAGGGCGACCCGCGCCCGCGTGCGGCGGTCGCCGCGAAGCCGGCGGCGCCGATCAGCAGCGCCGCCGCCGCGACCCACAGCGCCGGCGTAAACGACCCGAAGCGCACGGCCAGCGGCGCCGCGACGAGCGGCCCGAGGATCTGCCCGACGCCGTACGATGCGGTCGCATAGCCCATCAGTCCGGCCGCACGCTCGCCGTGCAGGCGCCGCGCCTCGCGCATCGCGAACAGCGTGATCGCGGTAAACGGCAACCCGAGCAGCGCGCTGCCGATCGAGAAGCCGGCCGCGTTCGGCCACACGATTCCGGCCGCGATACCGAGCGCCTGCGTCGCGCAGCCGGCCGCCAGCAGCAGCCGGTTGTCCCAGTGCCCGGGCAGCCGCGCGGCGGTGATCGCGCCGACGATCAGCGCCGCACCGAACATCGGCCAGAACAAGTCGGGCCACGGCGAGCCGGCCGGCAGCGCGGCGCGCGCGATCACCGGCAGGAACGTCGCGGTGATGATGTAGCCGAAGCCCGGTGCGCCGTACAGCGCGACGAGCCACGCGGCGTCCGCGCGGCGGCTTCGCGTGCCGGCCCGTGCTGCCGGGGACGCCGACGCGCTCGTGACCGTATGCGGCGCGGCGGCCGGTGGCGTCGCCTGCGTGTGCGCCGGTGTCGGAGCCGGCGCCGCACCGAACGTGCGCCAGATCGCGACTGACAGCACGGCCGACAACGCCGCGAAACCGAGCCAGCCCACCGCCGCGTGTCGGCCGGCCAGCGCGCTGCCGATCAGCCCCGTCACCACGATGCCGACGCCCGGCCCCGCATAGATCACCCCGCTCCATTCGGGCGCATGCAGCTCGGCCAGCCGCCGCAGCCCCCATTGCGACACGAACACGAACGTCCATGCGCTGACGACGCCCGCGACGAAACGCACGACGAGCCACACCGGCAGCGCGTGACCGACGCCCATCGCGGCGGTCAGCAGCACGGTCGCCGCGAGCCCGAAGCGCACCATCCGCGCCGGCGCGACGCGCAGCGCCGCGCAACTGACCGCGCCGGCGAAGTACCCCGCATAGTTCGCCGATGCGAGCCAGCTGCCGGCTTTCAGACCGATCGAGCCGTCCGCGAGCATCAGCGGCAACAGCGGTGTGAACGCGAAACGGCCGACGCCGAGCACGACGGCCAGGCCGACCATGCAGGCGAGCGCGGCCGCGCGGGCACGGCGGTCGGCCTGGTCGGACGAAAGGCCGCGGGCGGCGGCGGTCAGGGCATCGAAGCGGGACATGGCGGCAAAGGCCGGCGCTGCGCGCACGCCGGCCGGATCGGAAATCGGAATGGGTTCATCCTAGCTTGACCGACCGTTCTCAAAAAATGAATAATTAAGAATCAACCCATCCTTCGGAGAGAATCATGGACCTGGCGGCGCTGGCGATCTTCCGGGCGGTCGTGCGCGAGAACGGCGTGACGCGCGCGGCGGCCAAGCTCAATCGCGTGCAGTCGAACGTCACGACGCGCATCAAGCAGCTCGAGGAAGAACTCGGCGCGGCGCTGTTCGTGCGCGACGGCCGCCGGCTCGTGCTGACGCCGGCCGGGCATACGCTGCTGCCGTATGCGGAGCGCCTGCTCGCGCTCGCCGACGAGGCGCGCGACGCGGTGCGCGAGGACACGCCGCGCGGCCGGCTGCGGCTCGGCACGATGGAAAGCACGGCCGCGAGCCGCCTGCCGGCCCTCCTCGCGCGCTACCACCATGCGTGGCCGGACGTGTCGCTCGAACTGCTGACGGGCACGACGGGCTGCCTGATCGACCGCGTACGCGACTTCGAGATCGACGCCGCGCTGTTCGCGCGCCCGCCCGAGCCGGACGCGCTGCCCGACACGTTCGAGACGGTGCCGATCTTTCGCGAGGATCTCGTGCTGCTCACGCCGCGCGGCCATCCGCCGGTACGCACGCCGCGCGACGTGATCCTGCCGACGCTGATCGCGTTCGAGCGTGGCTGCGCCTATCGCAAGTACGTCGAGCAGTGGTATGCGGCGCACGGCGTGAAGCCCGCGCGCGTGCTCGAACTCGGCTCGTATCACGCGATCGTCGCGTGCGTCGCGGCCGGCGCGGGCGTCGCGGTCGCGCCGCGCTCGGTGCTCGATCTGCAGCCTGAAACCGGCAACGTCGCCGCGCACACGATTCCCGAACTCGCGGGCATCGACACGCTGCTCGGGTGGCGGCGCGGTTATGCGTCGGCGGCGCTCGCAGCATTGCGCGATGCGCTCACCGAAGCCACGCCTCAGCCTGACGACGCGGCGAAGCCGGCCGCGACCGTGCCGGCCTGACCTGGATTCGCGCGCCGCCGTGGCGATCGACGCGCACAGCCTGCACGGCCCGCACAAACAAAACGACCCGACCGGCATCTGCCGATCGGGTCGTTTTTCGATTCACGCGATGCTGTCAGTGCGACGGCATCGCATCGGTCGTGCAACGATCAGAGCCGTTCTTCGACCCAGCCCTTCACGCCGGCCAGCGCGCCCGGCAGGTTCGCCGGCTCGGTGCCGCCCGCCTGCGCCATGTCCGGACGACCGCCGCCCTTGCCACCGACCTGCTGCGCGACGAAGTTCACGAGCTCGCCGGCCTTGACCTTCTTGCTCGCGTCCGGCGTGACGCCCGCGATCAGGCTGACCTTGCCGCCTTCGACGGCCGCCAGCACGATCGCCGCGCGCTTCAGCTTGTCCTTCAGCTTGTCGACCGTTTCGCGCAGCGTCTTCGCGTCGGCGCCGTCGAGCGTCGCGGCCAGCACGTACACGCCGCCGACTTCGACGGCCTGCTGCGCGAGCTCGTCGCCCTGGCTCGACGCGAGCTTCGACTTCAGCGCGCCCAGCTCCTTCTCGAGCGATTTCACCTGCTCCTGCACCTGCGCGATGCGCTGCGTGAGTTCCGACGGCTGCGCCTTCAGCGCGGCCGCGGCTTCGTTCACGCGTGCGTCGAGCTCCTGCACGTAGCGCACCGCGTTGTCGCCGGTGATCGCCTCGACGCGGCGGATGCCGGCCGCGACGCCGCCTTCGACGACGATCTTGAACAGGCCGATGTCGCCGGTGCGGTGCACGTGCGTGCCGCCGCACAGTTCGCGCGAGAAGCCGAGATCGAGCACGCGCACTTCATCGCCGTACTTCTCGCCGAACAGCGCCATCGCGCCGCCCTTCACCGCTTCGTCGTACGGCATCACGCGCACGATGCCCGGCGCGTTCGCGAGGATTTCGTTGTTGACGATCTGCTCGACGCGACGGATTTCGTCGTCGGTCATCGGTGCGTTGTGCGCGAAGTCGAAACGGGTCTTTTCCGCGTCGACGAGCGAACCCTTCTGCTGCACGTGCGCGCCGAGCACCTCGCGCAGCGCCTTGTGCATCAGGTGGGTGGCCGAGTGGTTGCGCTGCGTGCGCGCGCGGCGATGCGCGTCGATTTCCGCGCGCAGCACGTCGCCCACCTTAAGCAGGCCCTGCTCCAGCGTGCCGTGATGGCCGATCACGTCGGCCTGCACCTTCAGCGTGTCGGCCACCGCGAAGCGCGTCGCGGCGTTCGCGAGCACGCCCTGGTCGCCGACCTGGCCGCCCGATTCCGCGTAGAACGGCGTGTGGTCGAGCACGACGACCGCATCCTGGCCAGCCTTCACTTCGTTGACGGCCGAGCCGTCGACGTACAGCGCGACGACCTTCGCGTCGTCGAACGCGATTTCCTCGTAACCGTGGAAGGTGGTCTTCGCGCCCGAGTATTCGAGGCCCTGCGTGGCCTTGAACTTGCCGGCCGCGCGCGCCTGCTCGCGCTGGCGCGCCATCGCGTCGTCGAAGGCCGGCTCGTCGACCGTCATCCCGCGCTCGCGGCACACGTCGGCCGTCAGGTCCAGCGGGAAGCCGTAGGTATCGTGCAGCTTGAACGCGAGCTCGCCGTCGAGCACCTTGCCGCCCTTCGCTTCGACATCCGCCAGCGCGGCTTCGAGGATCGACATCCCGTGCTCGATCGTCTCGAAGAAGCGCTCCTCTTCCTGGCGCAGCACGTCGGTCACGCGCTGCTCGGCTTCCTTCAGCTCCGGATAGGCGGTGCCCATCTCGGCGACGAGGTCGACCACCAGCTTGTGGAAGAACGCGCCCTTGCGGCCGAGCTTGTAGCCGTGGCGGATCGCGCGGCGCACGATCCGGCGCAGCACGTAGCCGCGGCCTTCGTTGCCGGGGATCACGCCGTCGACGATCAGGAACGAGCACGCGCGGATGTGATCGGCGATCACCTTCAGCGAGTTGTTCGTGAGGTCGCTGATCTCGGTCACGCGCGCGGCGGCCTTGATCAGGTTCTGGAACAGGTCGATCTCGTAGTTGCTGTGCACGTGCTGCAGCACCGCGGCGAGACGCTCGAGGCCCATGCCGGTGTCGACCGACTGCTTCGGCAGGCGCGTCATGTTGCCCTGCGCGTCGCGGTTGAACTGCATGAACACGAGGTTCCAGATCTCGATGTAGCGGTCGCCGTCTTCTTCAGGCGACCCCGGCGGGCCGCCCCACACGTCCGGGCCGTGGTCGTAGAAGATTTCGGTGCACGGGCCGCACGGGCCGGTGTCGCCCATCGTCCAGAAGTTGTCCGACGCGTAGCGCGCGCCCTTGTTGTCGCCGATCCGGATGATCCGCTCGGTCGGCACGCCGACTTCCTTCGCCCAGATGTCGTACGCCTCGTCGTCTTCCTGGTAGACGGTGACCCAAAGCTTGTCCTTCGGCAGTTGGTAGACCGTGGTCAGCAGTTCCCACGCGAACTTGATCGCGTCGTGCTTGAAGTAGTCGCCGAACGAGAAGTTGCCGAGCATCTCGAAGAACGTGTGGTGGCGCGCCGTGTAGCCGACGTTCTCGAGGTCGTTGTGCTTGCCGCCCGCGCGCACGCTGCGCTGCGCCGTCGTGGCGCGCGAGTACGGGCGCGGGTCCGTGCCGAGGAAGACGTCCTTGAACTGGACCATGCCCGAGTTCGTGAACATCAGCGTGGGGTCGTTACCGGGCACGAGGCTCGACGAGCGGACGATCGTGTGGCCCTTCGATTCGAAGAATTTGAGGAATTTCTCGCGGATTTCGGCAGCTTTCATGGCGTGCGGGGACAGTCTGGCAAAGACGGCTTCAAACGCCGGCGCCCCAAGGCGGGGCGCGCGGCGGCATGGATTTGGAAACGATCGATTATACGATACAGAACGCCCGCCCAAGCGGCAGCGGCCCGCTGCGACGGGCGACCGGCGTGGGCGACCGGCGTGGGCGACCGGCGTGGGCGACCGGCGTGGGCGACCGGCGTGGGCGACCGGCGTGGGCCACCCGCGCGGCCGATTCGCCTTAAGATGCTCGACATGCCAATCGGCCTTGCCGACAACGCAGGCCCGCCATGAAAGGAGACGATTCGACGATGGGTGCCCTGAGCCATATCCGCGTGCTGGACCTGACCCGCGTGCTCGCGGGCCCGTGGTGCGCGCAGACCCTCGCCGATTTCGGCGCGGACGTGATCAAGGTCGAGCGCCCGGGCGCCGGCGACGACACGCGCCACTGGGGGCCGCCGTACCTGAAGGACGCGGACGGCGCGGATACCGCCGAGGCCGCGTACTACCTCGCGGCGAACCGCAACAAACGCTCGGTGACGGTCGACATCGCGACGCCGGAAGGCCAGCAGATCGTGCGCGAGCTTGCCGCGCAAAGCGACGTCGTGCTCGAGAACTACAAGGTCGGGCAATTGAAGAAGTACGGGCTCGATTACGACTCGCTGCGGGCGGTGAAGCCCGATCTCGTCTACTGCTCGGTCACCGGCTTCGGCCAGACCGGGCCGTACGCGCATCGCGCGGGCTACGACTTCATCGTGCAGGGGATCGGCGGCTTCATGAGCATCACCGGCGAACGCGACGGCGAGCCGAGCGGCGGCCCGCAGAAGGCCGGCGTCGCGATCGCCGATCTCGCGACCGGCCTCTATTCGACGATCGCCGTGCTCGCAGCGCTCGCGCACCGCGACCGCACGGGCGAAGGCCAGTACATCGACATGGCGCTGCTCGACGTGCAGGTCGCGCTGCTCGCGAACATGAACACCAACTTCCTCGCGAGCGGCAAGCCGCCGGTGCGCTGGGGCAACGCGCACCCGAACATCGTGCCTTACCAGACGTTCCAGACGCGCGACGGCTGGATCATCGTGGCGGTCGGCAACGACGGGCAGTTCCGCAAGTTCGTCGAGGCCGGCGGCCAACCCGAGCTGGCCGACGACGAGCGCTTCGCGACGAACCCGTCGCGCGTGCGTCACCGCGACACGCTGGTGCCGATCCTCGCGGAGATGGTGAAGGCGCGCGACAAGGCCGACTGGATCGGCGCGCTCGAAGCGGCCGGCGTGCCGTGCGGGCCGATCAACGATCTCGACGAGGTATTCGACAACGAGCAGGTGGTCGCGCGCGGGATGCAGGTCTCGCTGCCGCATCCGTGCGGCGCGGACGTGAAGCTCGTGCGCAACCCGATCCGGATGAGCGCGACGCCGCCCGACGCGCGCACGGCCCCGCCGCTGCTCGGCGCGCAGACGGAAGACGTGTTGCGCGACATGCTCGGCTACGACGACGAGCGGATTGCCGCGTTGAAGGCGAAGCAGGCGATCTGAGCGCGTGTGACACCCGGCCCGGCCGCCCACGCAAGCAGTGTCGGCCAGGTATATCGGGGGTCAGCGCCGCGCAAGCGTATCGCACCCGCCAGCGAGCAGTGCGAGCGCGGCACGCGCATCGCCTGTCACGCAGTCGAAGCGGAACACGCAAACGCGCCCCTCGCATGCTTCCACGCATTGCCGTGACCGATCAACCTGAATCCGTTTCGTCGCGGCTCCGTTGTTTTCTTTGGTGCGGTCCGATCGTGCGGGCTGGACTGGCATGGAGGCCTTCCGTCTGGTCGAATGGCCCGCCAGACTGCCCATTACCGGCTTCAAGCGATATTGGACACGTCAGAAATTCGGCGCGCTGTCCGATAGCAGGTGAGCCTGCTGCCGCGCACGCCCACCAAGCGATGAGCCCGGATGGCGCGACGTGCTTCGGGGACTGCCGACGCGCACGGCTACGCCGCTGCTCGGCGACGACGACGAACGGATCGCGGCGTTAAAGGCGAAGCCGACGATCTGAAGGTCCTGCGATCCGCCCTGCGCGATACGGTCAACCCGCGATCGCCAGCGCATCGAGCCAGCCGCGCGCTTGCGGCCAGTCGCCGAGCCCGCTGTCGGCGTTGATGTGGCCGCGCGGGCCGAGGTTATGGAACGTGCTGCCCCACGCGTTCGCGCAGCCGCGTGCGAACGCGAGCGAACCGTACGGATCGTCGCTGCTCGCAACCACGCAGGTCGGAAACGGCAACCGCTCGTGCGGCACCGGGCCGAAGCCGTGCGCGTCAGCCGGAAACACGGGCCCCGCCGGATCGGGCAATGCGACGAGCAGCGCGCCGCGCACTTTCGCGAGCGCGGCCGGCCGCGCGTAGCGGGTCGCCCACCATGCGGTGGTCAGCGTACCGAGGCTGTGGCCGACGATCAGCACGGGCCCGCGCGCGGCTTCGACCGCCCGGTCGAGCGCGCGACACCAGCCGTTGCGAAACGCGTGGTTCCAGTCCGGCATCGCAATCCGCACGAAACGCGGATCGGCGCGCTCCCAGCGGCTCTGCCAGTGAAGCGGGCCCGAATTGGCGTAGCCGGGCAAGACGAAAACGACGGGGTCGGTCATGGAAGGATTCGTCGACGAATGGAATCGTGTTGTAGCGTCGACGCAGTGTCGCACACCCGCCTCTCCCTGATGGTGCCTGTCAAAATCCGGGGGATGTGCGTGACCTTCAAGCGGTCGTGACGCACTCAGCCAGGCGTCACGACCAGGGGCCGGCGGTCGGGTACGCCCGCCGGCGTGAATCAGCGTACGCCGGCGCCGACCAGGCCGCCTGCCGCCGCGCCGGCCACCGTGCCGACCGGGCCGCCGGTGATCAGGTAGCCGAGCGCGCCACCCGCGGCCGCGCCGATACCGGCGTTACGCTGCGTATGCGTCATCGCGCAGGCGCCGAGTTGCGACAGGGCCGCGACGATCACCGCGGTACGAACGAGAAAAGTGGTCTTCTTCATCATGATTGTTGGCTTCCTCCCGCTTCGCAAAAATCGCGATTGGCGGCATTGAATCGGTGAAGCCATCATAGGAAAAGCCGAACGACGCCCGCAATCCGATTTACGTCGTGTTACAGCCGACACACACTCGATATATTGCGATACGCATCGCGAACCGACGGCGCCCGACCGGCAGCCCGCGCGGGACGGACCCCGGTCAGGTAGAATTACAGGATTAAACCGGCGCGACGCGCCGACACAACCCTGACGCCAACCGCATGAGCACCGAACGCAACGACGCCCCCGCGGCTTCCAATTTCATCCGCAACATCATCGACGACGACAACCGCACCGGCAAATGGGGCGGCCGCGTCGAGACGCGCTTCCCGCCCGAGCCGAACGGCTATCTGCACATCGGCCACGCGAAGAGCATCTGCCTGAACTTCAGCGTCGCGCGCGACTACGGCGGCGTGTGCCACCTGCGCTTCGACGACACGAACCCGGAAAAGGAAAGCGTCGAATACGTCGACTCGATCGTCGACGCGGTGCGCTGGCTCGGCTTCGACTGGCGCAAGGACGCGGTCGATCACCAGTATTTCGCGAGCGACTACTACGACAAGCTGTACGAGTTCGCCGAGCTGCTGATCCAGCGCGGCAAGGCGTACGTCGACAGCCAGAGCGCCGACGAAATGCGCGCGAATCGCGGCTCGCTGACCGAAGGCGGCAAGCCGTCGCCGTTCCGCGACCGCTCGCCCGAGGAAAACCTCGACCTGTTCCGCCGCATGAAGGCCGGCGAGTTCAAGGAAGGCGAGCACGTGCTGCGCGCGAAGATCGACATGGCGTCGCCGAACATGAACATGCGCGACCCGGTGATCTACCGGATCCGCTACGCGCACCACTACCGCACCGGCGACGCCTGGTGCGTGTATCCGATGTACGACTACACGCACTGCATCTCGGATGCGCTCGAAGGCATCACGCACTCGCTGTGCACGCTCGAATTCGAGGATCACCGCCCGCTGTACGACTGGGTGCTGAACGAACTCGCGGAAGCCGGCGTGTTCGCGCGTCCGCTGCCGCAACAGATCGAATTCTCGCGGCTGAATCTCACGTACGCGATCACCAGCAAGCGCAAGCTGCTGCAGCTCGTCACCGAAGGCCACGTCGACGGCTGGGACGACCCGCGCATGCCGACGATCGTCGGCGTGCGCCGCCGCGGCTTCACGCCGGAGAGCATCCACCTGTTCTGCGAGCGGATCGGCGTGACGAAGATCGATTCGTGGATCGACATGAGCATCTTCGAAGGCGCGCTGCGCGACGACCTCGACGACAAGGCCGCGCGCACGGTCGCGGTGCTCGATCCGCTGAAGCTCGTGATCGACAACTATCCGGAAGACCTCGAGGAAGCGTGCACGGCGCCCGTGCATCCGCACCATCCGGACCGCGGCGTGCGCACGTTCCCGATCTCGCGCGAGCTGTGGATCGAGCGCGAGGATTTCGTCGAGAATCCGCCGAAGGGCTATTTCCGGCTGTTCCCGGGCAACAAGGTGCGCCTGCGCTACGGCTACGTGATCGAATGCACGGGCTTCGACAAGGACGCCGACGGCAACGTGACGGCCGTGCACTGCAACTACTTCCCGGACAGCAAGTCGGGCACCGAAGGCGCGAACACGTACAAGGTCAAGGGCAACATCCACTGGGTCAGCGCGAAGCACGCGCAGCCGGCCGAAGTGCGGATCTACGACCGCCTGTTCAAGGAGCCGCACCCGGACGCGGGCGGCGCGAACTTCCTCGAGGCGCTGAACCCCGATTCGAAGAAGATCGTGCAGGCGTACGTCGAGCCGGGCAACGGCGATGTCGCGCCGGAAACGCGCCTGCAGTTCGAGCGCCACGGCTACTTTGTTGCAGACCGTGTCGATTCAAAGCCGGGCAAGCCGGTGTTCAACCGGATCGTCGGGCTGCGCGACAGCTGGGGCAAGCCGGCCTGACGGCCTGCTCCGCACGGCGGCGGGCGGCTTCGCAAGTCGCCCCGCTGCCTGCCCATGAAAAAAACCGGCTCGAGGGCCGGTTTTTTCATGGGCGTGCGCCGAAGGACGGCAGGCGTGGAAGCCGCGGCGCCCGTTCACGCACCCGACAATCGCCGATGCAACTCCACCAGCGACAGCTTCGTACGAAACAGCCGCGCGAGACTGCGGCTCGCATAGGTGTCGACGTCGCCCGGCACGGTCCAGCGGTACGCGTCCATCTCGGGAATCATCGAGCCGTCGCGACGGCTCGGAAACAGCGACGTACACGTGCACTGCGCGGGATCGATCTCGCCGTCGGCCACCTGCACCGCGAACAGGTGCAGATCCTTGTCGTGCCGGTACGCGAAGCGGCCCAGATCGAGCAAGCGCGCCGGCGCGAACTCGATGCCGGTTTCCTCGAGCAGTTCGCGCAGCGCGGCGTCGGCCGGCGTCTCGCCCTGCTCGCCCTGCCCCTTCGGGATGTCCCAGTGCGTGGTGTCCGTCGCGTGCGCGAGGAACACGCGGCCATCCGCATCGAGGATCACGACGCCGCACGACACCGTGCGCGGCGCGCCGCCCCGCTTCGTCACGTGCGTGCTCAGCGCTTCTGCAGCTGCCACTTGCCCGCGGCCGTCTTGCAGTAGACGGGCTTGAGCGTCATCGTCTGGCCCTTCGCGGTGATTTCGGTCGCGATTTCGCGGCAGGTCTTGCCGTCCGTCTCGGTCGTGCTCGGCGTGAGCTTCGCGTCGATCTGCGTGCCGCGGCCGCTGCTCTGCCATGTCGTGGTTTCGCCGTCCTTGCCTTCGTCGCGCGCCTGCACGACCGCCTTGGACAGCGACGCGCGATCGGTCTTGCTGAAATAGCTGATCGGCGTGTCGTTCAGGAAGTTCAGGTTGTTCTGTGCATGGGCGGGCAGCATCGCGGCTGCGCATGCGGCGCCGGCCAGCACGCGCGTGACGACGGAAAGGGATGCACGCATCGACATGTTTTTTCTCCTTGGATGTTCGATCGAACGGCGTGGCGCATGCCGGCGAACCGGGGGCCGGCCCTCCGGCGCGCGCCACGACCGTCAGCGAGCGAGCATAGCATGCGTGCTGCAGTGAACGCCTTCTACGGCTTGGCTGACGCGGCCGTTTGCTGATATCCGTCAGTCAGCGTGCCGAGGAACGCGATCACATCCTCGATCTCGGCCGCGTTCAGCGCCGGCGGGTCGCCGCGCTTGCGGTCGAACGGCGGCTCGCGGTTGATGTTCGGCCAGTAGCGCTTCGGCAAATCGTCGTAGATCTGCACCTTGCCGTGCACGACCGGGTAGAACTTCTCCGGATGGATGTCGCGCTCGACGTAGAAGCGCATCACGTCCTCGAGCGAGTGATAGACGCCGTTGTGGAAGAACGTCTTGCGCAGCGCGACGTTGCGCAGCGACGGCGTGCGGAACAGCCCGCAGAATTCGTCGCGCCCCTTCAGGTCGGTGCGTTCGGGGCCGCAGGCGCCGAGATCGTGGAAGCGCGGGTCGCGATTGACGGGCAGCGCGCGGTTGCGCGGCACCGCGATCGCGATCAGCCCGAAATCGCTGAACTGCGGCGGGCCGCCTTCGAGCGTGCGCTGGCTGATGTGACAGCTCGCACAGTTGCCCTTCTTCTCGTCGTTGAACAGCTGCAGCCCGTGCAGCTCCGCGGGCGTGAGCTGTGCGTGGCCGGCCAGATACGCGTCGTATTTGCTCGTGTACGGATCGAACAGCGCCGGCTGCTGCTGGAATGCGTCGAGCGCGCGGAGCACCGCACCGAACGTCGCCTGGTCGTCGCCGAGCACCGTTTCGCCGAACGCCTTGCGGAATGCATCGGCATACGGCGCGGCGCGAACCGCGTTCGCGACCCGTGCGGGCGAACTGCTCATCTCGAACGGCGACGTGAGCGGAATGCGCGCCTGCGCATCGCGCGTATCGACGCGACCGTCCCAGGTCAATCCGCCGGTCGGACCCGCGTCGATGCTTTCGTCCCCTTCGTCCGGCGAATCGTGGAAGTGCTCGCTGAACGGCGGGATGCCGCGCAGGTACTTCAGCGACGGCACCGCGCGAAAGCCGGTACGGTGCATGTCGTCGCCGCCGAGCTGCACCGACAGCGCGTTCGGCGGCCCGAACGCATGCTCGGCGCTGTGGCACGACGCGCAAGCGAGCTTGCCGGACCCGGACAGCGACGGATCGAAGAACAGTTGCTTGCCGAGCGCCGTCATCTGCTTCACGCCCTCGAACACCTGCGCGCGCGTCTGCGGCTGGCCGGCCGGCGCGACCGCCGGGCTGGCCGGCGCGGCCTGGGCCGCCGGTACGACGGACGCGGCCGATGCAGTCGTGCCGGGCTGCGCATCGCAACCGGCGAGCGCCGCGAGCGCGCCGGCCACCGCGAGCGTCGCCGCGGCAGGGATCAGCGATCGCGCGAACGCGAAGGATTTCAGCAGGGTGTGCATTCGTTGTTCGGGTAGCGGTGGGCAATCGGCCGGAGCTTATGTCAGTCCCGTGACCGTTCAATGACGTTCCACCGACAGTCAATTGAAAGCGCCCCTACACCCGGCTGTCAAATCGGTTCCAGATAATGCGCGCAGCCGGGCGGTACCGCGAGGTTCGTGCGCCGGCCCTTCCGCCACCCGGTTCCCACACGCGACCAACGACGAATGAGAGAGAACATCGCATGAAGAAGCACGCCTGGATTCGCTACACGCCGATCGCCCTCGCGGCCGCGCTCAGCCTGACCGCCTGCGGCGGCGACGACGTTACGCAACAGGGCCTGTCGGCCGTCAAGAACGTCGTCGTGATCTACGCGGAAAACCGCAGCTTCGACAACCTGTACGGCAACTTCCCGGGCGCGAACGGTCTGCAGAACGCGACGGCCGCGAACTCGGTGCAGAAGGACCGCGACGGCTCGACGATGGCGACGCTGCCGAAGATCTGGGGCGGCCTGACCGCGACCGGCATCACGCCGGCGGTGACCGAGGCGATGACGGCGAACCTGCCGAACGCGCCGTTCGCGATCGACGATCCGAAAGGCTTCAACCAGTCGATGAGCATCGCGACGCGCGACATCGTGCACCGCTTCTACCAGGACCAGATGCAGATCAACGGCGGCAAGAACGACATGTACGCCGCATGGACCGATGCCGGCGGCCTGACGATGGGCCATTACACGGCCGATCCGTCGAAGCTGCCGCTGTGGAAGATCGCGCAGCAGTACGTGCTCGCCGACAACTTCTTCATGGGCGCGTTCGGCGGTTCGTTCCTGAACCACCAGTACCTGGTCTGCGCATGCGCGCCGTACTACCCGAACGCCGACAAGAGCCCGGCGGCCGGCAAGATCGCAGTCCTGAACGCCGACGGCAAGTCGCTGAAGGTCGCGACGAACTCGCCGGCCTCCGCGCTGAGCGGCCCGCCGAAGTTCGTCAACGACGGCGCGCTGACGCCCGACTTCTACGGCATCAACACGATGCAGCCGGCGTATCAGCCGAGCGGCAACAAGGCGGCCGCGGGCGGCGACCCGCTGCTCGCAGACCCGGCCAATCCGTCGACGATGCCGCCGCAGACGGCGACCAACATCGGCGACCTGATGACCAACGCGGGCGTGTCGTGGGCGTGGTATGCCGGCGCGTGGGGCCAGGCGCTGCAGGCGAGCCAGAACGGCACGTCGAACGTGATCTACGGCGCCGACCTGTCGACGCCGAACTTCCAGCCGCACCACCAGCCGTTCAATTACTTCGCGAACCAGGCGCCGGGCACCGCGAGCCGTGCGCAGCACCTGCTCGACGGCGGCGCGAACGGCGCCGAGTTCATCAAGGCGATCGATGCGGGCGCGTTGCCGCAGGTCACGTTCTACAAGCCGCAAGGCAACCTGAACGAGCACCCGGGCTACACGGACGTCACGTCCGGCGATCAGCACATCGCCGACGTGATCGCGCACCTGCAGGCCAGCCCGCAATGGAAGAACATGGTCGTGGTCGTCACGTACGACGAAAACGGCGGCTTCTGGGATCATGCGACGCCGCCGAATGCCGATCGCTGGGGCCCGGGCACGCGCATTCCGGCGCTGATCGTGTCGCCGTATGCGAAGAAGGGCTTCGTCGACCACACGCAGTACGACACGGGCTCGATCCTGCGCTTCATCACGCGCCGCTTCTCGCTGCCGCGCCTCGCGGGCCTGCAGCAGCGCGACGACGCGCTGAAGGCGAACGGCGCGCAGCCGATGGGCGACCTGACGAACGCGCTCGCGCTGTCGCCGAACCTGTAACGGCATCGCCGTCACCGCGAACGGGCCGGCCCATGCTACCGGCCCGGACGAACGAAGGGCAGCCCCGCAGTTCACGGGGCTGCCCTTTTTCATGCCGCGTGCGGGTGGCCGCGCGCCGCCGTCACCAGCCGTACTTCAGCTCGACGCCGACGTAATCGGCGTTGTGCCCGCCCGCCTGCCGGATCGCGTCGCCGACCTGGAAGTGCACGGCCTCCACCGCGCCGATCAGGTTCGCGGCGATCGTCCAGTCCGCGCGCAACTGCACGTACATCCCCGTCCACAACCCGCCCTTGCCCGCCGTGCCCGGCACCGGGATGTTCGGCTGCTGATAGACGGCGTCGCCGGTCGTCTCGCGCCACTGGAAGCCCAGCGCGCCGAGCAGCGACAGGTTCGCCGACGGTTTCAGCGTCACGGACGGCTTCACGTGAATCAGGTTCGCGTAGCTCGTATAGCCGGCCAGCGTGAAGTAATAGCCGTTCGGAAACAGCGGATTGAAGGTGCCGACGCGGCCGTCGTGCGAATGCCGGTCGCCCGACGCCGCGTCGACCTGCAGCGCGATGCGTGGCGACCACGGCGCGTCGAGCCTGTAGCCGGCGATCGAACCGACGGCCCACGCGCCGATCGTGGCGTTGCCGACCGTGCCGGTCTGAAGCATCGTCTCGAGATCCCAGTCGAAGCGCCCGTGCGTGCCCGTGTAGCGGACGTCCCATACGTCGCGATGCTCGGGGCCGCTCGCATCGAGGAAACGCGCGCCGTTGCGGTTGTAGCGCGACCAGTAGCCGGACAGGTCGCCCGGCCCGACCGACTGTCGCTCGAAGCGCACGCCGCTGAACGTGAGGTCGCGATTCGACACGTCGTCGAAATCGGACGCGTCGCGGTTCTGCACCGGCTGCGTCGCATAGCCGATGAAGCGCCACTTGCCGTATTCGTAATCGGCCCACACCGCATCGAACGCCAGCCGCACGTTCGGGCCGTCGCGCGCGGCGATGAAGCGCTGCAAATCGAACGCCATCTCCTGCCGACCAACGCGGAACTTGACCGTGCCACCGCCGAGCGCGCCCGTGTAGGTCGCGAACGCCTGTTCGAGATCGAGCGGGTTCTTGTCGACCGGCGACACCGTGTTCTTGCCGAACGCGCGTGCGTCCTGCAATTGCGCGAAGAACTGCCAATGCGGGCCGAGATGCGCATCGGCGTGCACTTCGACGCGCTGGATCACGTACGTATCCGATTGGGCGGCGCCGATGCCGAACAGCGGCGCGTCGTTGGTCTCGAGCCGCTCGCGCAGGTTCACGCCGAGCGACAGATAGGACTGCGGATCGTGGCCGAGCGGGATGTATTTGAGCCCGTCGAGCGGCTCCTGCGGCACGCAGGGACTCGCGAGCACCGACCAGTCTTCCTGCCAACGATTGAACAGGACGGTCGGGCGTTTGGCGGTGCACGTCGATGCGGCGGTCGCCGTGGACGTCGAGGCCGGCGCCGGTTCTTGCGTCGAAGTCGAGGTCGACGCAGCCGCCGTTTCCGCGAACGCCGCGTTGGCGCCCGCGCACAGCAGGCCCGCGACGATCGACGCGCGCGCGGCCCGCTCGAAGCGGCGGCCGTGGCGTCGCCTGCGCCGCTCGATCATGCACGCTCCTGCGTCGGGGTACCGGCCGCTTGCGCGGCGCACAGCGCAAGCGTCGCGAGCGCGCCGACGGGCGCCAGCAGCGCCAGGAACCCGACGTAGCGGAACCCGAGCGCACCGCCCGCCGCGCCGAGCGCGAACGCGACGATCGCCGGCAGCATCTTCGCGAAGCGTGCGCGTGCGGTGGCGCGCACGCTGTCCGCCGTGCCGGGCGACAGCATGTCGACGGCATCGAGAATCGCCTGCGTGACGTTGCCGGTCATCACCGTGTTCGGCACGCCGCCCGTGCGCGCGATCACGCGCGGATGCGCGTTCTGCACGCCCATCGCGAACGTGCCGACGATGCCGGCCACGAGCGCCGCCACGCTGTCGGGCTGCGTGACGGGCGTCGCCCACACGCCGGCCGCGCAGAAGCCGAGCAGCAGCACGGCCTGCACCGTGTGCAGCACGCGCGTGCCCTGCCACGCGGGCCGCGCGGCCATCGACCGCGCGATCAGGCTGCTCGCGATCACGCCGCATACGAACGCCGGAAACACGCTGAGCTTCAGTATGACGCCCTGCCCGAAGCCCGCGAGGCCCGCGCCGATCAGCACGAAGTTGCCGGTCACGTGCGCGGTGAACAGCCCGAACAGCGCGACGAAGCTCAGCGTGTCGACGAAGCCGGCCACCGCGGCGAGAATCGTGTCCTCGTGCTTCATCGCGCTACGCTCGCGTGGATTTCGGCGACGTAGCCGCCCGGGAACTGCACGAGCGCCGCGTCGCGGCCGTCCGACTTGAACGGCGGCACCAGCACCGTCACGCCCGCGCCTTCGGCCTGCTTCAGCGTCGCCGCGAGATCGGCGACTTCGTAGCCGGTCATTTCGCGCCCGAACGGGTAAGGCAGATGGCCGTCGGTCACCAGCACGGTCATCTTGCCGAAGCCCGATTCGATGCGAATCCGGCGGTACTTATCGTCCGGCCGGCCGATCTCGATGCCCGGCGCCTTCAGGTTGTCGGACACCACCTTGCCTTTCGAGAACTTGACGAAGTCGTGCACGAATTTGCGGACGCTTTGCGGCGACACGTACACGCGATTCTCGGGGACGGTCTGCAGCGCGTCGTAATTCGGCGCCTGCGTGTGCCAGTACAGCTGCATGTTCACGCCGCCCGCCCACGTGACGATCGCGTCGCGACCGATCGGATCGGGGAACGTGTCGACGATCACGTCGGCACCGTGCTCGCGTGCGGACTTCACGGCGACGTCCATGTCGGTCACGAGATAGCCGGTGCGTTCCTCGCAGAACGGATACGGGATCGGCGTCTTGAAGCCGAACACCGAAATCGTGCCGACCGGCGTCAGCACGAGTTGCGACATCGTCTGGCTCGGCGTCGGCGTGACCTGGAACACGCCCTGCTTCGACTTCTTGCCGCCGAACGTCGCGACGAAGCTGTCGGTGAAGCGATCGAAGTCTTCGGGTGCGACGCACACGTGCGTCGTGTCGTACTGCGGACCGACCGCCACCGTCGGCACGACCGCGGGCGGCGCCGGCGGTTTCGCGAACGTCACGGGGGCGACGGCCAGGCCGCCCGCGAGCATCGCGGCGAGCAGCACGGAACGAACGGATTTCATCACAGGGTTTCCTGGTTGTTGCATCGTCATCGAATGGAACGGCCATCATCGGCCGATTGCCGCGCATCGTCGAGCACGGTCGCGAGCACGAGTGCCGCGATCAGCCCGAGATGCTCGAAAAAGCTGTTGAGCGCCATGAAGTGTTCGGCACCCGAACGGTTCCAGAAATCGTTCGCCACGACCATCGCGACGAGCGTCAGCATGCCGAGGCTGCCGGCGCCCAGCCACGTGAAACGGCGAAACACCACGCACAGCGAGCCCGCGATCTCGACCGCGATCGCGAGCGCCGCCCACAGTGCGGCCGGCTGCAGGCCGAAATGCGCCTGCTCCGCGACCGCGGCGGGGAAGTCGAGCGCCTTCGCGACGCCGCCGAGCAGATAGGCGGACACCAGCGCGACGCGCGCGAGCGGCAGGACCCATGGTTGCGCGAGCAGCGCGCGGATCCACGCGGGGGTGCGGTAGACGGTGCGCGTCGTCATGTCAGATCGCCCAGCACGAACACCCGAACGCGCCCCAGAAGCCCTTCGCATCCGACGTCGGCAACGTGCTCGCCCATGCGCTCGCGTGCGCATGCTGGTGAAGGTTGCATTCGTTCGCGCAGCCGCACATCGCGGCGGCCGCTGCCGCACGTTGCAGCGGCGCGCCGTTGCGTTGCGTCGCGCCCCAGCCGCCATAGCCGCCGAACTCGCGCACCGGCGACCAGTCCGGCATCGCCGGCGGAATCGGCGCGTCGTGCGACGCGAAC
>NZ_CADFEM010000026.1:0-58387 GCF_902833245.1 Burkholderia sp. BCC0398
CTAGTGTCCTGTTCCGTTGTTAACCGGTCTATGTTCACGTAGCATGTTGACGTCAACGGAACGGGAGACGTCAGCATGGCGATGGGACGACCGAAGGCGGAACTGGTGCTGAGCGAAGACGAGCGTTCGCAACTGACATCGATAGCGCGTTCTCGCTCGATTTCGGCTGCGCTGGTCTCGCGGGCGCGCATCGTGCTGGCGGCGGCTGACGGCGAGCCCAACAGCGCGATCGCGCAACGCCTGCAACTCACACGTACCACGGTGGGCAAGTGGCGTCTGCGGTTTCTGGAGCAGCGAATCAACGGACTCTACGACGAAGTACGTCCCGGCAAGCCACGCACCATCGACGACGAACGGCTGGCCCAACTGATTCACAAGACCCTGCACACGAAGCCGGCAGATGGATCCACTCACTGGAGCGTGCGCACGATTGCCGCCGAAACCGCCATCTCGCCGACGAGCGTGCACCGCTACTTCAAACTGCTGGGTCTGCAGCCGCACCGAAGTGAAAGCTTCAAGCTCTCGACCGATCAGTTCTTCATCGAGAAACTGCGCGATGTGGTCGGCTTGTACCTCAGTCCGCCGGAGAACGCTCTGGTGCTGTGCGTGGACGAGAAGAGCCAATGTCAGGCGCTCGAGCGCACGCAACCCATGCTGCCGATGGGTTTCGGCTACGTTGAAGGCGTCACTCACGATTACGTCCGTCATGGCACCACGACGCTGTTTGCCGCCCTGAATGTGCTCAATGGCGCCGTGCTCGCTACCTGCAAGCCGCGTCATCGACATCAGGAATTCCTGTCGTTTCTGCGCGAAATCGACAAGGCCGTGCCAGCCGAACTCGACGTGCACTGCATCGTCGACAACTACGGCAGTCACAAGCATCCGAAGGTCAAGGCGTGGCTGGCGGCACGCCCCCGCTGGCATATGCATTTCATTCCCACCTACAGTTCGTGGCTCAACCAGGTCGAACGCTTCTTTGCGCTGATCACCGACAAAGCGATCCGTAGAGGCTCGTTCGGCTCGGTCAAACAACTGGTCAAGCGAATCGATCAATTCGTCTCCCACTACAACGAAAACTGCAAACCCTTCGTCTGGACCGCGTCAGCCGATTCGATCCTCGAAAAGCTGCATCGACTTTGCTCGCGAATCAGCGGAACAGGACACTAGCCGTGCGCCGCATGCGCGGCGCGCACGGCGGCGACGATGTTCGGGTACGCGCCGCAGCGGCACAGGTTGCCGCTCATGCGCTCGCGGATCTCGTCGTCCGACAGCTGCGCGGGACGGCGCCGCACGTCATCCGTGGCGGCGCTCCCGGCCCCCGCCGCGAACTCGTCGAGCAGCGCGGTCGCCGAGCAGAGCTGGCCGGACGTGCAGTAGCCGCACTGGAACGCATCGCATTCGACGAACGCACGCTGCACCGGGCTCAACACGCCGCCGCGCGCCAGCCCTTCGACGGTCGTGATCCGCTCGCCCTGGTGCATCACCACGAGCGTCAGGCACGCGTTGATGCGCCGGCCGTCGACGAGCACCGTGCACGCGCCGCACTGCCCGCGATCGCAGCCCTTCTTCGTACCCGTGAGGCCCGCGTATTCGCGCAGTGCGTCGAGCAGCGTGACGCGCGGTTCGAGCTGCAGCGTGTATGCGCGCCCGTTGATGTCGAGATGCACGGGCCGCGCCGGCACCGTATCGCGGCGGGGCGCGGCCGGCGTGGACGCCGCGTGCGGCGACTGCGGATGAACGTGCGATGCGGCGCTGACGGTCGCGGCAGCCGCCGCGGATTGCAGGAAACGGCGCCGCGCGGCGCTGGACGGCGTATCGTGCGCCAATGGCAGCGGCGCTGAACGGCCGGGCCCGAGCGGCGACGGGGCAGCGTCGCGCGCCGGTTCGGCGGACGGGGAATCGGATCGATCGCTGGACATGGCTTCTGCTCGCTCCGTGGTTGATGGACGCGGGTGTGCGCCGCGTGCCCGGATGGCAGCGCGGTCGGCACGCGCATCGGCAACGAGCAATTCGGGTGCCGCGAAACTGCGGGGGGGCCGCATACAGGTGCAGCGCCGGCCATCGTGCGCGGCGCGCACCGGGCGGCAGACGGACCGAGTTGGCGGTGAGAACGCTTCCATGACGCCACGCTGGCGCACGGCTGGCCGTTCGCTGACGAAGCGGCAATAACGCCCGATTTTTGGGCGCGGCCGGCCGCGCATCGGTCGCAAGTTGCCGATCGCGTTTGCGATGCCGCGCATGGCGCCCGCGTCGCCGTGGCCGGGTCGCGGCGTGGCGCGCCGTGTAAATGCGCGCAGCATCCGCCTCTGCTGGAAAATTCCGCCATGCGTGCCGGTGGATCGCCGCGACGGCATTCGGTCAGCCGGACGAAACCATTTCGCGATCGCGCCGGAATCGCAAACGATTCACCGAAACGTCGCATCGCGGCCGCATACTCGAAAACGTTTCCCGATCAGCCTGCCAGGAGAGAAGTCATGCGTCGCGTTTCCGTCGCCGTCGTTCTGTGTACCGCCGTGTTCGTCGCCGCGTGCAGCGACGACGCACCGCACGACGCCCACGCGACCGACACCGTGCCGCAGGCCGGCGCATCGAGCGGCGCCGCCAGCGCGTTCAACAGCGACGCGACCGCGAATACCGTCGCATCCGAGGCCGCGCCGCTCGCGCCGCCCGTCGTGCATTACCCGCCCGATGACGACGACGATGCGAAGCCCACTGCGAACGCAGCCGCTTCAAGCGCCGCCGCGTCGTCGCCGGGCTGATCCCGCTGCCACGTGATAGGAGTCGGTACTGTTCAGGCAGCGCAGTGGGCGCGCGCGTCGAGCCGCCACTGACATGACGTAACGGTCGGCGACGGCGCGAACGGCACGGTGTCGCGCCGCTTCGCGGGCCACGTCGGGTACGGCCGGCCGAGCGATTCGGACCCGGCCGCGGCCGTCAGGGCCATGAGGCCCGCCTGCGCATTGCAAGCGCGACGGCCCGCCCTACCGCGACAGCCACCGCGCGGCATGCGCCGCGCAACCGGCCCGTCAGACCGCGTGCGCGAGCGCGCGATCGACGAGCGCGGCCTCGAAGCCGTCGTCCGCGTCGCGAAAACGCAGCGGCGCCGCGCAATGCACCAGCGTGTCGATGAAGTATTTCGCGCGCGGCCACGGCCCGTAGCCGGCCGCCGTGTTGATGTGCCCGGCATCGCCGAGGTTCACGAACGCGCTACCCAGGCGCTGCGCGAGCGTGCGCGCATCGCCGAGCGGCATCCACGGATCGGTCTCGCTGCCGATCACGATCGACGGCACCGCGAGCCGGCGTGCGTCGAACGGCCCGGCAAACGTGAATTTCTTCGGGCTCGCCGGCGCGACGAACAGCACGCCCGCGACATCGCCGACGTGCGGCCACTGCGCGAGCGCATGCGCGGTCGCGAGGCAGCCGAAGCTGTGCGCGGCGAGCACGAACGGGCCGCGCTCGCGATCGAGCAGCGCGCGCACCGATTGCGCCCAGCCGGCGAGATCGGGCGCATCCCAGTCGTGCTGCTCGACCCGCAACGCGCGCGGGAACTGCCGCTCGAGCCAGGTCTGCCAGTGGGCGCCTTCGCTGCCGTGCAGGCCCGGGACGGTGACGAGCCGCGGCGGCCACGCCGATTTGCTGCATGCGCGCATGATTGCCCTCGCTTGCTTGAAGACGAGGTTCGATTGTGGCGTCGCGTACGCGGCAGCCGAACCAATATTTTGTGCTTTGCTTTTGCGCGGCGCGGTGACCGGCGGCGGCCCGGCGACTGCGCGACGGCGGCCCAAGCCAGCCGCATGGGCCGCATGGCCCGCACCGACGGCGCAATGTGCGGCGAAACCGTAGAATGTGGGCTTCCCGTCAGCGTCACACGGAACCGGTCCCCGCGCCGACGCGCCGGGCCGTTCGTCAGGAGTCGTCCAATGTCCGCTACGTCCGCCGGCGCGCCGCGCCCGGCTTCGCTCGCCGTTCCCGTGACGCGCCTCGCCGGCGCGCGCGCCGTCACGCAATGAAGATCCTGTTCCATTCACCGCATCAGGAAGCCGGCGCATGGCGCGACGAGATCGCGCGGGCGCTGCCGGAAGCCGAACTGCGCGCGTGGCAGCCGGGCGATACGGCCGCCGCCGACTACGCGCTCGTGTGGCGCGCACCGCGCGAGTTCTTCGCGCCGCGCGACGGCCTGCGCGCGATCTTCAACCTCGGCGCGGGCGTCGATGCGCTGCTCGCGCTCGACCGCGCGCATCCGGGCACGCTGCCCGCACACGTGCCGCTGGTGCGGCTCGAGGATTCGGGCATGGCGCAGCAGATGGTCGAATACGTGACGCACGCGGTGCTGCGCTACCTGCGCCGCTTCGACGAATACGACCTGCAACAGCGCGAACGCCGCTGGCAGCCGCTCGAACCGCATGCGCGCGCGAGCTTCACCGTCGCGGTCCTCGGCCTCGGCGTGCTCGGCGCCGAGGTCGCCCGCGCGCTCGCCGCGCTCGGCCTGCCGGTGCGCGGCTACAGCCGCAGTGCGAAGCAGCTCGACGGCATCGCGACCTTCGCCGGCGACGGCGCGTTCGACGCGTGCATCGACGGCGCGAAGATGCTCGTCAACCTGCTGCCGAGCACGCGCGACACCGACGGCATCCTGTCGGCGCGCGCGTTCGCGCGGCTCGCGCGCGGCGCGTACGTCGTCAACGTCGCGCGCGGCGCGCATCTCGTCGAAGCCGACCTGCTCGACGCGCTCGCGAGCGGCCAGGTCGCCGCGGCCACGCTCGACGTGTTCCAGCACGAGCCGCTGCCTGACGACCATCCGTTCTGGCGCGCGCCGCGCATCACGATCACGCCGCACAGCTCGGCCGAGACGCTGCGCGCGGAAGCCGTCGAGCAGATCGCCGGCAAGATCCGCGCGTTCGAGCGCGGCGCGCCCGTCAGCGGGATCGTCGACTACGCACGCGGCTACTGAATTCCGCCCTACACGAAACCGGAGACAACCATGACGTTCCCCACCGCCGTCAAGATCGTCGAAGTCGGCCCGCGCGACGGCCTGCAGAACGAGAAGACCTTCGTGCCGACCGACGTGAAGATCGCACTCGTCGACCGGCTGTCGCGCGCCGGCTTCCGCAACGTCGAGGCCGCATCGTTCGTGTCGCCGAAATGGGTGCCGCAGATGGCCGACGGCGCCGACGTGATGGCCGGCATCGAGCGCCGCGCGGGCACCGTGTACTCGGTGCTCACGCCGAACCTGAAGGGTTTCGAGAACGCGGTCGCCGCGCGCGCCGACGAGGTCGTGATCTTCGGCGCGGCGAGCGAAGCGTTCTCGCAGCGGAACATCAACTGCAGCATCGCCGAGAGCATCGCGCGCTTCGAGCCCGTCGCGAAGGCCGCGAAGGACGCGGGTCTGCGACTGCGCGGCAGCGTGTCGTGCTCGCTCGGCTGCCCGTATCAAGGCGAGGTGCCGGTCGCGTCGGTCGTCGACGTCGTCGAACGCTTCGCCGCGCTCGGCTGCGACGAGATCGACATCGCCGACACGATCGGCGTCGGCACGCCGAAGCGCACGCGGGAGGTGCTCTCCGCGGTCACGCGCGTGTTCCCGCGTGAACGGCTGTCGGGCCATTTCCACGACACCTACGGCCAGGCGCTCGCGAACATCTACGCGGCGCTGTTCGAAGGGATCGAGATCTTCCACGCGTCGGTCGCGGGCCTCGGCGGCTGCCCGTACGCGAAGGGCGCGACCGGCAACGTCGCGACCGAGGACGTGCTGTACCTGATGCAAGGCCTCGGCATCGAGACCGGCATCGATCTCGCGCAGGTCGTCGCGGCCGGCGACTTCATCTCGAACGCGATCGGCCGCGCGAACGTGTCGCGCGCCGGTCGTGCACTGCTTGCCAGGGCGCAGGGCGCGGCCGACGCCGCGAACTGCGTCTGATCACGCCCTCCCACGGACGCCTCCCCATGACGACACCCGCTTCATTCGATTCCCTCCCCGATTCCGCGCGACGCGTCGCGCTGCTGCTGCGCGAGCGCGGCCATGCGAAAGGCATCGTGATGCTCGCCGAAACCGGCAAGACGTCGGCCGAGGCCGCGGCCGGGCTCGGCTGCTCGGTCGCGCAGATCGCGAAGTCGATCCTGTTTCGCCGGCAGGCCGACGGCGCGCCCGTGCTGGTCGTCGCGAGCGGCGTGAACCGCGTCGATGAAAAGAAGGTCGCCGCGCAGGTCGGCCCGGTCGGCCGCGCGGACGCGAAGTTCGTGCGCGACAACACCGGCTATGCGATCGGCGGCGTCTGCCCGATCGGCCATCTGGTCGAACCCGTCACGCTGATCGACGCCGACCTGCTCGCGCTCGACAGCCTGTGGGCCGCTGCCGGCCATCCGCACGCGGTGTTCAACCTGTCGCCGCACGAACTCGTGTCGCTGACGGGCGCGCCGGTCGCGGACGTCGCGTTGCGGGAGCCCGCATGAGCGACGTGACGATGCCGGTCGCCACGGTCGCGTCGCCGTGCACCGACGTCTGCCGGATCGATCCGCGCACCGACTGGTGCGCGGGCTGCCTGCGCACGCGCGGCGAGATCAAGGGATGGCGTACGTCGGACGACGACGCGCGGCGCGCGCTGCTTGCGCGGCTCGACGCGCGGCGGCGGCTGATCGCGGGCAGCGAGACATAAAAAAAAGCCGTTCAGCCTCACGGGCGAACGGCATCGAGATCGGAATCCTGTGAACGTGATCAACGTCACAGCCCGCATCATACGAGCGACGCGACCGCATCGCATCGGGTGTTTCCCTACAACTTCCTACAGCGCTTTTCGCGCCCGCGCGCGGCGTCCGCGCGACGTCATTCCGCAGGCAAGCTTCACTCGCGACACGCGCATTCGACGCGCCGCGGCGTGAGCGCGCCGCCGCGCCGAATCCTCTGACCGTTTCAGTTGCCGACCGCCGTGCGACGGGCCGGCACGATGCGCCAGCCGAGGTTCACGCCGGCCGCCGCGAGCAGGATCAAGAGCGCGCCGAATACCTGCGTCCACGCGAGCGTCTGCCCGAACGCGATGCGATCGACGGCGATCGCGACGACCGGATAGACGAACGACAGCGCGCCCGTCATCGCGGTCGGCAGCTTCTGGACCGCGCCGTACAGCAGCACGTACATCAGCCCCGTGTTGACGATGCCGAGCACGATCAGGTCGGCCCATTGCCCGGCCGTCGCCGGCAACGTGTCGAAGTGCGCGAACGGCGCGAGCAGCAGGATGCCGAGGCCGACCTGCAGCAGCGCGAGCAGATGCGGCGGCGTGCCCTTCAGGTGCTTCGTGATGATCGACGAGATCGCGTACAGGAACGCCGCGCCGAGCGACAGCGCGACCCCTTCCAGGTATTCGCCGGGCACCGCGAGCACGGCCGGTTCGACGCGCACCACGAATACGAGCCCGGCGAATGCGAGCGCGAGCCACGCGAGCGTCGACGCGGTGATCCGCTCGCGGAACACGATGGCGCCGAGCGCGACGAGCATGAACGGCTGCGTGTTGTAGACGGCGGTCGCCATCGAGATCGACGCGCGCGAATACGCGGCGAACAGCAGCAGCCAGTTCGCGACGATCGCGAGGCTGCCGAGCGTCGTGAGCACGAGCATCCGCGGCGAGAACAGCGAGCGGCGCAGGAAGCCGAACGCCGCACAGACGATCGCGAGCGTCGCCGTGCCGAACACGCAGCGGAAGAACACGACATTGGTCAGCGGCTGCTGCGACGACATCACGAGCCAGCCGATCGTGCCGGACATCAGCATCGCGACGATCATCTCGGCGGCGCCGCGGCGAATTTCATTCGAGGCCATCAGGAACTCCGTTGAAGAGCTTGGATGAGTTCGATTCTAGAAACTTGCTTTCGCTGAAACCACGGCTAAACTGAAGCGAATCAGCCGATTGACCTTCGAAAGCAAAGCGATCATGCCGAAACGCCTTTCCCCGCCCGCCGTCGCGTCGCTCGACGCGACCGACCGTGCAATCGTCGCCGCGCTGGCCGACGACGCCCGCATCGCGACCAGCGAACTCGCGCGGCAGATCGGGCTGTCGGCGCCCGCGACGGCCGACCGCGTGCGCCGGCTGGAAGCGCAAGGCGTGATCGCTGCGTTCACCGTCGAGCTCGACCCGCGTGCGCTCGGCTACACGCTGCAGGCGATCGTCCGCGTGAAGCCGCTGCCGGGCCAACTGCATCTGGTCGAGGAATTGCTGCGGCGGATTCCCGAATTCGTCGAATGCGACAAGGTGACCGGCGACGACTGCTTCATCTGCCGGCTCTACCTGCGCACGATCGAGCACCTCGACGACATCCTGTCGAAGGTGACGGAGCGCGCGGAGACGAGCACCGCGATCGTGAAATCGACGCCCGTGCCGCGCCGCCTGCCGCCGCTCGTCGAGGACGACCACGCGCACCGCTGAGCCGCGGCGCGCACCATCGGGCCGCCGGCGGCGCGCGCCGCCCAGGCCGTCACGCGGCCGCGTCCCGCGCGTCGAAGAACGCGAGCAGTTCGTCGATCAGCGCGACGGGCGCCTCTTCCGGAATGTAGTGCCCGCAGTCGAGCGCGCGGCCGCTGACGTCGCGCGCGACGCGACGCCACTCGTCGAGCGGATCGAAGCAGCGGCCGACGACGCCGTGCTCGCCCCACAGCACGCGCAGCGGGCACGCGATCTTGTTGCCGCGTTCGAGGTCCGCACGATCGTGCTCGAGATCGATCGTCGCCGATGCGCGATAGTCCTCGCACATCGCATGCACGGCGCCGGGCTGCGCGAGCGCCGCCCGGTACGCGTCGAGCGCCTCGGGCGCGAATGGCGCCAGCCCGGCCGACCGGTTGCCCATCACGCGCTCGACGTACGCATCGGTGTGCGCGCCGATCAGCGTCTCGGGCAGCGGCTCGGGCTGGATCAGGAAGAACCAGTGGAAATACGCGGTCGCGAACGCGCGATCGGTTTTCTCGTACATCGCGAGCGTCGGCGCGATGTCGAGCAGCATCATCCGCTCGACGGCCTCCGCGTGATCGAGCGCGAGCCGGTGCGCGACCCGCGCGCCGCGATCGTGCGCGCACACGTGGAACTGCGCGAAGCCGAAATGCCGCATCACGGCGACCTGGTCCGCCGCCATCGCGCGTTTCGAATACGGCGCGTGCCGCGCGTCGCTCGGCGGCCGGCCCGATGCGCCGTAGCCGCGCAGGTCGGTGGCGATCACCGTGAAGTGATTCGCGAGCGTCGCGGCGACGCGATGCCAGATCATGTGGGTCTGCGGATGGCCGTGCAGCAACAACAGCGGCGGACCCGCGCCTCCTTTGACACCGAAAATGTCGGTGTCCTGCACCGTCACGCGAAACGGTGCAAACGCCTCAAACGACATGGTTTGTTTCTCGTTGGTTTGTTATGGCGGCTATTTTATGAGCGCCGGCGCATCTTCACAGCGGCGTAAGCACGCGAAAGCGTAGAAAGAGAACACTCACTCGATTGCCGGCACACCGCGGAGTTTGTTAAGCTCGCGTAGAATCGCACGACCGTTCGTATTAATATGAACGAACGCGTTCCGCCGCTACACTCGAATCATCGTCCGACCGCAACGCCCCCGGAGACTGGAGACATCACATGGCATTGCCCACCGTCCTGCAAAACCTGACGCTGCCCGTCATCGCGTCGCCGATGTTCATCGTCAGCTACCCCGAACTCGTGCTAGCGCAATGCAAGGCGGGCATCGTCGGTTCGTTCCCCGCGCTCAATGCGCGTCCGGCCGAACGACTGGACGAGTGGCTCACGCAGATCCAGGCGGAACTCGCCGACCACAAGGCGAAACATCCCGATGCGGTGATCGGCCCGATCGCGGTCAACCAGATCGTCCACCAGTCGAACGCGCGGCTCGAGCACGACGTGCGCGTGTGCGTCGAGCACAAGGTGCCGATCTTCATCACGAGCCTGCGCGCGCCGGCGCGCGAGATCGTCGACGCGGTGCACGGCTACGGCGGCATCGTGCTGCACGACGTGATCAACCTGCGCCACGCGCAGAAGGCGCTCGAAGCGGGCGTCGACGGGCTGATCCTCGTCGCGGCCGGCGCCGGCGGCCACGCGGGCACGACGTCGCCGTTCGCGCTGGTCGGCGAAGTCCGCAAGATCTTCGACGGCCCGATCGTGCTGTCCGGCTCGATCGCGAACGGCGGCTCGATCCTCGCCGCGCAGGCGATGGGCGCGGACTTCGCGTACATGGGCACGCGTTTCATCGCGACGCAGGAAGCGCACGCGATCGACGACTACAAGCACGCGATCCTGAACGCGAAATCGTCGGACATCATCTACACGAACCTCTTCACGGGCGTGCACGGCAACTACATCCGCGAGAGCATCGAGAAGGCCGGCCTCGATCCGGACGCGCTGCCGGAATCGGACAAGACCAAGATGAATTTCGGCAGCGACAAGACGAAGGCGTGGAAGGACATCTGGGGCGCCGGCCAGGGCGTCGGCCTGATGGACGACCTGCCGAGCGTGGGCGCGCTCGTCGAGCGGCTCAAGCGCGAGTACGACGACGCGAAGGCGCGGCTCGGCATCCCGCGCTGACGGATGCGGCGGCCGTCGCGGCCGCCCTCGACGCGAGCGTCGTCGAGCCAAACGAAAAGCGCGAACCGGCAACCGGTTCGCGCTTTTTCATTGCCCCGCCGCGGCGGACGACGCGGCTCAGACCGCGCGCTTCATCCGCGTGATCGGCAGCACGCGCAGGTGCGATTCGATCGACGGGCACAACGACTGCCCTTCGAAACGCGCGGCCAGGAAATCGACGAAAGAGCGCACCTTCGCGGACACGTGGCGACGGCTCGCGTACACCGCATAGATCGGTGCCTCGTGCGGCGGCACCGAATCGAGCAGCACCGGCACGAGCCGGCCCGATTCGATGTCGTCGCCGACCACTTCGGTGCCGAGCAGCGCGATGCCCGCGCCGGCGAGCACGGCCGCGCGCAGCCCTTCGAGATGGTTCACGATCAGGTTGCCGTTCAGGCTCACGCGCGACGCGGCGGCCGCGTCGATCACCAGCGAATCGAGCATCGTCGAATTCGAATCGCGCCGCAGGTAGTTGTGGTTCGCGAGATCGGCGATCGTCTGCGGCGTGCCGCGCTTGTCGAGATACTCGGGCGACGCGACCAGCAGGATGTGCGCGGTCGCGATCTGGCGTGCGACCAGCGACGACGATTTCAATCCGTTCGGCGCCGCGCGCACCGCGACGTCATAGCCTTCCTCGATCAGGTCGACCACGCGATCGGACAGCGTCATGTCGACGGTCACGTCGGGGAACCGGCCCGCATAATCGGTGACGGCCTGCATCACGTGCCGCAGCCCGAACGCGGACAGCGACGTCACGCGCAGCCTGCCTTGCGGCACCACGCTCGCGGCGCCGACGGCCTGGCCGGCTTCGTCGAGTTCGGACAGCGCCTGCACGAGGCGCTCATAGTATTCGCGTCCCGCCTCGGTCGGCGCGACGCGTCGTGTCGTGCGATGCAGCAACCGCGCGCCGAGCTGCTGCTCGAGGTGCATCACGTGCTTGCTCGCCATCGCCGCCGACATCTGCATGCGCTCCGCCGCGCCGACGAAGCTGCCCACTTCGACGACGTAGCGAAACACATTCATGCTGACGAGGGTATCCATCGAACTAGCTCGCAATCCCGGGGAGTCAACCAATTACGAGATAGGGTAACAAAGGCGGGCAGACATAAAGGTCAAGAAAGGCAAAACGGCGCCGCGGGTGGCGGCGCCGCTTCGGGCCGGAAAGGACGGACGGGAAAACATGCAGCCGGCACGCGCAATTCGCGCGCGCGGCCGGCGCACCGGTCGCGCGCGTGCGTCAGAATTTCGCGCGAATGCCTGCGCCGAACGTGTTGCCGGTCGACAGGCCGCTGATGTGGTCGTTCATGTAGGCCGCGTAGACGTCGGTGCGCTTGGACAGCGGATAGTCGTAGCCGACGGCCCAGGTCTGGCGCGTCTGGTCGAGGCCGCCCGCGTCGCGCGAGTATGCATACGACGCCATCGCGTTGCCCACGCCGATCGGCACCGACACGCCGCCCTGCGCGGTGTTCACGTGCCAGCTGCCCGCGACCTGGTCGTTCTTCGTATACATGTACTGGCCGAACAGCTTCAC
Source organism: Burkholderia sp. BCC0398 (assembly GCF_902833245.1). Classification (NCBI taxonomy): domain Bacteria; kingdom Pseudomonadati; phylum Pseudomonadota; class Betaproteobacteria; order Burkholderiales; family Burkholderiaceae; genus Burkholderia; species Burkholderia sp. BCC0398. The sequence goes on from NZ_CADFEM010000026.1 coordinate 12,124, forward strand.
GAGCTTCAGGTCGTAGGTCGCGCCGACCAGCGCGATGCCCTGGCTATTCATGCCGGTCACGAGCGCGCTCAGGTCCTGCGGGCCGTTGTTGAAGTTCACGTACTGATACACGGCGGTCGCCGCGAACGGGCCGTTCGCGTAGTTGAACTGCGCGCTCCACTTCTTCGAGCGGTTGTCGCCGGCCTGGTTGCCAAGTGCGTACATCGCGCCGAAATTCAGCCCACCGAACGAAGGCGACGTGTATCCCACCGCGTTGTTCCAGCCCGAATCGCCGACGGCGCCCTGGTCGCTCGGATAGGTCGGGAACGTGCCGAGGCCGAGGAACACGTGGTACACCATCGGCGAGAAGGTGTACGAGTCGTAGAACGGGTTGAACAGGATCGTCGACAGGAACAGATGCGTCGTCAGGCGGCCTGCCGTCACCGTGCCGTACGGCGAGCTGATGCCGACGTACGCGTTGCGCGCGAAGAACGTGTCGCCCTGGAAGCGGCCGTACTGGCCGTTCTGCGCGCGGAAGAAGCTCTCCAGCGTGAAGATCGCCTTGTAGCCGTCGCCGAGATCCTCGGCGCCGTGCAGGCCCCAGTACGACGTCGACATCCCGCCGCCCGACACGTTCCACGCACGATCGCCGCCCGGGAACTTGGTGGCGCCGACCCATTCGTCAACCTGCCCGTAGAGCGAGACGCTCGACTGCGCATGGACGGGTGCGGCGGCCGCCACGCAGGCGGCTGCGGCGATCAGCTTGACGGACGTGCGCGACGCGCGACGGGCGAATGCTTTCATGGGATCTCCAGGTTTTGTCGGATAGTCGATAAGTGGCGCGAGCGTTGTTGTTTGGAGCCGCGTGCTTGCGTCGTATGGGGCGCAGCCATCTTTACGGATCATTCGTCCGGTCAAAATTGCGCACACTTATTGCGGGTATAGCGCCGGCATTAACTTCGCGGGATGTATCCATGGCCGGATGCACGGCGGCGGCCCGGCGCGAATGCGGTCGCACCGGCGGGCGGCGGCGCGGCATGCGCGTACCGGGCGCGAAAGATAGCGCAATGCGGCGGGAAAATCAGCGGAAATCTGCGCGCGACTGTGGCGAATTCGCATCAGCCGGCAAGGGGACGTGCGCGGGGGCGCTCAGTTTCGGTAGAACGGGGAGAAAGAAGGCGAGTGCGCAGGCTCTTCCTGCGAGCGGGGCGGCGGCATCGGGCGACCGCCGCGCTCCTCGTTGTAGCGGGCGACGTCGGCGCGGATCGAGCCGGCCCGCAGCGGGACGTTGCCGCCGCCCGGCGGGCGCGGCATCTGGCGGACCTCGGCGCTGATCGGCCGATACGGGCTTTGCGCGGCGTAATGGCCGTAGGACGGCGTCGGGCGCAGCCCCCAGCGGGAGCCGGCGCCGCTCACGCCGCCGGGACGCACGCCGGCAGGCGGCGCAACGCGACGCCAGACCGGACCGCCGCCGGGGCCGCCGGCCGGCCGAGCGTACGCGCGCATGTCGCCGCCGCCGAAGCCGTGGCCACCGAACCCGTGACCGCCATGGGGCGGCTGGGCCAGCGCGAGCGGCATCAGCAGCGCGCCGAGCACGCCTGCCACCCATCGTCCGATCTTCCGTTTCACCCGTTCCGTCATCGTTCCGTGCCCATCGACGCCCGCCGTCGGTTCCTTTCGGCCGACCCAAGGCTTTCAGCAGTAATTTATGAGCGGGCGGAAAGTGTGTCGAGCCAAAAAGTGTTATGTCGCCGGCATCGGTGTAACACCATGTTACTGCTAGGTTTTTTCGCTTCGGCACGCGATCGCGGCAGAACATTCTTCTGCGGTTTCGCGCGTGGCCGGGTCGACGCGGCGGCCCTCATTGCATGCAATCGATTCATCAATCGATTCGCACAATGAATTTGTTTGGTGAATCGCCAACCGGGACAATAACGCGATCCGCGCGCGCGACGCGCGCTTCGCCGTTTCCGAATCGAGTTCCCGATGGCCCGTCCCCGTTTTCTCCCCGACAACTTCACGCTCGCGCTCGTCGGCACCGTCGTGCTCGCGAGCCTGCTGCCCTGCCGCGGCCCGGCCGCCCATGCGTTCAACTGGGCAACCAACATCGCCGTCGGCCTGCTGTTTTTCCTGCACGGCGCGAAACTGTCGCGCGAAGCCGTGATCGCCGGCGCGACCCACTGGCGGCTGCACGCGGTCGTGCTGCTCAGCACGTTCGCGCTGTTCCCGCTGCTCGGCTTCGCGCTGAAACCGGTGCTGCAGCCGCTCGTCACGCCGACGCTGTATGCGGGCGTACTGTTCCTGTGCACGCTGCCGTCGACGGTCCAGTCGTCGATCGCGTTCACGTCGATCGCGAAGGGCAACGTGCCGGCCGCCGTGTGCGCGGCATCGGCGTCGAGCCTGCTCGGGATCTTCGTCACGCCGGCGCTCGTCGGGCTGATGATCACGTCGCAGTCGGCCGCGACCGCGTCGCCGTGGAGCACGGTCGGCAGCATCGTGATGCAGCTGCTCGTGCCGTTCATCGCCGGCCAGTTGCTGCGGCCCGCGATCGGCGGCTGGATCGACCGCAATCGCGGCGTGCTGCGCTTCGTCGACCAGGGCTCGATCCTGCTGGTCGTCTACGTCGCGTTCAGCGAGGCGGTCAACGAGGGGTTGTGGCACCAGATTCCGCCGCGCGCGCTCGGCGGCCTGCTCGTCGTCAACCTCGTGCTGCTCGCGATCGCGCTGCTGCTGACCGCGTTCGTCAGCAAGCGGCTCGGCTTCAACCGCGCCGACCGGATCACGATCATCTTCTGCGGATCGAAGAAGAGCCTCGCGGCCGGCGTGCCGATGGCGAAGGTGATCTTCTCGGCGAACGCGGTCGGCGCGATCGTGCTGCCGCTGATGCTGTTCCACCAGATCCAGCTGATGGCGTGCGCGGCGCTCGCGCAGCGCTGGGGCGCGCGCGACACGAGCGGCGAGCACGACGAAGGCGACACGGCAGCCAGGTCCGGCGCGCTGAGCGCGGGCAAGCGCTGACGCGCGCGGGGGGCGATGGCTGTCGCTGGCCGCCTTCCGCCTTCCGCTTCCCGTTCCAGCCCCCCACCCCGATGCGCGTCCGGCTCGATGCACCGGCAACGCCCGTCGCGTCACGAAATCTTCATTCAATTCTCCGCGAGCGGTGCCGTTAAGCCGATCGTCCCGTCGATTCGGCTGCCCCCGCCCATGCCCGCGCCCTCCTCCGATTCCGCCGCCCCCCGCACCACGCGCCTGATCGCGGAGCGCGCGCTCGCCGCCGTGTTCCAGCCGATCGTCGACCTCGGATCGGGAACGGTCGTCGGTTACGAAGGGCTGATCCGCGGCCCGCGCGGCACCGACCTCGAGCCGCCCGCCGCGCTGTTCGCGCAGGCCGCGCGCGAAGGCGAAACCATCGCGCTCGAACGGGCCGCCGCGCTCACCTGCCTCGACGCGTTCGCGGCGCTCGGCTGCGACGGCAAGCTGTTCCTCAATTTCAGCGCGGGCACGATCCTCACGCTCGCCAGCGAACGCGAGCGCGCACGCCAGTTCCTCGGTCGCGCGCGGATCGGCGCCGAGCGCATCGTGATCGAGCTCACCGAGCAGAACGCGATTCCCGATCTCGCGGACATCGGGCCGGCGGTCGCGACGCTGCGCGACGCCGGCATCCAGTTCGCGCTCGACGACTACGGCACCGCGAACGCGAGCATGAACCTGTGGCTGCGCCTGCACCCGGACGTCGTGAAGATCGACCGCTTCTTCATCCACGACATCGCGCGCGACCCGCTCAAGTTCGAGGCCGTGAAGGCGATGCAGCACTTCGCGCAGGCGAGCGGCGCGAAGCTGATCGCGGAAGGCATCGAGAACGAATGCGACCTGATCGTCGTGCGCGACATGGGCATCTGCTGCGTGCAGGGCTTCCTGCTCGGCCGGCCGCACGCGCAGCCGTCGCGGGTGGTCGCGCCGGCCGCGCGCGACGCGATCCGCGCGCCGCACATCGCGGTGTTTCCCGGCGTGACGCGCGCGGTGCGGCCGGCCGGCACGATCGCCGGGAAGATGCTCGTGCCCGCGCCGGCGCTGCCGCGCGACGCGACCAGCAACGACGTGCTCGACCTGTTCAACCGGATGCCCGATCTGCACGCGGTCGCGCTCGTCGAGCGCGGGCGGCCCGTCGCGCTCGTCAATCGCCGCGGCTTCATCGACCGTTTCGCGCTGCCGTATCACCGCGAGGTGTTCGGGAAAAAGCCGTGCCTGCAGTTCGCGAACGATGCGCCGCTGATGATCGACAACGCAACCACGTTCGAGCAGCTCGCGACGCTGCTCGCGCGTCACGACCAGCGCTATCTCGCGGACGGCTTCGTGATCACCGAACACGGCCGCTATGTCGGCCTCGGCACCGGCGAGAGCCTCGTGCGCACGGTGACCGAGATGCGCATCGAGGCCGCGCGCTACGCGAATCCGCTGACGTTCCTGCCCGGCAACATCCCGATCAGCGCGCACATCGACCGCCTGCTCCAGCGCGACGCCGGCTTTCACGCGTGCTACGTCGACCTGAACCAGTTCAAGCCGTTCAACGACCAGTACGGCTACTGGCAGGGCGACGAAGTGCTGAAGTTCGCCGCGACGGTGCTGGCCGGCGTGTGCGATCCGCAGCGCGACTTTCTGGGCCACGTCGGCGGCGACGATTTCCTCGTGCTGTTCCAGCGCGACGACTGGCGCGAGCGCGCCGCCGACGCGATCGCGCGCTTCAACGACGGCGCGCAGCTGTTCTACACGCAGGCCGACCGCCAGGCGGGCGGGCTGCGCGGCGAGGACCGCCACGGCAATCCGGCGTTCTTCGGGTTCGTGACGATGGCGATCGGCGCGGTCGGCGTGCCGGCCGGCGCGCACGGCGCAAAGCGCTACGGCAGCGACGAGATCGCGTCGGTCGCGGCGCTCGCGAAGCGGCGGGCGAAGCAGCAGCCGGACGGGCTCGCGGTCGTCGATCTCGATGCCGGCCGCGCCGCGCTGCGCGATCGCGGCGAACCGCCGGCCGTGGCGATCGGGGCGGGTTGAACGGCGGGCAGGCGTCGCGGGCGCACGGGAAACGCTCGCGCAACGTGCGGCGGCGCCGATGCCCGGCCGGCGCAAGGTTCAGCTGTTGCGCAACCGCGCCGTTGGTCGCAGGCTGCTGCCACGGCGCGGCGCGCCGTGACGCTCGCCTCGGCCCGTAGTCCGGGGGCCCCCGGCGGCCCCTTTTCGGCGCGCCGTCGGCGCCGCCCCACGCCCGCACACCCACCTTGCCTTTTTCTCGTTTTGTTTAGTATTTTTAGTAACGATGTTTTCGCAGATTAGCGCCTAAAAACCCGTTATTTGCGGGTATTCCCCGGTTAGCCGGCCCGAATTCCGCGAGATTTTTTACTATACAATCGCTTCCACCCTAAACAAACCGGACCCCGAACGATGGGTACGACCATTCGCGACGTGGCGCGGGCGGCTGAGGTCTCGATCGGCACCGTCTCCCGCGCGCTGAAAAACCAGCCCGGCCTGTCCGAAGCCACGCGCGCGCGCATCGTCGAGATCGCGCGACAGCTCGGCTACGATCCCGCCCAGCTGCGGCCGCGCATCCGCCGGCTCACCTTCCTGCTGCACCGCCAGCACAACCGCTTTCCCGCGAGCCCGTTCTTCTCGCATGTGCTGCACGGCGTCGAGGACGCGTGCCGCGAGCGCGGCATCGTGCCGACGTTGCTCACGGTCGGCCCGAACGACGACGTGCTGCGCCAGATGCGCCCGCATGCGCCCGACGCGATCGCGGTCGCCGGCTTCATCGAGCCCGAGACGATCGAGGCGCTCGCCGCCACCGGCCGGCCGCTCGTGCTGATCGACCTGTGGGCGCCCGGCTTACGCTCGGTCAACATCGACAACGCGACGGGTGCGGCGCTCGCGATGCGCCACCTGCTCGCCACCGGCCGCTCGCGGATCGCCTTCATCGGCGGCTCGGCCGCGCACTACAGCATCGCGCAGCGTGCGATCGGCTACCGGCGCGCGTTCTTCGAAGCCGGGCGGCTGTTCGATCCCGCGTACGAAGTAACGATCGACGCGGGGCTCGACCCCGACACGGGTGCCTCGCGTGCGATGGAGCAACTGCTCGACGCGCCCGGCCCGCGCCCCGACGCCGTGTTCGCGTACAACGACGCGGCCGCGCTGGCCGCGCAGCGCGTGTGCATCGCGCGCGGCCTGCGGATTCCGGACGACATCGCGATCGTCGGCTTCGACGACATCCCGGCCGCCGCGCACGCGAACCCGCCGCTCACGACGCTCGCGGTCGACAAGGAAGCGCTCGGCCGCCGCGGCGTCGAACTGCTGCTCGCGGAATCGCCCGAGCGCACCGAGATCTCCCTGCCCGTCGAGCTGATCGTGCGGGCCAGCAGCCAGCCCGCCGGCTCCCCGGCATTCGATACCGCCACGGTCCAAGAATCATGAACATGCCCCCGGTCCACTCCCGCGCCGCCGCGCCGGCCAGCCACGCGCAAGCGGCACCGTTCGTCGCGAGCTTTCGCGACCCGTCGTTCCTGCTGTCGCACATCGAAGACACGCTGCGCTTCTACGCGACGAACGCATTCGACCCGACGGGCGGCTTCTACCATTACTTCCGCGACGACGGCAGCGTCTACAACCGCACGTCGCGTCACCTCGTCAGCACCTGCCGGTTCGTCTTCAACTACGCGATGGCGTACCGCCATTTCGGCGATCCGCGGCATCTCGACTACGCGCGCCACGGGCTGCGTTTCCTGCGCGACGCGCACTGGGACGACGCGCTGCAGGGCTACGACTGGGAACTCGACTGGCGCGACGGCGCGAAGCACGCGACGCTCGACGGCACGCGCCACTGCTACGGGCTCGCGTTCGTGCTGCTCGCGGCCGCGCACGCGACGATGGCCGGCATCGACGAAGCGCGGGCGCTGATCGCGTCGACCTACGAGCTCGCCGAGCACCGCTTCTGGGATGCGGCCGCGGGCCTGTACGCTGACGACGCGACGCCGAACTGGAACGTGTCGACGTATCGCGGCCAGAACGCGAACATGCATATGACGGAAGCGCTGCTCGCCGCGTACGAGGCGACCGGCCACCTGACGTACCTCGATCGCGCGGAAAAGGTCGCGTCCCACATCACGCAGCGCCAGGCCGCGCTGTCGGGCGGGCTCGTGTGGGAGCACTACCATGCGGACTGGTCGATCGACTGGGACTACAACAAGGAAGACAGCTCGAACATCTTCCGTCCGTGGGGCTTCCAGCCCGGGCACCAGACCGAATGGGCGAAGCTGCTGCTGATCCTCGAGCGGCACCGTCCGCTCGACTGGCTCGCGCCGCGCGCGGCCGAGCTGTTCGACGCGGCGCTCACGCACGCGTGGGACACCGATCACGGCGGCCTCTGCTACGGCTTCGGCCCCGACTTCACGATCTGCGACCACAACAAGTATTTCTGGGTGCAGGCGGAAACCTTCGCGGCGGCCGCGATGCTCGGCGCGCGCACCGGCAGCGAGCGCTTCTGGGACTGGTACGACGAGATCTGGCGCTACAGCTGGGCGCATTTCGTCGATCACCGCTACGGCGCGTGGTACCGGATCCTCACCTGCGACAACCGCAAGTACAGCGACGAGAAGAGCCCGGCCGGCAAGACCGACTATCACACGATGGGCGCCTGCTACGACGTGCTCGCGACCCTCGCGCGCCTGCAACGCAGCGAGCCGACGCAATGAACGGCGCCACGTTTCCGGCTTTCGTGTCGGCGGGCGACATCCTGACCGACATGGTGCGCGCGGGCGACGCGCAGTGGACGTCGGTGCCGGGCGGCGCCGGCTGGAACGTCGCGCGCGCGGTCGCGCGGCTCGGCCTACCGAGCGCGCTCGCCGGGTCGATCGGCGAAGACTGCTTCTCCGACGTGCTGTGGCGCACGAGCGAAGCGGCCGGGCTCGACCTGCGCTTCCTGCAGCGCGTCGCGCGGCCGCCGCTGCTCGCGATCGTCCACGAGACGCGGCCGCCCGCATACTTCTTCATCGGCGAAGCGAGCGCCGATCTCGCGTTCGATCCGGCGCGGCTGCCGGCCGGCTGGACCGAGCACGTGCAATGGGCGCATTTCGGCTGCATCAGCCTCGTGCGCGAACCGCTCGCGGGCACGCTGGCCGCACTCGCAGCCGACCTGCACGCACGCGGCGTGAAGATCAGCTTCGATCCGAACTACCGGAACCTGATGACGGCCGCGTTCCGGCCGACGCTGGAGAAGATGGCCGCGCTCGCCGACCTGATCAAGGTGTCCGACGAAGACCTGCGGCACCTCTTCGGCGGCGACGGCCCCGACGCGATCGCGGCGGTGCGCGCGCTGAACCCGCGGGCGGCCGTGCTCGTCACGCGCGGCGCGCAGGCGGCGACGCTCTACGCGGACGGCGACGTGCACGAGGCCAGCCCGCCGCGCGTCGAGGTGGCCGATACCGTCGGCGCGGGCGACGCGTCGATCGGCGGCCTGCTGTTCAGCCTGATGGCCGCGCCGCAGCGCGGCTGGCGCGAACATCTCGCGTTCGCGCTCGCGGCCGGCGCCGCCGCGTGCCGGCACACGGGCGCGCACGCGCCGACGCTCGACGAGGTCGTCGCGCTGCTCGAAGGTTGAACGGACGTTGAAGGAACGACGCAAGCAGGTGACCGGTCTCTGATCGGTCACCGATAAACCGCGTTCACGATGCTGCGCCGCAGTGCTACGATGAAGCGTCCTTTTTGCGGGAGAGCACGATGGACACGAACACGTTCACGAAAGGCATCTACACGGCCAAGGCGCATACCCAGCATGCGGGCAACGGGCAGTTCCAGGGTTACGTGATCCTCGCGCGCGACGACGGGGACGACACCGAGAACATGCGCTACGACGTCCACTCGACGAGCCCCAGCGAGGAAGAAGCGTTCGACGAGGCGAAGGCGCTCGCGCACCGGATCCTCGGCGAGATCGAGCTGTGACGCGCCCCTTTTTCGGCGCGGCTCAGAGCAGCCGCGCCACCATCGATACCAGCATCGTCAGCACCAGCGTCGACATGAACGGGAACGGGTAGCGCCGCCCGCCGAGCGTCAGCGTGACGTCGCCCGGCATCCGCCCGATCCCGAGCTTGCCGAGCCACGGCCAGCAGCGCGTCAGGATCATCACCGCGACGAACGTCGTCAATAGCCAGCGGAGCATGTCAGGGCCCTGGCTCCGTCAGAGCGCGTGCGAGCGGTCGCCGCGCGCGAACGCGTCGAGCGTGCCGTCGATCCCGCGCGAAAACGCGATCACCTTGAACAGCTCGCCCATCTCGGCTTCCGAGATCAGCTTCTGCACCGCGTTCGCGGCCGGCAGGAACGCGCGGACGTCGGACGGATCGATCGCGGCCAGCGCGTCGGTGACGCCTGCGTTCAACAGGAAGCGCGCCTGCGACGTGTAGCCGAGCAGATCGGCGCCGGTCGCGACGCCCGCGTCGTAGATGCCGGTGAATTCGACGTGCGCGGTAATGTCCTGCAGGCCCGGGTACACGAACGGGTCGTCGTGCGCGTGGTGACGGTAGTGGCACATCAGCGTGCCGCGGTCGCGCTGCGGGTGGTAGTACTCGTGCGCGGGAAAACCGTAGTCGACCAGCAGCACCGCACCGCGCGCAAGCATCGTGCAGACGGTGCGCGTGAACGCGAGCGCGGCCTCGTGCGTTTCGGTCACGTAGCCGTCGCCGACGTCGAGCGTCGCGAGCACCGCCGGCAGGCCGGCGGCGCCGACCGGCCGGTCGTCGAACACGAACGCGTGCCGCGCGTCGAGCGCGACGCCGCGCTCGCGCCACGCGCCGTCCACCTTCGCGAAGAGGCGCACCGGCATCGCATCGAGCACCTCGTTGCCGACCACGACCCCGTCGAACCGCTCGGGCAGCGCGTCGAGCCAGCGCACCTTCGCGGTCAGCGCCGGCACCGCGGCTTCGATCGTGTCGCGCTGCCGTTCGCGCAGCTCGCCGGACAGGTCGACGATCAGGTATTCGTCGAGTTCGACGCCCGACGCATCGAGCGCCGCGAGCAGCCCGGCCGCGAGCTTGCCGGTGCCGGCGCCGAATTCCATCACGCGGCGCGTGCCGCTCGCCGCGAGCGCTTCGGCGATGGGGTTCGCGAGCGTCTGCGCGAACAGCGGCGACAGCTCGGGCGCGGTGACGAAGTCGCTGCCATCGTCGGCGCGGCGCCCGAACTTGCGCGCGCCGCCGCTGTAATAACCGAGGCCCGGCGCATACAGCGCGCGTTCCATGAAGCGGTCGAACGGCAGCCAGCCGCCGGCCGCCGCGATCTCGTCGCGCAGTTGCGCGGCGAGGGTTTCGGACTGCGCGAGCGCGTCAGGGCCGGGAGCAGGTAAACTAGCGGGTTCGTGAGCTTTCGGGTTCATCCCGGCATTGTAAATGACCGTTTCAGCCGATACGTCGACCCCACGCGTGGTGCTCGTCACGGGCGCCGTGGGCAGCGCGGCGGACGCCGCGTCGATCGGCCGCGCGCTCGCGACGGGTTTCGCCCGCCGCGGCTGGGACGTCGCGCTGCAGCGCAGCCAACGCGCGCCGCGCGCGGCCGCCGACGCGCTCGTCGCCGAAGTCGCGGCGCTCGGCCGCCGCGGGGTCGTGCTCGACGCCGATCTGGCCGTGGAAGCCGATGCCGCGGGCCTCGTCGCCGCGTGCGGCGAAGCGCTCGGCCGGCCCGCATGTGCGGTGTTCGTCAGCGCCAGCGCCGGCGCCGACGACGCGCACACGGTGGACGCTGCGTCGCTGGCTGCCGCGCTCGCGCGCAACGTGACGGCGCCGCTCGCGCTGGCCCGCGCGCTCGCCGACGCGACGCCCGACGCCGCACGCGGGCACGAAGCGCTGCGCGCATGCGCGATCCACGTACTGGATCAGGCCCTGTTTCATCCGGCGCCGGCGCAGCTGTCGCACGCGCTGATGCAGGCCGCGTTGAACCGCGCGACGTCGGCGCTCGCGCTGGCGCTCGCGCCGAAGGTGCGGGTCGCGGCGCTCGTGCGCGGCCACGCGCCGCACGCGGACGACATCGCGGCGGCCGCCTGCTATCTCGCGAGCGCGCCCGGCGTGACGGGCGCGACGCTGACCGTCGACGGCGGCGAGCACCTGGTGCCGCCGGCCGCCGGCCCGAATGAATGAACCGCGCGGGCGCGGCCTGACCGCCGCCGTCCGCGCCGCTTTGCGTGCGCGCACGCCAATTTGACTGGGACGACCATGTTTTCCGCTCTCCTGCACCCCCGCCTCGCGGATTGCCGCAGGCTCTACCTGCGCGACTACGAGGTGCACATCAACATCGGGGCCTTCGAACACGAGAAGCGCGGCGAGCAGCGCGTCGTCATCAACGTCGACCTGTTCGTGCCGCTTGCGCAGTCGACGCCCGTCGACGACCGGCTGCATGAAGTCGTCGACTACGACCTGATGAAGCAGAGCGTCGCGCAAAGCCTCGCGCGCGGCCACATTCACCTGCAGGAAACGCTGTGCGATTCGATCGCCGCGCACCTGCTGGCGCACGACGCCGTGCGCGCGGTACGCGTCCGTACCGAGAAACCGGACGCCTATCCGGACTGCGACGCCGTCGGCGTCGAAGTCTTTCGCATCAAGGACGAGGAGCGCGCATGAACGCCCCCCACATGAACGACACGGCGGCCGACGCCACGACCGCCGACACCGGCCGCCCCGCGCTGACGCGCCGCGAGCAGAAGGAAGCGTACGAGAACAACAAGCTGTTCAAGCGGATCGTGCGCCAGGTCGGCCAGGCGATCGGCGACTACAACATGATCGAGCAGGGCGACAAGGTGATGGTGTGCCTGTCGGGCGGCAAGGACAGCTACGCGATGCTCGACGTGCTGCTGCGCCTGCGCGAGCGCGCGCCGATCGACTTCGACATCGTCGCGGTGAACCTCGACCAGAAGCAGCCGGGCTTCCCCGAGCACGTGCTGCCCGAATACCTGAAGCAGGTCGGCGTGCCGTTCCACATCGAGAACCAGGACACCTACAGCATCGTCAAGCGGCTCGTGCCGGAAGGCAAGACGACCTGCTCGCTGTGCTCGCGGCTGCGCCGCGGGATCCTGTACCGCGTGGCCGGCGAGCTCGGCGCGACCAAGATCGCGCTCGGCCATCACCGCGACGACATCGTGCAGACGCTGCTGCTGAACATGTTCTACGGCGGCAAGCTGAAGGGAATGCCGCCGAAGCTGCAGTCGGACGACGGCAAGAACATCGTGATCCGCCCGCTCGCGTACGTGAAGGAAACCGATCTCGAGAAATACGCGGAGCTGCGCGAATTCCCGATCATCCCGTGCAACCTGTGCGGCAGCCAGCCGAACCTGAAGCGCGCGGAAATGAAGGCGCTGATCCGCGACTGGGACAAGCGCTTCCCGGGCCGCGTCGACAACATGTTCAACGCGCTCGCAAAGGTCGTGCCGTCGCATCTGATGGACACGACGCTGTACCCGTTCCAGTCGCTGCGCGCGACGGGCGAAGCCGACCCGCAAGGCGACATCGCGTTCGACGAGGAGCCGTGCGCATCGGGCGACGACGCGACGGCGCCGGGCGCCGGCAAACCGATCGCGGCCCGACCGATCTCGATCGTCCAGTTCGACGACCTGTAAGCAGGGACCGAACACCCGCCGAAACCGGCGCCAACGGCGTCGTTTCGGCGGTGTCGCCGCGCCGCGACAGGCCCGGAGCGACAAGGGCCGCATGCTAAAATGGGCGGCTTCGAACTCCCTGACCCAAGCGCGCGCCATGAATATCGTGATTTTGGCGGCAGGCACCGGCAAGCGCATGCGTTCCGCGCTGCCGAAAGTGCTTCACCCCCTGGCCGGCAGGCCGCTCCTCTCCCACGTCATCGACACCGCGCGCACGCTGCAGCCGTCCCGGCTCGTCGTCGTCGTCGGCCACGGCGCCGAGCAGGTCCAGGCGGCCGTCGCCGCGCCCGACGTCCAGTTCGCGGTGCAGGCCGAGCAGCTCGGCACCGGCCACGCGGTGCGCCAGGCGCTGCCGCTCCTCGATCCCGCGCAACCGACGCTCGTGCTGTACGGCGACGTGCCGCTCACGCGCGCGTCGACGCTGCGGCGTCTCGTCGACGCCGCGCACGACGGCCGCTACGGGATCCTGACCGTCACGCTCGACGACCCGACCGGTTACGGCCGCATCGTGCGCGACGCGGCCGGCTTCGTCACGCGCATCGTGGAGCAGAAGGATGCGTCGCCGGACGAGCTGCGGATCGCCGAGATCAACACCGGCATCATCGTCACGCCGACGGCCCAGCTGTCGATGTGGCTCGGCGCGCTGAAGAACGAAAACGCGCAAGGCGAGTACTACCTGACCGACGTCGTCGAACTCGCGATCGAGGCCGGCTTCGAGGTCGTCACGTCGCAGCCCGACGACGAGTGGGAAACGCTCGGCGTGAACAGCAAGGCGCAGCTCGCGGAACTCGAACGCATCCATCAGCGCAACGTCGCCGATGCGCTGCTCGTCGACGGCGTCACGCTCGCCGATCCGGCGCGCGTCGATGTGCGCGGCACGCTGCGCTGCGGCCGCGACGTGTCGATCGACGTGAACTGCGTGTTCGAAGGCAACGTGACGCTCGCCGACGACGTGACGATCGGCGCGAACTGCGTGATCCGCAACGCATCGATCGGCGCGGGTACGCGCATCGACGCGTTCACGCACATCGACGGCGCCGTGCTGGGCGCGCACACCGTGATCGGCCCGTACGCGCGGCTGCGCCCGGGCGCGCAGCTCGCGGACGAAGCGCACGTCGGCAACTTCGTCGAGGTGAAGAACGCGGTGATCGGCCACGGCTCGAAGGCGAACCACCTCACGTACATCGGCGACGCCGACATCGGCGCGCGCGTGAACATCGGCGCCGGCACGATCACCTGCAACTACGACGGCGCGAACAAGTTCCGCACCGTGATCGAGGACGACGTGTTCGTCGGCTCCGACACGCAGCTGGTCGCGCCCGTGCGCGTCGGCCGCGGCGTGACGATCGCGGCCGGCACGACGATCTGGAAGGACGTCGCCGAAGGCGTCCTCGCGTTGAACGAGAAGACGCAGACCGCGAAGAGCGGCTACGTCCGCCCGGTCAAGAAAAAGAGCTGAACCATTTGCGGGCGCCCGCGCGGCGCCCGCTTCGACTGACAGGATTGACCATTCATGTGCGGCATTGTCGGCGCAGTTGCGCAGCGTAATATCGTTCCGGTGCTGATCGAAGGATTGCGGCGCCTCGAATACCGTGGCTACGACTCCTGCGGCGTCGCCGTGCTCGAACCGGGCGCGCCGAAGCGCGCGCGCAGCGTCGCGCGCGTCGCCGATCTCGATGCGCAGGTGCGCGACACGCATCTCGAAGGCACGACCGGCGTCGCGCACACGCGCTGGGCCACGCACGGCGCGCCCGTCACGCACAATGCGCACCCGATCTTCTCGTCGAACGCGCTCGCGCTCGTGCACAACGGCATCATCGAGAACTTCGAGACGCTGCGCGAAACGCTGCGCGCGAAGGGCTACGAATTCGTATCGCAGACCGACACCGAAGTAATCGCGCACCTCGTGCACAGCCTGTATCGCGGCAACCTGTTCGACGCGGTGCGCGAAGCCGTGCAGCAACTGCACGGCGCGTATGCGATCGCGGTGACGCACAAGGACCAGCCGCATACCGTCGTCGGCGCGCGCCAGGGTTCGCCGCTCGTCGTCGGTCACGGCGACGGCGAGAACTTCCTCGCGTCCGACGCGCTCGCGCTGGCCGGCAGCACCGACCGCTTCACGTTCCTCGAGGAAGGCGACGTGTGCGAGCTGTCGCTCGACGGCGTGACGATCGTCGATCGCCACGGCGCCACCGTGCAGCGTGAAACCCGTGTCGTCAGCGCATACGGCGGCGCGGTCGAGCTCGGGCCCTATCGCCACTTCATGCAGAAGGAAATCTTCGAGCAGCCGCGCGCGATCGGCGACACCGTGCCGCAAACCGACGCGTTCGACGCGACGCTGTTCGGCGACGCCGCGCCCGCCGCGTTCGCGGAGATCGACAGCCTGCTGATCCTCGCGTGCGGCACGAGCTACTACTCGGGCCTCACAGCGAAATACTGGCTCGAATCGATCGCGAAGATCCCGACCCAGGTCGAGATCGCCAGCGAATACCGCTACCGCGAGTCGGTGCCGAACCCGCGCCAGCTCGTGCTGGTGATCTCGCAATCGGGCGAGACGGCCGACACGCTCGCGGCACTCAAGCATGCGCAGTCGCTCGGCCACACGCATACGCTCGCGGTGTGCAACGTCGCGACGAGCGCGATGGTGCGCCTGACCGAGATGCAGTTCCTGACGCACGCGGGCACCGAGATCGGCGTCGCGTCGACGAAGGCGTTCACGACGCAGCTCGTCGCGCTGTTCGTGCTGGCCGCGACGCTCGGCAAGCTGCGCGGGCACGTCGACGCCGCGCAGGAAGCGCAATTCGTGAAGGAGCTGCGCCATCTGCCGGCCGCGCTGAACAGCGTGCTCGCGCTCGAGCCGCAGATCATCGCGTGGTCGGAGGAATTCGCGCGCAAGGAAAACGCGCTGTTCCTCGGCCGCGGGCTGCACTATCCGATCGCGCTCGAAGGCGCGCTGAAGCTGAAGGAAATCTCGTACATCCACGCCGAGGCCTATCCGGCCGGCGAACTGAAGCACGGGCCGCTCGCGCTCGTCACGGAAGCGATGCCGGTCGTCACGGTCGCGCCGAACGACACGCTGCTCGAGAAGCTAAAGTCGAACATGCAGGAAGTGCGTGCGCGCGGCGGCGAGCTGTACGTGTTCGCGGATGCGGACACGCAGATCGTCAACGACGACGGCCTGCACGTGATCCGGATGCCGGAGCACTACGGGCAACTGTCGCCGATCCTGCACGTCGTGCCGCTGCAACTGCTCGCGTATCACACCGCGTGCGCGCGCGGCACCGACGTCGACAAGCCGCGCAACCTCGCGAAATCGGTGACGGTGGAGTAATACCCGGCGACGGGATGGCCCCTCGCCGGGCCGTCCCGACCGCGTGCGGGCGCGAAGCAGGCCGTTTGGCCAGGTCGAAATATGTACCACGTAGTGGTATATAATCCTGTGCTAACTCGACCGGCTCGACATGTCTGCTTCCGTACGACGCGTCTTCAAGACGAAGTGGTTTCACAAGGCAGCCGGGAAAGCGGGAATCGCCGATGGCGAGCTCTGCCGCGCGGTGCGGGAACTGGCCCGCGGCCAGGGCGTCGATCTCGGCGGCAACGTGTGGAAGAAGCGTCTGGACGGCAATCGGCAGCGCGGAATCGTGCTGGGCAAGGTCGGGCACACGTGGGTGTTCGTGTTCCTGTTCGCGAAATGCGACCGCGACAACATCGACGCATGCGAACTGCGCGCGTTCAGAAAGCTCGCCGCGGACGTAGGTCGACACACCGACAGCGACATCGCGACGCTGGTCGCACTGAAAGAGCTTGTGGAGATTTGCAATGGCTAAGGGTCGATTCAAGAGCGACGCGACGGAGGCGGTCCACAGCGCCGCGTCGGGGCTGTATCGCGCCAACCTGATCGACAAGAAGACGATGCGGGAATATGACGATCTCTGCATCGAAGCTGCGCCGCAGTTCGATCCGGAAGCGATCGCCCGCATCCGCAAGTCGGTCAACGTCAGCCAGAGCGTGTTCGCGCTCTACCTGAACACGACGACATCGACGATCCGCCAATGGGAACAGGGTGACAAGCGGCCCAGCGGCATCGCCGCGCGCATGCTCCAGATCGTCGAGAAACACGGGCTCGAGGTGTTCTCCTGAGCCGGCTTCTCCGAATGCCCCTGCACGGCCCCGGCTGGACGCGCGCCGCAACGAATATGACGGAGAGACAATGGTAAGACTGTTTGGATGCGGATTGCTGGCGCTGATGTTCGCGTCGACGGGCGGGGCCGCCGAGCACTATGTCGAGGTCTGGAACCCGCCCGAGGCGCGGCACCCGGCGGCGCGTACGCCGGACACCCGTACGCCGGCCGCCCGTACGCCGGCCGCCCGCCCAGACGCCGGCGCGCGCACCGGCAAGCGCGTGGAGAAGCACGCGAGCGCCACGCCGAAAGCCGCTGCGAAAGCGCCCAAGCGCCGCGTCGCGCAGGCCGTGAAAGCCGGCTCGAACCGCCCGGCCGCGACCGACACCCCGGCCGCCCCGCGCCCCGTCGCGCACCCCGCGCCCGGGCGTCTCACGGTGATGCAGCCGGCCGCGCCGGACGCGACGCGCGCGCTCACCTTCTCCGACATCCCGCGTCAATACACGCCGGACGGCAACGTGCTGCAGGTCGGCACGCAAGGCCGCTCCGCGGAGGTGACTCGATAATGGAAGCGCAGACCTACCACGGCTACCAGATCTGGGGCCACGCGATCCTCCAGCAGGACGAGATCATGCAGCCCGAGCGCTTCGCGGCGAGCGGCACGATCACGCAGAACAACCGGCTCGTCGAGGCGTCGGGCGTGCTCGGCGTGTTCGACACCGAAGACGATGCGCGCGACGCAGGGCTCGAATGGGCGCGCGCGTGGATCGACAACCACAGCTGACCGGACGCAACCGCGCGCATCCACGGCGGCCGTCGCCGGAGCCGCGCAGGTGCGGCGCGCACCGCAAATGAAAGAAGGGGCGTCCATGACGCCCCTTCTTTCATTCGAACCCGGAAGTCCGCAAACACTCACGCCGCGGCATGCGGCGGCCTCACCGTCTGCTGCGGCCGGCCGACGAGCCGCGCCAGCACGACGATCGCCACCAGCGTCGCGACGTACGCGGCGATCTGGATGCCCGCCGGACGCGCGGTATAGCCGATCAGCGTATGCAGCGCCTTGCCGACGATGCTCGATTCCTTGAGCAGCCACGACGTATCCCAGACCGCATCGCCCCACGACGGCACGAGGCCGGCGGCCAGCAGGAAGCCGACGCACTGGCTCGCCATGCCCGCGGCAAGCAGCACGATCAGCGCGTTCGTGACGGAGAACAGGCGCTTCAGCGGAATCTGCAGCAGGCCCGCATACATCGCGTAGCCGAGCCCGGCGCCGCCGAGCACGCCGAGCAGCCCGCCGGCGATCATCTGCGGCGTCTGCCCGGGCTCGCCCGCCGCGATCCCGTACAGGAACAGCACGGCCTCGGAGCCCTCGCGCAATACCGCGACGCCGACCACGATCGCGAGCCCGGTCAACGGCCGGCTGCCGGCCGCGACCGCGCGGCCGACCTCGCCCATGTGCAGCGCCATTTCGCGGCCGTGCCGGCTCATCCAGATGCAGTGCCACGCGAGCATCAGCGTCGCGACGAACATCACGCCCGCGTTGAAGACTTCCTGCCCCATGCCGGACGCCCATTGCGAGATCACGTCGGCGAACGCCGCGATCAGGCCGGCGCCGACCACGCCGCCGACCAGCCCGCCGGCGACCCACCAGCCGCGCCGCGGCACGCCCTTCGTGGCGGCCATCACGATCGAGACCACCAGCGCGGCCTCGAGCACTTCACGAAAGACGATCAGGGCAGTAGACAGCATGTCGGTATCGGCTTACTTGACGGTCAGGTGCGTCTTCGACTGCGCTTCGTGATACTCGTCGTGGAACTCGTAGGTGCCGGCCTTCAGCGGCCCGACCAGGATCTCGACCGACTTGCCGGCCGGCACGACCTTCTCCGCCTTGAAGTCGTCGCTCTCGAATTCCGCAGGCGTCGCGTCGAGGTTCTTCACGACAAATTTCACTTTCTTGCCGGCAGGGATCGTCACGCCATCGGGCGAAAACTTGTGGTCCTTCAACGTCAGGTTGACGACGTCGTCGGCAGCGAAGGCAGACGTGGCCGAGGCGCCCAGCAGGGCCAGTGCGAAACCGATAGCGAAACGGGTCATGTTCGTAATGAGCGGAAATATTGAAGAGAATCGATACTAAGATCGATTCGCATTTTCACCTCGGAGTACCCTTACTCGGGTCATGGGAATCATGCGTCGTCGATCCCGTGTACCCGTTGCCGCGCAAGGCTCCGCCGAATTTCGCCGACAATGGGCGGCCGTCAATCGGGAAATATTCGGACTGACGCGCGCACGCGAATGGCTATTCGTCATACTTCAGCATTACAAATGGCTGATGCGATGCGCATCGCCGCACTTGACCTTCCCACCATGGCAAGCTTCATGCTGAATGTACTCGTCAACCATCCACCCCGGAGAACACGATGGAATTCGAAGTCCAGGACATGACCTGCGGCGGCTGCGCCAACGCGATCACGCGCGCGGTAACGGCCGCCGACCCCGCCGCGAAGCTCGACATCGACGTCGCGGCGAAGACCGTCAAGGTCGACTCGGCGCAAGGCGCCGCGCGCGTGCAGTCGATCATCGAAGCCGCCGGCTTCCATCCCGCGCTGCGCACCGCGTAACGCGCGCCGAAGGCCGCGGGCGCAGCGCCGGACGGCGACGCGCCCGCGGCCGCGCCCATGCCCGGCGGCGTGTCAGCGCAGCCGGATCAGCGTCGACTTCAGTTCGGTGTACTTCTCGAGCGCATGCAGCGACTTGTCGCGGCCGTTGCCCGACTGCTTGTAGCCGCCGAACGGGAAGTTCATGTCGCCGCCCTCGTCATAGCAGTTCACCCACACGGTGCCCGCACGCAGCCGGCGCGACACGTCGTGCGCGGTCGTCAGGTTCGACGTCCACACGGCCGCGGCCAGCCCGTATTCGGTGTCGTTCGCGATCCGCACGGCCTCGTCGACGTCGTCGAACACGATCACCGACAGCACCGGCCCGAAGATTTCCTCGCGCGCGATCTTCGCATCGGGCTTCACCTCGAACACCGTCGGCTCCACGTAGAAGCCGCCCGTCTCCTCCTTCACGCGCGCACCGCCGGTGACGAGCCGGCCTTCGCTGCGCCCGGCCTCGATATAGCCGAGCACGCGCTCGAGCTGGATGCCGTCGACGATCGCGCCCATCGACACCGACGGATCGAGCGGGTTGCCGGGCACGTACGCGCGCGCGGCCGCGACGAGCTTCTCGATGAACGCATCCTTGATGTCGCGATGCACGAGCAGCCGCGAGCCGGCCGTGCACATCTCGCCCATGTTGTAGAAGATCGCGCCGGCCGCCGTTTGCGCCGCGCGGTCGAGATCGGGGCAATCGGGCAGCACGATGTTCGGCGACTTGCCGCCGAGTTCGAGCCACGCGCGCTTCAGGTTCGACTGCGCCGCATACTGCATGATCAGCTTGCCGACCGCCGTCGAGCCCGTGAACGCGATGCAGTCGACGTCGCGATGCAGCGCGAGCAGCTTGCCCGGTTCGCCCGCGCCCGGCACGACGTTGAACACGCCGGCCGGCATGCCGGCCTCGAACGCGAGCTGCGCGACGCGGATCGCGGTCAGCGGCGATTTCTCCGACGGCTTCAGCACGACGCTGTTGCCGGCCGCGAGCGCGGGGCCGAATTTCCATGCGGCCATCAGGATCGGGAAGTTCCACGGCACGACGGCGGCCACCACGCCGACCGGCTCGCGCGTGACGAGACCGACGAGATGGTGATCGGCCGGCGCGACCTCGCCGCCGACCTTGTCGATCGCCTCGGCGAACCATTCGACGCAGTACGCGGCGCCCGGCACGTCGACCGTCGTCGTGTCGCCGATCGGCTTGCCCGCGTCGAGCGTCTCGAGCAGCGACAGTTCGTCGAGATGCGCGCGCATCAGCGCGGCCCAGCGCAGCAGCACGGCCTTGCGCGCGCGCGGGTTCAGGCCGGCCCATACGCCCGCGTCGAACGCGCGCCGTGCCGCCGCGACGGCCGCGTTCACGTCCGCTTCGCCGCAATCGGCGACCTTCGCGAGCACGCGGCCATCGATCGGGCTCACGCAGTCGAACGTCTTGCCGTCATGCGCGTCGCGCGACGCGCCATCGATGAATGCGCGCCCTTCGATCTCGAGCGACGCCGCCTTGTGTTGCCAGTCAGCCAAAGTCAACTTTTTCATCAGGATGCCTCAGTGTTTTGACATTCGCGATGCGGCACGTCGCGCGCGTGGCGCGCAGACGGCCCGCAGCGAATGCGGTGACGCGCGGTCAGAAGGTTGCCGGCGAATTGGCCGACACGACCTCGCAGATCAGTTCCGCGCTGGGATTGCGAAAACGATGCGGCAAACGGCTCTCGAAGTAGTAGCCGTCTCCGGGGTCGAGCAGCCACGTCGCGCTATCGACGGTCAGCTCGAGCCGGCCCGACACGACGACGCCGCCCTCGTGCCCCGCGTGCACCAGCATCTCGGGCCCCGTATCGGCCAGCGGCTGGTAGATCTCGCGCAGGATGCACATGTTGCGATCCTTCACGTTCGCGCCGACCAGGTGAAACGCGAGCGACTCGTTGCCGAGGTTCGGCATCTCGTCGCGACGCGACACGACCGCGCGCGATTCGACGAGCTCGAACGTGAAGAATTCCGCGAGACTCATCGGGATGCATTCGAGCAGTTTCTTCAGCGAGCCGACCGACGGGCTCACGCGGCCCTGTTCGATCAGCGAGATCGTGCCGTTGGTGACGCCGGCGCGTTTCGCGAGTTCGCGCTGCGACAGGCCATGCTTGTTGCGCACGAAACGCAGGCGCTCGGCGACTTCGGTGGACATCGATTCGGTTTCGGACACGATAAGTGCGATGACAAAGTGAAACGACGCGGTGGACTGCCGTTGAATATTCTAATCACTTTATGCCGCACATCAGCGGGGAAAACCCTGAAAGGCGTTCGAAATAATGGACGGCGCATCGACTATTCCTTTTGCGAATCTTTTGTTCGCACTGCTCGGGAAAGCCCTGATGCAGGACCGTTAAAAAACATTTGACGCCGTTATTGGCTCGTATATGCTGGCTCTCAGGTCAGCGTCATCAGCCTTTCACAGGCATCGAAAAGCGTTATCGCAACGCAACAATTGATGCTCGTCAATGTGAATGACGCACGGCCGGCACCTTGATTATTTTAAACGCCCAGCGCGTCGAAACGATCGGGTGTTCAATACTTTCAACAAACCAGTCGAGTGTAATCGTGAGAGTCCGTGGCCCTCTGGTGAGGTGGGATCGAGGCGATGTGCGCAGTTTGCGCAGCGCCGTTCCCGCTTCCGATGGCAGTTGCGGCTGGCATAGTCCTCGCCTGCTTCACCTGTCGATCTACACCATCCTGTCCCGTCGTTCCGTTCGGCGCCACAACGCCGTTTCCGCACGCGCATTCGTCGCCGTCGATACCGACGAAGTGGCGTCGCTGCTGCCGTAGCGCCTCTCCTTTCTTCACGTCGTTCGTTTTATCTGTCGATTCGCCAACCGCATCGTCCGTGCGGTGACGGAACGCGTTCGCGCATGCGTTGCCGCGTCGCGTATCGCCATGAAACGAACGGCGGCCTGACCGTCGCGCGCAGCGCGGATCGCCACGCCATCCCGTTGCGCCCATTCACCAGCGGCCCTGCGCCTAGCGCCAGGCCGCGGGGTCGTGTCGCGCCCGCGTTTTGCCGCATTCGGGCCGACGCGCGTCACGTCCCTACGGATTACTGATTGACGTCATGGAAAGGAAACCTCTCGTCGGCATCACCGCCGACCTCACCCAGATCGGCGCGCACGCGTCGCATACGGTCGGCGACAAATACGTCGCCGCGATCGTCGACGGCGCGCAGGCGCTCGCGATGGTGCTGCCGGCCCTTGGCGAACGCCAGTCGGTCGGCGACATCCTCGACACGGTCGATGGCCTGCTGTTTACCGGCAGCTACTCGAACGTCGAACCGCATCGGTACGGCGGCGAGCCGAGCGAGCCCGGCACGAAGCACGACCCCGCACGCGACGCGACGACGCTGCCGCTGCTGCGCGCGGCCATCGTCGCGGGCGTGCCCGTGCTTGCCGTGTGCCGCGGCTTCCAGGAGCTGAACGTCGTCTGCGGCGGCACGCTGCACCAGCGCGTGCACGACGTGCCGGGCTTCGCCGATCACCGCGAGGACGACGACGCGCCGATGGACACGCAATACGGCCCCGCGCACGTCGTGCGCCTGACGCCCGGCGGCAAGCTGCATGCGCTCGCCGGCGGCCGCGACGAAGTGCACGTGAACTCGCTGCACAAGCAGGGCATCGCGCAGCTCGGCTCCGGCCTCGCCGTCGAGGCCGTCGCGCCGGATGGCCTGATCGAGGCCGTGAGCGTCGTCGACGCACCGGCGTTCGCGCTGGCCGTGCAGTGGCATCCGGAATGGCGACACGCGCAGGACCCGCTGTCGAGCGCGATCTTCCGCGCGTTCGGCGATGCGTGCCGCGCCCGCCGCGCCGAACGCACCCGCGCCATGGCCGCCGCCGCGCTCGCCTGAGCGCGCCCACCAGACAACGAGAACAGACATGCAAGACATCGAAGACTTTCTGAAGCAGCACCGGATCACCGAGATCGAGGCGATCATTCCCGACATGGCCGGCATCGCGCGCGGCAAGATCACGCCGCGCAACAAGTTCACGTCCGGCGAATCGATGCGCCTGCCGCAGGCCGTGATGGTGCAGACCGTCACCGGCGACTATCCGGAAGACGGGTCGCTGACCGGCGTGACCGACCCCGACATGGTGTGCGTGCCCGACACGTCGACGATCCGCCTGATCCCGTGGGCCGTCGATCCGACCGCGCAGGTGATCCACGACTGCGTGCACTTCGACGGCTCGCCGGTCGAGATCTCGCCGCGCTACGTGCTGCGCCGCGTGCTGGACCTGTACAAGGCGAAGGGCTGGAAGCCGGTCGTGGCGCCCGAGCTCGAGTTCTATCTGGTCGACATGAACAAGGACCCCGACCTGCCGCTGCGTCCACCGGTCGGCCGCACGGGTCGCCCCGAAACCGGCCGCCAGTCGTATTCGATCGAGGCCGTCAACGAATTCGACCCGCTGTTCGAGGATATCTACGAATACTGCGAAGCGCAGAACCTCGACATCGACACGCTGATCCACGAAGTCGGCGCCGCGCAGATGGAGATCAACTTCATGCACGGCGACGCGCTGTCGCTGGCCGACCAGGTGTTCCTGTTCAAGCGCACGGTGCGCGAGGCCGCGCTGCGTCACAACATGTACGCGACGTTCATGGCCAAGCCGATGGAAGACGAACCGGGTTCGGCGATGCACGTACACCAGAGCATCGTCGACGAGGAAACGGGCCAGAACCTGTTCACGTCGCAGGAAACCGGCGGCGCGACGTCGATGTTCTACAACTATCTCGCGGGGCTGCAGAAGTACACGCCGGCGCTGATGCCGATCTTCGCACCGTACATCAACTCGTATCGCCGCCTGTCGCGCTTCATGGCCGCGCCGATCAACGTGCAGTGGGGCTACGACAACCGCACGGTGGGTTTCCGCATTCCGCACTCGGGCCCGGCCGCGCGCCGCATCGAAAACCGGATTCCGGGCGTCGACTGCAACCCGTACCTCGCGCTCGCGGCGACGCTTGCAGCCGGCTATCTCGGCATGACACAGCGCCTGGAGCCGACCGAGCCGCTGGTGAGCGACGGCTACAGCCTGCCGTACCAGTTGCCGCGCAACCTCGAGGAAGGGCTGACGCTGATGGCCGCGTGCGAGCCGCTCGGCGAGATCCTCGGACCCAAGTTCCTGAAGGCGTATTTCGCGCTGAAGGAAACCGAATACGAAGCGTTCTTCCGCGTGATCAGCTCGTGGGAACGCCGCCATCTGCTGCTGCA
The DNA here is from genome assembly GCF_902833245.1 of Burkholderia sp. BCC0398. Classification (NCBI taxonomy): domain Bacteria; kingdom Pseudomonadati; phylum Pseudomonadota; class Betaproteobacteria; order Burkholderiales; family Burkholderiaceae; genus Burkholderia; species Burkholderia sp. BCC0398. The sequence continues at coordinate 36,784 of NZ_CADFEM010000026.1, forward strand.
CGTTTAAGCGCGCATCACCGCATACGGAATCACGGAGGAAACATGACTTACCGCAACGAATCTGCCTGGATCCAGCCGGCCGCGCCGAGTGCCGCGGCCGCCGCGCCGCGCGCGACGCACGCACGCACGACCGCCGAATACCGCGCGCTCGACGCCGCGCACCACATCCACCCGTTCTCCGACATGGGCGCGCTCAACCGCGCCGGCAGTCGCGTGATCGTGAAGGCCGACGGTGTCTACCTGTGGGACTCGGACGGCAACAAGGTGATCGACGGGATGGCTGGCCTGTGGTGCGTAAACGTCGGCTACGGCCGCAAGGAACTCGCCGACGCCGCGTATCGCCAGATCCAGGAACTGCCGTTCTACAACACGTTCTTCAAGACCACGCATCCGCCGGTGATCGAACTGTCGGCGATGCTGGCCGAAGTGACGCCCGCCGGCTTCAACCACTTCTTCTATTGCAACAGCGGCTCGGAAGGCAACGACACCGTGCTGCGTCTCGTGCACCAGTACTGGCGCGTGCAGGGCAAGCCGCAGAAGAAATACGTGATCTCGCGCAAGAACGGCTATCACGGCTCGACGATCGCGGGCGGCACGCTCGGCGGGATGGGCTACATGCACGAGCAGATGCCGTCGAAAGTCGAGCACATCGTGCACATCGACCAGCCGTATTTCTTCGGCGAAGCGCAGCCGGGCGAGACGCCCGAAGCATTCGGCCTCGCACGCGCGCAGCAGCTCGAAGCGAAGATCCTCGAGCTCGGCGCGGAGAACGTCGCGGCATTCATCGGCGAGCCGTTCCAGGGCGCGGGCGGCGTGATCTTCCCGCCCTCGACGTACTGGCCGGAAATCCAGCGGATCTGCCGCAAGTACGACATTCTGCTCGTCGCCGACGAAGTGATCGGCGGGTTCGGGCGCACCGGCGAATGGTTCGCGCACCAGCACTTCGGCTTCGAGCCGGACTTGATCACGATGGCGAAGGGCCTGACGTCGGGCTATGTGCCGATGGGGGCGGTGGGCATTCATGAGCGCGTCGCGCGCCCGATCATCGATAACGGCGAATTCAATCACGGCCTCACGTATTCGGGCCATCCGGTGGCGGCGGCCGTCGCGGTCGCGAACCTGAAGCTGCTGCGCGACGAGGGGATCGTCGAGCGCGTGAAGACCGACACCGGCCCGTACTTCCAGGCGCTGATGCGCGAAACCTTCGCGCGTCATCCGATCGTCGGCGAAGTGCACGGGCACGGGATGGTCGCGAGCCTGCAACTGGCCGAAGCGCCGGCCGAACGCCGCCGCTTCGCGAACGGCGGCGACGTCGGCACGATCTGCCGCGACTTCTGCTTCAACGGCAACCTGATCATGCGGGCGACCGGCGACCGGATGCTGCTGTCGCCGCCGCTCGTGATCTCGCGCCAGGAAATCGATGAACTCGTGTCGAAGGCGAAGAAGGCCGTCGATGCCACCGCCCAGCAACTGGGTATTTCGTAACGGTTTTGCCTACAGGCGTGCGGCGGGCGCCGCACGCCGCCATCACCCAAGGGAATTCCACCATGCGTGCCTGCTTACTTCGCCAAGCCTGTTCCATCGCGGCCCTTGCCGCGGTGGCCGCGTTCACGTCGGTCGCCAGTCCGTCGGCTCATGCCGAGGACCTGAACGTCTACAACTGGTCCGACTACATCGCGCCGGACACGATCCCGAACTTCCAGAAGCAGACGGGTATTCACGTCAAGTACGACAACTACGACAGCGACGACACGCTGCAGGCGAAGCTGCTGGCCGGCAGCTCCGGCTACGACATCGTCGTGCCGACGTCGAACTACATGGCCAAGCAGATCCAGGCCGGCGTGTACCAGAAGCTCGACAAGTCGAAGATTCCGAACCTCGCGAACCTCGACCCGCTGCTGATGAAGATGATCTCGGATGCCGATCCGGGCAACCAGTACGGGGTGCCCTGGGCGTACGGCACGGACGGCATCGGCTACAACGCACAGGCGGTGAAGAAGGCGCTCGGCGACAAGGCGCCGGTCGACAGCTGGGCGCTGGTGTTCGATCCGGCCAACATGGAGAAGCTGAAGAGCTGCGGCGTGTCGTTCCTCGACCAGGCCGTCGACGTGTTCGCTGCCACGCTGCAGTACATGGGCAAGGACCCGAACAGCAAGAACCCCGGCGACTACCAGGCCGCGTTCGAAGTTCTGAAGAAAGTGCGCCCGTACATCACCCAGTTCAACTCGTCCGGCTACATCAACGACCTCGCGAACAACGACGTATGCGTCGTGCTCGGCTGGTCGGGCGACGTCGGCATCGCGCACCGCCGCTCGGCCGAAGCGAAGCGTTCGTACGACATCAAGTTCTCGAATCCGAAGGAAGGCGGCCTGCTGTGGTTCGACGTGATGGTGATCCCGAAGGATGCGCCGCACCCCGAGGCCGCGCTGAAGTGGATCAACTACATTTCCGACCCGAAGGTCAACGCGGCGATCACCAACACGGTGTTCTACCCGACCGCGAACAAAGCCGCGCATCAGTTCGTCACGCCGGCCGTCGCGCAGGACCAGACCGTCTATCCGCCCGAAGACGTGCTGAAGAAGATGGTGCTGATGAAGCCGATGCCGGCCGAGATCCTGCGCCTCGAGAACCGTCTGTGGGCCCAATTGAAGACGGGCCACTGATCGCGATGCCTCACGGCGGCGCAGGCATCGCGGTCCGCCTGCCCGCCTGACATTCGCGGACCTCCGTCCGCCCGCGCGCCACGCGCGCTGTTCCATCCGGCACGAGCCGTTGCTCGCGAGTCGCGTTGCGCGCCTCGCGTGGGGACGCTCGCGCCTGCAATCCGTGAAGAACGAATGGTGACTCCCATGCAATCGATACCCTCTTCCGCTGCTGCACGCCAGACCCAACCGGCCGCCGCACCCCGTACGCAAAACGATGCGTTCGTGCGCATCGAAAACGTCGTGAAGAAATTCGGCGACAGCACGGCCGTCGACAACGTGAACCTGACGATCGCGAAGAACGAGCTGTTCGCGCTGCTCGGCAGTTCGGGCTGCGGCAAGTCCACGCTGCTGCGCATGCTCGCCGGGCTGGAAACGGCGACCTCCGGCAAGATCTTCGTCGACGGCGAGGACCTCGCGTCGCTGCCGCCGTACCGCCGCCCGGTCAACATGATGTTCCAGTCGTATGCGCTGTTCCCGCACATGACGGTCGAATCGAACGTCGCGTTCGGCCTGAAGCAGGAAGGCACGCCGAAAAACGAGATCGGGGAACGCGTGGCCGATGCGCTCGCGCTCGTGCAGATGACCAAGTACGCGAAGCGCAAGCCGCATCAGCTGTCGGGCGGCCAGCAGCAGCGCGTCGCGCTCGCCCGCTCGCTGGTGAAGCGCCCGAAGCTGCTGCTGCTCGACGAGCCGATGTCCGCGCTCGACAAGAAGATCCGCCAGAAAACCCAGCTCGAACTGGTGAACATCATCGAGAAGGTCGACGTGACCTGCGTGATGGTCACGCACGACCAGGAAGAGGCGATGACGATGGCGAGCCGCCTCGCGGTGATGAGCGAAGGCAAGATCGTGCAGATCGGCTCGCCCGGCGAAGTGTACGAATACCCGAACAGCCGCTTCTCGGCCGAATTCATCGGCTCGACCAACCTGTTCGAGGGGCGCGTGGTCGAGGACGAGCCCGATCACATCTTCGTCGAAAGCGACGATCTCGAGAACCGCATGTACGTGAGCCACGGCGTGACCGGCCCGCTCGGGATGCCGGTCGGCATCTCGGTGCGCCCGGAGCGCGTGCACGTGTCGCGCGAGAAGCCGGGCGCGCGGCACAACTGGGCGCGCGGCGTGGTGACCGACATCGCGTACATGGGCAGCTACTCGCTGTACCACGTGCGTCTGCCGAGCGGCAAGACGGTGGTGTCGAATCTGTCGAGCTCGCACCTGATGAACGACGGCGCGCCCGCGTGGAACGACGACGTGTTCGTGTCGTGGTCGCCGGCCAGCGGCGTCGTGCTGACGCAATGAGGACGCGACGATGAGAACCTCCGCTTCCACGCCTTCCGCGCCGGTGTCGACCGGCGCCGCACGCACCGGCGCGGGTCACGCCCGCCGCCGCCGCTTCGCCGCGCTGTCGCGCTTGCTGCCGTCGGGCCGCACCGTCGCGATCGGCGTGCCGTTCCTGTGGCTGGCCGTGTTCTTCGCGCTGCCGTTCGTGCTGGTGCTGAAGATCAGCTTCGCCGACCAGGTGATGGGCATCCCGCCGTACACGTCGCTCGTCGAGTTCAAGGACGGCGTCGTGCACTTCGCGCTGCAGCTGTCGCACTACGCGTTCCTGCTGCAGGACGACCTGTACATCGCGACCTACCTCAGCTCGCTGAAGATGGCTGCCGTGTCGACGGTGCTGTGTTTGCTGATCGGCTATCCGATGGCGTACTACATCGCGCGCTCGGAGCCGAACCGCCGCAACGTGCTGATGATGGCCGTGATGCTGCCGTTCTGGACGTCGTTCCTGATCCGCGTGTACGCATGGATCGGCATCCTGAAGGACGACGGCCTGCTGAACCACACGCTGATCGCGCTCGGCATCATCCACACGCCGCTGCGGCTCTATCACAGCGACGCAGGCGTCTACATCGGAATGGTCTATTCGTACCTGCCGTTCATGGTGATGCCGCTCTATGCGCACCTCGTGAAGATGGACCTGACGCTGCTCGAAGCCGCGTACGACCTGGGCGCGAAACCGTGGGTCGCGTTCACTCGCATCACGCTGCCGCTGTCGAAGAACGGGATCATCGCCGGCAGCCTGCTGGTGTTCATCCCGGCGGTCGGCGAGTACGTGATTCCCGAACTGCTCGGCGGCGCCGACACGCTGATGATCGGCCGCGTGATGTGGGATGAATTCTTCAACAACATGGATTGGCCGATGGCGTCCGCGGTGACGGTCGCGATGGTGCTGCTGTTGCTGGTGCCGATGGCGCTGTTCCAGTACTACCAGGTCAAGGAACTGGAGGACGCGAAATGATCAAGCCGAGCAAACCGCTGTCGACGGGCGTTCTCGCCTTCGGCTTCCTGTTTTTGTACATCCCGATCATCAGCCTCGTCGTGTATTCGTTCAACGAATCGAAGCTGGTGACGGTGTGGTCGGGCTTCTCGCTGAAGTGGTACGCGGCGCTGCTGGACGACGACGAGCTGCTGACCGCCGCGTGGCTGTCGCTGAAGATCGGCCTGTTGACGGCCACCGCGTCGGTCGTGATCGGCACGTGGGCCGGCTTCGTGCTCGCGCGCTTCGGCCGCTTCAAGGGCTTCACGCTGTACACGGGGATGATCAACGCGCCGCTGGTGATTCCGGAGGTGATCCAGGGGATCTCGCTGCTGCTGCTGTTCGTCGCGCTGGAGCAGATGTTCGGCTGGCCGAAGGGGCGCGGGATGGCGACGATCTGGATCGGCCACGTGATGTTGTGCGTGTCGTACGTGGCGATCATCGTGCAGTCGCGCGTGAAGGAGATGAACAAGTCGCTCGAGGAGGCCGCGCTCGATCTCGGCGCGACGCCGCTGAAGGTGTTCTTCGTGGTGACGCTGCCGCTGATCTCGCAGGCGCTGCTGTCGGGGTGGCTGCTGTCGTTCACGCTGTCGATCGACGATCTGGTGCTGTCGGCGTTTCTGTCCGGGCCGGGGTCGACGACGCTGCCGCTGGTGGTGTTCTCGCGCGTGCGGCTGGGCTTGAACCCCGAGATGAATGCGCTGGCGACGCTGTTCATCACGGCGGTGACGATCGGCGTGATCGTCGTGAACCGGATGATGATCGCGCGCGAGCGGCGCCGGATGGCCGACTTGAAGGCCGCGTTCGCGATGGCCTGAACGCTCGACTCCTTCAACGATAACAAGCAGTGCAGACAAGCATGACGCGCTGCCCCAGGGGGGGCGCGCGATTCGATCCCGATTTGACAGGCGCACGACTAGGAGAATCCGCAATGAAGAAGAAACTGATCTGCCTGCTGGTGGCCGGCGCGTTGCCGGGCGTCGCGCTGGCCGGTTCCACCTCCGCCGAAATCAAGGCGCTGCAGGCGCAGGTCGCGGCGCTGCAGAAACAGATGAAGGCGATGCAGGCGCAACTCGCCGCGAAGCCGGGCGGCGCGAGCGGCGACATGGCCGGCGGCGGCAATGCGGTCGCGGTCGCCGCCGATCCGGGCTCGCCGGATTACGGCCGCGCACGCGCCACGCTGACCAACGACGAGGTCAGCGAAATGAAGCAGCAGATCGCGAACCAGCAGCTGAAGGTCGACTCGCTGACCGACGCGGCCACCACGGGCCCGCTCGCCGGCCTGTCGGTCACCGGCTACATCGATCCGACCTACATCTACAACCGCGCGGCCGGCACGTCGTCGTTCCTGTTCGCGAACCACGAGAACGCGTACAACTACTTCAACAGCACGTTCGGCGACCTCTACCTCGACATCAAGAAGACGTTCGGCGTCGGCCCGATGGCGCCGTCGGCCGAAATCACGCTGATGCCGAACCGCGGCAACGGCATCACGCTGCTGCAGAACTCGCGCGGCTCGATCACCGACAACCTGCTGAACACCGCGGTCATCAACGTGCCGGTCACCGCGGAAGCGACGCTCGTCGCCGGTTTGATCCCGAGCTTCGGCGGCTACGAAGTGCAGCAGTCGAACCAGATGCTCACGCTCACGCACAACCTGCTGTACGATTTCTCCGATCCGGGCAGCTACGTCGGTGTCGGCGCGAACTACACGAAGGGCGCCTGGGCGTGGAAGTTCTTCCTCGGCAACGAGCAGTACCGCACCTACGGTTCGGTCACGCAGACGGGCACCAATGCGCTCGGCGACCCGATCACCACGAGCAACAAGGTGCCGACCTTCACCGCGCGCGCGGACTACACGTGGTCGAGCGCGCTCGATCTCGGCGGCTCGTTCAACATCGGGCGGCAGACGCTGTCGAGTGCGATCGATTCGGACGGCGTCGTCCACTACGGCCCGGGCGGCGCGGCGCCGAGCGGGTACGGTTCGTTCTTCTTCGGCGAACTCGACGCGACCTACACGCTCGCCGATATTCAGTACAACGCCGAAGTCGACTACGGCCGGCAGCAGCATGCCGCGTTCAACGGCGGGCTCGCGCAGTGGTACGGGCTGTCGCTGCTCGCGCACCGCAAGTTCAACGCACCGGTGGTCGGCCGCATGGGCGTGACGCTGCGCTACGACCTGCTCGCGAACTCGAAGAACGGCGGCGGCGGCGGCGGCATCGCGCTGAACGGCAACGGGATGGACCCGAGCAACGGCTTCGGCGTCGATGCGGACTGCCTCGCGCAGTCGAAGGCCGGCGGCGGCCTGGGCTTCGAGTGCAAGGGCGCGGTGCGCCAGGACGTCGCGCTCGACCTGCTGTTCTATCCGACCCAGCAGATCACCGTGAAGGTCGAATACCGGCACGACTGGGCGAACAACAAGGTGTTCCTGCGCAACGACGGGTCGTACGGCAAGTCCAACGACCTGCTCGCGACGCAGTTCATCTATTCGTTCTGATGCAGCACGCGCGGGGCGCCGTGCCGCACGCACGGCGTCCCGCGCCGTTTTCCGGCTGCGCGCCGTTCGCAGCCTTGTCGAGGGAGTCAGTTTCATGACGCAGTCTTTCACCCGCCGCGCCGATGCGCTCGCGCGCGACTCGTATTACGAAGCCACGGCCACACGACCCGTGGCCGACGATCCGATCCTCGAGGATGCGATCGACGTCGACGTCTGCGTGATCGGCGCCGGCTTCGCGGGCCTGTCGACGGCGCTCGACTGCCGCACGCGCGGGCTGTCGGTCGCGGTGATCGATGCGCACCGGCCCGGCTGGGGCGCGTCGGGCCGCAACGGCGGCCAGGCGATCACCGGCTTCGCGAAAGACGAGGTGATCGAGAAACAGCTCGGCGCCGACGGTGCGCGCGCCGCGTGGTCGCTGTCGCTCGACGGCGTCGCGCTGATCGCCGAGCGCATCGCGCGCTACGGGATCGACTGCGACTTCACGCGCGGCTACCTGACCGTCGCGACGAAGCCGCGCCGCGTGGACGACCTGCGCGCGTGGATGAATGCCGCGACGTCGCGCTGGGGCCACCCGTCGCTCGCGTGGCTCGATACCGGCGAGATCCACGCGCGCATTGCGTCGACGCGTTATCTGGCCGGCGTGCACGACCCGCTGTCGGGCCACCTGCATCCGCTCAAGTATTGCCTCGGCCTCGCCGATGCCGCGCGCCGCGAAGGCGTCGCGCTGTACGCGCACACGCCCGCGCTCGACGTCGTGCGCGGCGCGCGGCCGGTCGTGCGCACGCCATCCGGCGAAGTGCGCTGCCGCTTCGTCGTGTCGTGCTGCAATGCGGGCCCCGGCGGCGTGCTGCCGGCCGCGACCGCCGCGCGCATCGCGCCGATCGCGTCGTACATCATCGCGACCGAGCCGCTCGGCCGCGCGCATGCCGACGCGCTGATCGCCCGACGCGAAGCCGTGTGCGACAACAACTTCTTCCTCGACTACTTCCGGCTGTCGGCCGACGACCGGATGCTGTTCGGCGGCCGTGCGAATTCGGCCGGCGCGTCGCCCGCCGCGCTCGCCGAAGCGATCCGGCAGCGCATGGTCGGCGTGTTCCCGCAGCTCGGCGACGTGCGCGTCGAGCACGCGTGGGGCGGCTTCGTCGACGTCACGCGCAACCGCGCGCCTGACTTCGGCGCGATCGATCCGAACTTCTTCTACGTCCAGGGCTTCAGCGGGCACGGCGTCGCGCTCACCGGGATCGCCGGACGCGCGGTCGCCGGCGCAATCGCGGGCGACACGCGCGCGTTCGATCTGTTCGCACGCGTGCGTCACCGGCGCTTTCCCGGCGGCGACGCATGGCGGCAACCGGCACTCGAGCTCGGGATGCTGTATCACCGCGTCCGCGAGCTGTTCTGAGCCCTTTCACTCCGCCCTCCTCATCATGCAGACATTCGCCAACCAGCCGCACGTCGCGTCGTACTACGCGGCGACCGTCAACGACACGACCCGCCACGCGCCGCTTGCCGGCACGATCGACGCCGACGTGTGCGTGATCGGCGCGGGCCTCACGGGCCTGTCCGCCGCGCTCAACCTCGCCGAGCGCGGCCATTCGGTGACCGTGCTCGAAGCGTCGCGGGTCGGATGGGCGGCGAGCGGCCGCAACGGCGGCCAGTTGATCGGCGGCTTCGCGTGCGACATCGACACGTTCGCGCAATTCATGCCGGAAGGCGACGTGAAGCGGATCTGGGACATGGGGCTCGAAACGCTGTCGCTCGTGAAGTCGCGCATCGCGCGGCACGACATCGACTGTGCGCTGGTGCCCGGCTACCTGACCGCGGCGAACACCGAGCGCGACGCCGATGCGCTGAAACGCTGGCGCGACGAAGCCGCGAAGCGCTTCGGCTACGACCGCTTCCACTTCGTCGAAGCGGACGAACTCCGCGACTACGTGCAGTCGGCCCGCTATTGCGGCGGCCTGTACGACCCCGACAGTGGCCACCTCCATCCGCTCAACTACACGCTCGGTCTCGCGCGGGCGGCCACCGACGCGGGCGTGCGCATCCACGAGGACAGCTGCGTGACGCACGTGCGCGACGTGTCCGGCGGCCACGTCGTCGAGACGAGCGGCGGCAACGTGCGCGCGCGCTTCGTCGTGCTCGCGTGCAACACCTACGTCGGCACGCTCGCGCCCGCATTGTCGAAGAAGATCATGCCGGTCGGCACCTACGTGATCGCGACCGAACCGCTCGGCGAAGCGCGCGCCGCCGCGCTGATGCCCGCGCGCGCGGCGATCTGCGACAGCCGCTTCGTGCTCGACTATTTCCGGCCGGCGCCCGACACGCGGCTCGTGTGGGGCGGCAAGGTCAGCTATTCGACGCGCGAGCCGCGCGATCTCGCCGCGGCGATGCGCGCGGACATGCTGAAGACGTTCCCGCAGCTCGCGGACGTGAAGGTCGACTATGCGTGGGGCGGCTTCGTCGACATCACGATGAACCGCGCGCCGCATTTCGGCCGCATCACGCCGACGACCTACTTCGCGCAGGGGTTCTCGGGGCACGGCGTGAACACGACCGCGCTCGCGGGCAAGCTGATCGCCGAGGCGATCGACGGACAGGCGAGCCGCTTCGACCTGTTCGACAAGATCCGGCATCGCGACTTCCCGGGCGGCGCGGCGCTGCGCACGCCGGCGCTGGTGCTCGCGATGAGCTGGTATCGGCTGCTGGACGCGTTCGGCGTGCATTGAGCGGCGTACGCCCGCGAAACACGGCCGCGTTGAAAACGCGGCCGCCCGCTTCCCGCTAGTCGCCCACCTTCTGCCGCATCGTCACGAACTCCTCGGCCGCGGTCGGATGAATGCCGATCGTGTCGTCGAACTGCGTCTTCGTCGCGCCCGCGCGAATCGCGATCGCGATGCCCTGAATGATCTCGCCCGCGTCGCGGCCGACCATGTGCGCGCCGATCACGCGCTGGCTGTCGCGCGCGACGACGAGCTTCATCAGCGTGCGCTCGTCGCGGCCCGACAGCGTATGGCGCAGCGCCTTGAACGACGTGCGGTAGATGTCGACGTCGCCCAGCGTGCGGTGCGCATCGGCCTCGGTCAGGCCGACCGTCGCGACCTCCGGCTGGCTGAACACGGCCGACGGCACGTACGCGTGATCGACCGCCACGCGCGAGCCGCCGAACAGCGTGCGCGCGAGCAAGCCGGCATCGCGCGTCGCGACCGGCGTGAGCTGCGGCCGCGACGTGACGTCGCCGATCGCGTGGATCGACGGCACCGACGTCGCCGAATACGCATCGACGGCAATCGCGCCGCGTGCATCGAGCAGGATGCCCGCCTGCTCGAGCCCGATCCCGTCGACGTTCGGCACGCGGCCGGTCGCATAGAGCACCTGATCGTACGGCCCGTGCCGCGCGTCGCCGACATGCACGAACAGCGCGCCGTCGTCCGCGCGCTCGATCGATTCGATCACCGCGCACGGGTGAATCGTGACGCCCTGCTTCGTCATCTCGTCGGTCAGGAACTGGCGCACGTCGTCGTCGAAGCCGCGCAGGATCTTTTCACCGCGATAAAACAGGTCGACGTGGCTGCCAAAGCCGTTGAAGATGCCCGCGAACTCGACCGCGATATAGCCGCCGCCGACCACCGCGATGCGCTTGGGGCACGTCGCGAGCGACAGCGCCTCGCGCGACGTGATCGCATGTTCGATGCCGGGCCGCGGCGGCAACGACGGCCGCGAGCCGGTCGCGATCGCGATGTGGCGCGCGCGGATCGAGCGATCGCCGATCGCGACCGTATGCGCATCGACGAGCGTCGCGCGGCCGGCGTGCATGTCGACGCCCGATTGCCGCAGCAGGCTGATGTAGATGTCGCTCAGCCGGTTGATCTCGCGATCCTTCGCGGCGATCAGCGCGGGCCAGTCGAGCGTGCCGGCGCCGAAGGTCCAGCCGAAGCCCTTCGCGTCGTCGAGTTCATGCGGGTAATGCGATGCGTAGACCAGCAGTTTCTTCGGGATGCAGCCGCGCAGCACGCAGGTGCCGCCGATCTGCTCTTCTTCCGCTATGCCGACGCGTGCGCCGTATGACGCGGACATGCGCGCGAGCCTCACGCCGCCCGAGCCGGCGCCGATGACGAACAGGTCGTAGTCGAAATCCATCGCATTCCCTCATCGCAGTTCGGATGGGGTGACGATAGCAAGATTCGGGGATTCGTGCGGCGCGCGGTGCGTGCCGCGCGTCCAATAAAAAACGGCGAGAGACGTGGCCTCTCGCCGGTCAAACCGGCTGGCGGTTGTGCCATGCGTCACCGATCGACCGCATGCCCGACCTGCCGATTGCGCGGCACCGGTCGGCCCAGGCGCGCGAAGGGCGCGCCCGCGGCCGGACCGGCCGCCATGCTCATGCCTGCGACGTGTCGCTGCCGTCCGTCGCCTGCGTATCGTCCGCCTGCTGCGGCTGCTCGTCCTTCTTCTCGAGCAGGCCTTCGATCGCCTCCGCGCCCTTGAAACCGGCGACGGCCGCGGCCGCCTTGGTCAGCAGGCCCGCATCCGGATCCACCTTTTCCACGCCTTCGACGGCAGCCACTGCGCCGGCGATTTCGCCCACAACGTTCAGGATACCCATCGTCATCCCCTTTCAAGAAAATCGTGAGCGCATCGTCCCACGAAAGAAACCGGCGGACCGCGTTTGTCATCGCCGGATACACAAGTTACGCACAGGCCGCCCGCGCTCGCGGCGCGCGACCGGAACGACGCACGCGCACGCCTGACGGCATGCCACGCGCGATGCACGCAGCGTAGCGGAAAGCCCGCGCGCGGACTGTAAAAGTGTGTTCTGGATCGCCGACGGATCGCTTACGGCGCGGGCCTGGCGCAATGGAGCGTTTGCCGAATAATCGGTTGCGCGTATGAAGGTCGCGTGACGAAAAAAAAGAGGCTCCGCGCGGAGCCTCTTCGATGCGCGCCGGACGAAGCCGGCGCACGCGTTCCGACGTTCGTCAGAAGATATTGCGCAGGCCGATCGCGATGCCCGTCTGGTTGCTGCGGCCAGGCAGCTCGACGTTCGCCGCGCCGTTCGTCTTGTTGAAGTCGACGGTGCCGTAGATTTCGGTGCGCTTGCTCAGCGCGTACTCGGCGATGCCGACGATCGCGTAGCGGTTGCCGCTCGCGAGCGTGCCGTTCGTGGTCATCGCATTGCGCATGTGGTCGTAGTAGAACGCGCCCGTCAGCGTCAGCGGCGCGCTGACCTGCCAGCTCACGCCCGCGAACGGACCGTCGTCGATGCGGCCGGTGCCCTTCGCGACCGGAATCGACTGCTGCGCGAGCAGGCTGTCGACGAAGCCCGTGTCGTCCTTCGAGCGCAGGTAGCCCGCGTAGATCTTCGCCTTGCTGAACGCGTACACGACGTTCGCGTGGTAGATCGTCTGCTTGCGCGCCGAGTTGTCGCTGTTCTGCTGCGCGCCGGCCGCGATGCTGAGCGGGCCCATCACGTACGACAGCGATACGCCCCATGCATTGCCCTTGCCGAGCGAGCCCGGAATCTGGCCCGAGAAGCCGCCGGCGCCGGTCGATTCGTAGTTGGTGCCGGTCGAGTACATCGCCTTCGCCGTCAGGCCCTCGAACTTGCCCGTGTACTTGATCTGGTTGTCCGCATACAGGCCGCCGCCGAGCGCGACCGGCAACCATGCGTTTTCGAGGTAGTTGCCGACGGTCAGAGGATCGTAGGTATCCGCCAGCAGGTCGAACAGCGGCGTCTTCTGGCGGCCGAGCGTCACGGTGCCGTACGGGCTCTGCAGGCCGACGTACGCCGCGCGGTTGAACAGGCGGCCGCTGTCGGCGAATGCGCCGTTCTGCAGGTTCACGCCGCTCTCGAGGTTGAACACGGCCTTCAGGCCGCCACCGAGGTCTTCCGTGCCGTAGATGCCGAAGCGGCTGTTCGTGATCGCGCCGTTGGTCATCGACAGCAGGCCGTCGTTCTTCGCGTTGGCGTTGGTCAGGTAACGGATGCTGGCGTCGGCCACGCCCCACAGCGTGACCGAGCTTTGTGCTGCTGCGTACTGGCTGGCGAAGGCCAGCGCCGCGCCCCCTGCGATGACTGCGAGTCGGGTGGTCTGCTTCATGAGCGTTCCTTTTTTAGGTGTCTCCATTCATGACCGGCCGCGTGCGCAGCCGGGTGGCGATCGCGGCGCGCTCATGGCGCGCGCGACGTGGGGTGAATCATAGGATGAGTACGGAGGCTGAAAGAAATTGAAATGCGCGGCAATCGCGCGATTGTCGTCCGGGAACAACGTTTCCCGCGCGGGGCGTGTTTTCGTGCGGCGGCGGCACGGTGGGCGGCGGCGCCGGGGGGCACGCGCGGCGCTGCAAGGTTCGGCGATGGTGCGGCGTGGTCACGCGGATCGCGGAGAAATCGCCGGTGCGATCGTTGCGGCGGGTTGCGGGTTGCAGCCTGCCGTCAGGCCGTTTGCGTCGCCCCGTCGCTGCTGTCGCCCTGACCACCCTGACCGCCCGCGCCACCCGCACCGCCGTTCCCCGCGCGACGCCACGCACGCCGCACGATTTCCGCGAACGCGCCGACGAGCAGCAGCACGGCGCCCCACAGCGCGATGTCCGGCACGAGCCGCGTCACGAGGCCGCCGACCACCGCGCCGCCCAGGAAACAGAAACTGATCGTCGCGAGCAGCGCCGAGTCGTGCAGCGCGCCCGCGTCGTAGCGCGGAATCAGCCCGACGAACAGCTTCTGCGCGGCGCGCCGCAGGTTGCCGGTCGTCATCACCGACGTGTACGACAGTGCCTCGAGATGGGTGAACGACAGCGTCTGCAGCGTCGCGACGAACGAGATGCCCGGGATCAGCCATGCGCTCGACGCGCCGACGACGCCGCTCGCGGCGACGCCGAGAAACGCGATTTCGACGATCAGGCTCACGAACGCCGTATGCCGCATCCAGCCGCGCTGCGCGGCCAGGGCGAGCAGATGCGCGACGAACACCGCGAGCACGAAGCCGCCGAGCGGCGGCACGTGATGCAGCGCGGCGGCCCATTCGCCGGCCGACAGGTTGATGCCGAGCAGCGCGACGTTGCCGGTCATCGTGTTCGCGAACACGTGGCCGTGGCCAACGTACGTGTACGCGTCGAGGTAGCCGCCGGACAGCGTCAGCAATGCGGCGACAGTGAGATTGCGGCTGGCGCCGTCGAGATCCATCGATCCTCCCGTGAAAAGTCGCGCCAGTATCGCGCACGGGAGGGCGGTTGTGCGCCGTTCACTGCCCGATGCCCGTGAGCCCGATCAGCGCGCCGCCCGCGAGCAGCCACAGCGGATGGATGCGCGTGCGCCACGCGAGCACCGCGCATGCGGCCGTGATGCCCCACTGGATCGCGGTGCGGTTCGACGCCTCGGAAATCAGCACCGCGCTGGCCGCGACGAGCCCGGCCGTCACCGGCATCATCCCCTGCTGCACGTAGCGGCGCCACGGCCGGTCGCGAAAGCGCTCCCACGCATGCAGCGCGAGCACCGTCACGATCGACGACGGCCCGAACTTCGCGACCGACGCGACGAGCAGCCCGGCCCAGCCGGCCACGTGCCAGCCGACCAGCGACACGATCATCATGTTCGGCCCGGGCGCCGCCTGGGCCAGCGCGAACAGCGCGGTGAACTCGTGCGCGCTCATCCAGTGGTGCACGTCGACGACCTGCCGCTGCATCTCCGGCAGGATCGTGTTGCCGCCGCCGAACGCGAGCAGCGACAACTGGCTGAAGATCGTCGCGATGGCGATCAGCGTGTCGCTCATGGCCGGCGCTCCTGTTGCGTGTGGGGCGAGTCGTGCGCATCGTGCGTGTCTCGCGCGGCATCCGGCACCGGCCGCGGCGCGCCGGCCTCGCGGCGGCGCGACGCGAGCCAGATGCTGACGGGCGTCAGCACCAGCATCGTGGTCAGCAGCGGAAGTCGCAGCACCGCGATCGCGACGAATGCGAGCGCCGCAATCGCCGCCGCGGTGCGCGGCGCCCGAAGCAGCGGCTTCGCGACCTTCACGGCCATCGCGACGAGCAACCCGGCCGCCGCCGCCGCGAGCCCCGCGAACAGGTGCTGCACGCGCGGATCGTTCTGCGTCTTCGCGTACAGCACGCCGAGCGCGACGACGACGAGCGTCGGGCCGGCGATCAGCCCGAGAATCCCGGCGAACGCGCCGGCGACGCCGCGAAAGCGCATGCCGACGGCGACCGACAGGTTGATCACGTTGCCGCCCGGCAGGAACTGGCACAGGCCGAGCAGATCGGTGAATTCGTCGGCGGAGAGCCACTTGCGCTCGTCGACGATCGTGCGCCGCGCGAACGGCAACGCGCCGCCGAACGACATCAGGCCGAGCGACAGGAAGCCGGTGAACAGCTCGGCGAGGCCGACGCTGCGGGGGGACTCGGCAGGCGGCGGGAAGGCGGGCGGCAAAGCGGATTGCATGGGGCTCCTCATCAAACGGTGAATCGAGGTTACCGCCGTTCGGGATGCCGGCAAAACGATTTTATCGACGCGCCCTTGTGATCTAAAATCACAAGCATGGCACGCGATCTCCCGCCCTTTTCCGCGCTTCGGGCCTTTGAAGCCGCGGCACGACATGAAAGCTTCAGCGCCGCCGGCGACGAGCTGCATGTGACTCACGGTGCCATCAGCCGGCAGATCGCCGGGTTCGAGGCGTGGCTCGGCAAGCCGGTGTTCCACCGCTACGGCAAGCGCGTGAAGCTCACCGACGAAGGCCGCCGCTACCTGGACACCGTACGCGCGGCGTTCGACAGCATCGCGCACGCGACCGAGCAGTTGCGCAACACGGGCGCGGCGCGCGTGCTGCGCATCAACGCGCTGCCGACCTTCGCGATGAAATGGTTGCTGCCGCGCCTGTCGCGGTTTCAGCGCGACGTGCCGAACGTCGAGCTGAAGCTGTCGACGTCGAACGCGCCGCTCGACACGCTGAACGGCTTCGACGTCGCGATCCGCCGCGGCCCCGGCCACTGGCCGAACTGCACGAGCGGCCACTTCCTCGACGAAAGCGTGATTCCGGTGTGCAGCCCGGCACTGCTCAAGCGCGCGCCGATCACGCGCGCGGACGATCTCGCGCGGCACGTGCTGCTGCATTCGGATACGCGGCCGGAAGGCTGGCGCGACTGGTTCGCGGCGGCGGGTGTCGCGATGAAGGGCCGCAAGCGACAGTCGTTCGACCACTTCTACCTGGCGCTGCAGGCGGCCGTCGACGGGCTGGGCGTCGCGCTCGGCCCGTTGCCGCTGATCGACGACGAACTCGCGAGCGGGCGGCTGGTGATGCCGCTCGACGGGCCGCGTATCGCGACGCGCAGCTACTGGTGGATCGCGCCGGGCGCGCCGGTCGACGATCCGCTCGTCGCGCAGTTCTGTGCGTGGCTGCAGGGGCAGTCGAATACTGGCGCGTAATGCAAGCGATCGGCAGCGTTGCGCCGCCCACCCGGGTCAGACAACATACGGTCGAGCGCTTGGTCAGGGCTGATCCGGATCACCCCGCCGCCTCATGACGAGAATCCCGGCCGATGCGTTCAGATCAGCGGCTGCGTACCGGGCATGGCCGCGCCTCGCGTCAATTCCTGGCCGGTCTGCGCCGAACGGACCACCAGTTGGACATAACTGTTCGTCGGCCCGTACGGCGCGAAGAACCGTTCGAGCAGCTTCGTGAACACGACCAGGCTGACTTCGCGCAGCGCGGTCTCGTCAAGCGACAACATGATTTCGATGCCGCGCACGAACGACGGGAACTGATTATCCAGCGACATCCATTTCATTGCCGGCTTGTAGTCCAGTTCGGTAATCGCGTCGATGCAGCGCAGCGCGAACGGCGTCGTGCGCACCGCGTGGAGCCGCAGGAATGCTTTCAGCCCCGATAACCCGTCCCGCGTCAGGTCCAGCGGATGCGACGCAAGCGTCGACAACACGCGCCACAACGCACCGTGGCCACGCGGCAGATCAGCCGTCAACGTCGGTCGGGTAATCAACTGGATCGGACAATCCAGCGCCTTGCTTTCGAGCAGCAAATCGCCCACCGGATTGCCGATCGACAAGCGCGCCGGCAAGTCGCCGTTTGTCACCGTCGTCACCACATCGATTTGGGGCAGCTTTGGCCGGACCGACTGTCCGTCCAGTCCGACCAGCGACAGCATCATGGATTGACGACCGGGCGATCCCGCATCGCGGTCACGAAACGCAACCCAATAGACCGCCGCCGAATCCGGGCGCGGATCGTGACTCAGCGCCTGATAGGGCCGCACCAGGGTTCTAGGCCGATCACTGTCGAGCGATACGTCCTCGTCTTTGTCCTTCTTCCTTGATAACTCGCCGAGATAGACCGCGTCGACCGAATACACGCCCAGCGGCGAATGTTTCGCCAGTCGCACGGGTTGGACCGGATAGGCGTCCTGCCCCTTCAACACAATGGGCAGGGCCGGTTGAGAAAAGAGATTCACGACGGGCGTACAAAACAGCTTGAACGCCGCCGCGTCCAGCGATGCAAGCGCCAGCGCGGCGACCGAGTCGGCAGGCGTATCGCGCAATACGACGTGCAACGTTAGTTCCCGAGCGTCGGGAGCGCTTGCTGCCCGCCGCACGCGACCGATGTCGAGATCGACGAAATCGAACAGTTCGGGAAACGCGAAGTATTCCAGCAAGTAGCGGTAGGTGGTCGCGGTGCGGCTGGTGGTTCGGTTGTCCGGCAGCAAGCGGTCGTCATCGGCGAAACCGACCGGTTCGAACGGTACCTTCGATATGGCCCGCCAGCGCCCACATTGATCGACCTCGACATACGCGGCCGCCGCGCGCAACAGCAAAGCATCCAGCAGCGACGAGACGAACGGCCGTTCGCCGGAAAGATAGATCCGGACAGGCCCGTCCGGAATAGCCGCCGTGAATGGACCGGCAGCCGACGCGAAGCTGATCGACAGCACGCCGGTTGCGTCTGTCGGCAATCTCACGGCCGACGGCGCCAGCATCGCCGGGGCATACCGCGCGGACCGGATTTGCAATGGCGAGATGGTCACGTCGTAGGCCGACCGGAACCGTATCGGGGCGGTGCGCGCATTCAATGCCATGCCTCGCGGCACGATGATCGGCTCCGTCAGTTGACCGACGATCGTCCGTGGTTCGACCAAGGCAATCGCGCACGACGGTATGGTGCGCAGATAGTGGGGGTGGACGACCTCGAGCAGCGCCTCGGTGAACTCGGGATAGTCGTCGGCCAGCTTCGAATCGAGGTGTGCGGCCAGAAACGAAAAGGTTTGAATCAGACGCGCCACATGCGGATCGTCGCTTCGGCCGCTCTGGATGCCGAGCCGAGCCGCGATCTTTGGATAGCGGATCGCGAAATCGCCGAGTGCCCGCGCGAACAACCCGAGTTCATATTCGTAATGCGACAGCAGGTGATCCATTCAGCTACAGCCCTAGTCGGTCGGAACGCACGAGTGTCGGGCCGACGAAGATAAGTTTGCGCAATCCTCCTTGTGGGCCGTATGGCTGCATCCAGATCACTTCATGCTGCGGGCCGTACGACGGGAGAGATTCGGCCGCCGCGGCGTCGAGAATCGCCGGGCCGACGACGTGTCGGTCATAGAGATGTTCGATTTCCGATAGCCGCTCCGCCCGCGTGCGCTTGCCAGGCTCCGGGAAGTGGCGTGGCCGGTTCAAATAAAGCCAATGATGCACAACCTGCGCGTCGGGCGACGATTCGCCGATCAATGCCGTTTCCTTCATCGGATCTACCGAACCGCCCATACGCGATGACCTCTATTCAAGCGACGAAATCAGTCGCGCTCCGCACTCCGTCGGATCATCGTGAAAGGCTACCGGCGTACCGTGATGGTTGCGCGTACTGTTTTGGGGAATGATCCTGAACTGCCCGCCGCACTTCGGACATTCGGTCAGGTGCCCTTCGAGCGCGACGGGAATGCCCTGCGCTTTCAGATCGTCACTCGCGGTGATCACGTGGCCACCGTGCGTCGTCTTGTCATTCAGGCGGATCACGCCACGTCCGTTTTCATCCTTCATCATCCTTTCCGCATCGTTTGCATTGTCATGCCGTTGAACAAGCAAGACCTGATCGGCCCCGCATCCAGGTCAACCATCGCTCTTCGGAGCGACTCCGCTAAAAGTTTTCGGATGCTGAGCATTGGCGCAAATTCGATTCCATCCGGAGAATTCGAACGCGGTCGCGTACCTGCCTCCATTGTCCTCATCACGAATTCCGTAATTCAGCTCAGGCTTCTCCAGGCTGAGGGGGCCATAGTCGGCAAGTGACGGATCATCCGAACGGGTCACATAGATAAAACGCGCGCGAACCAGCTGGCCGGCCCGATTTTTGTAGGTGACGTATCCGCAAATGAACGTGCGCGTGTAGTTCGGCGTCGAACTTATCCCGTGCAAATCAAGCGTGTTTTCGTATAAATCAAAAAAATCGATGTCTTGGGCATCGACCAATGCTGATTTGACCGCTTTTTCCGCAGCATCGTATTTCGCAGATGCACTTGACGAGCATCCAGCGAACAACACAAGTGCCGTGGTTAGCGCCGCTACGATGTGCCTTTCAATCATGCCGGAAATCCTCTTCGTCAAGCACCGTTAGCTTCGCACTGCCGAGTTTGCCATGTTGGCAGCAGGATTCTCGAGCCAAGCTGCCGCGTACATTCCGCCGTCGGGTTCACCCCTCCAGTCTTCGACCCGCGCTTTCGACCCATTCGGATACTCGCCGCGCTGCTGGGCCAACACAGTGTCTCCCCATCCGACAGGCGTCCCTGAGCGCGGTTCCGCGTAAAGATCATCGGGCGCGATCGCGGAAATTTGCTCGATGGCGGCAGGCCAGACAGGATCGCGACAGGTCGCATTCGCAATGATTCGCATGACGGTAAAGATCAGAATCAGCGGCATCATCAGCAAACGAATGAAGACCGGCGCGCGCATCCCGAAGCTATACAGAGAAAACAGGAACGACTCGCGTGGCGTCTCGCGCTGCGTGTGAAACAGCATCGGTTTGGGCAAACCGTTCGGCCCGCCGTTCATGTACGCGCACCAGTAGTTCCACTGCGCGAGTGCCATTTCAACCTGCTGCTTGCCGGTCCATTCCCGACCTATCGAGAACACGCGAGTGACATTGCCGTGGTCGTCGACCGTATAGTGCCGAATGTGGAAAATCGTGCCGAAGGACGTGTCTTCGCGGTGTAGACAAAAGATCGAATCTTCCGTCCACGGTGCTTCCCAAACGATGTCACCTTCGCTGGGTTTCGCGAAAAAGCGTCGTGCGCGAATCGCAAAAAGCTTGCGAGCTTCGCGATGGAAGCGGATCGGGCGATAGCGGAGACCAAAGAACAGGCCGCGCCCGAGTTTCCAGACTATCGAACCGAAAAGGACGACAGGCACAATCGCTAGGCAATTAAATACAAACATCCAAAACGCAGGAGCTGGATCGGCGTGCGTTAGAAGATAGACGTATGGACCAATTCCCATACCCAAAAAGGCCAGTACAGCGCCAGTAATGAACCACTGCCGTTCGAGAAAAGACGGCTCGACTACATCCATATAAGTTGAATTGACGCTGAACGTTGCACCGAAATCCTGGACATCTGGACCAACGGCTCGATTGATCAGCAAGCGATGCGCCAGATCCCACTGTGGCACTGGTTTGCCGATACATTTTTTCATGACGCGCTCGTCCACGTGTTAGCCTCCCGCCGCCGAGTTAAATGCCTTGATTTCCGCCTCAAGCGAATCGTAGTGCTCCCCCTTGCTGAACTTGCAGCGAGAGACCCAGTCTTTGAGCGCCGACGCTTTGAAAATCGCGATCGCGATACCCACTAAGATGGATAGGACCAAAGCAGGCCAGAATAGGGGCAGGCTGAAGAATGCAGCAACCGCAACGTATACGCCTAGAATCCCGCTGAAAGCGTAGAGAGTAGTCAGACCATATTCTTTATTGGCATATGCCTCTGGCATGTTCTTCAAGATGTCATACCCCGCTAGTGTCCTGTTCCGCTGATTCGCGAGCAAAGTCGATGCAGCTTTTCGAGGATCGAATCGGCTGACGCGGTCCAGACGAAGGGTTTGCAGTTTTCGTTGTA
>NZ_CADFEM010000027.1:0-45472 GCF_902833245.1 Burkholderia sp. BCC0398
ACGAAAACTGCAAACCCTTCGTCTGGACCGCGTCAGCCGATTCGATCCTCGAAAAGCTGCATCGACTTTGCTCGCGAATCAGCGGAACAGGACACTAGATGGAATTAGGAAATAACCGCTCGCTTCGGCATCAAGAGCCTTGTCTTTTGCCCATAGACCGTCACCAGGGAACACAGGATCCTGCACGTGATACCGGCCATTGGCGCGACCAAGGATCGCCCCATAATGTCCGACCTTCCAATGAACAATCGACGGCACCGGAACCGCTTGGCCTGGTTGGCGGTACACGACACGAGACGCAAACTTCGCGTTGCCGGCGAGCTGCTCGAGCTCCGCCAGATTCGTCCCGTTTGAGCCCGCTCGGTAGTATTGCAGCCGGTCTGCTTGCCGATTGTGCGAGTTACGCGAGAGGATCATCAGCCTCAGCGCGACCGGGCCGCAATTGAATAGGTGCCGCGGATCCTTGTTCACCAGAGCCAGTTGCTCATGTGCCTGTTGGATTCGCTCGGTCGCGGATCCCGCGATCGCACGGTCGCCCATGTCATCGAAGAGATTCGACAGGTTTTGCATTTGGCCCAGCGACGCATACAACGCGGCAAGCTCAGCACCCGCGCGATCGACAACCGCCTTGGCTTGCGGATCGTTCGCCCGCTTGCCGAGCGCCCATGCCTGCTGCCAGGCGTCGATCGCCTTCGATAAGAAGCCATCGTGCAGATAGGCAAAGCCCAAATTCGCGTAGATGGCCGGTGCCCAGCCGGAGTGTGGATAGTGCGCGAGAAACGTCGTCAAACTGCGGATGTCATCTGGCTCGCTGCGGGCCCGATACGTCGACAATGCGTTCGACAACGCACCATCTTCGGTCGGTGTTGTAGCGCCAGCGCGTACAAGCGGCTCGGCCAAGCCCGCGACGCGAATGGCATCGGAGCCGCCAGATTGGATTCCCCCTGGCAAAACTTGCTCCGGGTGCGATTGCCCGTGGCCCGCGAGCGGCAAGAGTGCAAAGACTGTGGCGAGGAGCGCGACGACGTATCGCATATTCGTTATTCTCATACCCAACCTCGGATGTCTTGTCCGGAAACGGCGGCTATGCAGCCGTTATCTGAAGGCAATGTCTTCCGTTTGGCAAACGGAGTAGCGAAGCAAGTAGGGTTAGGAGGGTGTCCAGGGTACGCAACCCCATACTCCGGTCCCCCACGTCATTGGGGGCACCCCATTGCCCGCAGTATTGGTTTGAGAGGTCCGATTCCCGTTGGCATCATAGCTATAGACGACGCAGATCCCATTGTCGTATAGCGCGGTCGTCACTCGTCCGAGCGGATCGTAGGTGTACTGCGTGGTGGCGCTCGCGGCTTCTACGGGCACGCTCCCGAACAGACCAAAGACAATCACCGTGAAATAGATTGCGAGTTGCCAATTTCTGGAGAACATGCGCCGCCTCCAATAGGATTGACCGGAGCATCATCACGGTCAATTTCCGACGGTTGGATGGTTATCAGTTCGGTGCTGTAAAGCTGAACGACTGAACGAGCATGATGGATTGCCCTTGTGCCCAGACGCCAAGCCCCACCATGTCCAGTCCCCCGCCAAGTGCGGTCAGGAACGTGCCAAGTGGCTCAGAACCTCCGGGCACGGGAACCCAATCGTATCCGTCCGAGCTGACATAAAACGTGAGTGTTGTTCCATCGTTCGACACGCGGAGCCAGGGTGTCCACGCTGCGGCCGACGCTGGAAAGCCGCTCAGCGTTTGGGACCAAGTGGTGTTATTCGTCCACCGTTGCGCGATGAGTTGGGCCGGCCAAGCTGTGCCGGAATTGTAGTAACCAAAAAATATCATCCGCCCGTTCGACGAATTACGCAGCCAAAAGCCTGCTTGGTTATTCGATGCCTGAAAAACGGGCACCTCGATGCGCATATAGACGTCCCATGGCGCGTCTGGTGCAGGCTGCTCGAGCGATTCAACATTGGATGTCGCATTGACTGGATTGAGGATGAGAGATGCCTTGCCGTCTGTCGCGACTGCTGAACCTTGGTTATTCCAGGTGAATTGAGCGATCTTCGGAAGCGTCCGTGCAGCCTCAACAGCGTTCCCGCCAGTGGCCGATATAACACCACCGCTCGATACAATGGTGTGTCCGTCGACTTTGGTGACACCGAACTGCGCCGAGGATGCCTTGTTGCAGGTTAGGGTCGTCGTCCCCGATGTGGAGCAATCGCCGGACAGGTCGCCGCTGGTGATGGACTTGGGGCCAGAAAATACCGCCAAATTCCCGCTCACGGGAGCACCTGAAGACGCCACGGCGGCATTCGCGCAACCCGCCACCGTATTGAAATTATCCATCACCTTAGACGCGTCAGCAGTCTGGCCGTTGACCAACTGGTTTGGCAGCGTACATTGTGCTTGTCCCACGGATGGGCCGGCACCCGCGATGAGAAAAATAAGAGAGCCGATAGTCGCGAAAAGACGTGATGTCATATTCGATTCCCCGTGCCGCACAACGTTAGTGGTGAGAGAGATTAATGCGATCCGCCGTGTGTGGGCGCGGCGAAATTTCACATCCGTCTCAGTTGTGTTTATGTCTAAACTGCGGGCGCCTGCCTCTCCGTTGCTGGCCAGTAACAAGCGGAGCAGGATTTGTGTTGATTATGATTCTAAGTGGGACCCTAGTCCAAGAAATAGTCTAGTCCAAAATTGGAGAAATTCCCATGTTGTGCCTGGGCGGACAGGAAGGCCAGAATTTTCCAGATATTGCCGGGGCGGACATTTGGTTTGCTTCCGACGCGATTACGGAAAAATTGTAGCGAACTCGGGAGAATGGTTTGCCAAATCTGAGTTTGGTTGCTACCTGTACCTTGCGCGATAGATCGGCCGTGCTGGGGGCCGGAAATCTCCATGTCCGACCGGGATTAATTCTGGTCCGGGGTCAGCGGTACCTCGCAACGCTGGCACGATCTCACACACCACAGGAACTGAAATGCGGGACGCGGTCGGCGCCGAGCGGACTGCACGACCAGCTCGACATCTCGTGTTATCCGTCGTCTTGCCCAACTCGAGCGCTGCATTGATGCCGCGTTCGGTTGCCAGCGGGACCTCGACACACAATTCGTGTGGGGGTTTCGTTGATGAAGCCCCAAAGCACAATCAGCTGGAGTAGAACAGCCAGCCCCATGCACCGAGCCGCGACCCATGCGCAGGGCCTGGAATGCCGCGTGATACTGCAATACGCGTTCTCCTGCTTTCTGTCGGGGCATTGGCAGCGACAAGGTCTGGGCGACCTTCACACGTCGGGGCAGTCCGAGCCAGCGCGCGAGAATATTGAGCGTGCGCTCGTGAGGTCAATTGCGATCGGCTATCTCTCCATCGCGGATATAATTCGTGAGCCGAAGTTTCGTGACTACCGCTGACTTCGGAACGATTAACCTACCGAAACATTTCGAAAAAGGATCCTACACTCTCATGCCTACATATCTCGAGCTCAAAGCGCAGGCAGAAGCGCTGGCACAACAAGCAGAAGAAGCTCGACTTGCCGAGCTGGACGCCATCATTTCCTCCATGCGCGAACAGATTGCAGAATACGGGATCACGCCGGAACAACTTTTCGGTCGACGTCGCGCCGTTGCACCGAGCCCTCGCGCGCCGATTGCGCCGAAGTATCGCGATCCGAAGACAGGTGCAACCTGGAGCGGCCGTGGCAAGGCTCCCCAGTGGATTGCGAACGCGAAGAACCGCGATCGCTTTTTGATCGAACAGTAAGCCGATCGGCAGTTGGGCACAATGTCGTCATCTTTACCAGATGGGACATACTGGGCGACATGTCGGGAGCGGACGGTATTTGCGGCCTCGGCAAACGGTCACGGCGACGTATTTCCGCACGCAGAGATGATCGTGAAAGATGGATGGGCTACGTTCACCCGTGACGGCGTCGAAGTGTGGAACTGCAGCGCGCGCTACGCCGCTGCGCACTTCGACGTTCAGTCCGCTTAGGAAGACCTGCCGATGAGCCAGTTTGTTCAGATTGCGCCGGGTGTCGTGTTCTCCGCCGATGTACTCGGGGCCGACTGGGCGCGTAAGTATCAGCAGATCACCGAAATTGAAGTGCCAAACGGGCATGCGCAATCCGCAACTCGGCGGAACCGGCCCGCCAAGGAAACCGGTCAGACGATCGACGAAAGCACTTCGAGCCAGATGTCGTTGTTGTAGACGACGACCGGCCCTCCAGCCTATGCCCGTCCGCCTCGCACAGAGAAGATCAAGCGGCGCATGTTCATTGTTCGGCCAGCCGCTCGAGCTCGTCGAATTCACCAAAGAAGTCCTGCTGCCCTGGCAGTGCCGCCGGCGACCGACGTGCTGCTCGCGGCCGCGGATGCCCCGCTCTCTTCAACGTGCGCGCAATCGCATGAAGCTGCGCCCAAATCTGATCTGCTTCGGCGCTCGACAAAGTGTCGGCCGCCACTTCGAGCGCACCAACGAGCCTCTCGAGCTGTTCGGGTGCGCCGGCCAGCACGGGGCGCACTTGATCGCGCGCCTTGCTTTCCCGATATGCTTCGAGCCATCGCTCGAGCAGCTTGCGCTCGTCGCGGGACAGAGTGTCAAGCAGCCCAGTCGGGACAGGTTCATCGACACGAAACGTACCGATGACGCATTCGCGCGCCCGCGCCCTGATGGAAGGCCGCTTCGGCGGCACGGCACGAAGCAACTTGATGAGGCGCCCTTGTTCTCGAATGAGCATCGTTCGTCTCTGATTCCATACGATCACACCAGAGCATAACAAAACAGGACGTCATGAGCGATTGAGCAACGGCCCATATCCTATCGCGTCATTGCCCGCCAAAGACGTCCTCACTGAGCTGAAACGCGCCGGCGCGCCGCACATCTGGTTGAATAGCTCACCTCCCGACCGCTTCATGTCGCCGCTTGCGGCGAGTCGTTTCGGTTGTCGTGATACTGATGAAATAACACCGAGCACACCAGTGGCCACGTCGAATCGTATTCGGTGTGGCGAGCCATCGATGTCCTCGGGCACATTCCCATTCAAGTCTGGTCGCGCTATTCACATAGGTCGCTGAGACACACTTCCCACCACGCTCAAGCGCAATGCTTTTCATCAGCTCGAGCCCAAGCCTGGACCCGTCGCGGCTGCACACTGGGCACCAATGCCCCCGAACAACAGCCCCAGGAGCGGCCTCCCAGCGATGCCCGTGTCGCACTCCCATTTCAGGCGCGTCGCCGCGTTTCGGTATGTTTCGGACAAGCACCGCCCGCCGAGTTCCCTCGCCCACAGGCGCATGCGCTCGATCCCAAAGCGCATTGCCTCCCGCTGACACTCCGGGCACCAAGCGCCACGAAAGATCCTCGCGCCTTGCGTCTCCCACTCGTGGTCTGCACCACCTCGGAACCTATAGTAGGCCTTGCTGCCCTCGTAGACCTTCGAGAGACAGACTCCACCATGGCTCCTCGCGCGTTCACGTAACCTTGCCAGGCCGTCCTTGTGACGATATGCGTGTACCTTCTCTCGGTCCGCGCAAATGCGGCACCAGGCGCCCCGCACGATCTCACTACCTGAAGTCTCCCATTCATGTCCTGCAGCACACCGGAAACGATAGCGCGCTGTCAGTTTCGTGTAGCCGGTCGACAAACACTTGCCGCCTCTCGCGTTTGCAGCCCCTCGCATGCGTGTCATCCCGTCCGGATCGGCCATGCGTTTCGAATGTTGCGCCCTCGCGCAGAGCGCGCACCAAGAGCCCTTTCGCAGATTCTCGGCGGTCTTCTCGAAAACGTGCCCTGCCTTACATACAAACTGGAGTGGTGTGCCGCGGCCCGCATACTGCTCCGAAAGACAGCGCCCGCCGGCCTGCCGCGCGAGTTGGTGGATCTGACGAAGTATCTCGTCAACGCGACATGCCGGACACTGGACCATCGTGTAGAACAGATAGGAGCCGCATCGGCTGGACTCGTGTCCCTTGCGACATCGAAATCGATACTGCGCGTGCCAACCTTTCCATTCTGATTCCAGCAACTTCAGTCCGTATGGACGAAGTGCCTCTCGCATTCGCTTCAACTGATCGAGTGACAACGTTGCTGCTCCGCTAAATTCCTATCGGGGCCTACCCCCGCATAGAGGCCGAGAAGTCGACCACCCCGATGTATGATTCTCACACGTTACTCTCGTGAAATCGAGGACACCCGGGCCATTCTCTGACCAGTCACCGGGAGTTGCGAAATCCTACTTCTCAGATTGCGAAATGACCCCTCCGAAATCGAACCCTTTTAATTCATTTTGCTCTACAAGCTCCCTAAAACGCTCGGATACAAATACTGAAGCAGGACTTTCTTTTAGGCGAAATATATCAACCCCTTCAATGCGACTCTTCAGAAGGAATATTTTATTAAAAACCGTCGCCTGAGGGTAGACTTTGAATTTTGATGCGTCCATATCGACGGCATTCTCGATCACCCGGGTTACATGAAATCCGAGCATGTCTTTTATCGGGGCCTCGACCTGCAATATCTCCCCGCTGCCACGAAGTACCGGCGCCAATACATCAAGCGCCCTCTCACTAAACAGGAGAAACGGAGATAGCATCGTATGAACGTCGCTGGTCTTTTTTCTGCGCGAAGTACCCCACGTAAGCTTAACGGGGTCATAGTCTTGGCCAAACCCTCGCCCACATAGAGCGGTTGCTCGTATAGCTACGCTCTTGTCATATGCGATTTCACCGTCATCATCGACTTGAACGAGAGGCTGAAATGCTTCATCCTGCCTCAAACCGTAAACGTTACTCACGCACCGCCCCACATCCAAATTCCATAAATACCGAGAATCCATCAGCTATTATGGCGCGGTGCAACTCCTCGTGCATCCCGGCCTCACACGGCTCAAGAAAAAATGTCGGCGTGTTACTCTCAGCACCCACGACATCCAGACCGATACTATTTACCTTTCTGCACGGAACCAAAGGGTGCGCCATTCCGTCCGGCTTGACAACGCCCAATCAGAAAAACGGGGCGAACGACGTTGTTAGAGAACTGAACGCTGCCATTTGTCGTTAAAATTAAGAAACTCTTTTTTCTTCACCATCCATTTACCCGCCTTTTCCTTCATCGTGAATCGGGATATCGTCAACATTCCCAATGTCTGGCGAATGGCGAAAACTACCTCTCCGTTCACGGATTCGATGCTATCTTCAACGTCGGTTTCAGGATCGTATGTCGGTGGCTCCGAACAACCCAAGTCAATTAAACGACCTTGGTTTGTTTTTTCTTGGAACGCCCATTTCTCTAAAATAGCAGAAAGATCTTTCCGTGCACGGTCATCAATACCAGAAACATCGCCACCACTTTTCAGAGCACTATGCTTTTTCTCGTAAAAATCCTTTTCCCATTGATTCATTTCCAACATGAATGATCGCAATGCCGTTCGCGCTTGCTCAAAATCGTCATTCATCGCCTTCAACCCTTAATCATTGAAAATACCGCCCTAGTGCGAGACCTCAGCGACGATGACATCCATATTTTAGCCAGGCCAGTCGTCGACCGCGACAAACTGCATCTGTTTTGTTCCGGCGACGATCATATCCAGAAATGCCGAGAATCCATCGGCTATATTGTAGAGGTTGCCACATTCTGACACCTCTGCAATATCCGGCTTCGCTGTGTCATTCGCATGCAGATGCGTTCTATCCCAATACAGGACCTTTTCAACGCTATCGAGTCGCGCCAGCGCGTAGTAATTACCCCCCGGGTCATCTCCAATCACAAAGAAATCGTTTAGAAAATCGACCTCACCTCTGACACGCTCGTTTTGCTCTATTAAATCAAAATTCTCGTTACTCGTTCCGACTCCAAAAAGCGAAGCAAAGGAAATCATTCCATTATCGACACCAAGAAAATCAAAATCGAGATAGTCGGCGCCGCCAATGAATATGCCATTCCACTTCTTCAAAAAATCCTTGTAATCCGTCGGAAGAACGAATCCGAGTTCCGCCTCCAATTTACCGAGGAGCGGCTGTGCAGGTTTTGCTCCATACAGAACTGGCACCTTACCTCCTTAACACGACGATTGATTCTTCAAATTAGAGACGCCACCCCTATGGGTGAATTCACTGTGAATATCCTTCGGAATTTCCTGCATCGTTACCATGTTCTCGTGGTGGTGCCAAGTATTTTTCGTGTAGTCGGCGGGGCTTCCTGCCTTTGCATCCGCCAATCCAAAGTCCCCTGCTGGCGCCCTACTGTGATTTCCTTTCAGCCCCTCAACGTCTACAGATCTGACCTCATACGGCTTGAAATCAGGATAACCATTTGGATAACGGACAACCGTACCTTTTGCGTTGGTATATACCCACGTCCCCGACTCCACCTCAACGTGAACGGTACCACCTTTTTCAAGCCATTTCGTCACATCCGGAGAGTTCAACGGCTTCTCCCCAAACCAGCCCCACGGATCGATCCATCCTGTAGGATTGGGGGCATACGCATACAAATTGTCGCCACCCAGCAGCCCGATCGGATCGTGGTTAATGAACCGGCCTACATCAGGGTCGTAGAACCTGAAAGTATTATAGTGAAGGCCCGTGCTTTCATCGGCATATTGTCCGGCATAGCGGAGCGGCTGATCCGTGCGTGCCGAAGTCAGTTCTCCACTGTTCGGCTTGACCTTGCCCCACGCCGTATATTGCCCCGCCCACGCTAGCTCTCCAGCTTCGTCTGTAACTTCCAATGGGGCGCCCACCAGATCCGTATGGAAGTGGTATATCCGCGACGCCAGCTTCGCCGTGTCGATCGCTGCCGCCGCCAGTGCGTTCGCGATAACCGCATCAACGCGTGCCGCTGGAGAGTACGACGCATCTGGACTGTATATGTAACTGCTCACGCCAGTCTCGCGCACCTCTTGGGCGAGCCGTAGCCCCTCCCATACGAACCGCTTCGTCTCGCTGCGCAGTTTTACGCCACGCAGGTCGTAACTGGTATCCGTCTTCGCAATCCGCCTCCCGATCGGGTCGTATTCGAACCGAGATTCGACCGTGCCACGCGCGTCGTGCGTTCGGACTGCGATCAGTCGGTTCTGCCCGTCGTAGGTGAACCGCTGCGTCTGGTTCGCTCCGCGCAGCTTCGTCGTGAGATTGCCAAACGGATCGTACTCGAAACGGAGATCTTGCCACATGAGCAGGCGATTGCCTTCGACGTACCCCCGGCTACTGCGCTGCGCATCGTCAAGCAGGTTGCCGGCACCGTCCCACGCGAATTCTTCAACTTGCCGATCCATCGTGTTCACCCGCCGGGTCAGCTGCCCGGCAGGATCGTAGTTGTACTGCGTACTGCCACGGAGGCCGTCGCTCATCTCGATGAGCTCGCCAGCGGCGTCGTAGCCGTAATTCCGCCACAAGTGCCCGCGCCCACGACCCAGCGCTTCGGGTTGGAATCCTGCCGACTGCCAGACTTTCCGACCAAGCGGATCGTATGCGGAACGCTGAGTCAACCGCCCCTGTGTGCGCATCACTTCACGATGCAAATCGTCACGCTCGAAGTCACTCACCACCTGATCGCCACAACGGATCTGGTGAACGTGGCCTGAACCATACCGCAGGATCTGCAAGCTCTGGTCGTGCGGCAGCGCTAGCTTTGTCACGTTGTCGAGCGCATCGAGCACATATTCCACTGTGCCGTTCACGCCGTGCTCGGCCATAAGGCGACCCGCTTTGTCGTATTCGAAACTCACGACGTCCGGAGTGATGCCAAGCGCAATACCGGCTGGAGTTGGCGTACGCTCAACTTTCACAGTCCGGTCGCCCTTGTCGCGCTCAAAGCGGGTTACCTCGGTCGGCGTATGCTGAACCTTCAGATTGCCCATCCGGTCGCGCTCAAAGCGAATAGTGCGAATAGTGCGAATCGGGCGATTCGCATTAGCGCCATTGACCGGGGCCCCTACGATATCAAGTGTGAGCAATTCGCCAGCGTCCCCATACCCGAACCGCCGTTCCACGCCGTCCGGTCGCGTCTCGGTCAAGAGCCGACCGCCGGCACTGTACGTGAACGCATAGCATGCGCGGTCCTGCAGTAGCTCTCGAAGCCGCCCGTCGGCATCGTACCGATAACGGGTCCGGCGCCCTGCTGGATCGCTTATCTCGACGACCTGGCCACGCGCATTGCGCAGCGACTGTCGGACCCTTCCGCCGAGGCCAACGTGCCGAACCATAAGCCCGGCTGCATCGTATTCGAAGGCCTCCGAACTTCCGTCGGGATATGTGATGCGGCGCGGCTCGCCGGTCGGACGCACATCGTACGTGATGCGCTGACCAAGCGCGTTCTCACGCATAACCGGCAGACCGAACGGATCAAAAGTGGTTCGCGTCGCTTTGCCGGAACAGTCAGTGCGCGCGACGAGCTCGCCGAGGCTATTCCACTCCAGAGTCTTACGTCCCCCCAGTGCATCAATGTGCACGAGCGGGAGCGAGGTCAGCCCTTTCGGATACTCGTAACGGTTTTCGCGGCCAAGCGGATCCTGACTCACCAGCAGCCGACCCTGCGGATCGTATTCTGCACGCCAGGCACCACCGTCAGGCCCGACAATCTCCACAGGCCGCCTGCTGTTGCCGTCATAGCGAGTGCGTGTCGTGCGGCCAAGCGGATCAGTCTCGGCGACGATCCGGCCCGCGTCGTCGTACTCGAACTCGGCCGTGCGCTCACCCGGCAGCATCAGCATCACCGGCATGCCGGCGTCGTTGTACTTGATCCGGTAGAGTCCCCCGTCGAAGTCGGTGTACTCGACAATCTGAAACTGTGCGTCGAAGCGCCAGTGCGCGGTGCGACCATCGGCGTGCCGGACGCGCGTCTGCCGGCCATCGACGTCGTATTCGAACGACCAGTCCTCGCCCTCGCTGGTGCGCGTTGCGACGACCCGCGGCTGTCCTTCGATCGTCGACCACACATAACTGGACGTGAAACCCAGTGCGTTCACGTGGCTCGCCATCAGGCCGTTGGTATATGCGAACTGGCGTACAACCGCTCCATTTGCATCCGTCACCGACGCCAACTGGCCGTTCTCATCGTATCCGTAAGCGACGGCCAGGCGGCGCTCATTGCCATGAACGAGCGTGACCGCGCTAAGCCGTCCGTGTTCCTGCTCGTAATCGAGCACGGCATTCAATCCGCCGCACGTCAGAATCTCGGTGACGCGGCCGCGGCTATCGCGCTCGAACTGGCACCACTGTCCCGCCTGATCCTCGATGCGGCGCACCCAAGCAATGCGGCCGGAGTCCGGCTCATATCGGCCGAAGTCGTAATACGTCTCGCCAATGTCATGCAGGATGTAGCGGCCGTCGGGCGTACAGGTCAGATACCGTTGCTCGGCCTCGCTGAATGCGGCTTGCCCGGCACGCAGCAACGGAAATCCGCTCTCGCGCCCTTGCGCGTCGGTGTACCAAAGGCGTCCGTCGCGAGCGTGCAAACGAAGCTCCCACGGGGCGACCCAGCCGCGCCCGAGCGTCCCCGCATAGTCAATGCTGCTCGAATAGAACCGCTTGATCGCAACCGGCATCGGGCTCGGGATCACGAAGTCTGTTTCCGATTCGGCCAACAGGATCTTTCTTCCGGTCGTGACGTCGACTGGGTTGCCGAACATCCCGCCGAGCGCCTTGTTGATCGCGGGCCCGGCGACGTACCGTCCGAACGCCTCACCGAGCACGTACCCGCCGATGAACTTCGCAGCGCAAGGAAGGACCGCGCGCGACAGCCCGCCAGCCTGCTTCAACAACCCACCTAAGCCGCCGACCAGCCCCGCCAGCACGAACGCCCATTCCGTCGCCGTTCGCAGCCACGGCGGCACTTCGTCGTCGACCGGCAGGTAAGTCTGCGTGCCGCCGTGAAAGAACGTATCGTGCGAACCGCCGGAGATTGTCGCGCCGCACTTGATCTTGTCGTCCTTCCGCGCCGCTGGCCGCCCGTTGATGAAGATGTTCGTCGATCCTTGCGCGACAAGCGGAATGGGATTGTGCTTGCTGCATGCCACGCCGCTCAGCGTCGCATAGGCCGCCGAAAGGGAATTGACGTAGACGTCCGGCGAACCTGTGATGATGTTGCCGGATTGCGAGCTGAACATCTTCCCGATCGACTCCCCTATTGATAGGAGAGCCTGCGCTCCGATACCGGCCATCATGCCGGCCAGCAAGGCCACGCCGAATCCGCATGTGAATGTGGCGAAGGCGACTGCGGCGATCAGGGCAATGCCCAGCACGGCGCCGACCAGAAAGCCCGCGAGCGCGCTGGTGTGATCGATCGGGTCAGTGACTCGTGCGGCTTCGTACACGATGATGGTCCTTTGCTGTTGTTATGCCGACTCTTGTTCTGCCGGACGATAGCCGTCGAGCCAGTCGCGCCACAATGCGTCGAGCGTTTCGCCGAAGCTCTTCGCGCTCGAAGCGGTAAAGATCAGCACGCGTCCTGGGGCAACAATGAATGCGCCTTGCCGTTGAAAAACGGTCTTGGGGCCGTTCCGATAGGCAGCGTCGATGCGCTCCCCCGGCATTCCATCGGTTTCAGGTCCAAGCCGTTCAGCCTGGCGCGAAAGCACCCGGTGTCCCTGCAACCTCGATTTGAGCAGCGCGATCTGCCGATCGATATACGGCGCAAGGGTCTCTCCGTCCTTGAGCCAGTCGCGTGCGACACTGAGGTTCGGTTGCGCAGCCGTATCGGCCGGCACGAAGAGGTTGGTCGTGCGATCCTCGAAACCGTCCGGCAGAACGATGCTGCCTTCGTGAATCCGAATACGGTTTTCGGAATCCGTCATGCTGGTTCTCTCGTGATGTGTAGTTGTTGGAATGGGTTGAAATCAACGCGCACACGCGCCGACGCTCATTTTCCCTGCAACGCGACGATGCTTTCCCGGTGCAAGCGCAAACTGCCCGCGAGCAATACGATATGCGCGACGAGCCACACGTAAAACGCGACGCCGTAGCCGGATATCGGCGTCGCGTCTGCTTCGTTGAAGTACCACTTTGTCGTGAACAATGAACAGAGCGCACACGCGAGCCCAGCGGCCGAAAGCTGACTCGCGCGGGTATATCGGTTCCGGGCGAGCTGGACAGCCGCAACGACGTAGAGCGGATTGGCGAGCCATGCCGGATTGAGCATGAACAGTCCCCACCAGCCCTGAGCGAGAACCGACAGCCCGCTAAGCGACGCTTCTTTCTCGAAATGCATCGCCGGCATCGTCAGCGAGAGCACGTACAGCGCCCCGGATACGCCGAGGACCACCTCTCGCCTGACACGCGGCGTCGAATCAAGAACGTTCGTCATTTCCCGAATCCATTGCACGACACTTCAACGGTCGCGCATGCGTTCAATCCGTCTGGCCGGCAGGTGTCACGACCTTCTCGCCGCGTGCGCGCATCGCTGAGCGTTGCGCCTTCGGATCGAGTGGCGGCCAGGGCGCGCCGGCCGTAACGATCTTGCGACGAATCTCTTCGATACGCGTACGCGCCGGCGAGTCCGCAGACGTATGGTTCTTCAACTCGTTCTGCAGCACCCATCCGTACGACACGCCGAGCTGGCTGGCAATCTTCGGATCCGCGCCGTGCGCGAGCAGGTAATCGACGACATCCCACTGCTGAATCATCGTCGCCTCGAAGAGTGCCGTCTTTCCGAGCGAATCACGAGCATTCACGTTCGCCTTGTGCTCAACCAGCAGCTTCAGCTGGGGCAGCAGCCGGTTCTCTGCAACTGCAAAAATCATCGGCGTGTCGCCGTTGTATTGCCAGTTGGGATCGAGCCCGCTGTTCAACAACACGCGCAGGAGGTTGGGCGTATCGGCCCGCAATGCGACGTCGACTACCGATCCGCCGCTGGCACCGACCGGCGCCTTGGGGTCCGCGCCGTTCTTCACGAGCACCGAAATGATCTGGAAGCGCGGATTAGACGCGTCGTTCTTGACCGGAACGATTTCCTGAACTGCATACGACAGCAGCGTCGTATTCTTCGCGCCCGGCGCATTCAGATCGGTCTTGTGCGCGAGCTGCTGAACGCGGGTGAGATCGCCGTCATGAATGGCCTGAGCCAACGTGAGTTGCTGCCCCGAAAAGAAATCTTCCGGTGCGTAACGCTTGAAGCCAGTCATGTTCGTCCCTTGGGCTTGAGTGGGCCACCACAGCGGCGAGGACACTCCAACGAGTGCGGCAATCGCGCCGGCGGTTATCGCTTTCTTGTATCGCATCAGTGAGATGAATTCAGTTGGGAGACCAGGTCGAGCTGATCCTTCGCGACCTGCTGGTTGATCCCGTTCGTCACGTCACCCATCAGGTGACGGCCGACCGTGGTCACGCTTTCGCCGTCGAGCGTGACGGGGCTGCCAACCGCCTTGGGCATCAGTGCCGCCGTACCGTCGCTGATCGGCCCGAGTCGGCCTTCCTGCAGGCCGGTCAAGATATCGCCGTCGACGCGATAGGCCGTGATGTTGGCCGGCTGGGCTGTTCCGCCGTATTGCGCGACCGTCTCCGGATTGAGGCCTGCAGCATTGAAGGTCACAGCCGAACCGCCGCTGGCCTCGGCTGCAGCGGACGCCAGGCCACCGCCGAGCGAATGCCCGGTGAAATCGACGCCGGCCGACGCGCCCGTGGTCTCGATGTTCTTGCCGATCGTGACCGCATTGCGGTAGTACGGCGCATCGGCGCCGAGCCCTTGCGCCATGTTGTTGCTCATGTCTTCGCCGAAGAGCTGCTGGGTACCCTTGAACGCGATCGTCGGCTTCATGCTGTCGCCGAAGACATTCGGATCCGGGATATACATCTGCGACCCGAAGTTGCTACCGCTTTTCTCGAAATCGCTCGGCTTGAGGCCGAACGCCTTCAATGCTTCCGGATCGTTGGTCGCCATCTTCCACCCGGTCGGCGGCGGATCGTTCGGGTGATACACGTGATCCGCGAGTTTCGCCAGTTGCTGCGCCTTCAGCGAGCTCGCCAGCTTGGCCGCCGCCGCGCGCGTCGCCGGGTCGGGGCTCGCCAGCCCCTTCGCGATCGTCGCCTGCTCTGCCGCCCACTCGAGCGCGAGCGCCTGTTCCGCGGATTGCGCACTGCCGCGATTCAGATGGATGACAGGCCCGTCGAGATAGATGCCGTTCGCGTTGATGACGATCGTTGACGGACCGAAGGTCAGCTTGATGCTGTCCGGCGTCATTGTCACGACGCCATCGCCGACACGATGCTCGATGCCGTCGCTCGCCTGATGGCTTTGCATGCCGGGCCCGGCCTTGCTCGCGATGGCCTTCGTATTGATCACGTTCGCCGTGGTGTCGCGCGTCAACGCGATGGTTTCCTTCAATCCGCCCTGCGCGATCTGCTTCGTCTCGCTGCCCTTGAGCAGCGACACCGTGCGACCGCCGGCTTCGACCGTGTGCGTTTCCGAATCCTTGATGACCGTGTTCATATCCTTCTGCGCGTGCAGAAAGACTTCTTGTGCGCCGTTCACGTCGGAGAATCGCAATTCGTTTGAGCCCGCGCCCTTGTGGGTCTGGCTCTTGATCCCCATCGTCTGTCCGGCAGCACCGTGATAAGGGTTGCCCTGCTGGCCGTTGTAGACGCGGCCCACAATGACCGGATTGTCGGGATCCCCTTGATTAAACGCGACCAAGACCTCCTGATTGATCCGCGGGATGGCGGCCGCCCCCCACCCGTCACCCGCCCACGGTTGGGACACGCGGATCCACATCGAATCCGAGCCGTCCAACTTGCCGCGGCGATCCCACAGGAAGTGCACCTTCACGGCACTGCCGTTCGTGTGAATTTCTTCGCCCTTTGGGCCGACCACGATTGCCGACTGCGTGCCATGAATGACGGGCTTCGGCGTATTTCTGGGTGAACGATACGGAAACTTCTTCGGGAGCAGAGAAAATGTATTGCGGTACGGCAGCTTTGCGTTGTGTTCCGTGTAATCGTTCACGGCCTCGTGACGAACATGCAGGATGGCGTATTCCTGATTGTTGGCCATGACTGGATGGTTCATCACCGTCACGCTGCCTGCAGTGGTCATCCGCCACGCATAGCCGCTGCCCGTATACCGATGCGCGCTTGCTTCTTCTGCTTGCATCGCAATGCGAGCGTAACGGTCGCCATCATCGCCGTGATCGAACAACGACTGGTGTTCGAAACGCTCCGTTGTCTCGAGCCCCGCATGCCGCAGATTCTCCGGCTCGGCCTGCACCAGCATCAGCGGCGACGATGGGTTCTGGTGATTGAAGTCGCGAAAGGCGATCTTGCCGACGCCGAAGCGCCGACCTTCATGCAACTGGTCGATGCCGTTGTCTTCACTCGCCGCAGTGGCGGCATACGGCAAATTGGCCAGCCCGTCGATCGGACGGAAAACGAAATTCGTATCGCCAACGACAAGGAAGTGCTTTTCCTTTTCGTAGCGGTGCGTCCAGATCAGGCCTTCCTGCTCCATCAGCCGCGCGCAGAAGTTGTAATACGACTCCTGATACATCACGATATATTCGAGCGGCTTCTGCGCAGTCCGGATGTCGAATTCGAAATCGGTGAACCCGTGATCCTGGAAAATCTCGGTGAGGATATCCTGCGCGGTCTTGTTCTGGAAAATCCGGCAGTCGGTCGAGCGCGTCAGAAACCAGAACCACGGCGCCACCGTCATTTGATATTGCGTCACCTTGCCCGGATTGCCCGCCCGATCGAACGACGTGACGTAGCCGTCGAAGTAACGGATGCTGTCGGTGGCGCCTGACGACACGATGCGCTCAAGCGTGGACTGCCGTGCGCTCTGGTCGAATCGGATCTTGATCGGTTGCCCGATCAGTTGGTCGGGCACCAGATCATGCTGGTGTGACAGCAAATCCAGGTGGATCTCCGGCAACCGATTGACGTGTTCGTCGATAACCGCGGTGCTGACCAGCAGCACGTCCGGACCGAGCGGCGAATCGATGGTCACGTATCGATTTAGCTGAGTCAGTCGAGCAACGCCGCCGGCCGCATTGTTGAGCGCGTCCGCAATCGCGGCCGGCGTCTTGTTCATCAGCGAGAAACCGGTCTGCGCGAGCTGGACGGCGCGTTGCACGGTGTCGATATGACTTGCGACGCCGGCGAGCGGGCCAATCTGGCCTGCTACCGTGGACGCAACCGGCCCGGCAAGGCCGCCGAGCGCGCTCAGAGAGCCGAACAGATTCCCGCCGGAACCAGCCGGAATACCGCCATTCGGGGCGAAACTCATTTGAATTCCCTTTATTTTCGTCTCAGGTTCTGTCCCCAATTGACTCACCAACTTGAGGCCCCGCTACTGTAGGACAAAACGTTTGCCAGCGAAAGATACCTGAAATTCCTTTGCAATTTCCCTGCTGATACCCTCTCCACCCGCCAATCAAATAAGTGGTTGGGTGCCGGCGCAGGGTTCACCGCGTCGCAATACCGCACAGGTCTCCGCCGAGACCAAGACGATTTGCACGAAGCTGGTGACAGGAACGTACGGGGAAAATAATCGATCCATCACGCGCCCCAATCCGGCGAGACTGAATTGGACGAAACGCGGCTCGTCAATCACGAGCCGGATCTCCAATCCTTGGACGAACGCTGAAGCCGGCTTGCCCGGCATCCAGCGCCGCACCCGTTCAGTCGACAGGGATACGAGCGCGTCGAAACGCCGCCCGGCGTCGGGGGCAAACTTGCCGAAGCGGGTGCACAGCCGCTTGAATTCATTGAGGCCTTCGGCGTTCAGCCGCACTGCCTGCGGAACCAGCCACGACATCAATTCCCACAGCTCGCCGCGACGAAGCATCGGCGCGGGACTTGCGCTGGGCTGCGCCAATAACTCGATTTCGTCACCGGCGTCTCCATCGCGCACGGCCAACTGGCGTTCGCGTATGTCCACCAGGTTGCCATTTGTGCAAGACAGCACGATGTCGAGTTGGCGCTGCGCGGCCGGATCAACGGGCTCGCCGCGAGCATTCACAAGTGCGAGTTCCAAGCCACGCAACCCGTCTGCGCGCGCTCCAGTTGCCTGTCCGCGCGGCGTTTCCTGTCCCGTCTTCCCGGGCTCGGAAGGCGGCTTCGGCGCGCGCCTGGCTTCGTCGCGCAAAACAACCCAATACAGGCCTGGCGCTGCGCCAAACGCGTGCTGCAAAGATTCGAAGGGCGGCAAAATCGCGGTGCCCCGGGCGGTCGTTATGCGAACCTGGTCAACTGACCACACCGCGCTCGTAGCTGCGGTCTTGAGCGAAAACGGTTTCAGCGGATAGTACGCTTGCCCGGCCTTCGTTTCGATCGGCTCCGCATTGCTCGAGAACAAGTTGACTACTGGTGTGCAAAATAGCCGGAGATTGTCGGCCGACGCTCCGACCAACCGTTGAGCGCGACGTGAGTCCGGATGGATGCCGGCAAGGGCCAAATGCAACGTGATCCGGCGCGCGCCAACCGCCAACCGTTTCAACCGCGCCAAATTCAGATCGAGGTTGTCAAATCGAGCGGGAAACGCGCCGTACTCCATCAACAGATGAAACGGAGCAATCGTGTTGTCGGGAGGCGGCGGAAGCAGCGCGTCGGCATCGTCGAAACCTGCGGCCGCCAGCGGCATGTCCACCCGACGCCAGCGCCCGTTGCCGTCCAGTTCAACAAAGGCACGCCTGGCGTGCAACAGCACGCCGTCGGCGAGCGCGGCCACCACCTCCCTCTCCCCCGCCAAATGCAGCCGCAGCATGTCTGGAGCATCCGAGAACTGGGTTGACGGCGATGTGAGCTCAAGGGTGAAAGACAAAATCCCCGTCGTGTCGGGCGGCAGTGGGGTTTGCATCGGCGCGACGGTCGACGTCGCGTAACGTACGCCGGAGACAGCCACCGGCACCAACGTGACGTCGGCGGCGGTGCGGAACACCTGACGGCTATTCGGCGCCACCAGCTGCGTGCCGCGTGGAACAAGCCGCGGCTCAGTCTGCTTGCTGTCTCGATCCACGCGAAATTGGGCCATCGCACAAGATGGAAACGGCCGCAGGAACGCTCCGTGGATCGTGTCAATCAACGCGTGCGTAAACTCCGGCACCTCATCTTCGAGTCGGATGTCGTGCCGAGCGCACATCAACGCGAACGATTGCAGCAGCCGTTCGACATATGGGTCATCCGAGTGCTCACCGGACATCGCAAGACGAGCCGCGACTTTGGGGTAAAGCTCGGCGAATGCGCGCGTCGAACGGCGCAGCAGACCCAGCTCACGCTCAAAATGCGGTAGAAGATCCTCGGGTTCGATGGCCATACGCGTTTCAGATGGTCACGCCGATCTGTCAATCGGTACCGTGCTCATAGGTAGACGCGCCGATTCTAACCGGGCACCGCGCACGCTTATCTCGAATTTATCGAGTCGGGGGCGAATAAATGAGAATGCTCGAAATACGCAAGCCCTGAGCACCGCCGATTTTATGAAGCGAGGGCAGCCACTATGGCCCTCGTGACAGCCCTCTGGGCTTCGGTGGTGTCAAAACTGGAGTTGCCCCTGTAATACCGGACACGGCATCACACTAAGGTTGCTGAATCCATCGAGCGCCGGAACTCGCGAGGCGAGCGGTATTTCAGCGCGCTATGGGGATGCTTCTCGTTGTAATGCTCCAACGCGATGGCCAAGTTGCGTGCGGCAGTCGCTGCGTCCGGCTTCGGCATGAAGGCGACGTAGTCGCGTTTCATCGTCTTCACGAAGCTCTCGGCTATCCCGTTACTTTGCGGGCCGCACACCGGCGTGGTCAATGGCTTCAGGCCGATGGCCACTGCGAACCGGCGCGTGTCGTCGGCCGTGTAGCCCGAGCCGTTGTCACTCAGCCACTCGATTTCGGACGGGGTGTGCAGTTCGTTGCCAAACCGATTTTCCACTGCAGCCAGCATCACGTCGCGCACGATGTCACCGCTGTGGCCTGCCGTCGTGGCCGCCCAGCTCATCGCCTCACGATCGCAACAGTCCAGCGCAAACGTCACGCGCAGCGGCTCGCCGTTGTCACAGCGAAACTCGAATCTATCGGAACACCATCGCTGATTCGAAGCTCTCGCGGACCATCGCCAGCTTCTGCTCCGCCGTCCAGCGCCGCCGACGCCCCGGGCCCGTCAACACTTCCATCACTTCCTGCCTGGTGTTAGTCAAAAACACAGTCTTATGCCTACCCGTTATTGTAAGTGGGTGACTGTGTCCGGCGTTTCAGGGGGCTGCTCCATCGAGCCATCCGGGCCGATGCGCAGGAACAGTCCGCGCCCATCCGAGAGGAAATACAACTTCCCGGTCGCCTTCTCGGCTTCGATTTGTCTAACCGTCAGAGCACCCATGATCGCCCTCCTTTGATATTGCAACCGGGTTGGCCCGCGCATCTCTACGCAGAGCCTACCCCACATCGCAAACACTAAAAAAACACTAAAAAGTTGCGGCTCGTGGAGAATTTCCGCAGAAGTTGGTGGACCACCAACTTCCCGCAACCCCTTGATGGATGGGGCTTTGACGGATTTCAACGGACCTGGCCGGATCACCCAAAAAACAATCACGATTCGTTTAACTTTCCGTGAGGACTTCGACACCGGCCGCCGCCTACGATGGGCGCATGTTTTCAGCACCTGCTTCCAGGAGCCCATCATGCCCACCCGCAGACATCTGCTGTTCGCCGGCGCCACCGGCCTCGCCGCGCTCGCGGCGCTGTCGTCCGCCGGCCGCCGCGCGCTGGTCGGCCGCGCGTTCGCCGCGCCGCCGGCCGGCTCGCCGAAGGCCGCCCCGTTCGAGATCACGCTCAGCGACGCCG
This sequence comes from Burkholderia sp. BCC0398, assembly GCF_902833245.1. Classification (NCBI taxonomy): domain Bacteria; kingdom Pseudomonadati; phylum Pseudomonadota; class Betaproteobacteria; order Burkholderiales; family Burkholderiaceae; genus Burkholderia; species Burkholderia sp. BCC0398. The sequence continues at coordinate 20,748 of NZ_CADFEM010000027.1, forward strand.
AATGGCATCGCCGGCTCACGCCCGCCCAATACACGGTGCTGCGCGAAGCCGGCACCGAGCGGCCGTTCACCAGCCCGCTGAACGACGAGCACCGGCACGGCACGTTCGCGTGCGCCGGCTGCGACCTCGCGCTGTTCTCGTCGGCCACCAAGTTCGACAGCCATACGGGCTGGCCGAGCTTCTGGAAACCGCTCGACCATGCTGTCGGCACCGACACCGACGCGTCGTTCGGGATGGTCCGCACCGAGGTGCACTGCCGCCGCTGCGGCGGCCATCTCGGCCACGTGTTCGACGACGGCCCCGCGCCGACCGGTCTGCGCTACTGCATGAACGGCCTCGCGCTCGCGTTCCACCCCGCTGCCGCCTGATCCGGCCCCACGCCCATCCGACTGGAGAACGCCTCATGCTGCTCATCGTCCTTGCCTATCTCGGCGGCGTGCTCACGATCCTGAGCCCGTGCATCCTGCCCGTGCTGCCGTTCGTATTCGCGCGCGCCGACCAGCCGTTCGTGCGCACCGGCCTGCCGCTGCTCGCCGGCATGGCGCTCACGTTCGCCGTCGTCGCGACGCTCGCCGCCGTCGGCGGCGGCTGGGTCGCGCAGGCCAACCAGGCCGGCCGCTGGATCGCGATCGTGCTGCTCGCCGTGTTCGGCCTGACGCTGCTGATGCCGCGTTTCGCGGAACACCTGACGCGCCCGCTCGTCGCCGCCGGCAACCGGCTCACCGGCTTCGCGCAACGCGACGGCCGCCCGGCCGGCCCGGCGTCGTCGCTGCTGCTCGGCGTCGCGACGGGCCTGCTGTGGGCGCCGTGCGCGGGCCCGATCCTCGGCCTCGTGCTGACCGGCGCCGCGCTGCGCGGCGCGAGCGTCGGCACGACGCTGCTGCTCGTCGCATATGCGGCCGGCGCGGCGACGTCGCTCGGCGTCGCGCTCGTGATCGGCGGCAAGGTGTTCGCCGCGATGAAGCGCTCGCTCGGTGCCGGCGAATGGATCCGCCGCGGGATCGGCGCGGCGCTCCTGGCCGGCGTCGGCGCGATCGCGCTCGGCCTCGATACCGGCGCCCTCGCGCAACTGTCGACGGTCACCACGGGCGGGCTCGAAACGAAGCTCGTCGACCGCCTCGGCGGCCGCTCGAACGGCGCGCCGCCGGCACCGGCGGCGCCGGCTGCGACCGCCGCTACCGACGACGCGACGGGCGGCGCGATGATGGCCGCCGCAGCCGATGGCGCACCGGCCGGCGGCGGTGCGATGGCCGGCAGCGCGATGATGCGCGCGGCCGGCGCCACCGCGTCCGCGCTGCCGGTCGAAGGCACGCTGCCGTCGCTCGACGGCGCGGTGCAGTGGCTGAACTCGCCGCCGCTGACGGCGGCCGGGCTGCGCGGCAAGGTCGTGCTGGTCGATTTCTGGACGTATTCGTGCATCAACTGCCTGCGCACGCTGCCGTACACGACTGCGTGGGCACGCAAGTACGCGCCGTACGGGCTCGTCGTGATCGGCGTCCACGCGCCGGAATTCGCGTTCGAGCGCGACATCGGCAACGTGAAGAAGGCCGTGCACGACCTCGGCATCAACTACCCGGTCGCGATCGACAACGGCTATTCGATCTGGCGCGCGTTCAACAACGAATACTGGCCCGCGCACTACTTCATCGATGCGCAAGGGCGGATCCGCCATCACCACTTCGGCGAAGGCGAATACGCGCAATCGGAACGCGCGATCCAGTCGCTGCTCGCCGAAGCCGGCCACCCGGACGCGCTGAACGTACCGCTCGGCCTCGCCGGCGCGCCCGCGAAGGGTGCGCTCGCGGCGGCCGACAGCGCGGACGTCCGCTCGCCCGAAACCTATGTCGGCTATGCGCGCGCGGAAAGCTTCGCGTCGCCGGGCGGCGTCGTGCGCGATGCGGCGCACCGCTACGACGCGCCGGCCGGCCCGGATCTGAACGGCTGGGGCCTCGCGGGCACGTGGAACGTCGGCGCCGAGCGCGCGTCGCTGGCCGCGCCGGATGGCCGGATCGTCTACCGCTTCCATGCACGCGACCTGCACCTGGTGCTCGGCCCGGGCACGAGCGGCCGGCCCGTGCGCTTTCGCGTGACGCTCGACGGCGCCGCGCCCGGCGCCGCGCATGGCACGGATGTCGACGCGCAGGGCTACGGCACCGTCACCGGCCAGCGCCTGTACCAGCTCGTCCGGCAGACCGGCACGATCGCCGACCGCACGTTCGCGATCGAGTTTCTCGATCCGGGGGTCGATGCGTACGCATTCACTTTCGGCTGATCGCGCGCGCTACCGCCATCCCGGCGCCGCTTTTCCCAACGCATTCCGAAGGAGCAAAACATGAACCCGATCCCTATCCGCGATGCCGCCGGACGCCGGCGCGCCGCCATGCTGCGCCGCATCGGCGCCATCGCCGTCGCGGCGGCCGCCGTGTTCGGCTACCAGCGCATCGTCCATTCCGCCGAGCCGATGCGCACCGTGCCCGCGCCGACGCTCGACGAAAAGCCCGGCGCGTCGCACGACGAGACGGCCGTGTTCGCCGGCGGCTGCTTCTGGGGCGTGCAAGGCGTGTTCGAGCACGTGAAGGGCGTGAAGCAGGTGACCGCCGGCTACGCGGGCGGCGCGTCCGAAACCGCGCACTACGCGCTCGTCGGCTCGGGGCTGACGGGGCACGCGGAATCGGTGCGCATCGTCTACGACCCGACCCAGGTCACGTACGGCCGGCTGCTGCAGGTGTTCTTCTCGGTCGCGCACGATCCGACGGAGCTGAATCGGCAGGGCCCCGACGAAGGGTCGCAGTACCGCTCCGCGATCTTCCCGACCACCGCGCAGCAACGCACGGTCGCGACCGCGTACATCGCGCAGCTCGGCGGCGCGCATGTGTTTGCGGCGCCCGTCGTCACGCGTGTCGAAGCCTACAAGGGCTTCTATCCGGCCGAGGCCTATCATCAGAACTACCTCGAACTGCACCCCGACGCGCCGTATATCGCGTTCAACGACCTGCCGAAGGTCGCCGGGCTGAAGCAGCGCTTCCCGGCGCTGTACCGCGCCGACCCGGTGCTATGGCGCGAAGCCCGCTTATGATTCGTTCATGAATCGCTTGCGACCGTCTGCTCGCGGCATGACGGGGCTGCCGCCCGTCGCCCGGCAGAGCCGCCGGCACCACGCACCAGCGGCGTCCCGTTTGCGCCGGATCAACGAACCGGCGGACGCGATGCCGGGGCAAACCCGCATCGCATCCGCCGCGATCGGCAACTTCGCGTAGACTCTCCTGATTCCCGCCGCTTCTTGCGGCGTTCGACATTCAGTCCCGCCAGGAGGCGTCACGCATGCGCGCAGTGCCTTTGCCTGACAGCAACACCCTCGAAGAACCGTCCACCGGCGCGGTCGTGCGCGACCTGCGCCGCGTGCCCATTCACCCGGATCACTGGTACCCGCTCGCGTGGTCGCGCGAGCTCAAGCGCGGCAAGACGCTCGGCGTGCGCTTCGCCGGCGATCCGATCGTGCTCGTGCGCACCGAATCGGGCGCCGTGTATGCGCTCGAAGATCGTTGCGCGCACCGCCAGGTGCCGCTGCACGCGGGCGTCGTGAGCGGCGAAACGCTGCGCTGCTGCTATCACGGCTGGACCTACGCGTGCGACAGCGGCCGCTGCGTCGACGTGCCCTACCTCGGCCGCGAGCGCTTGCCCAACGGCGTGCGCGCGTATCCGTGCCGCGAAGCGCATGGGCTGATCTTCGTGTTCCCGGGCGACGCGACGCTCGCCGACGAACGGCCGTTCCCCGCGCTCGAATCCGCGGACAATCCCGCGTACAAGACGCGCCGCTTCGGCCGCGAGGTCAAGTGCCACTACTCGTTCATGCACGAGAACCTGATGGACATGAACCATCAGTTCCTGCATCGCAAGCAGATGGGGCAGATGCGCGCGCGCTCCGTGGGCCGCCGCCGCGGCGACGACTGGGTCGAGGTCGACTACACGTTCGCGCGGATGGAAGGCAAGCAGCCGGTCGGCGAGGCGCTCGTGTTCGGCGCGAGCAAGAAGCCGGCCGACCAGTCCGACAAGAGCGTGATGACGGTGCGCACCGGCTACCCGTACCAGACGCTGCAGATCCGCTCGAGCGAAGGCACGCTCGTGATGGACCTGTGGATCGTCTACGTGCCGCTCGACGCCGAACAGCGCACCAACCGCACGTTCGGGCTGCTGTCGATCCACAAGCCCGGCATCCCGTTCGCGCTCGATCTCGCGTGGCCGCTGCTCGTGTGGTTCACCGAGCGGATCTTCCGCGAGGATCGCTGGATCGTCGAGCGCGAGCAGGAAGCGCACGACGCCCAAGGCGCCGACTGGAACCACGAGGTGTTTCCGGTCATCAACGAGCTGCGCGACCTGCTGCGCCAGTGCGGCGCGCGCACCGTGATCCCGATCCGCGACGCGCGCGACAGCGCGTGACGTGACGCATGCGACGCGCGGCGGCTCGCCGCCGCGCGTGTCGTTACAGCGTGAACGCGCCCGGCAGCAACGCGCTGGCCGTCGTGACCTCGACGGCCCCTTTCAGGTTCGCGAGGATCACCTCGATATCGGGCTTGCCGATCTCGATGATCACCTGACGACATGCGCCGCACGGCGCGATCGGGCCGTCCGTGTCGCCGACGACCGCGAGCCGCGCGAAATCCCCCGGCCGATGGCCGGCGGCGATCGCCGCGAACAGCGCCGTACGTTCCGCGCAATTGCACAGTCCGTACGACGCGTTCTCGACGTTGCAGCCGTGGAACACCGTGCCGTCGCGCGCCAGCAGCGCCGCGCCGACCTTGAAGCGCGAATACGGCGCATACGCGCGTTCGCGCGCCGCCTTCGCCTGTTCGATCAGTTCGTCTCGTTCCATCGTGGTGATGCCTCCGGGAGCAGGGTCAGCCGATCTGCTGGTAAAGGGTCGGCGGCGCTTCGCCGGTCTCGCCGAGCACGTAGCTGTGGCGCACGGCGTCCGCCGCGTGGGCCGCGGCCGCTTCGTCGCGGGCATGCACGAAACCGAGCGGCTCGCCCGCCTCGATGCGCTGCCCGATCTCTGCAAGCGCCGTCAAGCCGACGCTGACGTCGATCGCGTCCTCCGCGCGCGCGCGGCCGCCGCCGAGCGCGACCACCGCCAGCCCGAGCGCGCGGCAATCGACGCGCTGCACCACGCCGCTCGCGGGTGCCGCCACCGGCACGATCACGGCCGCCCGCGCCAGATGCCGCGCGGGCGCGTCGATCAGGTCGGCCGGGCCGCCGAGCGCGACGACCATCCGCGCGAAACGCTCGGCCGCCGCGCCGGAATCAAGCGCCTGCTGCAGCTTCTCGCGTGCGTGGGTGGCATCGCGCGCCAGCCCGCCGGTCACGAGCAATTCGGCCGACAGCGCCATCGTCACGTCGTGCAGACGCGCGGGACGCGACTTGCCCGTCAGGTAGTCGATCGCGCACGCCACTTCGAGCGCATTGCCCGCGCACGGCGCGAGCGACTGGTTCATGTCGGTGAGGATCGCGGTCGTCTTCATGCCGGCGCCGTTGCCGACGTCGACGATGCTGCGCGCCAGTTCCGCCGATTTCTCCGCGGTCGGCATGAACGCGCCGGAGCCGACCTTGACGTCCATCACGAGCCCGTCGAGCCCTGCCGCGAGTTTCTTCGACAGGATCGACGCGGTGATCATCGCGACCGACTCGACGGTCGCCGTCACGTCGCGGATCGCATAGATGCGCTTGTCGGCCGGCGCGAGCCGCGCGGTCTGCCCGATGATCGCGACGCCGACCTCGCGCACCGTGCGGCGAAACGCGTCCGTCTCGGGCATCACGTCGTAACCGGGAATCGCGCTGAGCTTGTCGAGCGTGCCGCCGGTGTGTCCGAGCCCGCGCCCCGAAATCATCGGCACGTAGCCGCCGCACGCGGCGACCATCGGCCCGAGCATCAGCGACACGACATCGCCGACGCCGCCCGTCGAATGCTTGTCGATCACCGGCCCGCCGAGATCGAGCGCACGCCAGTCGAGCACGTCGCCGGAATCGCGCTGCGCGAGCGTCAGCGCGACGCGTTCGTCCGTGCTCAGGTCGTTGAAATACACGGCCATCGCGAACGCGGCCACCTGGCCCTCGGTCACGCTGCCGTCGGTCACGCCGCGCACGAACGCGGCCATCCCGTCGCGATCGAGCGGCTGCCCGTCGCGCTTCCTGCGAATGAATTCCTGCGGTAGAAACATCGTTGCCTCGCGTCAAACGGTCGGAGTCTGCTGCACGGGTCAATGCAGCGAAAAGAACAGGCCGGCAATCGCCGCGCTCATCAGGTTCGACAGCGTCGCGGCCGTCAGCGCGCGCAAGCCGAGCCGCGCGACGTCCGAGCGGCGCTCCGGCGCGACCGCGCTGAAGCCGCCCGCGAGAATCGCGATCGACGAGAAGTTCGCGAAACCGCACAGCGCGAACGACACGATCGCGAGCGTCTTCGGGTCGAGCACCTGCAGGCCGGCCGCCGCCGCATGCGCGCCGCCCTTCAGGTACGGCGACAGGTCGCCGTACGCGACGAATTCGTTGAAGATCAGCTTCTCGCCGATGAAGTTGCCGGCCAGCGTCGCATCGTGCCACGGCACGCCGATGATCCACGCGAGCGGCGCGAACAGGTGGCCGATGATGCCGACCAGCGTGACCTGCGGAAAGCCCGCGAACGCGGCCGCGCCGCCGACGATCAGGTTCATCAGCGCGATGAGCCCGACGAACGCGATCAGCATCGCGCCGACGTTGATCGCGATGCGCAGGCCGACCGACGCGCCGGATGCAGCCGCCTCGATCACGTTGGCGGCGCGCTTGTCGTCGAAATCGAGGCCGTCGACCACCACGCGGCTCGGCTCGACGGTCGGAAACAGCAGCTTGCCGAACAGCAGCCCGCCCGGCACCGCCATGAACGACGCGGCGAGCAGGTACTCCATCTTCACCCCGAGGCCGGCATAGCCGACCAGCACCGAGCCCGCGACCGACGCCATCCCGCTCGCCATCACCGTGAAGATCTCGGCGCTCGTCATGTTGCGCACGAACGGCTTCACGAGCGCGGGCATCTCGCTCTGCCCGAGGAAGATCGTCGCGACGGCCGAGCACGCCTCGATGCGGCTCACGCCCAGCACTTTCGCGAGCCCCGCGCCGAGAATCGCGACGATCCACTTCATCACGCCGATGTAGTACAGCACCGAGATCAGCGCGGTGACGAAGATGATCATCGGCAGCACGCGCAGGCCGAATACGAACCCGCCATCGCCGAACAACTGGAACATCCGTGCGTCGACGAGCCCGCCGAACACGAACGCGATGCCGTGATTGCCCATGTCGAGCACGCGATTGACGCCGTTCGCGGCCGCGGCCAGCGCTGCGCGGCCGGACGGCACGAACAGCACGAGCGCGCCGATCGCGAACTGCGTGAGCAGCGCGGCGATCATGGTCCGCGCGCTGACCGCGCGGCGGTTGTTCGACAGCAGATACGCGACCAGCAACAGAAACAGCATACCGAGGAGACTGCGCAGAATATCCACCTTTGTGCTCCTTTCTCACTATTTGAACTGTCCGGCGGGCGGCCCGTGCCCGCGACCCGCGTGATCGGGTGGGTGGATGTTACTCGCTCGATATGCACGCCCGCAACGTCGCCAAAATCGCCGCGATCAATGGCATCGATCGTTTCTGTTTTCGTCTTCGAGAACTTGATCAGTTGTTCTATCTACTCCGCTAAAACACGCGCGGGGCGTGCCGTCAGAACGGACACGCCCCGCGCGACACGCATCGTTCAACCCGCGCGCTCGACCGGATGCGGCTCGCGCAGCCGGTTCGCGATCCGCGCGGCCTCGTAGTAGCCAGCCGCCGGCGGACGTTTCAGATAGCGGCCCGCGCCACGCACCGCGCGCAAGTCGCCGTCGGCCCATGCGAGTGCGCCGCGCGTGAGCGTGTGCGTCGCGACGCCCTGCACCGTCATCCCCTCGAACACGTTGAAGTCGACCTGCTGATGATGCGTCTTCACCGAGATCGTCTTGGTCGCGGCCGGGTCCCACACGACGAGATCGGCGTCGGCGCCGACCTGCACCGCGCCCTTGCGCGGATACAGATTGAAAATCTGCGCGGCATTGGTCGACGTGATCCGCACGAACTCGTTCGGCGTGATGCGGCCGTGATTCACGCCGTGATGCCACAGCACCGACATGCGATCCTCGACGCCGCCGCAGCCGTTCGGGATCTTCGTGAAATCCTCGCGGCCCATCGCCTTCTGCGATGCGCAGAATACGCAGTGATCGGTCGCCGTCGTATGCAGCTGCCCCGACTGCAGCCCGCGCCACAGCGCCTCGCGATGCTCGGCCGAGCGGAACGGCGGGCTCATCACGTGGGCCGCCGCGCGCGTCCAGTCCGGATCGCGATAGACGGCCTCGTCGATGACCAGATGCCCCGGTAGCACTTCGCCGAACACGCGCAGCCCTTCGCTACGCGCGCGCGTGATCACGTCCACCGCGTCCTTCGCCGACACGTGCACGATATACACCGGCACGCCAAGCACCTGCGCGATGCGGATCGCGCGGTTCGCGGCCTCGCCTTCCACCTCGGGCGGCCGCGATAGCGGATGCGCCTCCGGCCCCGTGATCCCGCGCGCAAGCAGCGCCTTTTGCAGCTGGAACACGAGCTCGCCATTCTCCGCGTGCACGGTCGGCAGCGCGCCGAGTTCGAGCGAACGCGTGAAGCTGTTCACGAGCACCTCGTCGTCGGCCATGATCGCGTTCTTGTACGCCATGAAGTGCTTGAAGCTCGAGACGCCATGCTCGCGCACGAGCGTGCCCATGTCGCGGTGCACGCTCTCATCCCACCACGTCACGGCCACGTGGAAACCGTAATCGGAAGCCGCCTTCTCGGCCCAGCCGCGCCATGCGCGGAACGCGTCCATCAGCGGCTGCTTCGGGCTCGGAATCACGAAGTCGATGATGCTCGTCGTGCCGCCCGACAGCCCGGCCGCCGTGCCCGAATAGAAATCGTCGCTCGCGGTCGTGCCCATGAACGGCAGTTCCATGTGCGTATGCGGATCGATGCCGCCCGGCATCACGTACTGGTCGTGCGCGTCGACGACGGTTGCGCCGGCCGGCGCGTCGATCCGCTCCGCAATCTGCAGGATCGTGCCGCCGTCCTGCGGGTCCGCGCAGAGCACGTCCGCGCGATAGGAGCGGTCCGCATCGACCACGGTGCCGCCACGAATCAGGATTGCCATGTCGTTGCCTCCTCGTTGACTGTCGGGTGCCGCATGCCGCGCGCGAGTCGCATCCGGCTCGCGTGTCATGCGCTCGCGATCTGCGCGCGCGGTCCGGCGCGCCACTTCATCCAGGTGCCGTACACGCCGGACGCCAGCACGAGGCCGACGAACCACGCGTACGTGTAAAGCGTGTTGAAGAACGCCGGCACGTTCGGAAACGACGCCGGAAACGCCGTATGCAGGAAGCCCGGCAGGTTCGGCAGCACGCCGACCGCGAGCGCGACGAGCGCGGCCGGGTTCCAGCCGCGCGCATAGCTGAAGCCGCCGCGCTCGTCGAACAGCGCGCGCGTGTCGAGCTGCGTGCCGCGGATCAGGAAATAGTCGACCATCAGGATGCCCGCGACCGGCCCGAGCAGCGCCGAATAGCCGACGAGCCAGGTGAAGATATAGCCGTCCGTCGTCGCGAGGATCTTCCACGGCATCATCACGATCGCGATCGTCGCGGTGATCATCCCGCCCGTGCGGTACGAGATCGCCTTCGGCCACAGGCTCGAAAAATCGTACGCAGGACCGACGAGATTCGCGGCGAGGTTGCAGCACATCGTGTCGAGCGTGAGGATCACGAGCGCGATGCCCACGCCGATGCCGGTCATCCGGCTCGTCAGATCGATCGGATCCCAGATCGCATTGCCGTAGATCACGACGGTCGCCGACGTGACGACGACCGACACCACCGACAGCAGCGCCATCGGCAGCGGCAGCCCGATCGACTGACCGATCATCTGGTCGCGCTGCGAATGCGCGAAGCGCGTGAAGTCGGGAATGTTCAGCGCAAGCGTCGCCCAGAAGCCGACCATCGCGGTCAGGCCCGGCCAGAAGGTCGCCCAGAACAGCCCGGCCTTCTTGCCGCCCGCCGCGAACTGCGACGGCGCCGACAGCATCGAGCCGAACCCGCCCGCCTTCGACGTCGCCCACCACACGAGCGCCACGCACATCACGACCTTGATCGGCGCGGACCAGCTTTCGAGCCAGCGGATCGAATCGGTGCCGTGCCAGATGAAGTACAGCTGCAACACCCAGAACACGAGAAAGCACGCGAGTTGCCCGAACGAGATGCCGACGAGCGGCAGCGTCGCGCCGTGCAGCGCGTTGCCGGTCAGGATGTTCAGCAGCGTGTAGATCGCGCTGCCGCCGAGCCAGGTCTGGATCCCGTACCAGCCGCATGCGACGATCGCGCGCAGCAACGCCGGCAGCTTCGCGCCCTGCGTGCCGAACGACGCGCGCACGAGCACCGCGTACGGAATCCCGTGCTTCGCGCCCGCATGGCCGATCAGCAGCATCGGCACGAGCACGATCAGGTTGCCGAGCAGTACCGTCATCACCGCCTGCCACGGCGACATGCCTTCCTGGATCAGCCCGGCCGCGAGCATGTACGACGCGATGTTCATCACCATCCCGACCCACAGCGCCGCGAAGTGGTACCACTTCCACGTGCGCTGCGCCGGCGTCGTCGGCGCGAGGTCGTCGTTGTACAGGCTACCGCCGTGCGCCGCGGCGCTGTCGGGATCGGCGGGAATCGCTGCGTGATTCATCGAACACACTCCACGAAAACGTCAACGCCGGCATCGTGCGATGCCGGCCCGGGTGGAACGAAAGGCGGCGGTGCAGGATGCCCTGCATCGCCGGACGCCGGTCAGGCAGCCTGCTTCGCGTGCTTCTCGGGCGCCGCGGCGCCTGCACTCGGCCCCGCCTCCGCGCTCGCCGGATTGTTCGGGTGCGTGGTCCAGTTCGCGTAGTCGCCCGCGTCGACGCGCTCCATCGTGATGCACTGCTCGACCGGACACACATGCATGCAAAGATTGCACCCGACGCACGCCGAATCGATCACTTCGAAGTGCCGCACGCCGTCCTTCGTCGCCGTGATCGCCTGATGCGACGTGTCCTCGCACGCGATATGGCACAGCCCGCACTGGATGCAGCGGTCCTGGTCGATGCGCGCCTTGATGTCGTACTTCAGGTTCAGGTATTTCCAGTCGGTCACGTTCGGCACCGCGCGGCCGCGGATGTCGTCGAGCGTCGCGTAGCCCTTCTCGTCCATCCAGTTCGACAAGCCGTCGGCGAGATCCGACACGATCCGGAAGCCGTAATGCATCGCGGCGGTGCACACCTGCACGCTGCCGGCGCCGAGCACCATGAACTCGGCCGCGTCGCGCCACGACGAGATGCCGCCGATGCCCGAGATCGGCAGGTTCGGCGTTTCCGGATCGCGCGCGATCTCCGCGACCATGTTCAGCGCGATCGGCTTGACCGCCGGCCCGCAATAGCCGCCGTGCGTGCCCTTGCCGTCGACGGTCGGCATCGGCGCCATCTGGTCGAGATCGACCGCGACGATCGAGTTGATCGTGTTGATCAGCGACACGCCGTCCGCGCCGCCCTTGTATGCGGCGCGCGAGCCCATCCGGATGTCGCTGATGTTCGGCGTGAGCTTCACGAGGCACGGCAGCTTCGTGCCTTCCTTCACCCAGCGCGTGACCATCTCCACGTATTCGGGCACCTGCCCGACCGCCGCGCCCATCCCGCGCTCGCTCATCCCGTGCGGACAGCCGAAGTTGAGTTCGACCGCGTCGGCGCCGGTATCCTCGACGAGCGGCAGAATCCATTTCCAGTCGCGCTCGTTGCACGGCACCATCAGCGACACGATCAGCGCGCGGTCCGGCCAGTCGCGCTTCACCTGCGCGATTTCTCTCAGGTTCACGTCGAGCGGACGGTCGGTGATCAGCTCGATGTTGTTCAGCCCCGCGATGCGCTGCCCGTTCCACTGCACCGCGCCATAGCGCGAACTGACGTTGACGACGTGCGGATCGAGCCCGAGCGTCTTCCATACGACGCCGCCCCAGCCCGCCTCGAACGCGCGATTGACGTTGTAGGCCTTGTCGGTCGGCGGCGCGGACGCCAGCCAGAAGGGATTCGGCGAAGTAATGCCTGCGATGGTGCAGCGGAGATCGGCCATGTTCGGCTCCGTGAGAAGGGGGTCGTGTTCGGTGTGCGTGCGGTGCGTCGCGCGTTCAGGCCGCCTTCGCGTCGCGCGCCGCGAGCGTCGCGTCGATCGACGCGGCCGCGCGCTTGCCGTCCTGCACGGCCTGCACCGTGAGGTCGATGCCGCCCGTCGCCGCGCAGTCGCCGCCGGCCCATACGTCCGGCAGCGCCGTGCGCCCGTCCGCATCGACCGCGATACGCGAACCGTCCGCGGTCAGCAATTCCGCCGCGATGCCGTCCGGCACGAGCGTCTGGCCGATCGCCTTCAGCACCATGTCCGCGTCGACGCTGAAACGCTCCCCCGACGCGGCCTCGAATTCGACGCCCGTGACCTGCCCGTCCGTACCTGCGATACGCACCGGCTTCGCGTGCGTGACGAGCGTGACGCCGCTCTTCTGCGCGAACTCGCGCTCGGCCCACGTCGCGCTCATCGCATCCACGCCGCGCCGGTACACCATCGTCACGCGCTCGGCGCCGAGCTTGCGGCTCTGCACCGCCGCATCGATCGCCGTGTTGCCGCCGCCGATCACGACCACGCGCCGCCCGACCGGCACGTTCTCCAGCCCGTCCGCCTGCCGCACCTGCTCGATGAAATCGACCGCGTTCATCACGCCGCCCAGTTGCTCGCCGTCGATCGCGAGCGTGCGCACACCGCCGAGACCCATCGCGAGAAATACCGCGTCATGCTGTTCGCGCAATGCGTCGAGCGTGACGTCGCGTCCGAGCGCCATACCCGTTTCCAGCGTGATGCCGCCCACCGACAGCAGCCATTCGACTTCGCGTTGCGCGAAATCGTCGACGGTCTTGTACGCGGCGATCCCGTATTCGTTGAGGCCGCCGGCCTTCGGCCGCGCGTCGAACAGTGTGACGCGGTGCCCGGCGAGCGCGAGCCGGTGCGCACAGGCGAGCCCGGCCGGCCCAGCGCCGACCACCGCCACGTGGCGGCCCGTCTCGGGCGCGCGCCGGAACTGCACCGCGCCGGTCTGCATCGCCCAGTCGGTCGCATGCCGCTGCAGCGCGCCGATCGCGACCGGCTGAGCATCCTGATGGTTGCGCACGCAAGCGCCTTCGCACAGGATCTCGGTCGGGCACACGCGGGCGCACATCCCGCCGAGCGGATTCGCGGACAGGATGTCGGTCGCCGCGCCTTTCAGGTTGCCGTTGCCGATCTTGCGGATGAAGCTCGGGATGTCGATCTGCGTCGGGCACGCGTGCACGCACGGCGCGTCGTAGCAGTAGTGGCAGCGGCTGGCGGCAGCCGCCGCCGCGGTCGGATCGAGCAGCGGTGCGATATCGGCGAATTCGCACGAGAGTTGCGTGGACGACAGGCGATGCGCGGCGATATCGCCGGTTGGCTGGGTGGTCATACGCGTTCCTTCGACTGGGTGGAGACAAAGCCGTCCCCGCCGGCTACGAATGCACAGTCGGGGCGGTCATGCTTAGGAATGCTACGGTCGAACTGTGCGCGGTCTACTGGCCGCGCTATACCCGATCCGTCATGAAGCCGGCTCGCACGCACGCGACAGCATCGCGTGCAGCAGCACATTCGCGCCGGCCTCGATCCATGCGGGCGTCGCGTCCTCGATCTCGTTGTGGCTGATGCCGTCGATACATGGCACGAACACCATCGACGTCGGCGCGACCTGCGCCAGATAGCACGCGTCGTGGCCCGCCCCCGACACGATGTCGCGATGCGAGTAGCCGAAGCGGTCGGCCGCATCACGCACGGCCGCCACGCAGGCGGGGTCGAACGCGACCGGCTTGTAGTAGAAAATCTGCTCGAGTTCGGTGTCGAGCCCGATGTCGCCCGCGACGCGCGCGACGCCGTCGCGCAGCGCCGCGTCCATCTTCGCGAGCACGGCATCGTCCGGATGACGGAAATCGACGGTGAAGAACACGCGGCCGGGAATCACGTTGCGCGAGTTCGGGTGGACCTGCATCATGCCGACCGTCGCGCAGCCGAACGGCGCATGATCGAGGCCGATCCGGTTGACGAGATCGACTACCCGCGACGCGCCGAGCAGCGCGTCGCGGCGGCGCGGCATCGGCGTCGGTCCCGCGTGCGCTTCCTGGCCAGTGAACGTGATCTCGTACCAGCGCTGCCCCTGCGCGTCGGTCACGACGCCGATCGTCTTGCACTCCGCTTCGAGAATCGGCCCCTGTTCGATATGCAGCTCGAACGCCGCGTGCAGCTTGCGCCCGCCGCACGGCACGTCGCCCGCGTAGCCGATGCGCGCGAGCTCCTCGCCGATCGTCTTGCCGTCGACGTCCTTGCGCGATAGCCCGTAGTCGAGCGTGAACACGCCCGCGAACACGCCCGACGCGACCATCGCCGGCGCGAAGCGCGAACCCTCCTCGTTGGTCCAGATCACGACCTCGACCGGATGCTCGGTCTCGATGCCGTGATCGTTCAGACTGCGAATCACCTCGAGGCCGCCGAGCACGCCGTAGATGCCGTCGAAACGCCCGCCGGTGGGCTGCGAATCCGCGTGCGAGCCCGTGACGACCGGCGCCGCGTCGGCCACGCGGCCCGCGCGGCGCATGAACACGTTGCCCATCGTATCGACCGTCACCGTGCAGCCAGCGGCCTTCGCCCAGCCGACGATCAGGTCACGGCCGGCCTTGTCGAGATCGGTCAGCGCGAGACGGCACACACCGCCCTTCGGGGTCGCACCGATTTTCGCGACTTCCATCAGGCTGCCCCACAACCGCCTGCCGTCGACCTTGATCGACGTGTCGAAAGCTGCCCGTTTCACTGTTTCCGATACCGCGTTCATTCGTATCGCTCCTGTGGGGTCGGTGATGTCGTCGGCCCGGTCTGTGCCGGTGCATGTGAGACCTGTTTCGGGGCACGCCGCCCGGATGCCGTGCATGCCCTGTCGGTTCGCGAAACGCGTTAAATCCTGTCCGATTGGACAGGTTTTAGACGATCAAAATGACCAGCGCAACGTCTTTCTTGCGCGACGCACCGGAGCGAGAAACGTGCCATCGCAACGCAGCATCCCGCGGCGTGGCGGCATCCATCTGCGTGCGCGCGACGCGAATCAGCGGCTAGAATGAAGCCCAACGCGGCATGGCCGCCGCGCGAGGGTAACGATGAGACATGACGAGGCGACGATCGAAGCCACCGACCGGGACGAAACGCCGGCGCCTTTGCGGCGACGCAAGGCGCACATCCGCGAGTCCAACGAAGCGCATCTGCTCGCGTGCGCGGAGGCCGTATTCGCGGAACGCGGGCTCGCCGGCGCGAGCACCGCGATGATCGCGGAGCGCGCCGGCCTGCCGAAGGCGAATGTGCACTACTACTTCCCGACCAAGCTCGCGCTGTACCGCCGCGTGCTCGACGACCTGTTCGAGGACTGGCATCGCGCGGCCGGCTCGTTCGAGGCCGGCGACGATCCGGTCGAGGCGATCGGCGGCTACGTGCGCGCGAAGATGGCGCTGTCGCAGCGACGCCCGCTCGGCTCGAAGGTGTGGGCCAACGAGATCATCCACGGCGCGGAGCACATGCAGGACATCCTGTCGCAACGCGTGAAGCCGTGGTTCGACACCCGCGTGAAGGTGATCGAAGGCTGGATCGCACGCGGGCTGCTCGCGCCGATCGACCCGCATGCACTGATGTACCTGATCTGGGCGACCACGCAGCACTATGCGGATTTCGATGCGCAGATTCGCGCGCTGAGCGGCAAGCGCGCGTTCACGAAGAAGGCGTTCGACGAAAAGACCGAGCAGGTCGTGCAGCTCGTGATTCGTGCGTGCGGCGCGGTGTCGCCGAACGCGAAGCCGTAGCGCGACACGACGATCCGCCGAATAAAAACGGGCGGCGCGCACCACACGGGATGTCCCGTGCGATACGCGCCGCCCGTGATGCCGCGTGCGAGCGTGCGTGCGTGCGATGCGATGCGTTACGCGATGTATTACGCGACCCGCTCGATCGCAACCGCCGTCGCTTCGCCGCCGCCGATGCACAGCGAGGCGATGCCGCGCGTCAGGCCGTACGTTTCGAGCGCGGCCAGCAGCGTCACCATCACGCGCGCGCCCGATGCGCCGATCGGATGCCCGAGCGCGCACGCGCCGCCGTGCACGTTCACCTTCTCGTGCGGCAGGTCGAGGTCGCGCATCGCGGCCATCGGCACCACCGCGAACGCTTCGTTGATCTCGAACAGATCGACGTCGCGCAGGCTCCAGCCGGTTTTCTCCGACAGCTTGCGCAGCGCGCCGATCGGCGCGGTCGCGAACAGGCCGGGCTTGTCCGCATAGGTCGAATGCCCGACGATCACGGCCTTCGGCGTGAGGCCGAGGCGCTCGGCTTCCGAGCGGCGCATCATCACGAGCGCGGCCGCGCCGTCCGAGATCGACGAGGCGTTCGCGGCCGTCACCGTGCCGCCGTCGCGGAACGCCGGCTTCAGCGTCGCAATCTTGTCGAGTTTCGCCTTGCCCGGCTGCTCGTCGATCGACACGACGCTTTCCGTCTTGCCGGCCTTCACGGCCACCGGCGCGATCTCCGACACGAAATGCCCTTCCGCGATCGCGCGCTGCGCGCGCGTCAGCGACGCAATCGCGAACGCATCCTGCGCTTCGCGCGTGAACTGGTAAGCCTGCGCGCAATCCTCGGCGAACGTGCCCATCAGGCGGCCTTTTTCATACGCATCCTCGAGCCCGTCGAGGAACATGTGGTCGAGCACCTGCCCGTGCCCCATTCGCATGCCCGCGCGCGCCTTCGGCAGCAGGTACGGCGCATTCGTCATGCTCTCCATCCCGCCCGCCACGGCCACGCCCGCCGAACCCGCCAGCAGCAGGTCGTGCGCGAACATCGCCGCCTTCATCCCGGAACCGCACATCTTGTTGACCGTCGTCGCGCCCGCCGCGAGCGGCAGCCCAGCCTTCAGCGCGGCCTGGCGCGCGGGCGCCTGACCCTGGCCGGCCGGCAGCACGCAGCCGAACACGATTTCATCGATGCGTTCGGCCGGCACGTTCGCGCGCTCGAGCGCCGCGCGAATCGCCACCGCGCCGAGGTCGCTGGCGCTGGCCGCCGCCAGGTCGCCCTGAAAACCACCCATCGGCGTGCGCGCCGCGCCCACGATTACGATCGGATCCTGAGTCGTCATGATTCGCTTCCTCCAGTGTCAGCGCGGTGCCATGCGCAACGCGCCATCGAGACGGATGACTTCGCCGTTCAGCATCGTGTTCTCGGCGATGTGGCGCACCAGCGCCGCAAATTCTTCCGGGCGGCCGAGCCGCGGCGGAAACGGCACGCTCTTGCCGAGCGCGTCCTGCACGTCCTGCGGCATGCCTGCCATCATCGGCGTCGCGAAGATGCCGGGCGCGACCGTCACGACGCGAATGCCGAAGCGCGCGAGCTCGCGTGCGATCGGCAACGTCATGCCGACCACGCCGCTCTTCGACGCCGCATACGCGGCCTGTCCGATCTGCCCGTCGAACGCCGCGACCGACGCGGTGTTGACGATCACCCCGCGCTCGCCTTCCGCGTCGGCGTCCTGCTTCGACATCGCTTCGGCGGCCAGCCGGATCATGTTGAACGTGCCGACCAGGTTGATCGATACCGCCCGTGCGAAGCGGTCGAGCGAATGCGGGCCGTCGCGGCCGACGACCTTCTCGCCCGGTGCGACGCCCGCGCAATTGACGAGCGCATCGACGCGGCCGAACGTGTCGCGTGCTGCCGCGACGGCCGCCTGACCGTCGGCTTCACTCGTCACGTCGGTCTTCACGAAGCGCGCGGCCGCGCCGAGTTCGTTGGCGAGACTCGCTCCCGCCTCGTCGTTGACGTCCAGCAGCACGGCCTTGCCGCCTTGCGCGACGACCATGCGCGCCACCGCGGCGCCGAGGCCGGAACCGGCGCCCGTAATCAGAAAAACGCGATCCTTGATATTCATTGGCAGTCCGTATTCAGGGTTGAGCGGCCTTCTCGGCTTCCATCTTGCGCAACACGAAGCGCTGGATCTTGCCGCTCGGGGTTTTCGGCAGCGCGTCGACGAAGTCGATCGCGCGCGGATAAGCGTGAGCGGACAGCCGCCGCTTCACGTGCAGACTCAATTCCTCGGCCAGTTCGGGCGTGCCGTCGAACCCTTTCGACAGGACGACGAACGCCTTCACGATTTCCGTGCGCTCCGGGTCGGGCACGCCGATCACGGCGGCCTCGCTGACGGCCGGATGCTCGATCAGCGCGCTCTCCACGTCGAACGGGCCGATCCGGTAACCGGACGACGTGATCACGTCGTCCGCGCGGCCGATGAAGCTCACGGCGCCGTCCGGCTCCAGCTCGACGTTGTCGCCGGTCCGGTAGTAACCGCCCGCGATCGCCGGCGTGTCCTGCTGCCAGTAGCCGCGGAACCACAGCAGCGGCGAGCGCCCGATGTCGATCGCGAGGTTGCCGGGCTCGCCGGGGCCGAGCTCGCGGCCCGCTTCGTCGAGCACCGCGACGCGATAGCCCGGCATCGCGAAGCCGGCTGAACCGACGTGCACCACGTGCGCGAGGCCGTGATGGTTGTTCACGACCATTCCGAGCTCGGTCTGGCCGTAGTGATCGTGGATCGGCGCACCGAGCGCCGCGTGGAACCAGCGCACGACTTCCGGATTCAGCGGTTCGCCCGCGCTGCTCACCACGCGCAGCTGGCCCTTCATGCGCGCGGCCGCTTCCGGCCCGGCCGCCATCAGCATCCGGAACGCGGTTGGCGAACCCGCGAGGCTCGTGATGCCGAGCCGTTCGATCACGTCATACGTGCTGTCGACCGTGAAGCTGCCCTCGTAGAGCGTCGTCGCATGGCCGAGGAGGAGCGGGCCGGTGATCGCGTAATAGAGGCCGTACGCCCAGCCCGGGTCGGCGATATTCCAGAACCGGTCAGTGGGGCGCAAATCGACCGCTTCGCGCATGTACGCGCCGAACGCGAGCAACGCGTACAGCGGCACCGGCACGCCCTTCGGCAAGCCCGTCGTGCCCGACGTCGACATCATCATGAACAGGTCCGACCCCTTGCGCAGCACGGGCTCGAACGTATCGGACCGCGCGTCGAGCGCCGCGCGGAAATCGATGTCGTGCGCCGACAGCGTCTCGCCTGCTTCGCGCACCGTCGCCACTGGCGGGCACTCGGCAATTTCGTCGAGCTTCGCGCGATTCGCGACGTTGGTCACGATCAGCCGCGCATCGCTCATGCGCAATCGGTGCTCGATCGCCTTCGGGCCGAACGCGGTGAACAGCGGCTGATACACGGCGCCCGCGCGCCACGTGCCGAGGATCGTCGCGACGAGTTCCGGCGTGCGCGGCAGCAGCCCGGCCACCACGTCGCCCGGCTTCACGCCCTGCGCAACGAGCAGGTTCGCGATCCGGGCCGAGAGCGCCTGCATCTGCGCGAACGTGAAGCGATGGTGCTGCCCGCCGGCGTCGATCCAGTCGAGTGCGATAGCGTCCGACTTCGCGTGCCGGTCGCAGCATTCGATGCACGCGTTCAGACCGCGCTCCAGGTCGCCGCTCAGTTGCGCGGCGGCGGTCTCGATACTGAATCGGGCCACGGCGTCGGCGTAAGCCGGCACCGCCCGGGCGGTAGCTCCTTCTGGCATGCGTGTCTCCTGTGCGTTATGGCCGCCGGCGAGCCAGGGGCGCGACGGGGATACATCGATAGTAGACAGCCCATACATTGCAATCAATGACAAACGGAATCTAGAATCGTGATCGTTTTTGCCATGTCGGGAGGACGCAGGAAAATGGGGCCGCAGATGATTTCGCCGGATTTCGTCGACGATGCGCTCGCCTGCCTGCGCCGGCGCGACCTGCCGACGGCGCCCGTGCTGCGCACCGCCGGGCTGCCGGCCGTCGTGCGCGAGCCCGTCACGCCGCAGCAGTACGGCCGACTGTGGCTCGCGATCGCGGGCGTGCTCGACGACGAATTCTTCGGCCTCGCCGCGCGCCCGATGCGGCGCGGCAGTTTCACGCTGCTGTGCCACGCAGTACTGCATGCGGGCACGCTCGATAAGGCGCTGCGGCGCGCGCTGCAGTTCCTCCGGGTCGTGCTCGATGAACCGCACGGCGAGCTCGTCGTGGCCGACGGACACGCGCAGATCGTGCTGGCGCAATCGGGCACGCCATACCCGGCGTTCGCATACCGGACGTTCTGGCTGATCCTGCTCGGCGTCGCGTGCTGGCTGATCGGCCGGCGCATCCCGCTGCAGCGCATCGATTTCGCGTGCCCGAGCCCCGGCCAGCGCAGCGACTATCACCAGTTCTTCGGCGTCCCCGTGCATTTCGACCGGCCCGACAGCCGGCTCGCATTCAACGCCGCCTATCTCGCGCTGCCGACGATCCGTTCGGAGCAGGCGCTGAAGACCTTCCTGCGCGGCGCGCCCGGCAACCTCCTCGTGCGCTACCGGCACGACACGGGCTGGGTCGCGAAGACGCGCGCGTACCTGAAGGCGCTGCCGGCCGCCGAGTGGCCCGACTTCGACACGCTGGCCGCGCGCCTCGACACGACGCCCGCGACGCTGCGGCGGCGTTTGCGCAGCGAAGGGCAAAGCTTCGCGGCGATCAAGGACGAGTTGCGCGGCGCGCTGGCCCAGTCGCTGCTGCGCGGGCACGCGCTCAGCGTCGCGGAGATCGCGGCCGAACTCGGCTTCACCGAGCCGAGCGCGTTTCATCGCGCGTTCCGGAAATGGACGGGCACGAGCCCCGGTGCATTTCGGCGCGACGTGCATGCGGCGAACGCGGAGTCTTGAGTGGCATGCAGGCGCGGAGCGTCTCGCCACGCGCCGCTGATACGATGCACCCACGTGGCTGCCGTCCGTTGTCCGCGGACCGCGGCGAACACCGATCCACCATCACCGCTCACGCTCCGATGCAAGCCACCCACTTTTCCGACACCGAACTGGCCGTTCTGCGCGCGCACGGTATCGTGCTGTTTGCCGGCCGCGTGATCTTCGACGCGCAACCGGCGATGGCGGCCGACCAGATCGCGGCCGTGCAGGCCTGCTGTCACGGCGACATTCCGCTCCCGTTGCTCGAGCTATGGCGCGTCACGGCCGGCGGCAGCCTCGACTACGACCTGACGCTGGAGATGAACGGCAATGTCGAAGCGATCAGCTGGAGCGAGTTGTTCTACAACGGCAGCGACGGTTACCGCGACCTGCAGGGATGGATCGACCATGAACTCGAACTGGCCGAAGAAGCCGCGGAAGAGAACGCGCACACGTGGAACGGCAAAATCGGTGCGCTGCCGTTCGGCGGCTTCGAATATTGCGACCGCATCTACGTCGTGACGGAGCCCGGCGCCCACGACTATGGCCATGTACTTGCGTGGAAACAGGGGTTGCCGCCCGCGTGGCGCGGCGCGATGCACGAGGACGGTGTCGCGACGATCGCCCCCGATCTGTACGCGGCATTCGGCGCGCTGCAGCTTCATGTCGACCCGCTGGCGCCCGGCGGCGAACCAGGCACCGGTGTCACGCTGCTCGAATACGTCGATGAACGCCGCGACGATCATGGCCTGTCGGCATCGCTGGCGGACAAGCTGATCGCGTTCTATCGACAAGCGGTGATCGACTGGCGCACGCCGCTCGCCGACGGCACACTCGGCGCGCAGCCGGTGCTCGCACGTCACGCATTGCGCCATGCGATCGATCACGACGATGCGGCACTCATCGCGCGATTGGCGCCGCTTGTCGCCGATCTCGGCGTGGCGCTCGCCGGCAGTTCGATTCCGACGGATTACGCGCTGCGACGCCAGAAGTTTTCCGCCGCCGCCGCGTTGCTCGCAGCAGGCGCACCGGTCGTGCCCGATGCGCTGGCATCCGTGTCCGGCGCCATACCGGCCACGCTGATGCGCATGCTGCTTGACGCCGGCGTGCAGCCGGATGCCGATGCAATGGCGCGTTGCGTCGCGGGCGGCGGCACCGATAGCGCACGGCTGATCGGCGCAGCGCTGTCGGCCCATGGCGTCGATACAGCAGCTGCCTACCGCGCGGCGAGCGAGAAACTGCTGGACAAGCTGCAGGCCGACATCCGCAAGGTTCGCGCCGGCAAGCTCAGCCACTATCTCGGGCTCGACGGGCTCGAAGAACACGCCGAGCGCCTGCGGACATTCGATTGCTGACGTCAAGCAGGCGCCGATGCGCCGTGGGTTTGCCTGCAGCATCGCCGTCCGGGTGCCGTTTGTTTGGATCGGATTTCTCCCACGTTCCGGTGCGAATCTGCATGAAGCTCGCCGCACCGCAGCGCGCGTATGACGTTGCACCCCGATCCGTCAGACCACATACTGGTCGGCCGGTCTGAACGAGGTTGCGCCGATGGTGAATGTCGATGGGAGCGCCGCTTCGATCTTCGGCGTGATCGGAACGGCCGTGTCGTTGCTGGCAGCGATCCCTTACGCGCTCGCGATCTACCGGCGCACCGTTCGCCCGCATCTGTTCACGTGGCTCGTGTGGTCGGTCGTCACGGCGATCGCGGCCGCCGGCCAGTTCGTCGCGGGCGCGGGGCCGTCCGCGTGGTGCACGGCGGCGATTGCCGTCACGTGCTTTTTGACGCTGATCGCCAGCCTGTTTCGCGGCGAGCGTGGCTGGACGGGCCTCGACTGGTTGTTCCTGTGCGTGGCACTGTCGGCCATTCCGCTGTGGATGCTGACCGACGATCCGACGGTGTCGATCTGTCTGGTCACGCTGATCGAGCTTGCCGGCCTTGGCCCGACCGTGCGCAAGACGATCCGCGATCCGTGGAGCGAGAGCTTCGCCTATTTCGCGCTGTGCGTGCTCAAGTACGCACTGGCGTTGCTGGCATTGAGCACGTGGAGTGTCGCGGTCGCGTTCTATCCGGTCGTCAATCTCATCGCGTCGATCGGCATCTGCCTGGTGATGCTGGTCCGACGTCAGTCGTTGTCAAATGCGCGGTAGGCTGCGTTTGTCGCCGCCGTGCCGCTTCCCTTCCGAAATGATGCGAGGTCTGACATGGATGCAATCCGTACCGTCATCGAACCCTGCGAAACCGCGCTCCGCGCAGCGATGCTGGCCAACGATGTCGAAGCGCTCGACGCGCTACTGGACGACGATCTGGTATTCACTGTCCCGACCGGCCAGATCATCTCGAAGGAGGACGACCTCACCGCGCATCGCGCGAAGCTTCTGCGTCTCGACACACTCGACGTCCACGAAATGCGTGCATGCGCGATCGACGAGATGATCCTGACCACGACGCGAGCGAAGCTCGCAGGCCATTTCGATGGCGCGGCATTCGCCGGTACGTTTGCCTATACGCGACTTTGGCGTCGATCGGACGCCAAATGGCGGGTCGTTGCCGGACATGCATCGCAGGTCATGTAATTGCGCCGGCCGTGCGGGGATCAATAGTGTCGGGCAAAGCCCCCGCGAGCATGCTGGCCATCAATCGGGCAGTGCTACGCCGCGGTTCTGACGATGCACTGATGAAGACGCCGGCCGACGTGGTGTCGGCAGTGATGAGAGACGAAATGCACAACCTATTTGCCGTGCGTTCTGCGCGTGCCGCGGACGCGGACGAACTCGCGCGACTGGCGCGCCTGTCGAAAGCGCACTGGGGCTATCCAAAGGAATGGCTCGACTTGTGGCAAAAAGATCTTACGATTTCGCCGGAGACGATCGAAGGGGCGATTGGCTACGTCGCGGAATCAGGCGAGTCGATCATCGGGTTCTGGATCCGAGCATCATTGGATTCGGATCTGCCGACACCCGGATGGCTGTTCGTTCATCCCGATCATATGGGCCAGGGCATCGCCCGTGCTCTGTGGGAATCAGTTCGGACCGAAGCCGCCGCGAGAGGAATTAAGCGCTTTGTGATCGAAGCCGATCCCAATGCTGCACCGTTCTATCTGGCGTTGGGAGCCGAAAAAATCGGCGAAAAAGAATCGGGTGTCATCCCGGGTAGATTCTTTCCGATCTTGCGGATTCCGGTCTGATAGGAGCAGATGGCAGCAAGATCGCTCACCGCGTGCAATTGATGGGATTGAGCTACCGACTGCGGTAACAGAGGTTGCAGCGGAAACAGCGGAGTTGGATCAGTCCGGCCAGCGGGCCTGATAACGCCGTTTACGCCCCAGCTCGTGTCGCGAGGCACACCGAACATTTCCGCCGCGCCAATGCAAAAACCCCCGCCTTTCGGGCGGGGGTTTCTGGCTTAGGCAGCCTGACGATTACCTACTTTCACACGGGAATCCGCACTATCATCGGCGTAGAGTCGTTTCACGGTCCTGTTCGGGATGGGAAGGGGTGGGACCGACTCGCTATGGTCATCAGGCAAAGGGGGTTGTTGCGTTGCTTCGCAGCGCAACCAATCTTGGAAGAAGCAGTAATTTTGAGTTGTGTGTATCACACACGAGAATCCAACTTGTCTCGTCTTGCTACGCAGGTCGCCAGTACTTCAACCGGCGCGCCGCATCGATCAGCTCCGCTGCTCGACGCTCTGCGTGGGATGCTCGTAAGTGCTGAAGCACTAACGATCATCGAC
>NZ_CADFEM010000028.1:0-42398 GCF_902833245.1 Burkholderia sp. BCC0398
GCGCCGGCCGCCGCGGGCGCGAACGGCCCGGACGTGAAGATCCTGACGAGCTGCCCGTCGTGCCTGCAGGGGCTGTCGCGCTACAACGAGGACGCGAACCTGGAGGCCGACTACATCGTGGTGGAAATCGCGCGTCAGGTGCTCGGCGAGAACTGGATGGCCGATTATGTCGCACGGGCGAACCATGGCGGGATCGAGCGCGTGATGCTGTGACGCAATGACCTCGCAAACAAGGCGGGCGCAACCGGTTCCCTGTATCGAGACTATGCGTGCGCGGCCAGCGTCGCGACAACGTGATCCTGGAGCTCGCGCTCCCGGGCATGGATGAAGAAATGATCGCCGTCGAACCGATGAAGCGAGAACGGCCCGCCGCTGTAGCGGCGCCATTCGCGCAGCGCGTCGATGTCGACATGCGGATCGTGCAGGCCGCCAAATACGGTCAGCCCGCAGCGCAACGCGAAAGGCGTATCGGTGCGATAGCCTTCGGCGAGCGCCAGATCGGCTCGCAGCGCACGCAGGAAATGCCGAAGCCAGTCCGGCTCCGACAGCAACGCATCCGGTGTGCCGCCCATCGTCTTCAGCCAGTCGATGAGGTCCGGTTCCGGCAACCGATGAATCGCTAACGGACGAGGGACGACATGCGGCGCACGGTGCGCCGCGCAGAATGCGTGAATGGGCTCGCGAAGCCGTCGTCGGTCGAGTTCCCTCAGCCATTCGATACCGACGACACTGCCGAAACTGTATCCGAAGGTGCCGAACGGTTTGTCGAGGAGCCCGTGCGCGGCGGTGGCCAATGCATCCGTCATCGCATCCAGCGACGTGGGCGGCGCTTCCGAGAAGCGCGTCTGGCGTCCCGGTAGTTCGACCGCCACGACTTCGATCCAGTCGGGCAGTTCGAGCGCCCAGCGCCGATAGAGCAGCGAGCCGGCACCGGCGTACGGGAAGCAGAACAGCCGGTGCGTGGCCGCGGGTTGGGGGCGATGCAGGATGAACCAGGGCGTGATCTTGACTGGCATGCCGATTGAGAGCGGAAGTCGTGACGCGTCGCAGCCGCGATCCGATCCGGGGCGGCGCGCCGATGACGGTGCAGCGTAATCGCAAGGGCCGGCGACGGGTGCCGTCCGACGGTACAGGTTGACGATCCCTCCCGGCCGTGATTGTTCGCGAATGCGGGGCGCGACATGCGATCCCGGCATCGGGTTCGCGCCCGGATGCTGCCCCAACGAACAGGTTTTTCCCTACACGCAAGTTGGTATTCTGCGCTGCGCGATCGTCCTGCACCGTGCTGTCGCGGCCCGCCAACTTCGTACATCGAGACCATGAACGCCGTAATACTCGAAGCCGTTGAAAAGTCGTATCTGATGGGTTCCGTCAACGTGACCGCGCTGCGCGACGTCACGCTCGACATTCGCGACGGAAAACTGACCGTCATCGCCGGTGCTTCCGGTAGCGGGAAGTCGACGTTGCTGAATCTCGTCGGATGCGTGGACCGGCCCGACCGCGGCCGCATCGTCGTGGCGGGCGAAGACGTCGGTCGTTTGTCGGACGACGCACTGTCCGATTTTCGTGCGCGACGGCTCGGTTTCGTCTTCCAGAACTTCAATCTGCTGCCGGTGCTCACGGCGCACGAAAACGTCGAATATCCGCTGCTTCTCGCGGGCACGCGATTGACGGAGTCCGAACGTGCACTGAAGGTGCGGGACATGCTCGATGCGGTCGGCCTCGCGGACAAGGCGCATCACCGTCCGGGACAGATGTCCGGCGGTCAGCGGCAACGCGTCGCGATCGCACGCGCACTCGTTGCGTCGCCGAACCTCGTGCTGGCGGACGAGCCGACCGCCAATCTGGACAGCAAGACCGGTCAGCAAATCATCGCGCTGATGCGGCGGTTGCAACGGGAGCGACGCGTGTCGTTCGTGATTTCGTCGCACGATCCGCAGGTCATCGCGGCAGGCGACGACGTCGTTCACATTGCCGACGGGATCGTGTCCGACGTGACACGCACCGACGACCAGGAGGCGTTCGCATGAAGACTTTTTCGCTCGCGCTCCGCAATCTGCTGCGCAACCGTCGCCGCTCGATCACGACCCTGCTCGCGATGATCGTCGGCGCGCACGCGGTGCTGCTGTTCGGCGGCTATACGCGCAACATCACGTACGGTCTGCAAACCGATTACGTGAAGTACGGCGGCCACCTGCAGATCGAACGCAAGGGGTTCTACGAGTTCGGTAGCGGCAATCCTTCCGCGTACGGGATCGACAACTACGAGGCGATCATCGATGCGGTGAAGGCCGATCCGGAACTGGCGACGATGGTGCTCGTCGCGACGCCCACGCTGCAGTTGCAGGGTATCGCTGGCAACTTCGACGCGGGGTTGTCGCGTACCGCGCTCGCGCTCGGCGTGCGCGTCGACGACCAGAACCGGATGCGAGCGTGGAACGACTATCAGTTCCCCGTGACGATCCCGCCGATGGCGCTGACCGGCACGACCGGCGACGCAGCCGTGATCGGGACGGGCCTCGCGCGCGTGCTCGAACTGTGCGGGCCGCTCAAGGTACCCGACTGCCGCCCGCCCGGGAAGCCCGCGGATACCACGCCGGCTTCGCCGCTTCCGGGCGACATCGCGGCTCTTGCCGAGGGGACGCGTGCGGCGCCGGTTGCCGCGGCGGACGGTCGGCGGATCGAACTGCTTGCGGCGACCGCGCGCGGTGCGCCGAACGTGGCGGAACTGCAGGTCGTGAAGGCGGAGCGACAGGGCATCAAGGAATACGACGACATGTACGTCGGCCTGCATCTCGCGCAAGCGCAACGACTCGTCTACGGCACCGAGCGGCCGATGGCGACGGCGATCGTCGTCCAGTTGCGCCACACGTCGGATTTGCCGGCCGCGAAGGCGCGGATCGAGACGCTGCTGAAAACGAAATTCGCGGGTACGGACACGGAAGTCGTCGACTACACGGTGCTGAACCCGTTCTATGGTCAAGCGCTTGCGATGTTCGCGACGCTGTTCGGTTTCGTCGCGCTCCTGATCGCCGCGATCGTGCTGTTCACCGTCGGCAACACGATGAGCACCGCGGTGTTCGAACGCACGGTCGAAATCGGCACGCTGCGCGCGATGGGATTGCGCCGTGCGGGCGTACGTCGCCTGTTCCTGTGCGAAGGGTTGCTGCTCGGCGTGATCGGCGCGGTGCTGGGCGTCGCCAGCGCGGCGTTGCTCGCCGGCGTCATCAACGTCAGCGGTCTGACGTGGACGCCGCCGGGCCGCTCGCCGGTGCCGCTGATCATTCGTGTGTGGGGCGAGAACGACCTGATCGTCGGGACCGCGATCGGCCTGCTCGTGGTGGCGATGCTTTCCGCGTTGCTGCCCGCGCGCCGCGCGTCGCGAATGGAGATCGTCGATGCGCTCCGCTATGCGTGATCGAACGATCGGATCGGCCATCGATGAAATGTCGATGAAATCGATTCGTCGGCGGATTGTCATGTTAGCCTTCGCCGGGAGTGGCATCGCGATGCTCGGCGCATGTGGCGCACCGGCCGAGCAGCCGGCGCCCGCGGGTCTGAATTTGTCGCTGACGCAAGCGACGGCGTCGGGCGCGTACGTCGTGACACTCGAACCGCCGACGACACCGCCGCCGCTGAACCGGATCCATGCATGGACCGTGATCGTGAAGCGAGCATCGGGCGAGCCCGTGCGCGGTGCGCGCATCGATGTCGGTGGCGGGATGCCTCAGCACGGGCACGGTCTGCCGACGCGCCCTCGCGTGATCGACGGCGACGCGAACGGGACGTATCGACTGCAAGGGATGAAGTTCAGCATGCCCGGCTGGTGGACGATCACGCTGAAGGTCCGGGACGCGCAGCGCGACGACGACGTGACGTTCAACGTCGTGTTGCCGCCGGCGGCGGCGTCATGACGGTCGACACGGGCGCCATGCCTGATTACTGGATGAGTTCCATACACGGAGAGGCTTCAATGCGAAAAGTCATGCTGTACTGGATGATGGTGCTGCTCGTGCCGTTTGCATCGGGTATCGCGAACATGGCCCATGCGGGGCCGGCGAGCGAAGCGTCGGCGCCGGCCGCCGCGTCCGCGGCGGCACGCGCGGACCGGCTGCCCGCGTATCAGCCGCGCTTCGGGCGCACGCGCCCGATCGTCGCCGTCGTCGGCGAAAACTACTATACCGAGCTGACCGATTACGTCGTTCCCTATGGGATCGTGGCCGAATCGGGCGCGGCGGATCTCGTCGCGCTTGCGACGAAGCCGGGCCCCATCCGCATGTTCCCGGCACCGATGAACGTGATTCCGGACGAAACCACTGCCCAGTTCGATCAGCGCGTGCCCGAAGGGGCCGACTATGTGATCGTGCCGGCCGTGCATCGCGACAGCGATCCGGCGCTGCTGGCGTGGGTGGCCGAGCAGGCGAAGAAGGGCGCGACGATCATCGGCGTGTGCGACGGCGTCTGGGTGGTCGCCCGTGCGGGGCTGCTGGAAGGCCGCCGTGCAACCGGGCACTGGTATTCGATGAACGATCTCCGCAAGAAGTTTGCCGATACGCGCTGGGTCGAAGGCAAGCGTTACGTTGCCGATGGCAAGGTCGTCACGACGACCGGCGTCACCGCGACGATTCCGGTATCGCTTGCGCTCGTCGAGGCGCTCGCGGGGCGCGAACGTGCGCTGCAGGTCGCCGAGCGGCTCGGACGCCCTGCATGGTCGTCCGAGATCGCGAGCGACCGCTTCAACCTCGGCTTGCCGGCGATGGCGACGATCGCAACCAACTACGTGTCGTTCTGGTCGCATGAGGATTTCGGTATTCCGATCGCGCCGGGCGTCGACGAAATCGCGCTCGTGCTCGAGGCCGACGCGTATTCCACGACGTTCCGCTCGACGGCCTACACGGTGGCCGCGAACCGCGAACCCGTGCGCACCCGGCGCGGGTTGACGATCGTTCCCGACCGCGTGGCCGGCGTCGACGCGCCGACGCGGATGTTGTCCGCGCCGATCACGCGCTATCCGTTGCATGCGCTCGATGCATCGCTGAATGCGATCTCGTCCGAATTCGGCAAGCGCACGGCCGCATGGGTCGCACTGCAGATGCAGTATCCGGGCTACTGAGCGGCACACCGCAGCGTTACCCCGTTCCTCCCCAAGCCTGTCGGTTTTCCACCCGTTTTTCGGGTGGGAGCCGAACTCGTCCCTGTCATTCCGTAATTGCTCCGGAGATTCCGATGCAGACGCATTCGATGGCGCGCCTGTCCGCCGCCGCGATCCTCGCACTCGCCTGCTGTACCGCACACGCCGCGCCCGATCCGCAACGCATCCTCGCCGCGAGCGATGCCGTTCGCAACCCGAGCGAACCGTTCACGCTGAACGTCACGCTGACCCAGTACACCGACGGCAAGCAAACGGATTCGAACGCACTGACCGCCTATTCGCGGATCAACCCGACGAGCGGTCAGTTTCGCAGCCTGATTCGATTCGCCGCGCCGGCGCGCGATGCGAACAAGCTGATGCTCAAGAGCGGCAACGATCTGTGGTTTTTCGATCCGGCAAGCAAGGCGACGATCCGCATTTCGCCGCAGCAACGGCTGCTCGGGCAGGCGTCGAACGGCGACGTGGTCACCGTCAATTTCGCACAGGGATATCGTGCCCAGGTCGAGGCGGAGGAGGACGTGCAGGACGGCGAGCGCCAGATGCGCCGTGCGTACCGGCTGAAGCTGGTCCAGAGCGTATCCGACATGACGTATCACTCGATTGAAATGTGGATCGATACGACGGACTCGCGCCCCGTGAAGGCACGGTTCTTCAGCGAAAGCGGCAAGCTTCTCAAGACCGCGTTCTATCGGCGCTTTCAGCAGCAGCTCGGTGCGTTGCGGCCCACCGAGATCGTGATCATCGACGGGCTCAATCCGAATCTCGTGACCGTGATGCGATATGCGGACTACGTGGCGAAGGAGATTCCGGATGCCTGGTTCCAGTCCGATTTCATGGCGCGTTTCCAGCCTGAATGATGACGCGCATCGGCATCGCCTGTATCGCGTTGGCCGGCATGGCGGGCGTATGCCATGCCAACGACGCGGAAGAGGCCGGGCTGGCGCTGGCCGACGCGACGCCGGTGCAGAAGGTCGACGACGGCAAGTACCAGTTCAGTCTTGAACCGGGCCTGCGCTTCGCCACCTTGCGCCCGGGCGGCACGCGGACGGCCACGCGGCTGTCGCTCGACCTGACGGCGCGTCACGCATTCTCGAACGGCTGGGGCATCAGTCTTGCAGACCGACTCGACCTGAACGGTCCGTGGCGCTTCGATGGCGACTCGGGCGCGATCAACACGCTGAAGGAACTGTATGTGGACGGCCGCGTAGGCAGCGGCAGCACGCTGCTGCAGGCCGGTCGCGTCAATGTGCGGCTCGGCGTTGCGACCGGCTACAACCCCACCGACTTTTTCCGCGACAACGCGGTTCGTTCCGTGACCTCGGTGGATCCCGCGAGCCTGCGCGAGAACCGGCTCGGTACGGTGATGCTGCGCGGCCAGCAATTGTGGGCAGACGGTTCCGTCAGTGCGCTCGTCGCGCCGCGGATAGCGGATCGCTCCACCGACGCATCGTTCTCGCCGGACTTCGGCGCAACGAATCAGCGCACGCGCTGGATGCTTCAGTTCACCCAGCGCATCATCTCGGATCTGTCGCCGCAGATCGTGATCTACGATGACGGAAAGCCCGGCAGTTCGCCGCAATTCGGTGTCAACCTGGTTCATCTCGTCAACAATGCGTGTGTCGGCTACGTCGAGTGGTCGGGCGGGCGAGGGCCGTCGACGCTGGCGCGTGCGCTTGGGCAGCCGTACAGCGATGTCGCGTTCCGCTGGAAACTCGCAACCGGTGCGACTTGCACGACGTCGCGCAATCTTTCCGTCACGCTGGAATACGACCGGGACGGCGCCGCGCTCGACCGTGCGGGTTGGCAGGCGCTGCGCAATGGCCCGCCGGCCGGCTACGCCGCGTATCGAACGCTGGCGGCCGCCCAGCAGGACCCGACGACCCGCGACGGGCTCTTCGCGATGATCAGGTGGCAGGACGCGTGGATCCAGCGTCTGGATCTCTCCGGTTTCGTCAGGTTGAACCTCGCTGATCGCAGCCGGCTCACATGGCTCGAGGCGCGTTATCGCTTCGCCAGAACCGATGTCGCGCTGCAATGGCAGATCAATGCGGGCGCGTCGTCGACCGAATATGGCGCGCTGCCTCAGTCGAATCTCTTCCAGTTGCTCGTCAAGCACTATTTGTGACGCGGCAGCGCCACCTGCTTCAAGGAGAAGCACTGCATGAAACACTATGTGACCTCGGGCCATGAACTGCCGCAGTGGCCGTCGCCGATCAGCCATGCGGTGGTCGCGAACGACACCTGCTATCTCAGCGGCCAGCTTTCGCTGGATGCCGACGGCCGCTATGTGCCCGGTACGCCGGCCGAAGAAGCGCGGCGCGCGTTCGCGAACCTGTTCCGTGCGATCGAGGCGGCGGGATTCAGCCCGCGGGATCTCGTGTTCGTCGACATCGCGTTCTCCGACATCGGTGCGCTCGCGGACGTGAACGGGGTTTATGCCGACCTGTTTCCCGCGGATCGCCGGCCGGCGCGAACCGTCTATCAGGCCGCTGCGTTGCCGTTTGGCGGCCAGGTCAAGGTGATGGGCGTCGCCGTTCGCGACGCGTCGCGCTGACGCACGACGGCGCGGACGATCAGCGCTCGACGATGGGGCCGGAAAACGCGCCGAGCAGCGCGACGAGCTGCCGTTGCTCGTCATCCGACAACGCGATCCTTTTCAGTTCGCTATGCCCGATCGCGGCCGCGGGCGCGTCCGCGTAGTGGCGCATCACCGCGTCCAGCGACGCGAACTGACCCGCGTGCATGTACGGCGGCCGCAGCGCGACGTTGCGCAGGCTCGGCGTCTTGAACGCGCCGAGCATGTGCGGATCGTCGGTCGAGATGAACTGCAACTCGTCGCACTGCTCGGGCTTCGCGTCGCTGAACGGCCCCATGCAGTTGAATTCGTCGTGCAACACCTTGGCGACCGCCGCCGCGCGACCGGGATCGGCAGCCGTTCCGCTACGTGGCGGTACGCCGATGTTGTGGAACTGCCGGTCGCTCAGCATGGGCCCGGTGTGGCAGGTCATGCATTGGCCTTTGTTCACGAACAGGCGCAGGCCTGCTTTCTCGGTCGGCGTCAGCGCGGCCAGCTTGGCCGGGTCGCCGGTCCGGACGCCGTCGACATAGGTATCGAAGCGTGAAGGCCCGTATTGAAGCGTCGCTTCGTACGCCGCGATCGCCTTGCCGAGATTCGCGAACACGCGCGACACGTCGGTGCGGGTGCGTTCGTCGAGTCGCTGCCACACCGCTTTCTCCGCGTCCGTGCCGAGCGGGCCGCCGTCACGGGGCAGCGCGCTCAGGTCGGGCAGCGGTCCGAACAGCGGCTCGTAAGCGTCGCGGTAGTGCTCGGCAAGCACATGGGCGGCGCGCAGCCGGGTGCCGCCGTGTTCGTTGTGATCCTCGATCGGCCCGATCGCCTGCGACCACATACTATCCTTGCGGCCATCCCAGAACAGCCACGGCGCATCGGTCATGCCGACGACGGGCATCGTGCGACGCACGCCGATGCCCAGGCCGATTGCCAGCGGTCGGCCGTCTTCGAACTGGCGATCGGGGGTGTGGCAGCTTGCGCAGGCGATCGCGCCGTTTCGGCTGAACCGCGGATCGGAGAACAAACGCTTGCCAAGCTGCGCCGCCGGTGCGGACGTGGCCACGCGATTCGACGGGTCGACTTTGACGACGACGTTCGCGGGCAGGCGCATCGATTCGAGCTGCGCCCGTTCGTCGGCGCGCCAGTGGTCCGGCGCGTCGGCAGTTTCCGCCATCGCGTCGGCGCGATGCCCCGGCCATGCGGTCCAGACGAGCAGCGCGCCGATCATCGACGCAGCGGCGAGCCCATAGTGCGTGCGGGACGGCCGTCGCATGCGACGGCCGGAATCACGCGACCGCATCGATCGTGCGCGATGCCGGCAGCAGCGCACGCGTATTGCCCGACATCAACCACTTGCGTTGCACCGGCGCGACCGCCGCGAGCGGGCCATCGGCGGCGAGGAACTGCTCCATGACCTTGCGGTGGCCGCCCGAGTTGCGAAAGACCGGCCAGTCGGTGCCGAACAGAATCTTGTGATTGATGTTCATGCGGAACAGCTCCGCGAGCGCGACCGACCACCCCTGCGGATGCTGCGAGCCGAGAAATGCGCTGACGTCGAGATACACGTTGGGTCGATACGCGCACTGTCGCGCGCAAGCGTCGACGTGATGGACGGCGCCGTGCGCGAGGATGAAGTTCACGTCGGGAAAATCGAACGCCGCGCGATCGAGCAGATCCGGGTGCGAGTACGCAAACTCGAGCGCCGGGCTGGTCGGCCCCACGTGCAGAAGCACCGGCAACCGGTGGGCGCGACAGATTTCGTACAGCGGGTACAGGCGCTTGTCGCTCGGGCTGTAGCCGCACGGCGGATAGAGTTTCAATCCGGAGAAGCCGTACTCGACCACGCCTTTCTCGAACAACGCGACACCGTCCGCGCCCCAACGCGGATCCATGCCGCCGAAAACGTGAAAGCGCTCGCCGTGACGCTGCAGAATTGCATGATGCTCGGCATACATCTCGGCGATCGTGAGGTCGCTTTTCATCACGTACGTGAAATCGGGCAGCAACACCACGGCCTGCTCGATCCCGGCCGACGTCATGTCGGCCACCAGTGCATCGCCGAAGTGGTCCTGGCTTTGCGCGAGATAGGTATCGAGCAGTTCCGATCGCGATTTCCGTACGCCGTTGGCGACGAGCCGGACATGAACGTTGGCGCAGAATCCCTCGAGGAACGCAGTGGGGATGAAGCGCGTCGACGCGATGTGGCAGTGCGAGTCGATGATCGGCCCGTCGTAGATGGCGTGGCTCATGCCGTTGCTTTGACGGGGGCGGTGCGGTCGGCGTCGCGACCGGTGAGCATGCCGAGCGCGCGTTCCTTGAGGTCGGCCACGCGCTGCATCATGAAGTGGCCGGCATGCATCTTCCCGTTCGCGCGGGCGTAGTCCGGCAACGTGCCCCACGTCTGAAAACCGTAGTGTTCCCATACGCGGTGAGCGGGCGTGCCGTCTCGCACGTCGAGCGTCAACAGTTCGACATTGTCCCGATCGCATTGCAGCGCGATCTCGACGAACGCGGCAGGCAGCACGCCACCGCCGCGACAGGCGTCGTGGATCATGCCTTTCGCGAGATCGGTGATATGGCGATTGTTGGGGTTCAGGTTGCGGCGCAACGTGCACAGGCCGATCAGCTGCCCGGTGTTCGCGAAGATCGTCAGCAGGCGCACCTTTTCCGCGGCGAGATTCGAGCGCAGTTCGTCGAGATAGCGGCTCGCTTCCGCGTCCGTGATCGTTTCGGCGAAGCCGATGATCGGCGCGCTTTCGCTCGTGCGCCGCATCAGTTCGACGATCTGCGCGCCCAACGTATCGTCGACGGCGTTCGTCCAGCGATAGGTGACGTGCGTGACGTTGGCCTTCGGCAACGCGATCGGATACTGCGCGCCGTCGGCAAGCAAGGTACGGATGGAGTCGTTCATGGGTGTCCCTGGATCACGTGGTTTCGAGGGCCACGGCGCTTTCGGCGCGTGGCGGGGGCGCGTCGGTGCACAGGTCGTCGAGCACGGCCTGGAGGCCATGATCGACCAGCCACTGATCGTCGTAGATCGTGTCGAGATACTTGGTGCCGCTATCGGGGAAGACGAGCACGATGTTGGCCGGACCTTGCAAGGTGGCGACGTAGCGACGCGCGGCCTGCGCGATGGCGCCGGACGAACCGCCGAGCAGCAACCCTTCGTCGAGCGCGAGGCGACGACAGCCGACGAACGCATCGCGATCGACGATGCGCATCGTTTCGTCGACGAGATGAATCAGGATGTTGCCGGGCTGAAAACTGAGCCCCGCGCCGTTCTGCAGATGCGGCCGGTAGGTGCCGCCGAACACGACCGAGCCGTCGGGCTCGACACCGATCACGCGGGTGGCCGGGTCGCGCTCCTTCACATAGCGTGCGATGCCGCTCAGATGGCTGCCGGTGCTCGCGGACACGATCACGGCGTCGAGCCGGTCGGCGAGCTGGGAGACGATTTCGGGCCCGGTGGAGTAATAGTGGGCGTCGATCGCGGCCGGATTGTTGTACTGATCGAGGTTCACGCAATTCGGCACGCTCGCGGCAATCGCCTTCGCGACCGCAATGCGCTTGCGCTGATAGCTGCCCGTCTCGTCGGGGTGTTCGACCATCTCGACCTCTCCGCCGAATGCGCGCACGAGATTCGCATTCGTCTTCGGCGTCTTCGGATCGAGCACGCAAATGAAGCGATAGCCGCGCGTGGCGCACAGCATCGCAAGTGCGTGCCCCATGTTGCCCGACGTCGATTCGACGATCGACCAGCCCGGCTTGAGGCCATGGTCGCGCTCGGCCTGGCGGAGCAACTGCAGCGCGCTCCGGTCCTTCACGCTGTTGCCGGGGTTGTAGCACTCGAGCTTTCCATACACGCGGATTCGCCTGTGTTCATTCGACAGGCTTTTCAGATACAGCAGCGGCGTATCGCCGATCAGTTCGACTAGGCTGTTTGCGTACATTCGACATCTCCGACCAGCGGGTTGGCGTTGGCTTGTGCGTCGTTTGCGAGTTGTACGACGCGATCGGCCGCGTGTGATCCGGCTTGCTTCACAGTGCGACTTTAGTGATCGATGCCCGGGGCCTGTAACTGTCCGAACGGGCATCGGAAGGCGCGTGCGTCACAGTTCGCCCGATTCCATCTCTGTCTCCCTCTCCCTCTCCCTCTCGCCGCGGTCGGCCGCAGGGAGGACGCGCAGTCTCGGATGCGGCAGTGCGTCGGGTGTCAGCGCCCGATCGCCGACGAACGCGCCGACGAGTTGCGCGAGCAGCGCCGCATTCTGCTGAACCATGTGATGACTGCCGGCCTGGAGCTCGATCTGGATCGGGCGAAGCTGGGCCGACGTAATGGCTCGCGCACGAATCGCGCAGGTCATTTCGTCGTATTCGCCGGTCACGAGCAGCGCGGGGATGCCGGCGATCGATCCGTCGCGTTCGGCTTCGATCCGATGGGCGCGGAAATTCAGCAGTTGCTGGCTGTATTCGATCATGTTCGCCGCCGACACGAACGGCGCGTGCAGCCAGTGACGGGTTGCCGAATCGGGTAGCGCGAACATCGATGCGTGGCCGCCTTCGCGTGCGTCGCTGCGTGCCCGCTTCTCCAGGAGCCCGATCATCGATTTGGCCATGCTGTCCGCGGCCTTCGGCATGCGCGCGACGAGCGAGCACATCGTATTGAGATTGTTTTCGTACGCGCTGTCGGCGCCGTCGTAGTCCTGCGCGCCGGCAAACGACGGCGCGATCAGGCTCATCGACGCGATGCGGCCGGGCAGTGCGCGCGCCAGCGCCAGCGCATATCGGGCGCCTCCGCACCAGCTGGCGACGTGAATCGCGTCGATCCCCTCGACGTCGAGCAATTCAGCCACGCTGCGCGCGTAGCGGTCCGGCGCATCGGGGCTCGAATAGTACGCGCGTGTCAGTCCTGCATCGGCTGACGCATCGCTCGCGTCGTCCGCCAGATAGAGCGAAAAATCCGGCGCCAATCCGGCCGCGAAGTCGTGCCACACGTCGTGCGGGATGCCGAATGCGTTGATGAGCAGCATGGCCCGCGAGCCGCGCCCGGCATTCAGATACCGATGCCCGCTGCCGGTCGTGATCCGGCGCGCGGACGGCAGGTCGACAAACCGGGGCGCGTCGCGCCTTTCGTGCCGGGCCGCGTGAGCGGCGACGCGTGAAGCGATCCGGGCTTGCCAGTCGAAGCCGTCACAGCGTAGTCGGTGAGAACGGATGTCGGTCGGGGGAACGTGCGCGTCATCCGCGTATCCCAGCATGTGCTCGGCGTGCTTCAGATTCGTTTCGAGCAGCGCGAGAACGGCGTCGGAGCCGGCCTCGTCGGCATCG
Organism: Burkholderia sp. BCC0398; assembly: GCF_902833245.1. Classification (NCBI taxonomy): domain Bacteria; kingdom Pseudomonadati; phylum Pseudomonadota; class Betaproteobacteria; order Burkholderiales; family Burkholderiaceae; genus Burkholderia; species Burkholderia sp. BCC0398. The sequence continues at coordinate 13,053 of NZ_CADFEM010000028.1, forward strand.
CTTCGCGTCGGAATGGGCACCCTTTGCGCGACGCTTTCGGCGAGTTCGCGCCAAGCAATACGCCGATCGCCATGCACGACGTGAAGGCCGGGCGACGCTTGCGTCGCAAGCCAGGCCAGCACCGCTTCAGCCGTCAGCAGGCAGGCCGCGCCGGCTGTTTCGGCAGGCAACGCCAGCGGCTCTTGCTCGAAGTACGTGTCGACGCGGCGGCGTACCTCGAACACGGTTTCGGCGACCGCGTCGGCGAGCGTGTCGAGTGACGCCAGCGATAGCGTACCGGCTTCGCCGATGGCGGCCGTGCCGTCCGCGAGCGCGTCGCCGAGTACGACGATGCATGCGTTCGCAACGGATGCGGACGCAACGTCGAGCGCGGCCGACAGGAGGCGGGGCAAGGACGCGAATTCGCGCGTGCGGCGAATCTCGGGATCGTCGACGACGACGGCGAGCTGCCCGGAACCGGGCGCGTTCAATGCGTCGCGAAGCCGAGCGATGCGCGGGTACGCACCGAGTGCCGTAGTCGCATCGCCGGCATCGGCCGCTGCGCGCAGCGCGGCGAGGTCGCCGGCATCCAGCAGGCAGATACGGTCGTCGCCGCCGGCCGACGGCATCCTGCATGCGTCGTGCGGATGATCGTTCATCGTCATCTCGTTACGCTTTCACGGACAACAGCATTTCCACCAGATCAACCGCATCGCCGATGGTTTCGAGGTTCGCGACCTGTTCCGTGTGCGATGCGAAGCTGATGCCGAGCCGATCCTCGGTCAGCGCCATCAGCGACAGCAGCGAGATCGAATCGAGCATCAGATCCGACGTCAGCGACGTTTCCCGCGTCAGCATGTCCGGCGCAATATCGAGCGCAGCAATCTGCGGAATCAGTTCGGTAAGCGTAGCGAACACGTTCGCGTGGTCGTCCATCGGATTCTCCAAGTGCCGTAGGGGTTCCGCTTTATAGCGTCAAGCCACCGCACTGCCTACCTGCACTGACGTACAGGGTTGGCGCAGCAAGGGAAACACTCGCCCGAACGGACAGGTTTCAGTCTTGAAAGCGGCCATTACATTGCCGGTTACCTCACCGACAGGGAACGATCATGACCCTCACCAAAGAAGCCGTGCTGATGGACAAAGCGACGTTTTCGCGCGCGCTGCGCGAAACGCTGGACGAGCAGCTCACGCTCGATCACCCGATCTTCGCGGAGTTGTTCACGCCGCAGAAAAACTGGCGCTTGCTGAAGATCATCTCGCTCGAGGGATACCAGATCACCCGGTACTTTCTCGAGTACATCGAGAACCTGTACTTCCGCTGCCCGTTCCCCGACCACAAGCGCCGGCTGCTGTACAACCTGTTCGAAGAGGAAACCGGGCGCTTCTCGAAAACGAAGAACCATGTCGAGCTCATGGAAGACTTCATTCGCGCGCAAAACATCAGCGACGAGGAGCGCGATGCGTGGACGCCGTCCGCGGCCACGCGCGAGTTGATCGACTATCGCCTCGAGAACTGCAAGGGCGAGGGTACCTACCATATCGGCGCCGCCGCGGTGATGATCGCGAGCGAAGGGCAGAGCCTGGAAACCCGTGCGGGCGACGCGCGCCACTCGATTCTGGCGAAGTGCTACGGGCTCACCGAGGAAGACACGCGATTCTTCTCGGTTCACCAGAAAGAGGACGTCGCGCACGTCGCCGAGGGCATCTCGCTCGTGACCGACCTGTGCACGACCGTGGAGATGCAACAGGAAGCGCTGTTCGCGGTGCGCCACACGTGCAAGCTGTTCTGGAACATGTATGAAAGCGCCGCGCAAAAGTACTACGCGTCCGCCGAGGGCGTCGCGCACGCGTGACGGGACAACGCCGATGATGACCTTCGACGATCTAGTCGCGCGCTTGCGCGACAGCAGTCATACGCTGACCTTTGTCGACGACAAGGGCGCCGAAACCGTCCGGACCTTCCACGAACTGTTCGAAGACGTGCTCGCCACGGTCGAGCGCGGCAAGACAATCGGCCTCGTACCCGGGGCGCGCGTCGGCATCGCGGCCCCGAACGGCTATCCGTGGATGGTGTGGGATCTGGCGTGCATCGAGCTCGGCTGCGTTTCGGTCGCGTTTCCGAACGATGGCCTGCTCGACACGTGCGACGCGTTGATCGAGCGCTACCAGCTGAGTGTGCTGGCAGTAGACGCACGATGGATCGATGCCGGCGAGACGATTGCCGGGCGCGTCGTGGATATCGATCCCGCCAGCCGCGGCGATTCGCACGCGCGCATCGAGCCGGTGCGGGTCGAGCATATGCCCGATACCCATTCGTTGGTGTTCAGTTCGGGCACGACGGGCAGGACCAAAGGGCTCGTGATGAGCCGCCGCGGCACCGCGCACTTGCTCGGTCTGTATGGCGACGCATTCGGCGTCGCACCGGGCGAGCGGTTCCTGACGTTCTTGCCGTTCGCGAACTATCAGCAACGGATGACGTACTACTTCTGCCTGTATCACGGGGTCGATCTCGTGTCGGTGCCGTTCCACGGACTCTTTCCGGGGCTCAAGCGGCACCAGCCGACGTTCGTGATCGCACCGCCGGTGCTGTACGAGACGCTGCATACGCTGGCGCGCGCGGCTGCCGGGCCCGGCAGCGATCCGTCGACGCTCGCCGAGCGACTGAGCGCGCTGACCGGCGGCAACATCCGCTACATGGTCACCGGGATGGCGCCGATCAAGCGCGCGGCGCTCGATTTCTTCTGGGATTGCGGGATCGCGCTGTACGAGGCGTTCGGGATCACCGAGGCCGGCATGGTTGCGTGGAACAAGCCCGGGCAGGTACGCGTCGGTACGGTCGGCCAGCCGGCGGAGCCGGGCAGCGTCTCGTTGCTGGAGGACGGCGAAGTCGTCGTCACACGGAACGCCCTGCTGTCGCTCGGCTACTTCGATGCGCCGGAAGAGGACAGTCGCGCGACATTCATCGCACCGAATGCGGTCGCGACGGGCGACATTGCCGAATTCGACCGCGACGGCTTTCTGCGCGTCGTCGGGCGCAAGAAGGACGCGATCATCACGAGCAACGGCGAGAAATTCCATCCCGAGCCGATCGAGGCGCTGTTGTATCGCGATCCGCGCGTCGACGTGGCCGTCGTGATGGCGGGCCCGCAAGCGGGGCTCAGCGTCGTCATCGCGACACGCCGGCCGGACGATCCCGACGTCACCGACGCGCTGCGCGAACTCGTCCGCGCGGTCAACGGCACGCTGCCCGCACAACGGCAACTGGTGAAGGTGATTTTCACCGACCGCGCGTTCGACGTCGAAGGCGGATTGCGCACGCGCAACCTCAAGCTCAATCGCCGCGCGATCGCGGACGCGTTCCTGCGACACGCATGAGATCACCCCCCGTGCGCAAGCCGCCGCCTTTGCGCGGCGGCGCGCACGGACCTCATTCTGGATACACCATGACGACGCATCCGAATCCGAACGTGTTTCAGATGGAAGTCGAACCGACCTCCATCATCGAGACGCTCGCCCATCACACCGAGCGAGACCCCGACCGCGTCGCGCTGACCATCCTGCGCGACGGCGAGGCGATCGAAAGCGAAAGCACGTTCGGCGATCTGCATGCCGGCATGATGCGCGTGGCGCGCGGACTCGCGCAACTGACCGAGCCGGGCGCTCGCGTGCTGCTGCTGTTGCCGACGAGCGCCGAGTTCGTCTGCACGTTCTATGGATGCCTGGCATCGGGGCGCGTCGCCGTGCCGGCCTATCATCCGCAGCAGGTGCGCAAGGTCGCGCAATGGGCGAAGCTGCACGCGATTGCCGACAATTGCGGCGCCACGCTGATCGTCGCGCCGGCGACCTCGGTCGAGACCATCGAGACCCTGCGCGCGACGCAGCAGCTGTTCACCGGCTGCCAGCTCGTCACGTACGAAGCGCTCGTCGACGCGGGTGCGAAGGACACGTCGGCGTTGCCGCGCATGCCGGCGCTGGACGATCTTGCGTTTCTTCAATACACGTCCGGATCGACGGGCACGCCGAAGGGCGTGATGATCACGCACGGCAACATCATCGACAACCAACGGTCGATCGCGCTGCTGATGCAGCACGATCGCGACACGCGCATGCTGTCGTGGCTGCCGCTGTATCACGACATGGGACTGTCGATGCCGTTGCAACTGGCGTCGATCGGGCTTTCAGTGGTGCTGATGTCGCCCGTTGCGTTCGTCCAGCAGCCGGGGCGATGGTTGCGCGCGATTGCCGCACACCGTGCGACGACGTCCGGCGGGCCGAATTTCGCGTATGCGCTTGCCGCGGCCGCCCTCGACGGAAGCGACGACGGCGGCCGGCTCGATCTGTCCAGCTGGCGGGTGGCGTTCTGCGGCGCGGAGCCGATTCATCGTCAGACCGTCACCGACTTTATCGACGCCGCAAGCCCGCACGGCTTCGCTCCTGGGTCGTTCTATCCGTGCTACGGGATGGCCGAGGCGACCCTGATCGTATCGGGTGTCCCTTACGGTGAAGGCGCCCATTATCTGGACGTCGACAACGTGAAGCTTGCCGCAGGCATCGTCGAACCGGTTCAGCCCGGCGCCGCGAACGCGAAGAGCCTCGTGTCGTGCGGCGGCACGGCGCCCGGCACCGAGATCCGGATCGCAGGGCCCGATGGTTGCCCGGTGGCCGACCCGAACGGCGTCGGCGAAATTTGGGTGCGCGGCGGCGCGATCGGCGTGGGCTACTACGGCAACCCCGAAGCGACACGGTCGACGTTCGGCGCGCATGTCGATGACGAGCCTGGCGCCCGTCCGTTCCTGCGCACCGGCGATCTGGGCGCGATCGTCGACGGCCGCCTGTACGTGACCGGCCGCGTGAAGGACATGCTGATCGTTCGCGGGCGCAACCTGTATCCGCAGGATATCGAGGCGTGCGTGCAGGACGCGGTGCCGGCGTTGCGCCGCGGGTGCGGCGCCGCCGTATCGGTGCAGGCGGACGGCGAAGAGAAGCTCGTGCTCATCCAGGAAGTCGGGCGCACCGCGCGCCGCACGCTGGACCTCGACGCCACGCTGCGCGCGATGGTGGTCGCGATCGGCGAGGACTTCGGGGTCACGCCGCACGCGATCGTGCTGGTCGAGCCGGCAACCATCGAAAAGACTTCCAGCGGCAAGATCGCGCGTGCGCTGTGTCGTCGTGCGTATCTGCAAGGCGAACTGCGGGCCGTCGCCAGCTGGACCGACGGCGCCTATGCGATGGATGCGGGCGCGGCGCGTGACGGTGCGGTGGCGCCGGCTGTCGCCGAGGTTGCGCCCCATTCCGAATCGACGCTGATCGAGCGCGAAATCGCGGACCGGATCGTACGGATCGTCGCCGAGCGGCTCAAGATCGCCGAGGCGCAAGTGTCGCGCACGGCCGCGTGGGTCGAGATGGGTTTCGACTCGATGAGCGCGCTCCAGTTTTCGTTGAAGGTGCAGCACACGATCGGGCTGACGTTCGACGCCGCCGTGCTGTGGGACTGTTCGAACGTCGAGCAGCTTGCCGCGCATCTGGCGCGCATGCAGGGCGCGGCCGATGCGTTGCGATCGAGCGACGCGCCCGCACCGGCCGCCGCGCACGCGCGTTCCGCGTCGGTCGTCGACGGCGCCGACGCGCCGCCTACCCGGGAGCAGCTTGCGGCGCTCTCCGACGCGCAGGCCGAAGCGCTGCTGCTGAAAGCGCTGCAGGGCTGAGCCGATCCCCGGCAGTCTCGTTCCGCGAACGTCTGGAGTGGTACACATGATCGAGTCCAATCGCGCGGCCGCCGCGCCCCTTACACCCGTGAAGCAAGCGTTGCTGAAGATCGACGCGCTGCAACGCGAACTGGCAGAAGCGCGCAGCGCGATGAGCGAACCGATCGCCATCGTCGGCATGGGCTGCCGCCTGCCCGGCGGCGTGGATTCCGCCGACGCGCTCTGGTCGATGCTCGCGGACGGGACCGACGCCGTCGGCCCGGTGCCGGCCGACCGATGGACCGATGCGATCTACGATCCGCGGCCGGGCCGGCGCGACACGAGCTACAGCCGGCATGGCGGGTTCATCGACGACGTCGATCGTTTCGATGCGGGATTCTTCGGCGTGTCGGAGCGCGAGGCGCCGCACATCGATCCGCAGCAGCGGTTGTTGCTCGAATGCACGTGGCGTGCACTGGAAGATGCCGGCTTTTCGCGGGAAACGATCGCGTCGTACCGAACCGGCGTGTTCGTCGGTTCGTCGGTCGACGACTACGCGCGCGTCAGCGAGAGCGTAGCGGGTGACGCGCTCAGCTATGCGCAGACATCGCTCGGTACCGCGCGGCCCTTCGCGGCCGGACGCATTTCCTATCTGTTCGGGTTTCATGGCCCGGCGTTGCATCTCGACACCGCGTGCTCGTCGTCGCTCGTCGCCGTCCATTTGGCTTGCCATAGCCTGCGTACCCGCGAGTCCGATGTCGCATTCGCGGGTGGTGTCAACCTGATGCTGTCGCCGGAGATGACGATCGCGCTGAGCGAGCTTCAGGCGCTGTCGCCGAGCGGCCGCTGCCGGACGTTCGACGCGGCCGCCGACGGTTACGTGCGCGGCGAAGGCTGCGGCGTCGTCGCGCTGATGCGGCTGTCCGATGCGCGGGCGCAGGGCAGGCCGATCCGGGCGGTGATCCGCGGCTCAGCCGTCAATCACGACGGGCGCAGCAACGGAATGACGGCGCCGAATGGCCGTGCGCAACGCGACGTGATCCGCGACGCGCTCGAGCATGCCGGCGTGTCGCCGGCCGACGTCGACTACGTCGAGGCGCACGGCACCGGTACGCCGCTCGGCGATCCGATCGAGCTGCGTGCGCTCGAGGACGTGTATTGCCGCGACACGAATCGCACCGGCGACCTGTACGTCGGCAGCATCAAGACGAATATCGGGCATCTCGAATCGGCCGCCGCGGTCGCCGGGCTGATGAAGGTCGTGTGCGCGCTGCAGAAAGGTGAATTGCCGCGGCACCTGCATTTCGATACGCCGACCACGCACGTCGACTGGGATGCGAACGGCATTCGCGTGCCGACCGAGCATGCGGCGTGGCCGTCGTCCCGACCGGGCCGGCGTATCGCGGCGATCAGCTCGTTCGGCATGAGCGGCACGAACGCACACCTGATCATTGAGGCATGGCAGGAGACGCGCGCAGCGGAACCCGACGCGGACGTCGCGCTGGCCGGGCACGCGCGTCACGATATCTGGCCGTTGTCCGCCCACACGGCGCCGATGTTGAAACAGGCGATCGAAGACTGCGCGGCGCACGTGCGGGCAGACGCGTCGCTGGCGCCCGACGCGGTCGCCAGCGCGCTGCGTCTCGCGCGCGACAGCCATCGGCATCGCGTGGCGATTGTCGCGGATGCTCGCGACACGCTGCTCGATGCGCTGTCGGACGCGGCGCGGGCCATGACGGTCCGGAGCGGGCAGCCGGGCGGCGCCCGCGACCGGCTTGCGTTCCTGTTTACCGGACAGGGCGCGCAGCGCGCCGGGATGGCTCGACAGCTCTATCGGGATTTCGCGCCGTTTCGCGACGTATTCGACGCATGCGACAGCCATATCGAGGCGCAAGGAGAACTGTCGCTCGTGGACGTGCTGTGGGGCGACCATCAGGACCGGATCAACGAAACGCGTTACACGCAACCGGCGATGTTCGCGCTCGAGGTCGCGCTCGCGCGCTTGTGGATGCACTGGGGCGTCGTGCCGGAGGTCGTGATGGGCCACAGCATCGGCGAGTACGCGGCTGCGTGCATTGCCGGCGTGTTCTCGATCGAGGACGGCTGCCGTCTCGTGACGGCGCGCGGACGTTTGATGGATACGCTCACCGCGCCGGGCCGTGCGCTCGCGGTGTTCGCAAGCGTGCGTCACGTGGCCGATGCGGTGCGCGACTACCCCGGGCGCGTCGCCATCGCCGCGGACAACGCACCGGAGAGCGTGCTGGTGTCGGGCGACCCAGACGCAATCGAGTCGATCGAGCGACTGTTCGCGTCGCGCGGCATCGCGACGAAGGCGCTGGCGGTATCGCGCGCATTCCATTCGCCGCTGATGGAGCCGATGCTCGCCGATTTCGGCGCCGTCGCCGCGACCGTGCGCTATCGCGTGCCTGCGATTCCGATCGTGTCCAACGTGACGGGCCGATTCGAGGCCGAACGCCTGTGCGATCCCGCGTATTGGGTCGAGCATGTCCGGGCCACCGTAGCCTTCCGTGCGGGTGTCGACACCCTGCTCGACGACAAGGTGACGACGGTCATCGAGATCGGGCCTGGCAAGACGCTTTCGAGCCTCGTCTCCGCGTGCACGGCGGAGCGGGCGAATCATCGCAACGTGATTGCGCTGCCGTCGATGAGCAATGACGGGCGCGAAACCGAGCAGTTGCTGCGTGCATTGGCACATGTCTATATGTGCGGTCGTCGTGTCGACTGGCATGCGTACGAGCGCTCCCGAACCGGTGCGCCGATGCGGCAAGCCGCGCGCCGCGGCGTGCTGCCGCCGTATCCGCTCGAAGCGCAGCGTTACTGGGTGAATGCGCGGGAGCCGGCGCAGCGGGCGAACGTGCTGACGAGCGCAACCGGCGCGCGTCGGACCGCCGGTCGCGGCGTGCTGGGCCGGCATCTCGCGATTCCGGCATCGGATCATCTTCGCTACGAGAGCGAGGTGTCCGATCGGCATCTGCCGTTTCTGGGCGGACACCGCGTGCACGGGCAACTCGTTTTTCCGGCGGCAGGCTTCGTCGAGGCGCTGCTCGACGCGGCATCGCGGCGCGATGGCGGCGATACGGAATCCGCGGCCGGCCGCTGGCTGGTCGCGCGTGAGGTGTCGTTCGATAACGCGCTCACGCTGGAGCCCGGCAACGCGGTGACGTTCGGCACGGTCGTGCACGCAGGTGACCCCTCGCATCCGGGCGAAGCAGGCGTGCGGATCGACATTCACGCCTGCCACGACACGGCCGCGTCCCAACCCGAATGGACGTTGCAGTGCGCCGCGCAGATCGGGACGACGCATGGCGTTGCCGACGTGTCGGCCGTGCCGGCGCTCGATGAATGGCGCGCGCAATGCGGCGACGCGTTGCCGGTCGACGGTTTCTACGCGCGCTTGCAAGCGACCGGCCTCGAATACGGTGGCGCATTTCGCTCGATTCGCGCGCTGTCGCGGGGCGGCGACGTGGCGCTGGCCCGAATCGAAATGGAGCCGGACGGCACGGACGACCTCGTCCGCATCGTTCATCCGGCGCTGCTCGACAATGCGTTTCAGACCGTCGCGGGCGCGCTATGGGATGCGGAGCTGAACACCGCCTTCGTGCCGATCGGCATCGAACGGATCGCTTGCATGCCGATACGCGGCGTGCAGGCGGTGTGGTGTGCAGTGCGGGCTCGGGTGAAGCGCAGCGTTGCTACCGCGGATCTCTGGATATACGACGACGCGGGCAGCCGCGTCGCCGTCGTCTCCGGATTGCGGCTGATGGCCGTCGATCCGCGACGGTTTCAGCGGGTCGCGGAGCCTGTCGCGCTGAACACGCTCGTCTGGCGGCTGTTTGCGGCCAAACATGAGGCGGCCGACGCGCGCGCGAACTTCGTGCTGATCGGCAACGGGTCCGCGCTGGACGCGATGCTGGCGCAGGCATGTGAAGACGCTGACAACGCGTGTGCAATCGCGGCGCTGCCGGCGGACGACCTGTTCGACGACGATGCAGGTACCCGGCGCATTCGTGCTGCGCTCGACGATGCACTAGCCGGCCTGGATGCACGACGTACCGTGCTGCTCTATGTGTGGCCGTCGAGAGACGACGCGGAATCAGAAGATGAACTCGCCGCAGTCGGCGCAGCTTACCGGCGCTTCGCGAACCTCTGGCGCGAAGTGCAGTCGGCTCGCTGGCCGCAGGGCACGCCGGCCGTCTGCATCGTGACCCACGCGGCGCAGCACGTACCCGGCATCGACGTGCGCGTAGCGCCGTTTCAGGCGGCGGCCTGGGGCGTCGCCCGCAGCCTGATGCACGAGAGCGGCGACATTCCGGTGTGTGTGGTCGATCTGCCGGCGCCCGATGCGACGTCTTGCGCGCGCGCGCTGACCGCAGTGGCGGGCGCCGCGACGACCGGCGAGACGCAGTTCGTGTCGCATGGCGACGCCGTATACGTCCCGCGGCTCGTCGCACGCGACGCCGGCGCGGCGCAACCGCTTGCGCACGGCGCCTATCTGGTGACGGGCGGCCGCGGTGCAATCGGCACGCGGGTGATCGAGCAGTTGATCCGGAATGGCGTGCCGAAGATCGTGTCGGCCAGCCGCCAGGTCCCGGCCGACAGCGAACGCGCGCGACTTGCGTCGATCGCCGATGCGCACGGCGCGATCGTCGAATTCGTGGCGGCCGACGTCGCCTCGTCCGCCGACATCGACGCGCTCGTCCATGCGCTCGAAGCGGATTCCGCGCACCCTCTCGTCGGCGTCCTGCATGCGGCGGGCACGCTTGACGACGGCCTGTTCGCGACCCAGCCGATGACCGACGTATTGAAGGTGCTCGCGCCGAAGGTCGCGGGAACGTTGAATCTGCATCGCGCGACCGCGCATCTGCCGCTGCGGCACTTCGTGTCGTTTTCGTCGATCGTGGCCTGCATCGGCTCCCCGGGGCAATGTGCATACGCCGCCGCGAACGCCTATGTGGACGCGCTGACGGCCGTGCGCAACCAGGACGGCCTGCCTGGGCACACGATGAACTGGGGCCTGTGGGGCGGCAACGGGATGGTCGATCAGCTCGACGCGCGGCAACTGCGCCGCATCGCATCGTTCGGTCTCAAGCCGATCGAGCCGGACGTCGCATTGCGCGTGTTCGACGCGCTGGTCGCCGAACCCGACGGGCAGACGCAGATCTGGAACGTGGAAGTCGATACGCTGATCAAGCGCAGCCCGAGCCGGGCGATGGGCGCGCTGTTGTCGGAACTCGTGCCGCCAGCGCCGCCGGCGCATCGCCCGGCCGGTACCGGCCCTGGCTTGCGCGAGCGCATCGCGGGGGTGCCGGACGACGAGCGCATGCGATTGCTGCGCGGACACCTGACCGACGCCATCGCCGCGACCCTGCATACGTCGAGCGAGCGGATCGCGCCGGATATTCCGCTGATCGAGCTCGGCCTCGATTCGCTGATGGCCGCGGAATTCCGCAATGCATTGCGCAGCGAGCTGGGCGTCGATGTTCCGTTCGGGCGATTGCTCGAAGGCGCGTCCGTCGACGACGTCGTGCGCACGATCGTGACGACGCTCGACCGCAGCGAGTCGCGGGCGCCCGACGGAACACCCCCATCGCGCGCGGCGGACCGGATCGACGTGGTGTCAGGAGAAGCGACGTTCGGCGTCGAAATGGAAGGAGGAGAGCTGTGAGCTCGATCGAATTCATCAACGAACTGGCGGGGCGCGGCATCGAGCTCTGGACCCAGGACGGCAAGCTGCAATACAAGGCGCCGAAGGGCGCGGTCACACCTTCGCTCGTCGACGAGCTGAAGACCCACAAGGCGACGCTCATCGCGCTGCTCGAGCAATTTGCGGGAACGGCGGGCACCTACCCGCTCTCGTTCGCGCAGAAATCGCTCTGGTCGCTGCATCAGCTCAATCCCGACAGCGCGGCATACAACGTGACGTATGCGACGCGCATCGACGACGATGTCGACCTATCCACGCTGCGCCGCTGCGTCGACTATCTGATCGCACGCCATCCGATCCTTCGCACCGCGTACCGCGTGATCGATGGCGAGCCGCGTCAGCAGGTGGGGTCGCAAGCGCGCGCGCAGTTCTCGGTCGATCGCGTGTTCGCGGCCGACGAAGCCGCGATCCGCCGGTGGATCGACGAAGAGTCGAATCGCCCGTTCGATCTGACGCAATCGCCGATCCGGCTCAAGCTGCTGCTGAACGAGCACGTCGGCGCCGACGCGATTCGCGTGGTGCTGCTGTTGAACGTTCACCATATCGCCGCCGATTTCTGGTCGCTCGAGATCCTGCTCAACGAGCTTCGCACGCTCTACCGTCTCGCCCGCGCGGGCGAGCCGCTGAAGTTGCCGCCGCTGCCGGTGCAGTACAAGGATTGCGTCGAACACGAGCGCGCACGGCTCGACGGCGCGGACGGCGAGCATCTCGCGGCGTTCTGGCGGCGCGAGCTGGCACACGGATTTCCGGTGTTGAGCCTCGCGACCGACCGGTTGCGCCCGCCGCGCAAAACCGAGCATGGACGCGTCTACGATCGGTCGCTCGGCGCGACGCTATCGCAGCAGGTGCGCGACACGGCCCGGCTGCTGCGCGTGACCCCGTACATGCTGCTGCTCGCGGTCTATCAATTGCATCTTCACCTTCACACCGGGCAGGCGCGGGTGATGATCGGCGCACCGACTTCCGGGCGCAATGCGCCGGGCAGCGAGAGCGTGGTCGGTCATTTCGTGAACACGGTCGTGCTCGCGTGCGAAGTCCGACCGGACGATTCGTTCGACGCGCTGCTGCAGCGCACGCGCGAAATGATGCTGCGCGTGCTCGATCACCAGGATTATCCGTTTCCGTTGCTGGTCGATGCATTGCGTCCGGCGCGCGATCCGAGCCGGTCGCCGATCTACCAGGTGATGTACAACTGGAACCAGGCGCGCGGCGATTTCGCCGCCGAAGGCGGGAGCGGCGTGCCGTTCTATCGTGAGCGTCTCGCCGCATCGAGCACCGGTACGCGCGGCGCGACACACGATCTGACGCTCAACGTACAGGATCTCGGTGACGAATACCTGACCGCCTGGACGTTCAATACGGATCTGTTCGACGACGAAACGATCGCGCGATTCGCGAGCCAGTATGTGCATCTCGTCGAGCAGGTGGTGGCTGACACGCGCCGTTCGCTGCACCAGTACACACTCGCGACCGCGCCGATCGACGATGCGCGAAGCCGCATTGCCGCGGCCGACGCATTCGTGCGTCGGGCGGCCGATGCCGAATCCGATATGCAGCGGGATGCGTCGCGCGTGGTGTGGCAATTCGACCATCGCGCGATCAGCGGCGGCGAGGTCCGCGATGCGGTTCGCGCCGTCCGTGCGCAACTGGACGGCCTCGGGATCGGCGTCGGAAAACGCGTCGAACTCCGACTGCAAAGTGTCGCCGAGCGCGCGGTCGCGTTGCTCGCGATCCGCGCCGTCGGCGCGTGCTATACGGTGTCGGGCGACACGGCCGACGCAGTGTGCAGCGGTCGTGGCGACGGTTGGTCCGGCTGGGAGATCGACGCGATAGAAGTGGTGCAGGCGCGCGATGACGCCGCGCGCGGCGACGGCGTTGCCGCAGGCAGCGCTTCTGCGGTCGAGCCGCTGCTCGACTATGTCGGTCAATTGCTCCATCTCGACGCCCACGCAACGGTGCTCGTTCCGCACGGCGCGCATGACTGGCTGTCGGCAGCGGCGCTTGCGCAGGCCGTGCTTGTCGGCGGCACGGCTCGACTGTCCGAGCAGGCCGCCATTGGCGCGCTCGCTTCCGGCGACCCTGCGATCGCGAACAGCGCATACGCGGCACTCGACCGGTTGCTCGCGGACGGCCCGTCGCTCCTGCTGCCGTCGCTTCTGTTGCAACGTGCGGACGTCGCCGGCGTGGGGCGGGCACGCGCGCTTGTCGCGTACGGCGAGCATCCGCAACCGTTGAAGTCGCTCGCCGCGGCCAACCGGATACCCACGGCGGCGTACTTCGTCCCGGTGCAGCACGCGGCTACCAGTTCGGCGCTGTGTGCGTTTGCGGCCGGCCCGGACGGCTGGCAATTGCTGGCGCCGTCGTATCCCGGACGTGTTGCATTCGCGCTCGGATCATCCGGAAGTTTCGCCGATGATCGCCAGGCCGGAAAACTGCATTTCTTCGACGGCGCGTCGATCCGCGCGTCGGCTGCAGGAGCTGCACTCGAAACCGCGCCCCCGGACAGGGCGCTGATACCCACTGGCGTGTCGGTCGTGCGCCGTGGCGGCGACCTGCTGTGCGCCGATCCTTCGTCACGGGTCGCGCGTCACCGGCCCGTGCCGATCGAAATCGGCACGGTCGAACAGGCGATCTCCGCGATCCCCGGTGTGGCCGCCGTCGCCTGTGCATGCGTCGTCCGCGACACGCGGGAAATGCTGGTCGCCTATCTCGTCGCGGATGACGGCCACGTGGATGTGCATGCGCTCGAAAACGCGGTGCGTTCGGCATTGAAGCATGCGTTGCCGGACGCGATGCACCCCGACGCGATCGTGGTGCTCGACCGGCTGCCGCTCGACGTGGGCGGCGCACTCGACGCAGGCGGGCTCCCGCTGCCTCGCGCAAGCGAGCGGGCCGACCGTCGCGCGTCGACCGACATCGAGCGCAAACTCGCGGCGATCTGGGCCGACGTCCTCGGCCAGCCGTCGGTCGGCGTCGATCAGGATTTCTTCGAATTGGGCGGCGATTCGATTCTCGCCGCGGTCATCGTATCGCGGGCCGCGCTCGACGGCATGTATTTGAAGCCGCAGGACATTTTCCTGCATACGAACGTGGCGGACCTGTCGACGTTGGTGCGCGAGACGCCGGGTCTCGATGTCGATCAGGGGCCGGTGCAGGGCGAGACGGTGCTGGGTCCGGCGGCGCAATGGTTCGTCGAGCGCGTCGACGTCGATCGTTCGCACTTCAACCAGGCGCTGCTCGTTCCGCTCGGCGAGACGCCCGACGCGAACATCATGGCCGAGGCGATTCGCGTCGTCATGCGGCATCACGACGTGCTGCGTTCCCGGTTCGTCGCGCACGGCGATGGAATGCGACACATGTTTGCCGGCGACGGCGGCGCCGACGCCGTCGATTTTGCGATCGTCCCGTGTATCGACTCGGCTGGCCGGCATTGCGAACGCATGTGGCGCGATGCGATCGACGCCGCACAGCGCAGCCTCGACCTCGAGGGCGGCCGGCTCATCGCGGTCAGGTGGCTCGAGAGCACCAGCGTGTCGAGCAGCCGGCTGCTGATCGTCGTTCATCACATGGCGATCGACGGCGTGTCCTGGAGCATCCTGCTGCAGGACCTGGCCGATTGCTATCTGCGCTTGCGTGACCGCACGGCGGCGGCGTTGCCGCTGAAGACGAGCTCCGTAAAGGCTTGGGTGGACCAGTGGCTTGCGCTGGCGCAGGGCGACGCGCTCGACGACGACCGTCTCTACTGGCGCAACGTGAACGCACAGGTGCGTGACGTGCTGGATGGGCCGAAGCGGGTGGCGCTGATGCGTCACGGGCTGACCTCGATCGTTCAGCATGCTTATCAGGAATCGTCGCTCAGTTGTGCGATCACGCTCGATGCGGATCTGACGCACGCGTTTCGAACCACGGCGCCGCGTGCTTACGGCACCGACGCGAACGATCTGCTCATCGCCGCGCTGCACGCGGGTTTCCATGCCTGGAGCGGCAGCGATGCGTTGCTGGTGGACGTCGAGGGGCATGGCCGGGATGGCCTCGGCGACGCGATCGACCTGAGCCGCACGGTCGGCTGGTTCACGTCGATCTATCCGGTGCTGATCGATACGCCGGCCACCGCCGCGGATCCGTCGGCGCTCATCAAGTCGGTCAAGGCCCGACTGCGCGAGGTGCCGCGCAAGGGCGCGAGCTATGGCGTGCTGCGCTATCTCGACACGAAACCGCAGGCCGGCGCCGATGCGCTGACGTCGTTTCCGCGCGCACCGATCCTGTTTACCTACCTCGGTCAACTGGAGCAATTGTCGGGACCGTCGTCGCCGCTGTACGGCGGGCCGCCCGAACCGGCGCCGGGCATCCGCAGCCCGCGCCAGCGGCGCACGCACCTGCTGGACGTCGTCGCGTACGTGTCGCGCGGCAGGCTGACCGTGGAGTCCAGCTTCTTCGGGGTGCCGGGCGTCGATGAGAGCATCGGCTGCCTGATGTGCCGCGTTGAAGAGGCGCTGACGATGCTGATTCGCCATTGCAGCGCCGACGGGGTGGGCGGTCTGACACCCGACGACGTTCCTCAACTCGATGTCGACCAGGACGCGCTCGACGCGCTGCTGGAAGAAATCGACGCACTCGAGCGCTGAACGCGGCGGCACGCGATACCGCGCGTTCGTCGAGCATGACCGCACCAGGAATCCAGGATGACCCGAAACGTCGACACCATTTACCCGCTCACGCCTCTGCAGCGAGGCATGCTTCACCATTCGCGACTCGATCCGGCCTCCGGCATCTACGTCGAGCAATTTTCCTGCGTGTTGCATGGCCCGCTGGACCTCGAGCGATTCCGCGGCGCGTGGGAAGCGGTCGTGCATCGCCACGACACACTCAAGACGCTGTTCATTCGCCTGCACGAAGAGAATCCGTTGCAGGTCGTCCGGCATACGGTCGGGTTGCCGTTCGAGGTGATCGACTGGCGCGATCACGCGGCCGACGAGCAAGCCGATCGATTCGATCGATTGCTCGCGAGCGACCGCGCGCGCGGCTTCGATTTCAGCGTCGCGCCGCTGATGCGCGTCACGCTGATCGACCTCGGTCACGAGCGGCATCGGTTCCTGTGGACCTATCACCATGCGATCCTCGACGGCTGGTCGATGCCATTGCTGCTCGGCGAGGTGTTTCAGCGTTATTCCCGCCCGGACGCGCCGCTTCCTGCCATCGCGCGGGACTATCGCGACTACGTTGCGTGGCTGCGCACACGCAATGGCGACAGTTCGCTCGACTATTGGCGCGATCTGTTGCGCGGCTATCGCAGGCCGGCAGGATTCGCGCCGTCGGTATGCCCTTCGCCGGCGAACGGTGCCACAAGCGGCGCCGACACGCGCCGCACGCTGTCGGTTCGGGCCGACACGATGCCGGCCGGATGGATGGAGGCGGCCGGCCGCGCGTGCCGCGTCGCCCGGGTGACACTCAATACGCTGTGCCAGGGTGCGTGGGCGATGCTGCTTGCGCGCTACGGCGGTTGCGACGACGTCGTCGGCGGCATCGTCGTATCGGGACGTGCGGCAGAAGTGGACGGCATCGAACGCATGGCCGGCCTGTTCATCAACACGCTGCCGTGGCGTGCGACGCTCGACGGCGAGCTCGATACGGCCGACTGGTTGCGACGCTTGCAAGCCGATACGCAGCGCCTGGAACAGCATGCGCACAGCGCACTCGCGGACGTATTGAAATGCAGCGAAGTGCCGCGCCAGCAATCGCTGTTCGACACGCTTTACGTATTCGAGAACTATCCGGGCCGGGATGCGTTCGACCGGCTCGCGGCGAGTTGCGGGTGGCGGATCGACGACCCGCGCGCCGTCGAGGAAACGAGCTATGCGCTGGCGCTGATCGTATTGCCGACGGATACGCTGACGTTTCAGTTGACCTACGACACGGCCCGCTTCGACGCGGCGTTCATTGAACGCATGGCGTCGCAGTACCGCGGGCTCCTCGAAATCCTGGCCGACGCGACCCCGCGAAAAGTGCGCGATCTCATGCTCGATGCGCGACCGTCGACGGGTACCGGCGGCGCGCCCGACGCATCCGCACACGCATCGATGGGCGACGCGACGTTGTCGGCGCATATCGCCGCGCATGCCGCACGCACGCCGGATCGAATCGCCTTTGCCCGGTTGGACGGGCGCGAGTCGCCGGGCGGCGCGCACGGCGTCACCTATGGAACGATGGCCGATCGCGTGCAGCGTGCCGTTCATCAATGGCGGCGTTTCGGCTATCGGCCGGGCGAGCGCGTGCTGATTGCATGCGACGACCCCGTCTCCGGGCTGGTCTTGCTGCTGTCCGGGCTGACGTATGGCGTCGATTGCGCGATGACCGATCCGAATCTGCCGTCGGCCGCGTTCGATGCGCTCGTCGACGGCAGTTGGTCGCCGGAACCGCTGCGAAGCTGCGTGACGACCGCGCAGCATACGCCGTTGACCGGCGTCATGTGTTACGTATTCGACGAGCAGGACCCGATGTACGGGCAAATCGACGGTGCGCTCGACGATTGTTCAGATCCGGTACAGGGCGCATGTTCGTTGCTGCGGCGCGATGTCGATGGCGATTGGCATGTCGTGCGCTATACGCACGCCCAGCTTGTCGAAGCCGCGCGCGCGTTCGGCGCGACGTTACCGGCCGGTGCATCGCGGGATGTTGCGCTCGGCGACGGGCCGCTGTCGCATACGGCGTTGTGGACGGTACTGGGTGCACTGAGTGCCGGGCTGTCGCTGCACCAGATCGCGAGCGCCGGCGATCCCGCGTTTCTGCGGCGAGCGGCGTCTCCGGATGCGCACTGGCACGGTATCGTCCTGAGTCCGGAAGCGACGCGTCATATCGTCCGCGCCGCGTCGATGCTGTCGGCCGGCGCGCTTCGCACCGACTGGGTCATGGCCGATGCACGCTCATTGACGCGTGCGGACGCCGCGAGACTCGCCGAGCTCGCACCCGGCGCGAAACGTTTCCGGCAATTGTGCTGGCCTGCGTGGTCGCTCCCGCATGCGGTGTCGTCGGCCGATGGATTCGATCGCGTCGAATCGGGCGTGGTATCGGCCAATGAATCCGTGTTCGTCGCCGACACCCATCTGAACCCGGCGGGTGGGGACGCGCTCGGTACGCTCGTCGTGTCGGGGCATTCGGTGCCCGATCTGATGTTGCGCAACGGCAAGCCGGACCGCGACAGCCTGACCGTCACGCGCAACGGTACGTGGTTGCGCACGACGCTGGACGCGTGGCACACCGAGCATGGCTGTCATACGTGGCTGCCCGACCGAAGCGCGTGTTCCGACGAGACGACGGCGGATTGGCTCGATTTCGAGGCCGACGTCGCACGGCAGGCGGGCGTCGATGAGGTGGCGCTCGTCGAGCGGATCGCCGAAAGCGGACAATGGGACCATGCGCTGTTCCATCAGGACGCGACGGCCGACGCCGCGGACATCGTGCGCCGACTGGCCGGGCTGCGCGGCGTGCCGGCACTGTCCGCCGGCGCAGTCGTCGCGCTCGCCGCCCTGCCGCGTTCCGCGAAAGGCAGGATCGACCGCGTCCGGCTGCTTTCCGGTGACGTCGAGGTTCGCCGGCATGGTCGCCATGCGGCGCCTCGCGACCTGGTGGAAACGGCGATCCACGACATCTGGTGCGTGTTGCTCAAGCAGCCGCGTATCGGCATTCACGACAATTACTTCGATCTCGGCGGGGATTCGCTGCAAGCCACCGTGATGCTGTATCAGATCGGCGAGCGGCTTCAGCACCCGATCGACATGGAAACGCTGCTGGCCGCGCCGACGATCGCCGGCCTGGCCGCCAGTATCGCGAATGGCGATGTGCGTCGCGATACGCCGGCCGTCGATTTGCCGGGCGAAGCGCGGCTCGACCCGGCGATCGGGACACGGCAACCGTATGCATGGCGCCCGTATCGGACGGTGTTGCTCACGGGCGCGACCGGATTCCTCGGCGTGCACCTGCTTCATACGCTGCTCGCGACGACCGACGCACGCGTGATGTGCGTGGTGCGCGCCGACGATCCGGCCGCCGGCGTGCGACGTATCGAGGCCGCGATGCAGTCGCACGGCTTGTGGGACGCGCAGCACCGCGATCGGATCGTCGCCGTGCCGGGCGATCTCGGCGAACCGAACCTGGGCTTGTCGGCGGCTGCATTCGACGCGCTCGCACGTGAAATCGATGCGATCTACCACAACGGCGCGCTGGTCAACTTCGTTTATCCGTACGCAACGCTGAAGCAGGTCAACGTGCTGGCGACTCAGGACATCGTCAGACTGGCGAGCCTGCATCGCGTGACGCCGATTCACTACGTGTCCACGGTCGGCACGCTGAACCGTTATTCGGATGCGTTGCCGGAAACGCTCGCGGTGCCGTTCCACGAACACCTGACGAGCGGCTATGAACAGAGCAAATGGGTCGCCGAGCAGTTGCTCGCGCAGGCGCACGCGCGCGGCGTTCCCGTCACGGTCTATCGTCCGGCGCGGATCGTCGGGCATGCGGTGAGCGGGCGGATGAACCTGGACGATCTGTTCTGTCGATTGATCAAGGGCATCATCCTGTTTGGAAAGGCGCCGCGCGACGTCGGGTTCGACAACATCCTGCCGGTCGACGTCGTCAGCCGGATCATCGTACGCGCGTCGCTCGACCCGACTGCCGCGGGGCAGGGCGTACATGTGATCAACCCGCGCTGGAACTCGCTGGACGCGCTGGTCGATTTCATCGAAGACGAAGGCTTCGCGATCGAGCGGGTGAGCTACGACGCGTGGCTCGCGGCATTGGCCGAGCATGTGCGGCAGGACCCGGCGCATCCGCTTTCGATGCTGATTCCGGTGCTCAAGAAATTGAATCCCGTTGCGGATCCGACGGTCGGGCGCATTCTTCCGATCGACGTCACCCAACTGAAGCGGCTCGCGGGCGACGTGCTCGCATCGAGTCTGCGTCCGGCCAACGACTGGTTGCGCACGTTCTTCGATTACTTCTACGAAGACGGTTTTCTCCAGCAGCCGGATGAAAAGCTGGTCACCGCATGAGGGGCGGTTCGCCGGTGAGACCGCGCGCGAGACGATGATCCGAGGTCGGCGCCGTCGGATCGCGACGACCGACGTCGTCGAATAGTCGATGCCGGGACGGGGGGCCGCCGTCGTCCCGGTTACCGCATTGCCCGAGAGCGATACGTTGCCTTGTTGCAAGTCGTGCCGGCATCGAAACGTTATCTGCCGACTGTATTCGCGGATCGCGAGCGGTTGAAGTACCGAGCTTTGACGATGCACCCGCGCAGGGTCGCCCGGCAGCAACGCGCCCATCGGTGAGAAAATACCTCCAACGAATATCACCGAAGTGCCGCGCTCGATCAATCCCGGATCGACGGCCGACCCCTGCCCAATGCACGCGCGCCATGCTTAAATAGCAGGGCTCCCGACCGCCGGTCGCCGCGATGGCAGCGCCGGTCGGCACGGGCCAGCATGTCCGATCGACACCGTGACGACAGACGATACAAAAACACCGTTCCGGCGCGCCCGGCGCGGTCCGATAACATTCCGAGGCATCACGTCATGACCATTCTGTTCCGTCTTCTCGCGCTCGCCTGCGCGCTGTGGCTGGCCGCCTGTGCGGCGCCGCCCCCGCCGCCTTCCAGTACCACCGCGTCCGCTCCCGCACCGGATGCCAGCGAGCGCCGCGGGCTCGGCACCGCGTGGGGCGAGTCGGTGCGATCCGAAACCCGGCAGGTCGAATTCGAACGCGCGGATCCGGCGAATCCGACGGATCTGGCGTCGGTTTACTACAACGACGTGCTGCCCGGCCATCTTCCCGCGTCGCAGGTGCGTCGGCTGCCGACCCGCGTCGCGCTCGCGAACGGCGACATCGCGCTGTCGTTTACCGACGAGAAGGGCGCGCCGCTGCGACTCGCGCGCCGCGACGGCCGCTGGCACATGGCGGGCGTCGAGGGATCGCGCTACATGATCGTGTTGCGCAACCAGGGGCGGCGCGCGTTCGAAGTCGTGTCGACGGTCGACGGGCTCGACGTGCGGTCGGGGCGGCCGGGCAGCTATACGAACGGCGGCTACGTGCTGTATCCGGGCCGCACGCTGACGATCGAGGGCTTCCGCAAGAGCCGCGACGAAGTTGCCGCGTTCCGCTTCGCGGCCGTGCCCGACAGCTATGTCGCGAATTCGAAGTACGGCGATGCCGCGAACGTCGGCGTGATCGGCGTCGCGCTGTTCGCGCAGAAGGAGAGCGACGAGGACGCGCTGCGCCGCAGCGCGAATCCGTTTCCCGGCAACGACAACGGCTATGCGCCGCCGCCGGTCCCGCGCGGCGAGTGAGCGCAGGTAGCCGGGCGCTCGCGTGCATCGTGACGCACGCGGGGCGAGCCTGTGTGCTTTCCTGCTGCCCGTTCAACGCCGTTCCCGTTTGGTTTCGCCCGACACACGATTCGGCGCGCGTCCGCGCTATTGGGCGATCGCGCGGCCATCATGTCGTGCGCTGCCCGTTCTTCAGCGGCGCGGTATCGCCGTCGCTCGCTCGTGCTGCGGCACAATGTCGGTTCGCATCGGTATCGCGTGCTTCCCCGTCATCCCGACCGACGGAGAGCGCATGTCGTTACCCGCTTTCAGGTACCATCCCGACCCGCTTGCAGCGGGCAGCATGATCCGGTCCGACGCGTGTCGCATGTGCGGCGGCAAGCCCGGCGGCTATCGGGACGACGCATGACGGCACGGCCCGTGCGAGCGGCGTCGCCCGTTCGCCATGAAACAGAGGAACCTTCGTGAAGTTCATCCACGCGGCAGACATTCACCTTGACAGCCCGTTGCACGGCCTGAGCGCGTATCCCGACGCGCCGGCCGCGCAGTTGCGCAACGCGTCGCGCGAGGCGTTGCGGCAACTCGTGGATCGTGCGATCGAAGAGGAAGTCGCGTTCCTCGTGATCGCGGGCGACCTGTACGACGGCGACTGGAAGGATCACAACACCGGCATCTTCTTCGGCCAGCAGATGGGGCGCCTGCGCAAGGCCGGCATCCGCGCGTTCGTCCTCGGCGGCAACCACGATGCCGAAAGCGAGATGACGAAGAAGCTGACGCTGCCCGACAACGTCACCGTGTTCGGCCACCGCAAGCCGGAAACCGTCAGGCTGCCGGAATTCGACGTCGCGCTGCACGGCCAGAGCTTCAAGGACAAGGCCGTCGTCGACAATCTCGCGATCGGCTATCCGGACCCGGTGCCCGGGCACTACAACATCGGCGTGCTGCACACGGCGCTTGAAGGCTACGCGGCGCATGCGAACTACGCGCCATGCACGCTGGCCGAACTGCACGCGAAAGGCTACGACTACTGGGCGCTCGGCCACGTGCACGAATTCCAGCAATGGACGGGCTCCTCCACCGTCGTGTTTCCCGGCAACCTGCAGGGACGTCATATCCGCGAGACGGGCCGGCGCGGCGCGGTGCTCGTCACGGTCGAGCAAGGCAGGACGCAGGTCGAACGTCTGTATCTCGACGTGCTGCGCTGGGAAGCCGTGTCGGTCGATGCGTCCGATTGCCTGTCGGTGGCCGATCTGTCGCGAAAGATCGGCCAGTCGCTGGAGGCGCTGTTGACCGTCGACGGCCACGTGCCGCGCGCGGTGCGCGTCACCGTCACGGGGCGCACGCCCGCGCACGGCCTCTTTTTCGGCCGCGCGCCGCAGTTGCGTGCGGAAGTGCTGAACCAGATCGGCATCATCGGCAACGAGCGGCTGTGGCTCGAGAAGGTCCGGCTCGCGACGTCCGCTGCCGATCATCAGCCGGGCGAGAGCGAGCAACTTGAAGCGCTGGAGGACCTGAAGCAGATCCTGGCCGATGCCGCGCACGATCCGGATTTCCTCGCGCTGCTCGAGCGCGACCTGAAGCCGTTCGTCGGCAAGGTCCGCAGCGACGTGAAGGAGGACGTGCCGTTGCTGACGATGGCGCGGGCGGGCGAGCTGACGGCGCTGGTCGAGCAGGTCGGGCCCGCGTTGCTCGCGCGGCTCGCGAGGGGGGAATAAGCGATGCGCATCAGTCAGCTCGATCTGATCAAGTACGGCAAGTTCACCGACGAGACGCTGCGGTTCCCGTCGGCCGCCGAGGATTTCCATGTGATCGTCGGGCCGAACGAGGCCGGCAAGTCGACGATTCGCACGGCCGTGTCCGAGTTGCTGTTCGGGATGAAGCTGCAGACGCCGCTCGATTTCCTGCACAGCACGCCCGAGTTGCGGATCGGCGGCGTACTGGAGAGCGGCACGGGCGAACTCGCGTTCCACCGTGCGCGCGGGCGCAGTCCGTTGCGCACGCCCGCCGACGACAAGCTGCCCGACGACTATCTGGCGTCGATTCTCGATGGCGCGACGCGCGAATTCTTCGAGCAGATGTTCGGGCTCGATCACGGGCGGCTGGTCGATGGCGGCCGCAGCATTCTCGATGCCTCGGACAAGCTCGGCCAGGTGCTGTTCGAATCGGCTGCCGGGGTGGGCAGCCTCGGGCCGGTGCGCGAGGAACTCGACGCGCGCGCGCTCGAATTGTGGGCGCCGCGTCGCAGCGGTAGCGCGTTCGCGCTGGCCGAAACGGCATTCAACGAAGCGGTGGCCGAGCTGAAGACGGTCCAGGTGCGCACGCGCGACTGGGTCGATCGCAAGGACGCGCGCGAAGCGGTCGAGCAGCAGATCGAGCAGGCGCGCGCGGAACAGCGCCGGCTCGAAGCGCTGCGCTCGAAGCTCGAACGCGTGCGGCGGCTCGCGCCGTACCTGAAGGAGCTGACGGTCAAGGACGCGGCGCTGGCCGAACTGGGCGCGGTCGTCGAGTTGCCGCCGACCGCGTATGCGGATCTGCTGAAGGCGCAGGGCGATCTCGCGGCCGAGCGGAAGGTGCTCGAGGAACGGCGCGCCGACCTGCTCGCGAAGCGGCAGGCGCGCGACGCGATTGTCGCGGACGCCGACACGCTGGCGCTCGAAGCCGATATCGAGGCGCTCGATCGGCTGCGCGGCGCATGCATGAATCACGCGCAGGATCTGTTGCTGCTCGGCGCGGACGTCGAGCGGCACCTGTGCGCCGCGTCGTCGGCGGCCGCGCAGCTCGGCTGGCCGACGGACGAGGCGTCGCTGCGCGCCGCGTTGCCGACGGCGCTGTCGCTGAAAACCGTCGCGAACCTGCTGCGCGAACATGGCGCGCTGCACCAGGCGCTTGCCGGCGCGCGCGAATCGCTCGACGAACGCACGCGCGAACTGGCGCAGGTCCGCGAACAACAGGCGCGCCTGTCGACCGTCGACGTGCCGGAAGCGTTGCGCGCGGCGCTGGCCGATGCGCAGGGTTTTCGCAACAGCGGCCCGCGCGAGCAGGCGCTCGCGCACGACATCGCGGCTGCCGAACGCACGCTGTCCGGCGCGCTCGATGCACTCGGCCAATGGCGCATGCCGGTCGACGCGCTGCGTGCGCTCGACGTGCCGTCGGCGGCGCGGCTTGCCGCGCTGCTCAAGGAAGACAGCGAACGCGCGAGCGCCGTCGCTGCCGCGCGCGACGCGCGGGACGGTGCGCTCGAAGAGCTCGAGCGGCTTGAATTGCAGGAAAGGCATTTCGCGGAGAACCACAAGGTCGTCACGACCGCCGACGTGCTGGCGGCACGCGCGCGTCGCGATGGCGCGTGGGGCGATATCCGCCGCGGCGCCGTCGATCTCGTGACGGGCGCACCGGCGGTCGACGACGCGATTCGTCTCGCGGACGAACTCGTCGATGCACAGCTCGGCGCGACCCAGGCCGCGGCGACGCTGCAGTCGCTGCGTCAGCAGGTCGAATCCGCGCGTGCGGGCGTGGCGCGCCGGCAGGCCGCGCTCGACGAACGCGAGCGCGAACGCGCCGCGCATCGCGACGCCTGGGCCGCGCTCGCGACGGCGGCCGCGGTGCCCGGCATGCCGCTGGCGGCGATGGGCGACTGGCTGGCGAAGCGCGACGCGGTGTTCGCCGCGCAGGCCGATCTCGATCGCCAGCGCCGCGAATTCGACACGATGCGTGCTGCCCGCGCCGGCGCGGAAGCCGCGCTGCGTGCGGCGCTGTCGACGGTATCGCGAGGCGGCGAGTCGGACGGGCTGGCCGCGCTCGTCGCCGTTGCCGAGACCTTCGTCCAGTCGGCCGAGAAAGCGGCCGCACGAAAGGACAGTCTCGACGATCGCGCGCGGGAAGCCGAACGCGGGTGCGCGACCGCGCAGTCGCGGGCCGACCTTGCACAAGCGGCTTACGACGCGTGGCAAGCGCAATGGCGCGACGCGCTGACCGACGCGAAACTGTCCGCGAGCGCGACGACGCTGGCCGCGGCGGAAGGCGCGCTCGGGCTCGCGAACACGGTGACGGCCGAACTGGCCGATGCCGACGCGCCGCGCAACCGGATCGCCGCGATCCGCGCTGAGCTGGCCGCGCTCGAGGCCGGCGCGCGGCGGCTTGCCGAAGCGCTCGCGCCGGAATGGCTGGCGAGCGGCGACTGGCCGGACGTGGCGCGCCGGCTGACGATGCGCCTCGCGGCCGCCAGGGAAGTCGCGCGGGCGATCGATCGTGCCGACGAGGCCGTGCGGCAGGCCGACGCCAAGGTCGCGGACGCGGCCGCCGCGGTCGCGGGCGCCGATGCGCGCATCCAGCCGCTGCTGCAACTGGCCGGCGTCGCGTCGATCGACGCGGCGCTGCCGTTGGCCGAGCGCTCGGATCGGCAGCGCGAGCTTCGGCAGGCGGTCGATGCCGCGCATGAAGCGCTGGTGCGCGACGGCGACGGGCTGTCCCGGTCCGCCGTCGAGGCCGAGGTGGCGGAACAGGACATTGCCGACGTGCCCGCGCATCTCGAAGCGGTGAAGCAGTCGCTCGGCGATGTCGGCAAGCGGCTGAACGAGCTGGCGCAGCAGCAGGTCGTGGCCGACCAGGCGTTCGGCGCGATCGACGGCCAGGCGAACGCGGCGGTTGCCGAGTCGAAACGGCAGGAGGCGCTGGCGGCGATGGGCGACGCGGCCGAACAGTATCTGGAGGCAGCCACCGCGAGCCGCTTGCTGAAGTGGGCGACGGATCGCTACCGCGACCAGAAGCAGGGGCCGATGCTCCGGCGCGCGGGCGAGATTTTCGCGGGGCTCACGCTGGGCGAATTCGCGAAGCTGACCGTCGATACCGAGCGGGCGCCGCCCGCGCTGTATGCGCGCCGCACGAGGGGAACGTCGGTCGAGGTCGCCGGGCTGAGCGAAGGGACGCGCGATCAGCTGTTCCTCGCGCTGCGGATCGCGGCGCTGGAGTTGCAGCTCGGCAGCCGCACCGCACTGCCGTTCGTCGCCGACGACCTGTTCATCAATTTCGACGATGCGCGCGCGAAGGCGGGGCTCGATGCGCTGCGCGATCTGTCGACGCGCACCCAGGTGCTGTTCCTGACGCACCACGACCACCTGCTGCCGCTCGTGCGGGACGTATTCGGCGCGCGGGTCAACGTGGTCGAGTTGCAGCGCGCGCCGGCCGGCGCGTGATGCGCGGTATGCCGGAGGGTCGGTGCGCGGGAAGGGTCATCGCGTACAGGTAGTATGAGTAGTTCCGAAACGCATGCGGCCGGTTCAACGGTCGCGGGTCTGGCCACACGAGGGGGGGAATATGAAGAAGCTGGTAGCCGCGATTGCGTTCGCGGCGGACAAGCATCGCAATCAGCGGCGCAAGGACGAAGAGGCGTCGCCGTACATCAATCATCCGATCGCGCTCGCCGACGTGCTGGCCAACGAAGCCGGCGTCGAGGACGAACGCGTGATCGTCGCGGCGGTGCTGCACGACACGGTCGAGGATACGGAGACGACCGAGCAGGAATTGCTGCGGCTGTTCGGCAAGGACGTGGCGGACATCGTGATGGAAGTCACCGACGACAAGTCGTTGCCTAAGGAAGAACGCAAGCGTCTGCAGGTCGAACACGCGGCCACCATCAGCCGGCGCGCGAAGCTCGTGAAGCTGGCCGACAAGATCTGCAACCTGCGCGACATCGCCCGGCATCCGCCCGCGGACTGGCCGCTCGAACGCAAGCAGGCGTACTTCGACTGGGCGAAGTCGGTCGTCGATCCGATGCGCGGCGTCCATCCCGGTCTCGAGGCGATCTTCGACACCGCGTACGCCGCGCGGCCGGCGGACTGACGCACGCGTTATGCGATCGGCCCGATCCGCCGCACGGCAATCGGCTGCCGTGGCGGGCGTCGACGTCGGCGGCGACAGGAAGCTGTGCGATCTCGTGATCCTGCGTGGGTCGACGGTCGTCTGCCGGGAAGCGCGGATCGTGCCCGAGTCGCTGCCCGCCCTGTGCCTCGCTCATGATGTCGTCGCCATCGGCGTCGACGCGCCGAGCCTGTGGTGGGCGGGGAGCGGCCGCCGCGCGGCCGAACAGGCGCTCGCGCGTGAACGGATCTCGTGCTTTCCGACACCGTCGCGGGCGCAGGCCGTCGCGAGCACGTCAGGCTTCTTCGACTGGATGTTCATGGGCGAGCGCGTCTACCGCGCGCTCGCCGGCGCCTATCCGCTGCTGACCGACGCGCGCTACGCGGGCGGACGCGTGAGCTTCGAAACCTATCCGTATGCGATTACCTGCGCGATGCTGGGCAAGGCCGTGGCGTCGGCGAAGCAGAAGCGCAACCAGCGCCGGCACTTGCTGGAGCGGCTGGGCATTGACGTATCGACGCTGCGTTCCGTCGATGCGCGCGACGCGACGCTGTGTGCGTTGACCGCGCAATACGTGATCGACGGGAACGCGCATGCGTACGGCGATGCGGCGGGCGGATACATCCGTGTGCCGATGGTGAGCGAGACGATCGTGCTCGATTCGCCGTAGGAGTGGCGTGTGGCTCTGCGCGGGATGATGGCGATCGCAGGGGGCGTTTCGTGAGGGGATGCGGCAGGCCCGGCGACGAAGAGGTCAGCTAGCGACTGTCGGCGGGCGTGGCGCGACGCCTCTGCATCGCGCGATTTCGGGTAAGCCTGCTCAATTCTCGAGGATGGATTTCGGCACGCTGGACAGGTCGCAGGCTTGCGCGTGTTCGAAGTAGCTGTCCGCATCGTCGATCATCACGACCGCGACGTCGATCAGCTCGTCCAGCCGTTGCAGCAGCGATTCGCGCCACTCGATGTCTTCGTCGCGTTCGGGCGCCTTGTCCAGCTGCTCGATGATCGAGTCGGCCGTCTGCAGGAACGGAATGGCCTGCTGATAGTTTTCGATCGAGACCAGCGCCGCATTGCGTGCGCCGACGAGCCGCTCGCGATGCGTGTCGGCCAGTTCGGATTCGCCGCTGATGCGCGGCAACATGTCCGAGATGCGTTGCAGAAGCGGCGGCACCTGTTCTTCCAGCAGGATCGCGCGTTCGCGCAGTGCCGCATATTCGTCGCGAAGGTCGCTGTCGCCGGATTGAGTCGTGCTGTCCATCATCAATATGAGTGCGTGGTTCGGTCGCGGCATGATACTCGACCGCGCCCGTTTCCTTGCTTGTTCCGCGTCCTCTTATATAGAAGGGAAGCGGCGCCTTCGTCATATCTTTGGAGGGCGGCGGGCGTTGCGTTTTACGGTCCGTCGAGCCTGAAGCCTCCGTGCGCGTCAGCGCACGGAGGCTTTTTCAAACTTTCTTCACAAAGGGCTTGCGCGGATAGGGGCGGATGCATAGAATCACGCCTCTTTCGCGCTAACGGAAACGCGGCGCGGGAGGAAGGGAAGCGGTGCTGTCGGGTTCGGGATGTAGCGAGCCTTGGCGGTACAGGAAGTTGAGCCCCGCAGTCGCAACGATGTAGTGTAAAAAGTTGTTGACGATCTGCGAAACACGGTTCATAATCTCGCTTCTCTGCTGCTGAAAACGCGGCGCTGCCGGGAAACACGAAGTTCCTCGCAGAATGCTCTTTAAAAATTAACAGCCGATAAGTGTGGGCGCTTGATGAAAGCGAGCTGATCCTCGGATCAGAT
>NZ_CADFEM010000029.1:0-41806 GCF_902833245.1 Burkholderia sp. BCC0398
CTCTTATCTGCCCAAGGTCATGAACACGATATCTCTAACGCACCGCTCGCAACGCCCGTTTACACCGTTCCGAATTTCAACAGCCTGCTAGGTCCTAGTCTAGGGCCAACAGTCTTCGCTATCGATGGCCCGCCCGACGTTCCTAGCGTTGAAGATTTAAGCCGCATTGCAATTTATGTGGGAGCACCGAAATCGTCGATATCTCGTGCCGGAGCTGAGAATTTGTGCGATCGGGACGACTGTATCGATGCTTCTCGGATGTAAAGTGGATCAACTCAAAAAGGGTCGGAAACTCTGGGGCGAAGTGTTCGTACGGATACACTCCCACCACAAAAAGTGGAGCGGCCCCACATATCTGAGGACACGAGGACTCTCATAAAATAGGGGATAGTCTTGCGCCTATTAGTAAGCCTAGTCATTACGTGGAAAGCATCGAAATTTTGACCGCACCGAAGCGCCGTGGGCGCACGGCGCAAGAAAAAATCGCCATCGGGGGATGCGGCCATTTTCTTGGACTGATTTACGTTGTTAACCCAAGGCTTTCACGGTACTCGATGGGGCTGAGATAGCCGAGGGAGCCCTTGATCCGCTTTTCGTTATACCAGCGGATATAGGCATCCAGTGCCTCAACGAATTCCGCGATGGTCGTCGAACGCCAATTGCCAGGGTAAAACATTTCGGTCTTCAGCCTTCCGAAGAAGCCTTCGCAGGCAGCATTGTCTGGTGAGCAGGCTTTTCGCGACATGGATCGAATGAGGCTGGCGTTCGCAATCCGGGACAGCCAATGATCGCCGCGAACGGCCAAAGGGAAAATGCGTCCGGCCCGACAGTAATTCAACGACCTGCTAACCGATAGCCAGACCAGCAACCCAGCGCTTGAAGTGTCGTGCGATCGAGCAATTCTTCCTTCTGACCTCCTAAAGTCAGGCGTCAGGTTACGCAATCGCCCTCAAACCCTCCACGGCTTCCTGCGAAGAACCTTTTTAAGGGGACACGATATTCCCAGGCCATTCAGGACAGCTCAAGATGGCTTTACCGGACGCTTATAGAGCACCTCACGTAGAGTTGATCGGGAGGAATCAGGTCGCCTGTGGCATGCGGCCGTTGGAAACCTTCCGCGATGTTGCCAATGCGGTTGGCTCCGAGGCGTGGTGGATTCAACCGGTCGATGCAGCGAGTGCGCGCTTGACCGTTCGGGGATGAACGTTGAAATGGGCGGCGACTTCGGTGATCGTGCTGGTTTTGAGCAGGACGCGGGCATGTGCGCATCGGTCGGGCGTCATTAGTCGCTGTCGTCCTATCTTCTTGCCCCGTGCTCGCGCGGCGGCCAATCCCGCGCGTGTGCGTTCGCTGATGAGGCTGCGCTCGAATTCGGCGAGTGCACCCATCATGTGGAAGACGAGCCGCCCGCCGGGAGAGGCCGTATTAATCGATTCGGTGAGCGACGTGAAGTCGATGCCGCGTCGAGCTAGGTGATTGACCAGATCTATCAACTTACTCAGCGACCGGCCCAGCCGGTCGAGACGCCAGACGACAAGCGCGTCTCCTTTTTCGATTCTCGCGAGGGCCGCATCGAGGCCCGGGCGGTGAAAGTCGCCCCCCGAAATTCCCTGGTCTGAAAAAACGACGTCGCAGCCCGCCCGTGTGAGGGCATCGATCTGGAGGCCCAGGCTTTGCTCGTCGGTAGACACGCGCGCGTACCCGATCCTCATGAGCGCGCTCCGCAAGAAGTGTCAGGTATGTGTTGGTGTATGCGAGCAGACACACATAACTTCACCGCCATGACGCTTGACGCCTGACGACGGTGACGGCATTGCCAGACGACGGCTCGACGCGATGAAGGACATCGGTGACGCTCACTAGTATTTGATTGCACGGTGTTTTTGCTTCTCGAGCGGCGCTTCCAGTAGACAAAAGGACGAGTGCGTCAGCGCCGTCGTGACACGCCGACACCGTAACAATGCAAACCATCGTCAAATCGGTTGATGTTGAAAGTTTACTGGACAGAAGGGGGTTGAAGCCCTTAAAAACTGCTAATCGTGTCCATAGATTGCGCAAATGTAAGCAGCGACCCCGGCTGCGTATTTCGGCGAAGCCGAACAGCGATTTCGGATGAAGTCGAACAGGGTTTTCGGAGGAAGGTGAACAGTCGTTTCGGTTGGCGGTGCTGCGAATGGCTCAATCCGCCGGCGTTATGGCGGTCTCTTTGGGAGACGGACCATGTAGTGGTCTAATGAATCCGGACACTGATTTAGGCGAGAATGTTCGCCATGAAGAGGTGTCTGATGAGCAAGCGACGACGTACGTTTTCCCCGGAGTTCAAACAGCAAGTCGCCTGCCTGGTGCTCGACCAGGGCTATAGCCATATGGAGGCGAGTCGCTCAGTCGGCGTCGGCGAGACGGTACTGCGTCGGTGGGGGCGCCAGCTTCAAATGGAACGCCAGGGCGTCACGCCGCAGGGCAAGGCAATCACGGCGGATCAACAGCGTATTCAGGAACTCGAGGCGCGTATCGAACGCCTCGAGCGTGAGAAAGCCATTTTAAAAAAGGCTACCGCGCTCTTGATGTCGGAAGGCATCGAACGTACGAAGTAATTGATCCGATTGGCGCAAGCGAATCGGTCGAACTGATTTGCACGGTACATGTCGGCGCAGGAAGCACATCGGGACATCAGCCACTACCTGATGCACCGGTACAACTGGATACGGCCGCATCAGTTCAACAACGGACCGGCCCCGGCCGTTGCGGAAGAAAAACTTAACGCAGTGTCCGGGATTAGTTGACCACTACAGTTGACTCCGAGGCGTCGGTATCGGCCAATGCAGCGAGTGCGCGCTTGACCGTTCGGGGATGAACGTTGAAATGGGCGGCGACTTCGGTGATCGTGCTGGTTTTGAGCAGGACGCGGGCATGTGCACATTGGTCGGGCGTCATTTGTCGCCGTCGTCCTATCTTCTTGCCCCGTGCTCGCGCGGCGGCCAATCCCGCGCGCGTGCGTTCGCTGATGAGGCTGCGCTCGAATTCGGCAAGTGCACCCATCATATGGAAGACGAGCCGCCCGCCGGGAGAGGCCGTATTAATCGATTCGGTGAGCGACGTGAAGTCGATGCCGCGTCGAGCTAGGTGATTGACCAGATCTATCAACTTACTCAGCGACCGGCCCAGCCGGTCGAGACGCCAGACGACAAGCGCGTCTCCTTTTTCGATTCTCGCGAGGGCCGCATCGAGGCCCGGGCGGTGAAAGTCGCCCCCCGAAATTCCCTGGTCTGAAAAAACGACGTCGCAGCCCGCCCGTGTGAGGGCATCGATCTGGAGGCCCAGGCTTTGCTCGTCGGTAGACACGCGCGCGTACCCGATCCTCATGAGCGCGCTCCGCAAGAAGTGTCAGGTATGTGTTGGTGTATGCGAGCAGACACACATAACTTCACCGCCATGACGCTTGACGCCTGACGACGGTGACGGCATTGCCAGACGACGGCTCGACGCGATGAAGGACATCGGTGACGCTCACTAGTATTTGATTGCACGGTGTTTTTTGCTTCTCAAGCGGCGCTTCCAGTAGACAAAGAGACGAGTGCATCAGCGCCGTCGTGACACGCCGACGGCCGTAATAATGCAAACCATCGTCAAATCTTCGGTTGATGTTGAAAGTTTACTGGACACAAAGGAACGTTTGTGTCTGATAAGGGTTGCAACTTTGCCACTCTTACGAATCAAGGAGTTACATAGATCATTTCGTTTTTTGTAACTTTGCTGCAAACCTTCCTTTTTGTCCCCCAAGGGTTACTGGCACCCGCAGCGAAGTGGCGTGAATGGAGATCTTGGGGATGAAATCCAAGTTGCTCGTCGAAGTCGCGAATAGCTTCGCGCTGGAGCGGTGTTTTGGGCACATGTTTGGCGATGCGGTCGATGTAGATCTGGCCGAGCGTACAAGGCAGTTCTTCGGTGTATGCGGCAGGGTGCAGGCGATTTGCGGCGGTAATCTGCTGAATTCCGAGCTGGTGACCAGGGGGGCGAGGGGATGCGGGTTAGCGCGCGACTTGGCTCGCCGAGCTGAGTGCGAATTGGGTGAGCAGGGATTCGCCCCGTCGGTTGCCATTCGGCTCATGCGGCCGGGTGTTGATGCGCCGACGCGCACCGATTTCGCGATTGCCGGGCATGTACTGCGCGCGATCGCTACTGATGCGTGCACGCTCGTGATGTCGCCTGTTTACTCGGTCGACGACGGGTGCGACGTGTTGTATTTCGAATGTTCGCCGTGGTGCCGTGCGCTCGGCGGCCGCATGTCACCGCCGCACGCCTATCTGCCGAGCTCCACCCGCGTTGGGCTGATGTGCCATTTGGACCGCTACGTGCTCAGGCGCGTTCTCGACCTGTTGAAACGTTCACCGGAACTGCGTATCGGTGTGAATCTGACAGGTCAGAGTCTCGTGGTTGGATTGCACTGGGAAGATTTATTCGATCAGCTTTCTGCATCGCCTGACTTGGCTGCGCGGCTCGTGGTAGTGATTGCCGAGAGTGCTGAAATCGAAGTTGAGTGTGCTGGGTGTGCTCGGGTTTTTCTTGCGAGGCTCAAGGCAGCCGGATGTCTTATTGCGATTGATCAATACGGGTTGACTTACGGAAATGCCGCGGGCATGGAAATTCCGGACCCCGATATCGTGAAGATCGCACCAACATTCATCTCCGCGGCACGTCGCAATGACCGTGCGTTGGGGAGACTTCGGCGTTTAGTGGAACTGGCTGCGAACATTGCAAGGGACGTCGTGGTGATTGGCGCAGAAGGTGATGTTGATCTGCAGCTTGTACGGGATGTCGGAGTCAGGTGGGTGCAGTGCTGATGAGTATGTGAAGTAGAAAATTTTCTCACAATATCTTAATCAACGAATATTAGTTTGGACTGCTATTGTTTATAGAAGAAATGGAGTGGGAAATTCCGTGGTGACCTGGAATCCCTCAGTTCTAAAGCAATAGCGATCTTGGAAAATTGACGCGCCCTTCGGCCAACGTCGTTTGGATCATTGAGTCGCTATGAATCGCACATACCGTACTGTTTGGAACGAATCCCTCGGGGCCTGGGTAGCTGCATCGGAGCTCGATTCCGCGCGTGGCAAGGGCAATCGTTCGGCTTCTGTCAGAATTCTCGCTAGCCTTCTGCTGCTTGGAGTGGTGCAGTTTAGCTATGCCGGAACATATACGGGGAGTGATACGTGTACCAGCCCGGCCGCTACCAGTCCTGATGGTGCGCGGGCACTCCCCGCCGGGGGGGCACCAATCAATGGGAATGGCACCTGGTCGTCGGTTGCGGGATGCGGTGCAAACGGAGGAGGGGCGCTCTATCTCGGTGTGACTCTCTTCGGTTCGTTCACGACGGCAACCGGAAACGGGGCGGTTGCGCTCGGGACGAGCGCACAGGCCGGACAATGGGGATCGGCCCTTGGGCTGGATGCGACGGCAAGCGGCATCGGAGCAAGCGCGTTCGGCTATGGATCCACTGCTTCTGGTACCGGTTCGATTGCGATTGGCGGAACCAATCAAAATGGCGGAGTTGGAGCGGCCACAGCGTCGGCCGTATCAAGCATTGCAGTTGGTACCGGGGCTCAAGCGACTGTGACGGGTTCAGTCGCACTGGGTCAGAATGCGATAACGACCGGTGCGGCGAATACTGTAACGGGCGGTACGGGTACCGTCAGCAGCACGACGGTCGGAAGTCAGACTTTCGGCACTTATGCCGGTGCAAGTTCGGCTGCTGGAGTGGTCAGCGTTGGTGCTCCAGGGTCGGAGCGGCGCATTCAGAACGTTGCCGCGGGTTTGGTGAGCGCGACCAGCACGGACGCGATCAACGGCAGTCAGCTCTACGCGGTTGCCAGTACGACGACATCGAGCATTGAGAGCTTGTCGACGTCGACGTCGACGGGCATCAGCACGGCGCTGAGCGGTGTCGGGTCGTTGTCGACTGGTCTGTCGACAACGAACAGTGCGGTGACATCGCTGTCTACTGCCACGTCGACCAGCATCGTGTCGCTGTCGACCACGACCAACAACCTTGGAACAAGCACGGCGACAGCATTGGGGGGCGGTGCGGCATACAACCCGTCAACCGGTACGATTTCGGCGCCGTCCTACACGACATACAACGCAAACGGCACAACGAGCACGGTCAACAACGTTGGCGCAGCGATTGACAGCATCAACAGCCAGGGCATCAAGTATTTCCACACGACCTCGACAGCACCTGACAGCCAGGCGCTGGGCACCGATTCGGTCGCAATCGGTCCGAGTGCGGTGGCGAACGATGCAGGCGACGTGGCTCTGGGTTCCGGTTCGGTTTCGGCAGTGTCGAATCCCACTGCGGCGGGGGTGATCGGCGGAGTGGCATACAGTTATGCGGGGACGTTGCCCTCGAGCGTGGTGAGCGTCGGAGCGCCGGGCGCGGAGCGTCAAGTAACGAATGTGGCGGCCGGCCGGGTTTCGGCAACAAGTACGGACGCGGTCAACGGTTCACAATTGTTCGCAACTAACACCGCAGTCAATCGTTTGTCGACGTCGACGTCGACCGGGCTGTCGAGTGCAACGAGTTCGATTGCGTCGCTGTCCACGTCGACGTCGACGGGCCTCTCGTCGGCCACCAGCTCGATCGATTCGTTGTCGACCTCCACGTCGACCGGTCTGTCCTCGGCGAACAGCTCGATCACCTCGCTGTCGACCTCGACCTCGACTGGCCTGTCGTCGGCCAATAGCTCGATCACGTCGCTGTCCACGTCGACCTCGACCGGCATCAACTCGTTGTCCACCGGCATCAGCTCGGCAAACAGCTCGGTCACCTCGCTGTCGACCTCCACGTCGACCGGCCTGTCGTCGGCCAACAGCTCGGTCACCTCGCTGTCGACTTCCACGTCGACGGGTCTGTCGTCGGCTAACAGCTCGATCACGTCGCTGTCCACTTCGATTTCGACCGGTATCAACTCGCTGTCCACCGGTATCAGCTCGGCAAACAGCTCGATCACGTCGTTGTCGACTTCGACGTCGACCGGCCTGTCGTCGGCCAACAGCTCGATCTCGTCGCTGTCCACGTCGACCTCGACCGGCATCAACTCGCTGTCCACCGGTATCAGCTCGGCCAATAGCTTGGTCACCTCGCTGTCGACTTCGACGTCGACGGGTCTGTCCTCGGCAAATAGCTCGATCACGTCGTTGTCCACGTCGACCTCGACCGGCATCAACTCGTTGTCCACCGGTATCAGCTCGGCAAACAGCTCGGTCACGTCGTTGTCGACTTCCACGTCGACCGGCCTGTCGTCGGCTAACAGCTCGATCTCGTCGCTGTCCACTTCGACTTCGACCGGCATCAACTCGCTGTCCACCGGTATCAGCTCGGCCAATAGCTCGGTCACCTCGCTGTCGACTTCCACGTCGACGGGTCTGTCCTCGGCGAATAGCTCGATCACGTCGTTGTCGACTTCCACGTCGACCGGCCTGTCGTCGGCTAACAGCTCGATCTCGTCGCTGTCCACGTCGACCTCGACGGGTCTGTCGACGGCCACGAGCTCGATCGGTTCGCTGTCCACTGGCTTGAGCACGGTCACGGTCAAGACGGACAACCTTGGCACCAGCACGGCATCGGCGCTCGGCGGCGGTTCCACGTACGACCCGACGACCGGGACGGTCTCCGCGCCGGCATACACGACCTACAACGCGAACGGCACGACGTCGACCGCCAACAGCGTCGGCGCGGCGATCAACAACATCAACAGCCAGGGCATCAAGTACTTCCACGCGAACTCGACCGGCGCCGACAGCACCGCGACCGGTGCCGACGCCGTTGCCATCGGCACCGGGGCAGTCGCCGGCACCAACAATTCCGTGGCGCTCGGCGCCAATTCGCAGACCGGCCCGGCCGTTGGCACGAGCAGCGCGACCGTCGGCGGCGTCACGTTTGGCGGATTTGCGGGTGCCTCGCCGGACGGTACCGTTAGCGTCGGCAGCGCCGGCAAGGAACGACAGGTCACCAACGTCGCCGCCGGCCAGGTGACGTCGACCAGTACCGACGCGGTCAACGGCAGCCAGCTGTATTCGGTCGCCCAACAGGTTGGTACCGCGACCAGCGCCATTTCGTCGCTGTCGACTTCGACGTCGACGGGGCTTTCGTCGGCCAACAGCTCGATCTCGTCGCTGTCGACCTCCACGTCGACGGGCCTGTCGTCGGCTAACAGCTCGATCACCTCGCTGTCGACCTCGACCTCGACCGGTCTGTCGTCGGCTAACAGCTCGATCTCGTCGCTGTCGACTTCGACGTCGACGGGCCTGTCGTCGGCTAACAGCTCGATTACTTCGCTGTCGACTTCGACGTCGACGGGCCTGTCGTCGGCTAACAGCTCGATCACTTCGCTGTCGACTTCGACGTCGACGGGTCTGTCGTCGGCTGATAGCTCGATCTCGTCGTTGTCGACCTCGACTTCGACGGGTCTCTCGTCGGCCAACAGCTCGATCACCTCGCTGTCCACATCGACCTCGACGGGTCTGTCGTCGGCTGACAGCTCGATCACCTCGCTGTCGACTTCGACTTCGACCGGCCTCTCCTCGGCTAACAGCTCGATCACCTCGCTGTCGACTTCGACCTCGACCGGCCTGTCCTCGGCTGACAGCTCGATCACGTCGCTCTCGACTTCGACGTCGACGGGTCTGTCCTCGGCGAACAGCTCGATCACGTCGTTGTCCACCTCGACCTCGACCGGTCTGTCCACCGCTAACAGCTCGATCGATTCGCTGTCGACCTCGACTTCGACGGGTCTCTCGTCGGCCAACAGCTCGATCACCTCGCTGTCCACATCGACCTCGACGGGTCTGTCGTCGGCTGACAGCTCGATCACCTCGCTGTCGACTTCGACTTCGACCGGCCTCTCCTCGGCTAACAGCTCGATCACCTCGCTGTCGACTTCGACCTCGACCGGCCTGTCCTCGGCTGACAGCTCGATCACGTCGCTCTCGACTTCGACGTCGACGGGTCTGTCCTCGGCGAACAGCTCGATCACGTCGTTGTCCACCTCGACCTCGACCGGTCTGTCCACCGCTAACAGCTCGATCGATTCGCTGTCGACCTCGACCTCGACGGGCCTCTCGTCGGCCAACAGCTCGATCACGTCGCTGTCGACTTCGACCTCGACGGGCCTCTCGTCGGCCAACAGCTCGATCATCTCGCTGTCGACTTCGACCTCGACGGGTCTCTCGTCGGCCAACAGTTCGATCACGTCGTTGTCGACTTCGACCTCGACGGGCCTCTCGTCGGCGAACAGCTCGATCACGTCGCTGTCCACGTCGACGTCGACCGGCCTGTCCTCGGCGAACAGCTCGATCACGTCGCTGTCCACGTCGACGTCGACCGGCCTCTCGTCGGCGAACAGCTCGATCACGTCGCTGTCCACGTCGACGTCGACCGGCCTCTCGTCGGCGAACAGCTCGATCACGTCGCTGTCGACTTCGACCTCGACCGGCCTGTCGTCGGCGAACAGCTCGATCAGCTCGCTGTCGACTTCGACCTCGACGGGTCTCTCGTCGGCCAACAGTTCGATCACGTCGCTGTCGACTTCGACCTCGACGGGCCTCTCGTCGGCCAACAGCTCGATCACGTCGCTCTCGACTTCGACCTCGACGGGCCTGTCTTCGACAAACAGCTCGATCACGTCGCTGTCGACTTCGACCTCGACGGGCCTGTCTTCCGCAAACAGCTCGATCACTTCGCTGTCGACTTCCACGTCGACCGGTCTGTCGTCGGCAAACAGCTCCATCGGTTCGCTGTCCACGGGCCTCAGCTCGACGGATAGCTCGGTGACGTCGCTGTCGACCTCGACCTCGACCGGTCTCTCGTCGGCCAACAGCTCGATCGGTTCGCTGTCCACGGGCCTCAGCTCGACGGATAGTTCAGTGACGTCGCTGTCGACCTCGACCTCGAGCGGCCTCTCGTCGGCCAACAGCTCGATCGGTTCGCTGTCCACCGGCCTCAGCTCGACGGATAGTTCGGTGACGTCGCTGTCGACTTCCACCTCGACCGGCCTCTCGTCGGCTAACAGCTCGATCGGTTCGCTGTCCACCGGCCTCAGCTCGACGAATAGTTCGGTGACGTCGCTGTCGACCTCGACCTCGACCGCGATCAACGCCGCGAAGACGCACTACTACAGCGTCAACGACAACGGCGTGCAGCAAGCCAACTACGACAACACGGGTGCAACGGGCACCAACGCCCTGGCAGCCGGCGTGAACGCCAGCGCGGCAGGCGCCAGCAGCGTCGCGGTCGGCGACGGTTCGAACGCGCAGTCGGCAGGCGCGGTCGCCATCGGCCAGAGCGCATCGGCAACGGGCGGCAAGGCCGTGTCGATCGGCTCCGGCAACACGGCAACCGGCGACGGCGCGGTCGCAATCGGCGACCCGAGCATCGCAACGGGTACCGGCGCGGTGGCGATGGGCGCGAACGACACGGCGACCGGCAACGGCGCAGTGGCGCTCGGCAACGCGAACACTGCCAACGGCGCGAGCGCGCTCGCACTCGGCAGCTCGAACCAGGCCACCGCGGACAACACGATCGCGCTCGGCAACCAGGCCACGGCAAGCGCCACCGGCGCGCAAGCGTACGGATCGGCAGCGCAGGCAACCGCTGCCGACGCACTCGCCTTCGGCACGAACGCGCAGGCCAACGTCGCCAACTCGATCGCACTCGGCGCGAACTCGGTCACGAGTGCCGCGAACCCGACGTCGAGCGCCACGATCGGCGGCGTCACGTACCCCTTCGCAGGCGGCTCGCCGGTCGGCGTGGTGAGCGTCGGCGCACCGGGCCAGGAACGCCAGATCACGAACGTCGCCGCAGGCCGGATCTCGGCCAGCAGCACGGACGCGATCAACGGCAGCCAGCTCAACGCGACGAACAATGCGATCAACACGCTGTCGACGTCCACCGCGTCGAACGTCGCGTCGCTGTCGACGGGCATCAACTCGCTGTCCACCGGCCTGAGCAGCACGAACAGCTCGGTGTCGTCGCTGTCCACGTCGACCTCGACCGCGATCAACTCGCTGTCGACGGGCCTGAGCACGACGAACAGCAACGTCAACTCGCTGTCGACGTCGACTTCGACCGGCATCGGCTCGCTGTCCACCGGCCTGAGCACGACGAACAGCAACGTGGCCTCGCTGTCGACCGGCGTGAACAACATCAACAACACGTTGAACTCGCTGTCGACGACGATCAACAACAACACGACGCGCGCCGCCAACAACAACGGCATCGCGGCCGACATGAACGGCAAGGGCACCGACGTCCCAACCGTCACCACGGGTTCGAACTCGGTGGCGATCGGCGCAGGCTCCAACGACGGCGGCCGCTCGAACGTGGTGTCGGTCGGCAACGACACGCAGCAGCGCCAGATCACGAACGTCGCGCCGGGTACGCAAG
Source organism: Burkholderia sp. BCC0398 (assembly GCF_902833245.1). NCBI lineage: Bacteria > Pseudomonadati > Pseudomonadota > Betaproteobacteria > Burkholderiales > Burkholderiaceae > Burkholderia > Burkholderia sp. BCC0398. Next base: position 11,441 of record NZ_CADFEM010000029.1, read on the forward strand.
GCACCGACGCGGTGAACGTGAACCAGCTGACGCAGGTGCAGACGACGCTGTCGACGGCACTGTCGGGCCAGCAGGCGCAGATCAACTCGCTGGGTTCGCAACTGCAGCAGACCGACCAGATGGCGAAGCAGGGTATCGCGGCCGTCGGCGCGATGGCGTCGATCCCGCAGCTCGATCGCGACGCCAACTTCGGGATGGGCGTGGGTACGTCGACCTTCCTCGGCCAGAAGGCAATGGCGGTCAACATGCAGGCCCGCATCACGGAAAACCTGAAGGCGTCGATCAACGGCGGTTTCAGCGGCGGTCAGAAGGTGATCGGCGCCGGCATGCTGTACCAGTGGAAGTAACGCGTCGCGCCGCCAGGCCGCCCGGCTCGCCAGCCGGACGGCCCGCGGCGGCCCCGACGGCCGGACGAGCCCGCCGCGCCACTCGTGGCGGGCTTCAGTCAACCCAAGCATTGAGGATGTAACCTTGAACAAACTCGCTCTTGCGCTCGCACTCTCCGCAACGGCCCTCGCCGCGTGCTCGACCGCATCCGGCCCGACCTTCAGCGCTTCCGAACTGCAGCCGCGCGACGGCGTGCGCACCTTCCAGGTGGACTGCCACGGCCTGCTGTCGGGCCCGCAAACCTGCATGAAGGCCGCCCGCAAGATTTGCGGCGAAGAGCCCGTGCGCGCCGTCGACTCGGCCCGCGCACTGCGCGACAAATCCGATCCCGCGACGCTCGTGTTCCAGTGCGGCGACGGGAATGCACAGGCATCTACCGTGGACACGGGTGCGCCGCCTCCGGCCGCCGTTGGTGCGCCGATACCGAAACGAGTGACGCTGTCAGGCGACGCGAACTTCGACTTCAACCAGGCGATACTGACGCCGGCGGCGATGCAGCAGCTCGACAAGGTGATCGCGAACGGGAAGGGCATGACTTTCGGAACCGTCGGCATCAGCGGCTATACCGATGGGCTCGGCACGGACACTTACAACCGTCGGTTATCAGAGCAGCGTGCGCAGGCCGTGGCGAGCTATCTGCAAGCACACGGACTGAATGCGAGGCGATTTGAGATCCACGGATACGGGGCGGAACGCCCCGTCGCGTTGAACAACACGGCGCTAGGCCGTGCACAGAATCGTCGCGTCGAGATTGTCCTGCCCGAGATGTAACTTCTGGCCGTCCTCGGACCACACCCACCGCCGGATGTATTCCTCGTGCGTTCCGGCGAGAGTCTGAGGTTGAGGATCCTGCCGTAGGTGCGATCCTCCTTTTTATGCAACACCACCGTGTCAACGACACCGGCTCAATTGCGAAGCTGGACGAGAGACTACGGTGGCGGTCGGTTTCTCCGCGCTCAGCAGTGCGCTAATGCAGTGTTCGCGGGTCACGATGGACGGACGGGGTGAAAGTTCTTGATGGAGAAGAGGCAAGACGTCCAGTGCGCGGGGGCTTTCCCGTCATCCCCGGAAAATCGAATATTGGGCAATGGGAGTCGACTTGACTGGATCGTAGGCGAAGCAGGATACGCCGTACGGCGAGCGACGATCCGGTCGCCTCACAACGCGGCGGATTGTCATGGAATATCGAAGCGTCGAATAGTTAGGAATCCGCTATCGTGGAAGAATGGGAGGTACCATGAGCCGCTATCAGAAGTTGCTCGAACAATACGAGCAGTTGACCCAGGAGATCGAGCGGGAGAGAGCGGTGGAAACTGAACGTCTCGTGAATCTCGTGATTGAACGCGTCCGGCAAGTCTTCGCGGAGTTTCACCTCGATATCGACGTTGCTCCGCGCGCAGTGCAGGAACCGCAAAAGAGAAAAAAGCTGACGCCAAAGTATTGGAATCCTGAAACAGGGCAAACATGGTGCGGGCGAGGCCGTACGCCGCTCTGGATGGCTGGTAAGGACCGGGAACGGTATCGGGTTCCGGTGAATGGCGCCAAACATGCTGACGACTGATGTCACTAAAAAGGCCGGATACGTTTTGGAGTTGGATTTGCCATTTTCAATTCAGTTTCTATTTTGAAAAATATGATAAAAAATAAACTGTAAAGATGCTATGAGAATTGCCATTCTCGATGACGAGTTGATTCACGCGGAATTCGTAAGCCAAGCACTTAGGGAGGCCGGTCATACGTGCTATGTATTTACACGTGGAAAGGCATTAATGCGGTGCTTGCAGAGAGAGACGTTTGATTTACTGGTACTCGACTGGAACGTGCCCGACATGTCTGGGGAGGACGTGCTGAGGTGGGTCCGCACAAATCAGTCCAGTGTCAGATTGCCGATCATCTTCATGACTTGCCGGGGGGAGGAATCGGAGATTGCGCATATCCTGAACGCCGGCGGGGACGATTATGTTGTCAAGCCGGCGTCGAGCACAATCCTGTGCGCTCGCGTCGGTTCGCTGTTGCGACGCGCGTATTCGGTCGGCGTTGAGATCATCACGCGTGAATTCGACCATTTCCGTTTCGATATGAAGCAAAAGCAGGCGTATGTCGACGGTAGGGCAGCGAATCTCACGCCGAAGGAGTTCGATCTTGCACTGCTGTTGTTCCAGTGCGTCGATAGCCCGCTGTCGAGGGCACACATTATCGATACCGTGTGGAACCAGGTGACCGATGTCTCTTCTCGAACGATCGACACACATATTTCGACGCTGCGCACGAAACTGGGCTTGCGGCCGGAAAGTGGTTACCGCCTCTCATCGATCTACGGATACGGTTATCGACTGGAGCGGATCGCGATTAGGACGTCGACGTGAAAGGCGCGGCCGCGTTGTTTACGAGGTCATGATGCGGAAATTGGAAGGGTAGTCGTGTGAAGATGGCGCGTCGGAAGATGACGGTCTCGTGGGATGACCTGTGCGATTCACAGACATCGTTTCATTTTAGTTGAACCGATGTCTATGAATCGCTCACATGAGTCGCGACGGCGGTAGGATCACGTCCTCAGAGCAGAGGCCGACGGCCGCTTCGATCGACACACACTCGCGGGTGTCCTCATCGATCACGCTCGCGCAATCGCGACACCGGTGCAACCGAAGCGGAGACGGTATCGCGAGCTCGCATTCCGGACTGGAGGTTACGACCGGAGGGGCGCCGGAGCAAATGATCAAGTGCGATAGAGGGGAGTCTAGTGCGATTTGACGCCGCTGGTCGATCGACGGCGGAACGGCAGTGTCCGCATAAACGCTAACTATTGATGAGATGCGGCTCAAGTTTAGACCACCTCAGTCGATATACGAACTAAACGGTTAACGGCGTGAGGCCCCGCGTGGATTTGTCCGCGAAACTGCTGGCGCTTGTCGCTGTCGCTGGTGGCATGTCGCTGCACATACTGTACGACGCGATGATCGACAGTTGTCGCGAAGAGACTATTGATCTTCTGATGGAGGGCGAACAGCTTCCTTATTCGTGCCGCGCGTTGCAGACGATTGGTGTGCTCACTCAGGATCAGGCGCAGCAACAGGCAAAAGCTGCATTGTCAGCGCTCGACGCGGATATGAGAGGCTACTACTGGGTTGCCACTTCCGACGGCATCAATTTCATGCGTTCGAGCGTCAGGTTCATTGGAACCCGTGCCAAGGGAGGCCGCACCACCGACGGCCTGACCGATAGGGAGGTTTACCGCGCCGGGATGGCAAGGGCGCATGTCGTGCTCGTCGATGTAGTGATTATGCGCAGTCCGGACGCGGATGTGGAGCCGAAACTCCAGGATGCTGTCGCCATTCCAGGCTGGGCATGGTGGGTCGGTACAGGATTTCTTTACGACGACATGAATGCGGCTTTTTCTCAGCTCGCGTTGTTACCGGGCGCAATTGCGCTAGCCATAGCCGCAACACCGGTAGCAAGTCGTGGCACAAATGAACGCAGGTGTTCTGCAGACAGCCGCGCTCGTCGAACCGGCTGCCGCAACTGCTTCATCACTGGATAAACAGGCGGCACGGTCGAGGGTTCTAGTGTTGGTCGTCCCGCTGCGCGCGTGTTCTGCCGACTTTGGTGCGAATTGGCGCTGACCCTGTGCGACAAGGTCATATCGGCGATTGAACTGACCTCTTACGATACTTATCCGATTCGAAGTACGCTGGACGAGAAATACGCGTAGTCAGAGGAGGTTCGCATGTGTGGGTTGATTCAACTGATCAAACCTGTCTCAGATCGGGAAATGGGTTATGAAATGCGATCGAGGAAGCAGTTGAAAAATATTTCGAATCATAAGGAATCCTCTGATGTTTAACCGTATCAGATTGTCACGCCGGTTAGTTTTGATTTCGATTTTTGTTCTGCAACTGCTTACGCTCGGAGCCAGTTGCTGGATTCTGTCGCGTACCTGGGAAAACGTGGAATTTATGTCGAATGTGACGATTACCGAGGTTGACGCGATCATGCAAACGACCGAGCACCTGTCGGACGCACGCATTACGCTTTCACGAGCGGCTACCCGGTGGGCGTTATCCGGCACTGTGCCGTCTTCCTTCGTGCAGCACGCGCGTAACGAAATCGATGCAGCCGACCGCTCTTTCTTGATTTTCCTAAATGCATTGCGCAAACACGGCTCAAATGACAGCGTGGAGGGCCGTGTACGGAGCCGGTCACTGATAGACGCATACTACCGATACAGTAGAGCGTTGACCCAGCTCGTTGAATACATTCAGTCGGGCGACCTGCATGGATTCCTCGAGCAGCCGACACAGGATGTGCAGGCTGCGTTCCTTAATGAAGAGCGTCAATTCCTGCAATACGGCAGGGTTGTCGGCGCGGTTTCGGTGTATGCAATGCACGAGCGTTTCCGCCTTCTTGGAATCGCCTCAAGTGTCATGGCGATCCTGCTCGCCGCGACCGCGATTGCGTTCGTCGTCGCCAGACGAAGGGAGAAACTGAACCTGCTGTCGCTTGCATTGAATCACACCGATAGCGCCGCAGTCGTGACCACACCGGACGGCCGGGTCGTATACGCGAACGAGGGATTCACGCAGATGTTGGGGTACAAGATGTCGGAGATACTCGGCAAACGTCCGACCGACTTCGTGGTCGGGCCTTATTCGGACTTCGGCACGGTCAGTGATATTCGTGCGAAGGTGGGCGCTCACCTGAGCTTTAAGACCAAGATTCTCGTCTATAGCAAGAGCGGCCACCCGTTATGGATCCTGGCCACAGTCAATCCGGTGTTCGACGCAAGGGGCGTATGCAAGAACGTCGTCGGAATCTGGACTGACATTACCAGTACGAAAATACACGAGGAGCTTCAGCGCAAGGTGCTGGGCGCGATGGCACGGGAAGAGCCTTTGGCCAATGTTACGACACTTGTGTGCCACGAAGCAGAGCGGATCGCGCCGGCCGTGACGGCATCGATCAGACGAATCGATGACGACGGTAAGCTATGGACGCTCGCGGCACCAAGCTTGCCGATGGAATATGCGAGGGCGATTGATGGGTTGCGTATCGCCCCCGACTTCGTAGAGCGGATCGCTGCGGGCCCGTTCGGCAGACACATTGTATTTCCCACCACATCGCCGGACGAAGCCTACGCATCGCACAGCGCGCTCGCAATCTCGTTTGGGTTCACTTCGTGCTGGTGGCATCCAATCCGGTCTACCGATGGGCGCACGCTCGGCACGCTCTCGTTCTACTATCGCGAGTCACACCAACCCAGTGCGCTTCATCAGGAGCTTGTGGACGCCAGTCTGAATTTGTGCGCGTTGGCATTGGAGCGAGAAGGAAGCAAGGAGCGCATTCGCCGTCTCGCCTTCTATGACGGCCTGACCGGATTACCTAATCGACAGCTGCTGATGAGTCAAGCGGAGTCGGTGCTTGCCGCCGCCGTCGCGAGTCAGCATTCGTTCGCGGTGATGTTTGTCGATCTCAACAGCTTCAAGCAGGTGAACGACACGCTGGGGCACGCGGCGGGAGACGGTTTGCTGAGCGAAGTTGCACAGCGCCTCAAGATTGACCTGCGCGATACGGATATTGTCGGTCGGCTGTCGGGCGATGAGTTCGTGATCGTTCTGTCACCGGCCGACATTGAACTGACGCTCGACTTTGCGGAACGAACGATGAACAGGTTGCGCCAGCCCGTCCAGATTAGTGACACGAACCTGACGCCCGCGGCGAGCATGGGCATCGCGATCTTTCCGCAGCACGGCGAGAGCATTGGTGCGTTGATGCAGCATGCCGACATGGCCATGTATGAGGCGAAGTTCGCCGGACACCACGAGTATCGAGTCTTTGAGCCAGAACTGATGCGTGCGAGGGAGGCGCGCCGGAAGCTCGGGCTGGCACTGCGCGACAGCCTCGTCGCGGGGGAGTTGCAACTTCACTATCAGCCTCAGGTGCGTCTGGATGATGATAGTTTGTACGGAGTCGAAGCGCTTGCGCGCTGGTTTCATCGTGATTTTGGCAACGTGGCGCCGGACCATTTCATCCCGCTTGTCGAGGAGTGCGGACTGGTTGCGGAGTTCAATCGATGGGTATTGACCGAGGCGTGCCGGCAATTGGCGCAATGGTGCGAAGCCGGTCTAGATGTTCCCCGGATATCGGTCAACATTTCGCCCACGGCGTTTCGCGATCCTGCGTTCGCTTCCCTGGTAAGCAGTCTGCTGGGGACGTACAAACTTGCGCCTTCTCAGTTGACGCTTGAGGTCACCGAGGCCGTGTTGCTCGACGCGACGGATAGCGTAATGACAACTATTCAAGACGTTCATTCCCTCGGCGTCAATATGGCGATCGACGATTTCGGTACGGGGTACTCGAGCCTCAGCTATTTGCGGCGGTTGCCTGTGAACGAGGTGAAGCTGGACAAGAGCTTTATCAGCAACGTTGAAAACAGCGAGAATGCGAGATCGCTTGTCAACTCGGTCGCCGACATCTGTGCCAAGCTACATTTGACGATCGTTGCCGAAGGCGTGGAAACTGACGTTCAGCGACAGATACTTCAGGCACGGGGCTACCAAGTCGCTCAAGGGTATCTCTTTTCGCCGCCTATTGAGGCGGCCGAACTGCCAGTCTGGATCAATGTGACTTTGTCTGGACGCATATGAGGGTGGAGGTGGCCCTGTTGACAACATCCAATCTGAAGGTAGACCCCATGTTTGTCGTCTCTAGTCCGCTTGCCGCCTGGTCGATCGTTGTCGCTTCCGGTTTATTGGAAGTTGTCTTCTCCGTGACGATGAAGCTTTCTGACAGCTACTCAAAAGCACTGCCTGGCGGGATATCGATCGTGGCGGCCGTACTGAGCGTGTGGCTAATGAGTCTCACATTAAAAATTCTCCCACTGGGAGACGCTTACGCCGTATGGGCAGGAATTGGTGCAGCGGGAACGGCGTTGGTCGGCATCGTCTGGTTCCATGAGCCCGTCCTGCTCGGGCGGCTGTTCTGCATTGCCCTCGTTGTCGTGGGCATCGTGGGTTTGCAACTGCAGGAAGGCATCTAGCTCAGCGTATCGATGTAAGCGGAATAGGGTATCAACTCATTGCCGACACGCATGCTCGATGGATGGCCTGCTGTGAGCCCTCGATCATCCGATCCCCGACTGAGCGTGGTGGTGCAAGCGGCGCGTTCCCTCCATGATTGTGGGCTGCCTCGGCGACCCGATGCTCAGGCAATCACCGTACTCGTTGGGGGGGCTTCATGGTTTGAGTCACCCGAGCCCGATAGCCGATTCGCCCCGCGCGATCGGGCGGCCGCCGAGCGTGTTGGCCTGCGTCCAGGAGGTCGTCGTCTTCCAGCCCGTACCCTGACCGGAGCTGTCGAGACCGAACTGGATGCCAAACGGCCGGATGTGCGGATTTTTTGACGCTTTACGTCGAAATTTACGGCTGTTGAGATTTTTTCGGTCGCTTCTCCGCGATATTATTTTCTCAGCCCCGAACATCTCAGCCAATCCACGAAGTGCGCCAGCATCCCTACGACGCGGCCCCTCAAGCACGAGAGAGTTGTATGCCGGACACGCCAATCGTCATCGTTGAACACGCCCGCAGGCGAACCGCTCAAGTCCGAGCCGGCGACGTTCCCACCGCCATGCGGGATGGTCCGAAGTGGGTATGCAGGATCGTCCCGGATCACGCACAGAGTTCCCGCGAAGGGCACCGGTCGATGGCACGCACGGCTGAAATGCTCGGCCGACTAAAACCTGCGAGCGTCGTGTTGACGGACGCCGCCCCGAGCGACGGTGGCTCGCTGGTGCGCTCTTCGACCGATGGGGCCGGCCGATGTCGCGCGTATGCGCATCTCTGCGCGGACCGGATCCTCGAGATGGTAGGCATGCCGGCAGTCGGCCCGTGGCTCGACGAGCACGATGCCTGGTGGCCCGGCGCGTACGAACTGCCGTTGCTCGAGCAGTTGTCCGCGAACGATTCGCCCCTGCACGACCTGTTTGGTGCGAGTGCCACCGTCCATTTGTTGATGAGCCTGACCGAAGTCGACGGCACTGCACTCGTGACCGAATCGGACGACGGCATCGAGCGTCCGTTCCGTATTCCTGCGGGCGTGGACACGATCCATTTCGCCCCCGTATGCGTCCGCGGCCCTGCGGCGCAGTGGCGCGAAACGCTCGTCACCGCGTTCGACCGTGTCCGGCATCTGGTCGGGCTCAGGTCGACTCGCCCTTTCTATCTTTGACGCAAGCCCCCGTTCTCCGGCAAGCCACGCCATGACCGATCCACTCGACACCTTCGACCGCAAGATCCTGAATATCGTCCAGCGCGATTGCACCGCCACTGCGGACGCCATCGCCGAACGGATCGGCCTGTCCACGTCCGCCGTGCAGAAGCGGCTGAAGCGCATGCGCACCGAAAAGATCATCTCGGCGGAAATCGCGGTGGTCGATCGCGCGGCCGTCGGCCGGCCGATGACGTTCATTGCGGCGATCGAGATCGAACGCGAAAACTACGAGACGGTCGCCCGGTTCCGCGAGTGGTCGAAGGCGCATGACGAAATCCAGCAGATCTACTACGTGACCGGCTCCGTCGACCTGATCGCGATCATCACTGCACGCGACGTCGAGGCGTACGACCGGCTGTCCGCGCGGATCATGCAAAGCAACCCGATGATTCGCCGGATCAATACGAATGTCGTGCTGAGCGCGGTCAAGGTCGGGCTGTTCGTGCCGGTCGACAAGGACGGCGACGACGCACCGTCCACTGCCTGACGAGCGCGGTTCGCGCGGCGACGGCCGATCCGTCCGTCCCGCGTGACAAACCGCAACGCGTGACTGCCCGAATCCGTCGAAACGCATAATTTGTCGATCAATTCGCATAACTAACATGTTTCCTGTAGTCAATGAACAGGAGATGATCAAGATGGAACTCAAACTGGCACTGGTCGGTTTCGGCGGAGTCAATCAGGGACTGGTCGAACTGCTCAAAAAGAAGCGCGCGATGCTGGGTGCGGCGGAACTCGACGTATCGGTGACGATGGTCGCCGATCTGCGACTCGGGATCGCGACGAATCCTCGCGGTATCTCGTTGGACGTCCTCGACGAAACCGCTCGGCGGGGCGTCGATGCCGAAGCGCTGCGCCGCGATCCCGGCACGCTGGTGTCGTCGGACGTCGGCCTCGGCGCCGTGCTGAAGGCCATTGCGTCGGACCACGTGGATGTCGTCATCGAGGCGACCTTCACCGATCCGAACACCGGCGAGCCCGCGCTGTCGCATTGCCGTACCGCACTCGAATGCGGCAAGCACGTGATCACGACGAACAAGGGGCCGATCGCGCTCGCGCAGCCGGCACTGGCGCGGATCGCCGCGCAATCGGGTGCTTGCGTGATGTACGAGGGCACGGTGATGAGCGGCACGCCGGTGCTGCGGCAGCTTGCGACCTCGCTGCGCGGTTGCGACATCAACGGCTTCGCCGGCATCCTGAACGGTACGTCGAACTACGTGCTCGGCGAGGTCGAGGCCGGCGCGAGCTTCGATGCGGCGATCCGGGATGCGCAGCAGCGCGGCTATGCGGAGGCGAACCCCGCGGCCGACGTCAACGGGTCGGACGTGCAGCTGAAGGTCGTGATTCTGGCGAACGCGCTGTGGAACGCTGGCCTCACGCGTGGCGACGTGACGTGCCGCGGCATCGTGGAGCTGACCGAGCACGACGTGCGCGCGGCGGCGGCGGAGGGCATGTCCTGGCGGTTGATCGGCTCGGCCGTCCGCCATCCGGACGGCACCGTGACCGCGAGTGTCGAGCCGCGCAAGCTGCCGGCCGGCCATCCGTTGCGTGCCGCGAGCGGCGTGACGAATGCGATCACGTTCGACACCGACGTGCTCGGCGGCGTGACGATCAGCGGGCCCGGTGCGGGGCGCGAGGAAACGGCGTTCGCGATCCTGTCCGACCTGATCGAACTCGCCGACAGGATCGGCGCCGTGTCGCACGAGGTGGCCGCATGAGCGCGCGCGATGCGGTGATGACCGGCTGCACGGGGGCCGGCGTGGCAGATGTCCGGTCGCCGTATGACGGCGCGATCGTCGGCCAGGTTCGGCTGTTGCCCCTCGATGCGGCACCGGGCCTCGTCGAGCGCGCGCTCGAAGGGGCGCATGCGGCCGCGACCATGCCGCGCAACCGGCGGGCTGACATCCTGTTTCGCGCAGCAGCGATCGTCGAGGCGCGCACGGAGACGTTCGCACGCACGATCGCGCTCGAAGCGGGCAAGCCGTTGCGGCAGGCCCGCAAGGAGGTCGCGCGCTGCGTGAACACGCTGCGCCTGTCGGGCGAGGAAGCGAAACGGCTGACCGGCGAGACGATCCCGTTCGACGGCTATCCCGGCTCCGAGGATCGCAGCGGCTACTACACGCTGGAGCCGCTCGGCGTGATTCTCGCGATCACGCCGTTCAACGACCCGCTGAACCTCGTTGCACACAAGCTCGGGCCGGCGATTGCGACCGGTAATGCGCTGATCCTGAAGCCCTCGTTGCTTGCGCCGCTGTCCGCGCAGGCGCTCGTCGAGGTTCTGTGGGAAGCCGGTGCGCCGCGCGACGCGCTGCAGATCGTGCACGGCGGCGCGGAGATCGCGTCTGCGCTGGTGCGCGACCGGCGGATCCGGATGGTGACCTTTACCGGCGGTCCGGAGACTGGCGAGGCCATCACGCGCCAGGCGGGACTCAAGAAGATCGCGATGGACCTCGGCGGAAATGCGCCGGTGATCGTGATGGCCGACTCCGACCTGAAGGATGCCGCCGAAGCATGCGTGTCGGGCGCGTTCTGGGCGGCGGGACAGAACTGCATCGGCACGCAGCGGATCTTCGTCGCCGACGCCGCGTACGAGCCGTTCGTCCGCTACTTCGTCGAGCTGACCGGCAAGATGGTCGTGGGCGATCCACTGGACGATGCGACCGACATGGGGCCGATGATCGGCGAGGAACAGGCGATCCGCGTCGAACGCTGGGTCGACGAAGCGGTGTCGCGCGGTGCGACGGTGCTGACCGGCCATCGGCGGCGCGGGGCGCTGTACGAACCGACGGTGTTGGCGGATGTGCCGCACGACGCGCGCGTATGGACCGACGAGGTGTTCGCCCCGGTCGTGACGATCGAGAAATTCACCGACCTGCAGCAGGCGCTCGACGCGGCCAACGCGTCGGAGAGCGCCCTGCATGCTGGCGTGTTCACCAGCCGGCTGGAGGTGGCGCTCGGCGCGGCCGAGCGACTCCAGGCGGGCGGCGTGATGATCAACGATTCGTCCGATTACCGCTTCGACGGCATGCCGTTCGGCGGATTCAAGCATGGGTCGCTGGGCCGCGAAGGCGTTCGGTTCGCGATGACGGAAATGACACAGCCGAAGGTGGTGTGCTTCAGGCGCAACCGGCGGCTGTCGAGCTGATGCGCAAGCGCCGGCGCCTGGCGGGCCGGCGCGAACCGGAGCGGTGTGGTGAGCAACGTATCGAAGAAGGAGTCGAGGATGCCAGCAGCAATTCCTGCATGCAAACCGGCGGCGGACGCGCTGGTGGTCGAGGATATTCACAAGTCGTTCGGCGGTGTCGAGGTGCTGAAGGGCATCTCGCTGACCGCGCGGAATCACGAGGTCGTGTCGATCCTCGGCAGCAGCGGGTCGGGCAAGAGTACGTTCCTCAGGTGCATCAACTTGCTGGAAATGCCCGACCGTGGCCGGATCTGCGTGAACGGCGAAACGCTCGCGCTGAAGCCGGCGGGCCGCGACGGCGCGCTGGTCGCCGCCGACGCGCAGCAGGTGATGCGCGTGCGCCGCAAGCTCGCGATGGTGTTCCAGCAGTTCAATCTCTGGGCGCACATGACCGTGCTGCAGAACGTGATGTTCGTGCCGGTGCGCGTGCTGGGCGTGTCGAAGCGCGATGCGCGCGACAAGGCGATCGCGATGCTGGATCGGGTCGGGCTCGCCGGCAAGTGCGAGCACTATCCGAACCAGCTGTCGGGCGGCCAGCAGCAGCGCGTGGCGATCGCGCGCGCACTCGCGACCGATCCCGACGTGATGCTGTTCGACGAACCGACGTCGGCGCTCGATCCCGAGCTCGTCGGCGAAGTATTGAAAGTGATGCGCTCGCTGGCCGACGAGGGACGCACGATGCTCGTCGTCACGCACGAAATGGGGTTTGCACGCGAAGTCGCGAACCGCGTCGTCTTCGTTCACCAGGGACGAATCGAGGAAGACGGCAGTCCCGATGAGGTATTCGCGAGCCAGAAATCGCCGCGTTTCCAGAAGTTTCTGTCCAGCATCATCTGATGCGGATTCAATGCCAACCGGAGGGGAAACCATGAAGAAGCTGCTTCAGTCGCTGTGCGTGGGCGCGGCACTGCTCGGATCGGTCGCGCATGCCGAGCAGGTCGTGCGCGTCGGCACGCTCGCCGATTACGCGCCGTTCGAATACAAGGATGCATCGGGCAAGCTACAGGGCATGGAGATCGACATCGGCAAGAAGATGTGCGACACGATGAAGGTCAAGTGCCAGTGGGTGACGATGGATTTCGACGCGCTGATTCCGGCGCTCAAGGCGAAGCAGATCGATGCGGTGCTCGCGCAGATGTCGAAGACGCCCGAGCGCGAGCAGTCGGTCGATTTCACGCGCATCTTCACGACGGCACCGGTGCAGTTCGTCGCGAAGCAGGGCTCGGGTATCACGGATGGCGCGGCCACGCTGCGCGGCAAGACGATCGGCGTTCAGACCGCGTCGACCCACGAATCCTATCTGCGCCGCCGCCTGCCGGCGGGCAAGTCGGGGATCAACGTGAAGGTCTATCAAACGCTCGACGAGGCCTGGCTCGACCTGGAGGCCGGACGTGTCGATGCCGTGCTTGCCGACAACACGGTCGCGTACGACTGGCTGACGAAGGCCGGCAGGAAGGAAGGTTTCGACTTCGTCGGCAAGCCGATCGCCGATGCGGAGATCTTCGGCGACGGTACGGCGATCGCGGTACGCAAGGGCGACGCGCCGCTGAAGGCGCTGTTCGACAAGGGGATCGCGCAGGTGCAGGCGGATGGCACGTTCGCCGCCGCCAACAAGCGCTATTTCCCGTTCAGCATCGCGCCGCAATAGCCGCGCATCGGGACCGCGCGGCCGCAGCACGGCGGCCTGCGCGATCCGGGCCTCACAAGGAGCGATATCACGATGGACATTCTGGTGAACTACGGCGCGCAGATCGCGGCGGGTGCGCTCGTCACGCTGGAACTCGCGCTCGCCGCGCTGTGCGTCGGCATGCTGCTCGGCATCGCCGGTGCATCGGCAAAACTGTCGGGCGTGGGCTGGCTTACGCATGCGACCTATGCGCTGACCAATTTCCTGCGCGGCATTCCCGAGTTCCTGATCCTGCTGATCTGCTACTTCGGGCTGTCGCATCTGCTCAACGCGCAATTCGATGGCGCCATCGTCATCAGCCCGTTTTCCGCCGGCGTGATCGCGCTCGCCGTGGTGTTCGGCGCCTACGCGTCGGAGATGTTCCGCGGCGCGTTCATCGCGGTGCCGGCCGGACAGATCGAGGCGGCGCGCGCGTATGGAATGTCACGCCTGCAGACACTGTGGCATGTGCGCCTGCCGCAGGCGTGGCGCCTCTGCCTGCCGAGCCTGAACAACATGTGGCAGAACCTGCTGAAGGACACCTCGCTGGTGTCGATCGTCGGGCTCGAGGACATGCTGCGCAAGGCCAACATCGCCGCGCAATTCACCAAGCAGCCATTCGTCTTCTACGTGACGGTCGGTATCGTCTACTTCGGCTTTCTCGCCGCTTCAAACCCCGTATTCGCGTGGCTCGAGCGCATCGCGGGCCGTGGTTACGCACAACGCACCTGACGAGGGCCATGCGATGAACGACTTCCTTTCCCTCATCGCGCAGTCCGGCCCGGACGTCGCGCGCGGTGTATGGATCACGCTGCAACTGCTGGTGCTGTCTTGCACGTTCGCGTTCGCACTCGCGGTGCCGCTTGCCGTCGCGCGTACGTCGGAGCGCCGGTGGCTGTCGGTACCGAGCCGCCTGTTCATGTCGGTGTTTCGCGGCACGCCGCTGCTGGTGCAGATTTTCGTGCTGTATTACGGGCTCGCGCAGTTCTCGATCGTGCGCGCGTCGCCGCTGTGGCTGCTGGTCGGCGGATCGTTCTCGTGCGCATTGTGCGCGCTGACGCTCAACCTCGCGGCCTATATGGCGGAGGACATCCGTGGCGGCATAGCCGGCGTGCCCGCCGGCGAGAAGGAAGCCGCGCTCGCGTTCGGGATGAGCCGCTTCATGCTGACCTGGTTCGTGGTCGTCCCGCGCGCGATCGGCATCGTCGCGCCGACGCTCGGCAACGAGATCGTGCTGCAGCTCAAGTCGACCGCGCTCGCCAGCACGATCACCGTGCTCGACCTGACCGGTGTCGCGCGGCGCATCTCCATCGAAACCTATACGACCGACGCGCTGATGCTGGCCGGCATCGTGTACGTCGGTATCACGGCAGTGCTGTCGACCGTGCTCAAACGCGTCGAAGGGCGGCTGAATCGCCATCTGGGTAGCGTGCGTGCTTGACGGGCACTGCATGAGCGCGACACAACGAACGATCCGAGGACGAAATGGGATACAAGCTTGAAACGCTGGCTCTGGCTGCGGACCGCGACGTGACCGACGAGAAGTCGGTCGCGCCGGCGATCCACTATTCGGCCGTGTTCAAGGCGGCCGGCAGCGAGGAATTCGCGGAGATGTCGAGCGTGCCGCAGCATCCGCGCAACTACACGCGCTACGGCAATCCGGTTCACGAGCGCGTGAAGGCGATCATGGCGGAGCTCGAGGGCACCGAGACCGCGCTCGTCACCGCGTCCGGCATGGGCGCGATCGCGACCGCGATCCTCAGTGTCGTGAAGGCCGGCGATCACGTGATCGGCCAGACGCGCCATTACATGAGCACGACGAAAATGCTCGACGATATGCTGCGCCGGTTCGGCGTCGAGGTGACATTCGTCGACCAGACCGACGCGGCCGCGTTCGATCGTGCGATCCGGCCGAACACGCGGCTGATCGTGCTGGAGTCGCCGGTCAATCCGCTGCTGCTGGTGACCGACATCGCCGCGGTGACCGAGGTCGCGAGGGCGCGCGGCATCCTGACACTCGCGGACAACACGTTCGCGTCGCCGGTCAACCAGCAGCCGCATCGGCTCGGTGTCGACATCGTCGTGCACAGCGCGACCAAGTATCTCGGCGGCCATCACGACCTGACCGGCGGCGTGATTTGCACGAGCCGCGTGCTCGCCGAGCAGATCTGGCATACGCACATCACGCTCGGCTCGGTGCTGTCGCCGATGGACGCGTGGCTGTTGCTGCGTGGGCTGCGCACGCTGCCGATGCGCGTCGAGCGGATCAATGCGAACGCCCAGGCGCTCGCCGAATTCCTCGAGGCGCACGCGAAGATCGAGCGTGTGTTCTATCCGGGCCTGCGCAGCCATCCGCAACATGAACTCGCATGCCGGCAGATGCGTGGCTTCGGCGGCGTGGTCGCGTTCGGCGTGCGGGGCGGCTATGGCGAAGCGCAGCGCGTCGTCGAGGCGCTGCGCTTGCCGCTGAATGCCGGCAATCTCGGCGGCGTCGATTCGCTCGCGATCCATACGGCATCCATGTGGGCGGGCACGATGTCGGCGGAGCAAATGCGCGCGGCCGACATCCCGCTCAACTTCATCCGCTATTCGGTCGGCATCGAGCATGTCGACGACCTGAAAGCCGATATCGCGCAGGCGCTCGAGCAGATCTGACACGGACCGGCGCGCGGGGCCGTTCGACGCATCGGACGGGCCGCGCCGGCCTTTGAATCGATCCGGGCGCGAGCGGCCCGGGTTGCAACGACGGAGCACGGAATATGCATGGCATCACGGTACTCGACGGCGGCATGGGGCGCGAGCTGGCGCGGATGGGGGCGCCGTTCAGGCAGCCGGAATGGTCGGCGCTCGCGCTGATGGAAGCGCCGCATTACGTCGGCCTCGCGCACGACGCGTTCATCGCGGCGGGCGCCGACGTGATCACCGCGAACAGCTATGCGGTCGTGCCGTTCCATATTGGCGAGCAGCGGTTCCGTCGCGATGGTGTCGCGCTTGCGGCACTTGCCGGGCAACTCGCGCGGCAAGCCGCGGATCGCGCAGTGCGGCCGGTACGCGTCGCGGGATCGCTTCCGCCGACCGGCGGTTCGTATCGGCCCGACCTGTTCGACGCGGCGCGTGCCGATGCGATTCTGGCGACGCTCGTCGATGGACTCGATCCGTACGTCGACCTGTGGCTGGCCGAGACGCAGAGCCTGACCGGCGAGATCGACGCCGTCCGTCGCGCGCTCGGTGCGAATCGGAAGCCGCTCTGGGTGTCGTTCACGCTGCGCGACGATGTCGGCGCCGACACGGGCGCCGGGCCGGTACTGCGATCGGGACAGGCACTCGACGAAGCCATCGACGCCGCCGTGTCCGCGCGTGCGAGGGCGCTGCTGTTCAACTGCAGCCAGCCGGAGGCGATGGGTGCGGCGATCGAGACAGTGCAGCGTACGCTCGCGGGAATGGGAGCGGGAGCGGCGTTGATGATCGGCGCGTATGCGAACGCCTTTCCACCGCAGCGCGCCGATGCGCGTGCGAACGAGGAACTCGACGTATTGCGCGGCGATATCGATCCGCCCGGCTATGCGAAATGGGCGGAGCAGTGGCTTGCGCTCGGTGCGCAGATCGTCGGAGGGTGTTGCGGAATCGGCCCCGGCCACATCGCGGCATTGCGCGACGCGGTCGATGCGCGCAATGCCGGGCACACCGGGTCCGGCCAATGAAGATCGATGGCCTGGACCAGAAGATCATCGACGCATTGTGTGCCGATGCGCGGATTCCGCTCGCGGTGCTGGCCGACAGGATCGGTTTGTCCAGGCAGGCGGTCCGGCACCGGATCGACCGGCTCGAAGCGCTGAAGATCATTGCAGGCTATACGGTGCGGCTCGCGTTGCCCGACGATGTCGCACCCGTGCGTGCCGTGATGCTCGTCTATCGCAAGGACCGGATGCGCGGCGCGGACGTGCTTGCCGCACTCGAGCGGATCGCCGAGGTGCGCGACTGCGCGGTTCTCAGCGGCGAGGTCGATTTGCTGGTGCAGGTAGAGGCGGCTACGCATGAGCGCATCAGCGACATCTGGGCGACCATCAGCGCATTGGACGGCGTGCAGAACATGACGACCAGCTTCGTGCTCGACTCGGTCGTTCATAAGCGGTGACGGCCCGGCGCCGTGGATGAACGCCGGCCGGTGCCCCCTGGCATCGATACGGCTTGCGTCGATCACGACTCGCCACCGCGCACAGATGCTGCGGGGCCGTGGCCTTGCCGTCGGCCCGCTGCCCGTCGAGTCTCGCCGCTTCAGGCGCCGAGCACGCCGCATGTGGCCTGCTCGGCGTACAGGGCGCGCACGCCGAAGGTCCAGGGCGCAATTTCCGTGCAAAGCCGCACGGTATTGACGAGTGCGCCGAGCATGGGCGTCTAGATGGCGACGCGATCGCCCAGGTGATGCGTGAATCCGCCGCCGGGCGCGTCGCGATCCTGGATCGGTGAGAACATCGTGCCCAGGAACAGCATGAAACCGTCTGGATACTGATGATGCGCGCCACAGGTTTGTGCGACGAGGTCCGCGCAGATTAATTTTGTCACTCTAGAATCCATATGCTTCAAGGCATCTGGAGCCTGAGTTGACGACTTTGTTGACGGTCTCACCAAAATAATGTTTTCAATTCGCCAACGCCCGCATTAAATTTGTCAACTCGCGTTGTGGACCAAGCGTTCCAGCGGTAACGTCCTGATTTCTAGACCGATTGTCGACGCACCGCTCGTCCGGTCGAAGCGCTGAGTTCAGGCGGGACGCTCTCTGCCTCAAGCTCAGTAACCTATGCTGGGAAAGCAGTGTTGCGGGACGTCCGGGGCCGACTGCGTCCGGCTGCTCTCGGACACCTGCGATTGTTCGACCTCGCACTCGGGCAGACTTCCGAACGTCAGTTCCGCTCAGCTATGAGACTCTGCCCTGTCGAAACATGTCGACCTGCTTCGGCGGCCCGATTGGCGACGCGTAACGTGATCATCAAAGATTTGAACGCTGGCATTGGCGGTGTTCGCGATCGCGTCACCTGGCAACTGCGAAGTCGCAGTACAGAACCGTTTTCCCCGATAACGATCAGTCTTCCTGCGCCAGCCGAAACAAGACGTCAGCGAGGGCACGAATCTTGGATTGTGCGGCTCGTTGGGAAGGGTAGACGATAAAGTACGACAAGCCTTTTTGCGCCACGTCGGCAAAGGGCGTCGTCAGTGTCCCCGCCTGCAGGCGGTCTCTCGCCATCCGGGGATCGCCGATTGCCACTCCATGCCCTTCCGCCGCAGCGGAGAGCGTCAGTTCGAGGGTATCGAAAACGAGCCCACGGCTCGCGTCGATCTGCCGTGCCCCAACGCTTTCCAGCCAGCATCGCCATTCCTCGTGGCCGTGTCCGGGATGGAGCAATGTGACATGAGCAAGGTCGGCTGCCGAGCCAAGCGATGCGGCCATTTCGCTGGTACACATCGGCGTGAGTCGCTCGGCAAACAACGGCACCGCGTCCATACCCGGCCACTGCCCGGTTCCACGCACAACGATGGCGTCGACGTCGGGTGTCGTGAAATCCGGCGTGTCGTTCGCCGAGGTGGAGATGCGAAATTCTGTTCCGGGCAACGCGTGATTGATGTCCGCCAGCCGTGGAAGCAACCAGCGAAGCGCAAACGTGGATGGCAACCGCAGCGTGACGACAGGCGCTGCCTTGGCGTGAATGTCTGCGTGCTGAACGAGTTGCGTGAGTATGCTGACGGCCACGGTCAACAGTTCGCTTCCTTCCGCCGTCAGCGTCAACCCTGACGCATGGCGCACGAAAAGTGCACACCGGTAGTGCGATTCCAGTTGCTGGACCTGACGGCTCACCGCACCCTGCGTTCGACACAGATGGTCGGCGGCCCTGCTGATGCTCCCGAGTTGCGCCGCGGCGACGAACGACTGGAACGCTGTCAGCGGCGGCAGCGGCCGCGTCAGGTCGACCAATGGGTATGCATAGGTTGCATACCCGGGTTGCGGATTTTTCGATTGTTCGGTCATCGGGGCATCGCTATCTTGCCTATACCGGATGCGCGTCCGTCCGAACGCGCGGCGTTGTCAACGAATGATCGGAGAAAAAAGATGGTCTCATCGTCGGAAGCACTATACACCCGGCAGGTTCGCAACTATCTCGCGGAGCTGGAGCGCGGCGATGTCGCGGCGATCTGTGCGTTGTTCACGCCGGACGCCCAGGTCTTCTCGCCGTTTCTCGGCTGGATGAACGCCGCACCATTCTTTGCGAAGGTCAATGCCGCGTCCGGAGCAAGCAAGATAACGCCCATCGACATCTGCGTCAGCACGACGGGGGCTCGACGTGCGACCGGTTACTTCGTCTATGACTGGGGGCTGAAAGATGGATTCGTGGTGCGTTTCGAGTGTGTCGATGTTTTCGAATTCGACGACGACGGGCGCATCGAGCGGATGATCATCGTCTACGACACCCATCCGATTCGCAGTACGGTGGGTGACAAATACGCGTAATCGAAGCGCGGCATTTCCTGCGCGGCCGCGACAAGCCGCTCACTCGGAGGCACCAATCCTTCTCCCCGTCAGGGACGTAGGGAATGCAAATCAACAATCGGCAAGCTACGAGTTCGCGTCGCGGTGCTGGCTGTCGAAACTCCGCCTCGCTTCCCGGAAGCGGTCCGCATTCTCGACGATCCAGGTCCACAGCGGGACCATGCGAACGAGTAGGTCCATGCCCGTATCGGATAATTCGTATTCGACTCTAGGGGGCACTTCTTCGAAATCGTGACGGAGCACCAGGCCGTCACGTTCGAGTTGTCGTAACGTACGCGTCAACATGCGCTGAGTCACCCCGTGCATGCGCTCGCCGATTTCGGCATGGCGCAGCCTGCCGTACACGCCGAGCGTGTGGACGACACCGAGCGACCAACGACTGCCGGCGTGTGCGAGCACCTCCCGCCGCAGCCCGTCATCATCGTCTCGCAGGCCGTCGCACACGGTCTGCGAATATTGGAGAAGTTCGTCTCGATCCAACTATCTGGCTCCCAGTATCACGCATGTACCTTCTTTCATCCACGTCCATGTCCCGCTAGACTGCGTGCAACACATTCCTCAGCAGGCTAGACGATGAACCAGACAGATCTTAACGCTATGTCTCAAAACATTCTCGTGCTCGGTGCCGGCGAACTCGGCCTACCGGTGCTGCGCAATCTTGCGCGTCGAGCGAAGGACATCACAGGCGCGAAGATCAGCGTGCTGCTGCGCGCCAGCGCCGTCGAGTCCAGCGCCCCAGCCAAGCGGCATGATATCGCGGAGATTCGAGATCTCGGGATCGAGATCGTCGTAGGCGATCTCGTGAAGAGCTCCATCGATGAGCTCGCCGTCGTATTCGCGCGATATGACACGGTAATCGGTTGCGCGGGCTATGCAGCCGGAATCGACACGCCGATGAAGTTGGCGCGGGCTGCGTTGCAGGCGCGCATCCCGCGGTACTTTCCATGGCAGTTCGGGGTCGATTTCGACGTGATCGGCCGCGGCAGTCCGCAGGACATCTTCGACGCACAGCTGGACGTGCGCGAGTTGCTGCGCAGTCAGCACGAGACCGAGTGGGTCATCATCTCGACCGGCATGTTCATGAGCTACCTGTTCGAGCCGGACTTCGGTGTCGTCGACTTGCAAAACGACGCCGTCCACGCGCTGGGTAGCCTCGACACCGCAGTGACGCTGACGACGCCCGATGATATCGGTGCGCTGACCGCCGCGATCGTGTTCGCGCAGCCCCGTATCCGGAACGAGATCGTGTATCTGGCCGGCGACACCGTGACTTACGGGGAGGTTGCCGACAAGCTGCAAGCGGGCCTCGGCCGGCCGTTCAGCAGTTCGGTATGGAGCGAGCAGTATTTGCTGGATGAGCTGGCGCGCGACCCGAACAATATGATGCGCAAGTATCGTGCGGCTTTTGCTCAAGGGCGGGGTGTCGCATGGGACAAGCGTGGGACGTTCAACCAACGCCACGCCATTCCGGTCACCGACGTGGCATCGTGGATCAATGCAAACCTCGTTTCGGGCCGCGGCGAGTAAGCGCGAATCCGGCCATCCGGGCAAACCGTATCGAGGACCGTTCCCCCGAACACTAAGCCGACCTCGGCCGATGGGTGAGGGCCTCGGTATTCCGTACTGACTTCTGCCGAATTCTGGTCGGCGAAGTCGGTGTGTGAAAGCAATGTGGCAGCTGGCGGAAGGGGGGTGCGGACAAAATCTTGGACTACCTTGGAGGTAGTTCATGTATTCATACGAAGACCGCGTTCGAGCGGTTCAGCTCTACATCAAGTACGGCAGGAGCGCAGCGGCAACTATTCGCGAGCTGGGATATCCTTCGCGCAAGAACTTGGCACGGTGGTACCGTGCGTTCGTTGAGGTTGGCGATTTGCCGGCGGGCTATCGCCGCTCCAGGCCACGTTACTCCACCGAACAGAAGCAAATCGCTGTCGAGCATTATTTGAGTCATGGCTGCAATTTTGCCGGGACCACGAGAGCACTGGGGTATCCGTGTCGCGCAGTGCTGGCCGCGTGGGTCTACGAGCTATGCCCCGATATTCGGAAACGTCTTGTCAGCAATGCTCGGAATGTGCCGTCGTCGCCAGTGTTGAGGCAGGCAGCGGTCATTGAGCTGTGCACCAGAGACGAAGGTGCACGTGTGATCGCGGAAAAGATAGGCGTGAGCAGGCCGACGCTATACAACTGGAAAAATAAGCTACTCGGTCGAGAGGCTCCGGCATCCATGAAACGCCATAAGAATCCGGCATCGGCTCCTGAGCGGGCAGAACTGGAGCAGCAGCTGGAATCGCTTCGACGCGACATACGGCAGCTGCAACTCGAACACGACATCCTGAAGAAGGCCAATGAACTGTTAAAAAAAGGCCTGGGCATCGACCCGCGGCTCCTGAGCAATCGGGAGAAGACGACGCTGGTTGATGCCCTGAGGCAAATCTATGCACTGCCAGAACTGCTCGCCGTATTGGGTCTTGCCCGCAGTTCCTACTTTTACCATCGTGCACGACTGCTTGTTGCTGACAAGTATGCTCGCGTGCGTCACGTCATCACAGACATCTTCGAACTCAATTACCGTTGCTACGGCTATCGCCGGATACGCGCGGCACTTGGTAAGCAGCAGGTCTTCATATCGGAGAAAGTCGTGCGACGCTTGATGAGGCAAGAAGGCTTGACCGCTGGCAGTGCCCGCCGGCGTCGCTACGGCTCCTATCAAGGCGAAATAGGTCCCGCGCCAGAAAACCTCGTCAATCGCGATTTCCGGGCGGCGGCGCCGAATAAAAAGTGGCTCACCGACATTACGGAATTCCAGATTCCAGCCGGCAAGGTGTATCTATCGCCCGTGATCGACTGCTTTGATGGGCTCGTTGTCAGTTGGTCGATCAGCACGCGTCCGGACGCCGAGCTTGTGAATACCATGCTCGACGCAGCGATCGAGACAGTGGCCAACAGCCAACACCAGCCAATGGTCCACTCCGATCGCGGTGCGCACTATCGCTGGCCGGGGTGGCTCTCACGGATGCGCGATGCGAAGCTGATTCGCTCGATGTCGCGCAAAGGTTGCTCGCCCGACAATGCGGCATGCGAAGGTTTCTTCGGCCGATTGAAAACGGAACTGTTCTATCCTCGGACCTGGCAGGCTACAAGCATCGAGCAGTTCATCGAGGCGGTCGATTCTTACATCCGCTGGTACAACGCCAAGCGGATTAAGATCTCGCTTGGCTCACTGAGTCCGCTCGAATACCGGGAGCGCCTCGGGCTCGCGGCATAAACCAGTCCAAGATTCTAGCCGCACCCCCCTACCGCGCGACAAAAAAGGAGCGATCGGACACGGTGAACTACGTTCGCCGCGCTCATGCTGCCATAGCACGCGCATTGATTGCTCAGGACCGCGATGCAGCGCTGAAAGCGGTCAACCGATATTTCGATGCCTACCGCATTTGAACATTGTCATTTCTGCCGGTGTATTCGACTTGCGATGGCCGGATGGAATGCGGCCGCTGCGTGGTCGAAGCGGCCCCGTCCCGCCTACTTCACATACTTCCTGAATTCCGGCTTGCACTGCTCCCGGTACGCGTTGCCGCCGTTCTTCGACTCGTCGGTATCGGGGTAAAGCTCGGCTGCTGGGACTCCTTCCTTTGTGCTGGTTCAGTGCGCCGAACCTGCGATTGACGTCGCGTATTCCGAGCCGCGCTTGACCCTGTCCTCTCCTCGTAGTACAGTTTTGTGAGTGAGATTCTAATATATGAACGACGGCAATTATCTGGAGGAGGCAAGCATGTCGGAGATTGTCGTTCGACAAAGCACGACCTGGCAGAGGGTGTACGCATGGGCTGCACTCGGTGCGCTTTTCGCAATTGCGCAAGGCTACGCGTACGTGGCATGGATTCGTTCCGCGGACTTCCGCCCCGTCGATTTAGGTGCGGATCCGGTTCCGGATTCCGTGAAATCCATGATCGACCATTACGAATGGGCCAGCGTGCTGATACTGATTCCGGTCGCAATCTGGTTCATCTTCGGTATCGCCAAGAGCCGCAACATCGACGCGGTGCGCCTCATGATGATCGGTTGGCTCTCGGCATACTGGCTCGATCCGTGGCTGAACTTCCTCAGGCCGATGTTCACGTATAACGCCTATGCGCTGAATTTTGGCTGTTGGTGCCGTTTCATTCCGTTCTGGCAATCGTCGCATACGCGCATTGCCGAGCCCCTTCTGATAGACGCGCCAAGTTATTTCTATACGTTCACTGGTACGGCAGTGGTCGCGCTGTGGGCAATGCGTGTAGTCCGCAAGCGTTGGCATCGCGCCGGCAACGTTCGACTCACGCTCGCGGGCTTCGCCGCCATCTGGATGACGATGGGCATGCTTGATATCGCGGCTAGCCGTTTCATGGGATTCGACGCGTGGCCGGGCGCGTTTCAGCGTGCTTCCTTCTGGGGCGGTCACTACTACCAATTTCCGGTTTATGAATTCCTGCTGTTCCCGTCGGTGTTCGTGGCTTCCGCGTTTCTTCTGATGAGCGCCGACAATAACGGATACACGGCGATTGAACGAGGCGTTGATCGCCTGGATGGTCATGCAGCGCTTCGCACCGCGTTGCGCGTACTAGCCTTCGTTGCGTTTTGCAATGTATTGAATCTTGTCTACACGACAGCGATGGGTGTGCACGCGCTGTATGCCGATCCGTGGCCTGCCGATATGCCGAGTTGGCTGGTCAATAAGTGACAAAACGGGATGCGCAGACGGTTCGACAACGTCGAGTATCGCGTAGAAGACGAGGTGGCCATCGTCACGATGAGCCATCCGCCGGTCAACGGATTGTGCCTCGGTGTCCGACGCGGACTGGTCGCCGCGTTCGAAGCAGCGCGGCGCGATGTGCGGGCTCGCGCAATCGTGCTCAATGGCAGCGGTCGCGGATTCTGTGCGGGCGGTGACATCCGCGAATTCGGCACGCCCGCTGCTGCCGCGTTGCCAGCACTGTCTCTGGATGTTCATCCGGTTATCGAGGCGAGCGAGAAACCGGTTGTCGCGGCGATCCACGGATTCGCCATTGGTGGCGGGCTGGAAACCGCGCTGGTCTGCCACTACCGGCTTGTAGCGGGCAATGCGCAGATAGGTTTGCCCGAGTGCAAGCTTGGTGTGATTCCTTTGTCCGGCACGCAGCGTTTGCCCAGAGTGTTGGGCCTGGCACAGTCGATCGAATTCATTCTCGGCGCGCAAATCGTATCCGCCAGCGAGTTTGCCGGAACCGCGCTATTCGATCGAATCGTCGACGGCGATGAGCAGCAAGTGTTGCGCCTCGCGATTGAACTGGCCCGGGAGAACATCGGTAACTCTGCATTGCCATTGATACGCCGGCTGCCACTTCCGGATCACGATCCACTTTCCTTGATCGCTGAGGCGCGCGCACGCCTCGCCAGTGACGATGGCGTACGGGGCAAGTGCCTGGATGCCATCGCCGCCGCCGCCGAGTCGGTCGATTTCGAGGCCGGCCTGGCCACGGCGCGAGCGATTTACGATCGACTCGCCTCGTCCGACGAGGTTTCGAGGCGACGAGATTGCTTTTTCGAGTCGCGCCACGACAGCGGCGCGCGATAAGCGTTTGGGGGAACAGTCGCTACGTGGAAAACTGCTTGCGCAGATCACCTTTTCGCACTTTCCCCGATGGCGTACGCGGCAATTCCTCGACGATGCAGAGGTGCTCGGGCGTCTTTTGTTTTGCCATGCCGGCGGCGGCAAAGTGGGACTGAACCGCGCTCAGGTCGAGTGCCGCGTGTTCGTGCAGCACGACTACTGCACAGACTCTTTCGCCGTATCGAGCGTCGGGTCGCGCCACGACGGCCACATCACGCACTGCGGGATGGGTGGCAAGTACGCGCTCGACTTCGAGTGAGGAAATGTTCTCTCCGCCGCGAATCACGATGTCCTTTTTTCGGTCCGTGAGGGTCAGGCAACCGGCGTCGTCAAGACGGCCAATGTCGCCGGTCCGAAACCATCCGTCGCGAGTGAATGCCGCTGCATTGAGCGCCGCGTCGGTGTAACCAACGAACAATTCCGGCCCCTTGATGAGAATCTCGCCGTCGTGTCCGGCGGGTACGTCGCGATCCAGCTCGTCGACGATGCGCACCTGGGAGCCGGGCTGAACATGCCCGTCCGTACTGGCCCGGACGTCGAAAGGGGAATCAGCCCAACCGACGCTCACCGTCGAGTGTTCGGTCAACCCATACGCGCGTGTTCCCGCAAACCCGGTGCGATCGGCCAGCGCGACGTGCTCGGGCGTGACGCCCGTGCCGCCCAAACTGTAAGAAACGAGCGACGCCAGGCTGCGGCCGTCGCGGCGGGCGGCGTCCAGAAGACCATGAAGATGGAACGGGGTGCCGCCCGATAGGCGCACGCGATATTCTTCGATCAGTTGCGCGGCGAGCGGGGCGTCCCATCGGTCCATGAAGACCATCTCGGTGCCCGTGACGAAAGGGCGCAGCAGAAAATTGAAGCCCGCGATATGGCCGGCGGGGAAGGGCGTGAGGTAAGGTCCTGGCCCGTCGATGAATGGAATCTGCCACTCCGCGCCGACGCTGCGATGAGTGTGCTGAACACCTTTGGGTGAAGCCGTTGTCCCCGAGGTGTACAGCAGCAGGCAAACATCATCCGGCACGGGCTCTTTAGCAGGAAGCCGATCGTGCGTTGTTGCCGCGAGTCGTTGCAGCGTATCGAACGTGACGCCATTCGATGGCGCACGCTCGCCGACGACGATGACGCGCTCCAGATCCGGCGGGGCGCCGAGTGCGGCTACGCGCTCGAGGTAGTCCGTGCCGCACCAGAAATCGGGGACGCAAAGAAACCGGGCGCGCGATTGTCGAAGGATAAAGCCGACTTCGGCCGGACCGTAGATGTGGACGATCGGCACAAGCACGGCGCCGATTTCAAGCGCGGCCAGATACAGAAGCACTGTTTCGCGCTGCGTGGGCAGCTGTACTGCGATTACGTCGCTTCGACGCAGGCCGATCGCGCGCAGCGCCTTGCATACTTCTCGCGCGTCGCGTAGCAGCGACTGCGTGGTGCACGTATAGGTGCCGCCCTGGGTATGAAAATGAAGCGGTGTGGCGCCGTGCCGTGCGACACCGCGCGCGATCAGCGCCGAGAGAGGCGAATCGCTCAAGCGCGGCGCAGTTGTCGATTCGCGCATGTTGCGTCTCATGCCAGCAATGTGCCTAAGACGCTCACCAGCTCAAGCGGCTGATCGAGCATCATATGATGGCCCGCGCGTGGCATCGTGATGGGCCCTTTCGCGCCGGGAATCGCCGCTGCGATGCGGCGCGCGCGCTCCGCGCTGACCACGCTGCTGCGCTCGGCGTGAACGTAGCAGACCGGAACCGCGATGCGGCTCAGCAGGTCCTCCTCGCCTTCAACCGGCTGGAGATCCCTTAGCTTCGGGTCGAAGCGCCACACCCAGCCTTCGGTGGTTTGACGAAGCGATGTCCGCGCGAGATGTTCGAGTAGCCACGGTTCGCATTCCTGTTCAGGAATGAGCCGGAAGCGACTGACCGCGGTATGCGCGTCCGGATAGGGGCGCGGTGGCGGGCGTCGCTCCACCGCAGGCAAGCTGTCGCCACGCAGCATGAAAAACGAATCGAGCACGATGGCACGCGACAGACGATCGGGAAAAGTCGCGCATGCGTGCAGCAGACGCGATCCGCCGAAGCTGTGGCCGACCGCGATGCACGGGCCGGAGCCGATTGAATCCATGACTGCCACGAGGTCGCGCGCAAAAACGCCCGCGCTGTATTCACGCCGGTGGCCGCTGTCACCCATGCCGCTGAAATCCAGAGCGAACACACGAAAGCGGTCGGTGAAGAACGGTGCAATGAAGTCCCACCAATGCGCGTGTCCCAGAAAGCCGTGCGCGAAGAGGAGCGGAGGCTTGTTGGTATCCGCGTCGTTCCACGACACATAGTGCACCGCAACCCCGTCGCTTTCGGCGAAGTGGGAGCGGCGAGGCTGGCTCGTTGCGAGATCGAACCAGGAAAGGGCACGGGCATTCATTGCGCTTGTTCCATTGCTCGATGTTTGCGTCGCACAACCGTCAAGCACGTGGAATGTGCTCCCGATTTGCATCGATCCAGTCCACCATCGAGGTCAGCTGGATCCCTCTTGCGCGCACCGAATCGATATCGACGCGATACCCGACCTCGTTGATCCATTCCTGTACATTCACCCAGCCCGCCGCGAGTCCCTTTGCTCGCGCTTCGTCCGGAGAGACATGCGATACGCGAATCGTCGTGCCAAGGACCTGGCCGAGGCGATCTCCCACTTCGGACATCGTGAGCTTCTCCGAAGCCAGCGGCACGGTTTCGCCATGCCAGCGTTGCGCATCGTTGAGCGCATTGGCTGCGAGCGTACCGACGTCGTCGGCGGCGACCCAGTCGAGCCGTGTGTCGGGTAGCAACGCACTGAGCAGCAGGCCGTCGCGCAAGTGCGGGAACATTGCGCGCGCTTTTGGTTCCGCGAGATTGTCCATCATGAATGCCGGTTGCAAGACTGTCCACGATTCGAAACCCGCGG
This sequence comes from Burkholderia sp. BCC0398, assembly GCF_902833245.1. Classification (NCBI taxonomy): domain Bacteria; kingdom Pseudomonadati; phylum Pseudomonadota; class Betaproteobacteria; order Burkholderiales; family Burkholderiaceae; genus Burkholderia; species Burkholderia sp. BCC0398. The sequence goes on from NZ_CADFEM010000029.1 coordinate 40,041, forward strand.
AGCGAACTGCTTCTTCGACTTCGAATTTATCCGCCCAGTATTATTGATGCCAGCGCTTTTCGTGCCAGCCTGGAAACGTCAAATGGTTGCCCGCCTGAGCGACGGAGGTATGAACGAATTGCGGGACACCCGCCTTGCGCGCAGCGTTGACGAGCGCGAAACCCTGGCGGCGCTCCCTATCGCTCTGATCGAAATCGGGCAGGAGAACGGAAAAGACGGCGCGGACGCCCGCCAGCGCTTTTTCGAGCGACGCGTGATCGTTCAGGTCGCCTGCGAAGGCCTCGCCATTCATTTCAACCAGAGCGCGCGCAGCCGGCGAGTCCGGATTTCGGGTCAGAAAGCGTACCGTTCGTCCGGCTTCAAGGAGGTGTCGAGCCGTAGTCCCGCCTTGCGCGCCAGTAGCGCCAATGACGAGTATCGCGTCGGATGAATCGCTCATGAGTATCCCGGAGGTTGAGCCGTAGAGGTAGATCAGTGGTATCGTGGCTCGGCGCCATCGCGCACCGAATCACTGGCAAGGTGGCAGCTCGCCGTTGAAGCGCATGGAATCATGCTGTTCTCATATGGGAACGATGTTCACAATTATATGTGGGCTGAATTCGGCGCGTCAAGGAGCACGAAACGGAAAGACGAGACTTCGCCTTTCCGCCCGGCAGCATGATCAATGTTGCGGTCTGAGCGTTTGAACGAGGCCGCCTTCATGCGCGACGATTACCTCGCAGCCCGGTTGATAGACGCTGGCGATTTCGTCGCCGCGCACGCGATTGCCCTGGAAGCCGCGCAGATAGCTCGTTTCATCGAGCCGCAAAACATGTTCGCCATCCGCGTCGCGCACAACGATCTGATCTGGCGCGATAGACGTCAGCGTGCCCACAAAGGGTAGCCGCGGCGTGAAGGGGAAACTACCGCCATGCGGCAGGATGCGCGTGTCGAGCGACAGGCGAAACCGATCCGAATGATTGCTGAGTCCCGAGTGCGGCGTGCGTCGGCTCATCAACAGGACGTCGCCGAGGCGATAGTTCGTGCGGCGCCATGCATTTTCGGGCACGCTCGCGAGCTCGATGGGAATGATCTTGTCGCCGTCCTTGCGATGCAGGCACGGAAGTTTGTGCAGCCCCTCTGCTACGGCCAGCCCGCCGACTTGCGCGTCAATATCGCTGAGCGGGATCCAGCAAATGATGAAATCGAGGCGGTCGCTGTAGATCGCATCTTCGTGAATGAAGTCGAAGCGTGTGCGGCTTTTGTCGATGGCGGGCGGCGATGTGCGGTATTCGGTGAACGGCACCCAGTAAAGGGGGACGTCGAAGAGCCGCTGAAAGAATGCACGAATCGCGGGGTCGTCCATCACGGTTCGCGCGGCGCGCTGCTCATTCATCTCCTTCACGGGAAAGAAGCTGAAATTTTCGCGTTCCTTGCCGGTCCATCGTACAGCCCGATCGTTACGGTCCACGAAACCGTGGCGGTCGAGGTGGTCGACCAACAGACCGCGCATGCGCTCCAGCGGCGCGTGGTCCAGCATGTCACGAAAGAACAGATAGCCGTCGTCGTCCCACCGTTTTTGCAGCGCCGCATGATTGCCGAGCAGGTCGTTCGAAACGTTGAACTCGTGCATCGTCGCCACGATATCCACGACTGGTGTGCTCACAAATTTTCTCCTCTGTTATAAGGGGGGTGCCCCTATGTGTTTCGTCAAGCGTTAGGGGCTGACTTGGGTTGGTAAATGGTGCCGTCGCGCAGCATGGCGAACAGGACGTCGCAACGTCGCC
>NZ_CADFEM010000030.1:0-35394 GCF_902833245.1 Burkholderia sp. BCC0398
TGCCGGTCAGGCCGACGACGTCGCGCAGCACCCAGAGCAAGGGCATGTCGTCGGGGGCGTCGACCGAGCGGGTTTCGCCGTTGATGTTGAGGGTGATCATTCAGCCTCCGGGGCCGTTGTATTGGGGAGCGGCGCGAACGATGCGCGCCGCGTCATGGGGGCGTCGCCGTTGCGTCGTGCGCAACGGGTGCCGCGCGGCCCGGGTGCGGGCGAGCCGCGGCGGTGGTGTTGCGTGCTTGCGTCGTTACTCGGCCACGTCGATGGCCGACAGCACCTTGATGACGGGCGGTGCGGTGAACCAGTCGGCCGACTTCGTGCGGAATTCGCCGAAATACGGGCTGGCGAGATGCGCGTCGAACGCCGCCTGGTCGTCGTAGATCTCGTACAGATGCAGGGTTGGCGCGCCGTCCTGCTCGCGGAACAGGTCGTAGCGCCGGTTGCCCGGCTCGGTGCGTGTCTTCGCGACCATGCCGCGCAGTTCGGCCTCGGCGGCCTGCGCGTGTTCGGGTTTCAGGAACAGCGAAGCAATCACGTGAAGCGCCATTTTCTACTCCTTTGAAAACGGAAACGAGCATGCCACAAGCCGGCGTCTCGCGACGCCAGCGTGCAGCGGTTGTCTGTCGCCGAACGGCGGGATCAGGCCAGTTCGTCCGGGCCGACGCGCACGACGACCTTGCCGAAATTCTTGCCGGCCAGCAAGCCGATCAGCGCTTGCGGCGCGTCGGCGAGATCGGGCACGACGTCCTCGAGCGTCTTGACCTTGCCCTGCGCGACCCACTCGCTCATGTCCTTCAGGAACGGCGCATAGCCGGTTGCATAGTGATCGAGGATGATGAAACCCTGCACGCGAATGCGCTTGCGCAGGATCGCGCCCATCAGCGCCGGCACGCGGTCACGGCCGGTCGACACGGCCTTGTCGTCGTAGGCCGCATCGTTGTAGTGCGCAATGATGCCGCAGACCGGCACCCGCGCATGGTCGTTCAGCAGCGGCCACACTGCGTCGAACACCGCGCCGCCGACGTTCTCGAAATACACGTCGATGCCGTTCGGGCACGCGTCCTTCAGCTTCGCGGCGAACGCCGGATCGCGATGGTCGACGCACGCGTCGAAGCCGAGCGTGCCGGTCACGTACGCGCACTTGTCGGCGCCCCCCGCGACGCCGACCACGCGGCAACCCTTCAGCTTCGCGATCTGGCCGACCACCGCGCCGACCGCACCGCTCGCGGCCGCGACGACCACGGTTTCGCCGGCCTTCGGTTCGCCGATCTTCAGCAGCCCGGTGTATGCGGTGAAGCCCGGCATGCCGAGCACGCCGAGCGCGTACGACGGGTGCGCGAAATCGCGGCCGAGCGGGATCAGGTCGCGTCCGTCGGACAGCGCGTAGTCCTGCCAGCCGGCGCCGGCGACGACGAGATCGCCTTCGCGAAACGCGGGCAGGTTCGACGACACCACGCGGCTGACCGTGCCGCCGACCATCGGCTGGCCCAGTTCGGCCGGCGGCGCATAGGACGGCGCGTCGCTCATCCGGCCGCGCATGTACGGGTCGAGCGACAACCAGACGGTGCGCAGCAGTACCTGACCGGGGCCGGGAACCGGCACGTCACCGGTTTCGGCGCGGAAGTTGTCCGGCGTCGGTGCGCCGACCGGGCGCGAATTCAGGACGATCTGGCGGTTTGCGATCTTGCTTTGCGGCATGTGTGCCTCCGTCAACAGGAATGAACGTGCTTCGTGGGCACGATCGGATCAGGGATGGACCAGCGGGAAGTGCGCGTCTGCGGCGGCATCGGCAAGCAGGCCGGTGCGGTCGCAGGCAGGCGGTGGGAACGATCGGGACAGCGTAACGCGGCGTGAAGCGTTCGTCATGAGTGATTGAGTAGACCAGTCGTCTAGGGTCAAGGCAAAAACAAGGCGCGCCGATGCGCGCCCGGACTACGACTGCGCACCGTCGGATGCGGCCGGCGGCAGGCTCAGCATGCGCCGCGTCTCGGCCATCGCCCTTTCGAGCGGCTGGCGGTTGCGGTGAATCTTTTCCAGCAGTGTCGCGCCCAGCCACAGCTCGTACAGGATCGCGGCCGTGTGCGACGGATCGTCGACGCCGCTCAGCGAACCGTCGGCGAGCCCGGCCTCGATGCCGCCCGCGAGCCGCTCGATGATCTGGCTGGTGCCGCGCCGCAGCACCGCGCGCATCGCTTCCGACAGATCCGACACTTCCGCGCCGAGCTTCACCGCGAGGCACTTGCCTTCCGGATCGTCCGCGCATTGCGTGTGCAGCCAGTTGCCCCAGTACGTCATCAGGCGCTCGGCGCCCGTGCCGGCCTGCTGCTTGAGCAGCTTGTCGAGATGCGCGAGATAGCCTTCGAAATACGATTCGAGCAGCGCTTCGCCGAATGCTTCTTTCGAGCCGAAGTAATGGTAGAACGAGCCCTTCGGGATGCCCGCCGCAGCGAGAATCTCGTTCAGACCGACCGCCGAGAACCCCTTGTGGAGCATGATCGGCTTCGCGATGTTCAGGATGTGCTGGCGGACTTCGGCGCCTGAAGATGCATTCATGATGGCGTACGTAGTATGGTAGCAACGATTAGACCGGTCGTCTAGTAACGTCGAGCCGGCATGTTGAGCGGCACTTTACCCGATCCCAGTCGTGCGCCCAATGCCCGGCCGGCGTGCTGCTCGCCCGCGCGTGCCGTCTGCGCGTGGCGCGTCATGTCGACGACTCGGTTTCGCCGTCAGCGCGGCGCTTCGTCGGCACGCTTTCTCGTGCGCGCCCGCCGCTCGCTCCGCTCGACGGCCGGGATGGTCTTGACGCCGCGCAACGGCGGCCGGCGCACCCGCGCCGCCATCTCGCGCCTCAGCGCGTCAAGTTCGGCGCTGCGCGCCGCGTCGGCCGCCAGTGCGCCGTCGAGCTGCCCCTGAAGCACGCCGCAGCGATGCAGCGCGTCACCGAGTTGCGCCTGTAGCGCGGCCGCTTCCTTCCGCTGCTGCGCGTCGCGCTGTTCCGCGCGCGATGTCGCCGCGTCGAGTTCCTTTTGCAAGCGCGCGGTCGCGAGCCGCTCGCGATCGATTTCCTGAAGCGCCCGCTTTTCCGATGCGCGCAGCCGCTCTTCGGCGCGCCCGGTGTCGTCGCGCAGCCGGTCGAGCTGGGTGGTGAAGTCCGCACGGGCCTGCGCGAGTGCACGGTCGCCCTCCGCGTTGTCTGCCTTCAGGCGTTCGATATCCGCTTGCATTGCCCGCCGCGATGCATCGTCCGCCGCTCTTGCCTGCTCCAGTTCCTGAATGCGGACCTGCGCAGCCAGCAGCGCGGCCGTGCGTTGCTCCAGCGCGGTTTCGGTGCGGGCCAGTTCGGCTTGCAGCGTCGCCACTTCTGCTTGCGCCGCTGCCCGCTCGGCCTCGACTTCCGCGCGCAGCGCGTCGAGTGCGGCGGCCGCGTCGGTGCTCGACCGGTTCCATAGCGCCGCAACCAGTTCGCCGGCCGCCGCCTGCAGATCGGCCGGCAGGTCCGGATGCTCGATGCGCACACGGCTCTTTTCCCGCAGCTCGGCCCAGAACTCCCCGAGAACGGCTGTCGGCGTGCTCATGCTGCCCTTGCGCACGAGCTGGTACAGGCGGTTGGCCGTCGGCGTGATGCCGAAACGGAAGAACAGCAGTGCGCAGGCTTCGCGGTACAGCTCGCGGGTTTTCGGGAAGTTGGCCTTGAGGCGCTCGATTTCGGCGGTCAGGCGGGGTTCATCGGCGGCGAGGTCGGACATGGCGGGCTTCGAAGGAAATTTCGTAAATAATATAACGTAAACCGTTAAATATCCAATTTTTCAGAATTTAGATTTGACATTATTTCTATAATGTTGAATCGTCGGCTTCGGGCGGCCCTCCCCGATCACAGCGTTGAATCTTCCCGCCCAGCCCGCCTTCGCGTCGAGCATCGCGCCCCGTTGCCCCGCTATCCGGCCGCCTGTCACGGACCTGCCATCGTCGACCGGTAGCGTTCGAGCTTCCCCCCGTTTTCTACAGACGAACCCGCCATGCAGCGCCCGTCGCGCGCCACGTCCCACGTTTACACAGCCACGTCCCGCGCCCTCGCCGTCAGCCTCGCGATCAACCTGCTGTTGCTCGCCGTCGAGGCGGCGGCGGCATGGTCCGCGCATTCGTCGGGGCTGCTCGCGGACGTCGCGCACGCGGCGATCGATCTCGCAGCCGATGCGCTGCTCCTCGTCGCCTGCCGGTTCGACGCGCGCCTGCCGCCGGAGCGCCGCCCGACCTACGAGCCGCTCGCGCTCGCGGGCCTCGGCGCATTGCTGGCCGTAACCGGTGCGCAGATGATCTGGCATGCGCTGACGCGGTTCGATACGCCGCCCGTCGTGCAGCCGGGCGCGACCGCGCTTGCGCTGGTTGTCGTCACGCTCGCCGGCAAGGCCGTGCTGTCGTACTGGATGCTGCGCAAGGCGCGCGAGACCGGCTCCGCGCTGCTCGAGGCGAGCGGCTGGCACGTGCGGACCGATGCGCTGTCGTCGTTGCTCGCGGCGCTCGCGATGAGCGCGGCGCTGGTCGGCTTCGGCCGTCTCGACGACCTCGCGGCGCTCGCGATCGGCGCGCTCGTGATCCGCACGGGCGCCGGGTTCGTCCGTCGCGGCTGGGCGCAGTGGCCGGCATGGGCGGATTGGGCGAATCGCTCGACGCGCGGGTCGTGAACGCCGCGGGTGTCGCCCAACGCCCGATTCGCGCCCATGCCTGTACGATCGGCCCCGCTTAACAGGCTATCGTTTGTTTTTCTTTGATACAGGCTATGATTTGTATTTGTACAATACATGCCATAAACTGTATTTTCCGATTACAAACGATCGCCTGTCATCTCGCGGAGCGCCCGATGGCCTTTCCAGTCCAGACCCTGACCCAGTTGCGCCCGATACTCGTCGGCTTCCGGAAATCCGCGGGACTCACGCAGGCGCAACTGGCCGCCCGCCTCGGCATCACCCAGCAATCCTATGCCCAGCTCGAAGCCAACCCGTCGGCGGTCAGCATCGAACGGCTTTTCAAGGTGCTGAACGCGCTCGGCGTTCGGATGATGCTCAGCCCGGACGAACGGGATGCGCCGGCGGAAGCAGCCGATTCGGCTTCCGGCGCCGAGCCGCCGGCGCGCCGCAAGCCGGTCGCGAGCAAGCGCGGCGCCACGGCCGCCCAGGCCTCGACCGGAGCCGCGGCCGACGCCGCGCGGAAGCGCCCGGCAGCGACGACTCGCGCCAGGCCACGCGTGTCGAAGCGGGAGGACTGGTGACGATGGCCGCACGTGCCCGCCACGACCGGCTCGACCTGTGGATGAACGGCATTCCCGTCGGGTACTGGGAAATCCGCCGCGGCGTCGAACGTCTCGTCTACCTGCCGGACTGGCTCGAGGATCCCCAGGGCCGGCCCCTGTCGTTGTCGCTGCCCTTCACGCCCGGCAACCAGCCGCACCAGGGCGCGATCGTGGCCGACTACTTCGACAACCTGCTGCCGGACAGCGAGCCGATCCGCCGCCGCATCGCGCAGCGTTACCGGCTCGGATCGACGGCGCCGTTCGAATTGCTCGCGTCGATCGGCCGCGACTGCGTCGGCGCGATCCAGATGCTGCCGCCGGGCGAGACGCCGGTCGATCTCGAGGCCATCGAAGGCGCGACGCTCGACGACGCAGCCGTCGCCGACGTGCTGCGCCACGCGACCGCCGCGCCGTTGCCCGGCCGCGCGGAGCCGGACGCCGACCTGCGCCTGTCGATTGCCGGCGCGCAGGAAAAGACCGCGCTGCTGCGTCGGCGCAATCGCTGGCTGCGGCCGTCGGGCAGCACGCCGACGACGCACATCTTCAAGCTGCCGCTCGGGCGTGTCGGCAACATGCAGGCCGACATGCGCACGTCCGTCGAAAACGAATGGCTGTGCTCGAAACTCGTCGCCGCGTACGGCCTGCCGGTCGCGCCGTGCGAGATCGGCCGGTTCGACGACCAGAAGGCGCTGATCGTCGAGCGCTTCGACCGGCGTCCGTCGCGCGACGGCTCGTGGATCCTGCGATTGCCGCAGGAGGACATGTGCCAGGCGACCGGCACGCCATCGGGAGCGAAATACGAATCGGACGGCGGCCCCGGCATCGAGACGATCATGGGCATCCTCGCGAACTCGGCCGAAGCGTCGCGCGACCGGATGAATTTTTTCGTCGCCCAGCTCGTGTTCTGGGTGCTGGCGGCGATCGACGGCCACGCGAAGAATTTCAGCATCGCGCACCTGCCCGGCAATGCGTATCGAAGCACGCCGCTGTACGACGTGCTGTCCGCGCATCCGATCATCGGCACGCGCCGCAACCAGATTCCGCCGCGCCGCGCACGCCTCGCGATGGCTGTCTGCGGGAAGAACCGGCACTACGTGATCGGCGAAATCCAGCCGCGCCACTGGATCGCGCAGGGCCGCCGCGTCGGCCTGACTGAAGACGACGTGCGCGTCGCGATGGCGGCCGTCGCCGCACGGACGGAGCCCGCGATTGCCGAAGCCGCTGCGCAGATCCCGGCGGATTTTCCGGCGGACGTGGCCGACGCGATCTTCGACGGCATGCGTCGGCACAGCCGCAAGCTCGCGGCGGCCGATCCGGCGTGATCGAAGGCATGCGCGGCGGCGTAACGGCCGCCGGCGCCAGGTCGTTCAGCCGGCGTCGCGGGCGCGGGCGAGTGCCGCCAGGTTGCCCTCGCCGAACCCGTGGTGCCCCTTGCGCTGCACGATCTCGAAGAAGATCTCGCCGGGACGGCGTTTGACGAAGGTCTGGAAAAACAGCCTCGGCACGCCGTCGCTGCCGATCTCGCCGTCGACCAGCACCGCGCGGCCGCGCAGCGCGTCGAGATCGACGCCGTGCCCCGGCAGCCGCGCATCGACGTCGTCGTAATAGCGTGCGGGCGGCTCGATGAACTCGACACCGTTCGCACGCAGCGCATCGACGCACGCCAGGATGTCGTCGGTGGCCAGTGCGACGTGCTGCACGCCCTCGCCCGGATGGTCGGGCAGGTACGCATGCATCAGCTCGGTGCGCCGCGTACCTTCCTCATAGACCGGAATCCGCACCGCGCCGCACGGCGACACCATCACGCGCGATTCCTCCGACACATGCCAATGCGCGTCGATCTGGTGGATCTCGCGGAAATGCAGCAAGTCATGGTAGAAATCCAGCCACTCCTGCATGCGGCCCGCGCCGACGGTTTGCGTGAAGTGGTCGACCTGCTGCAGGCCGACGCCCGCGCAATCGAGATCGGTATGCGCGGTCGCGATGTCGATCGGTCGGAAATCGATGTCGAAGATCGAGATGTCGCCGACGCCGCCGCGCTGGCCGTCCCGCCCGCGCCACCGGTCGACGAAATACAGGTGCGAATCGCCGATGCCCTGGATCGCCGGAATCTTCAGTTCGCCGACGCCGACCTTTTCGCCTTCGAATGCCCACGCACCGAGCTGGATCGCGCGCTCGAACGCGCGCCGGGCGTTCGCCACGCGCAACCCGATCGCGCACACGCCCATCCCGTATTCCTCCGCATAGCGCGCGGCGAATGACTCGGGTTCGGCGTTGATCAGGAAATGCATCTGCCCCTGCCGGTACAGCGTGACGTTCTTGCTGACGTGCCGCGCGATCGCCTTGAACCCGAACTGCTCGAAGCGCTGCGCAAGCGCGTCCGGCACGGGCGCCGCGAATTCGACGAATTCGAGGCCGGCCATCCCGAGCGGATTGGCGGCCGGATCGGCGACGGGCGGCGTATCGCTGGATAACGGGTGGGAATTGCCGGGCATTCCAGTCTCCGGGGGCATGCGGTCGATGGGGGAATGGTGCCTGTCGCGTGCGGCATGCGCGGCCGATGTGGCGGCCGCACTTCCGCCCCGGACGGGCGAGTTGTCGATGCTGCAGATTTTAACCAGATCGTTCACGGCGGCACACCCCGGCCGAACGGGATATCGACACGCCGCCTAGTGCAAACCCGAAAATCGTTCGATAATCGCACGGAATTGAACGATAATCGCGCGCATTATTCGATTGGCCAATTGCCGCCGTGCGGCGCGCGCCCTATTCTCCGTTCACCCATCGACTTCAATGCAGCATCGGACGCGGCGCCGCCACGATTCCACGATGCGCCGTGCCAGGAGACACCGCCATGACCCCTACCTTCGACACCCTCGACGCCGCCGCCGGCGCGCGTGCACGCAGCCAGGCCCGCAAGGCCGCGATCGGCAGCTTCGTCGGCGCCGTCGTCGACTGGTACGACTTCCTGCTGTATGGAATCGTCGCCGCGCTGGTATTCAATTCCGAGTTTTTCCCGAAAGTCAGCCCGACGATGGGCACGCTCGCGGCGTTCGCCACCTTCGGCGTCGGCTTCCTGTTCCGGCCGCTCGGCGGCATCGTGTTCGGCCACTACGGCGACCGGCTCGGCCGCAAGCGGATGCTCGTGCTGACCGTGATGCTGATGGGGCTGTCGACGGTCGCGATCGGCCTGCTGCCGACGTTCGCGACGATCGGCTGGTGGGCGCCCGTGCTGCTGGTGCTGATGCGCGCGATCCAGGGTTTCGCGGTCGGCGGCGAATGGGGCGGCGCGGCGCTGATGGCCGTCGAGAGCGCGCCGAAGCAGAAGAAGGCGTTCTACAGCAGCGGCGTGCAGGTCGGCTACGGCGTCGGGCTCGTGCTGGCCACCGGCATCGTCTCGATCCTGAGCCATACGCTCGGCGAGGCCGCGTTCAAGTCGTGGGGCTGGCGCCTGCCGTTCGTGTTCAGCATCGTGCTGGTGCTGATCGGGCTCTGGGTGCGCAAGAACATGGACGAATCGCAGGAGTTCGTCGACAAGGTCGAGCACGGCAACCGCAAGCTGCGCCTGCCGGTGCTGGAAGCGCTGACGCGCCACCCGAAGGCGTTCCTGCTGATCGTCGCGCTGCGGCTCGCCGAACTGTTCACGATGTACATCGTCACCGCGTTCGCGCTCAGCTATTCGACGACGAACCTCGGCATGTCGCGCGACCTGTTCCTGAACATCGGCCTGCTGGTCGGCGCGGTGAGCTGCGTGACGATCCCCTGCTTCGCGTGGCTGGCCGATCGCTACGGCCTGCGCCGCATCTACCTGATCGGCGCGCTGATCGGCCTTGCGTCCGCGGTGCCGTTCTTCGTCGCGCTGGAGTCGCGCTCGATCGCGTGGATCGTGATCTTCTCGATCCTGCTGGCGAACGCCGCGCACGACATGGTCGTAAGCGTCCAGCAGCCGCTGTTCACCGAGCTGTTCGGCGCCGAATATCGCTACAGCGGCGCCGGCGTCGGCTATCAGTTCGCGAGCGTCGTCGGCGGCGGGTTCACGCCGTTCATCGCGGTCGGGCTCGTCAGCGTGGCCGGCGGTTCGTGGCACCTCGTGGCCGGCTATCTGGCGGCCGGCTGCCTGATCTCGCTGGTGGTCGCCGCGCGGATGCGGGCGGCGCAATGATCGCCTGACCGGATGGCCGACCCGATTCACGGTCGGCCACGCGGCCGGTCATGCGACCATGCTGGCCGACATTTGACCTGCTGCAATTCGACCTGCTACATCGCGGGCGCGACGTCAAACACTGTCAGTTACGCGCGCCGATTCCCCTTTTCCCCCTCCGAACATTCCACGCCGCGTGCCGACCAATGGCATCATATGGGCCTACGTCAGTCACCGATACGCCCCCATATCATGTCGAATCTCATCGTCCACGGCGGCACTCCGCTGCGCGGGGACATCAAGCCGTCCGCGAACAAGAACGCCGTCCTGCCCATTCTGTGCGCCACCCTGTTGACCGATCAGCCGCTGCGTCTCGTCGGCGTGCCGGACATCACCGACGTGCGCAAGATTCTCGATATCTTCCGCACGCTCGGCAGCGACGTGTCGGTCGATTTCACGACGGGTCTGCTCGAGCTTCACCATCGCAACACGACGTTCGATCCGGCCGTCCATCGGCTGCCCGAGGCGATGCGTTCGTCGATCATGCTGATTCCGCCGCTGCTCGCGCGCTTCGGCGTCGCGCGCCTCGAGAACGACGTGAAAGGCTGCACGCTCGGCGTGCGCGAGATCGATCCGCACGTCGAGGTGTTCGAACGTTTCGGCGCGCACATCGAACGCACGCCCGATTCGCTGATCGTCCGTACCGACGGCCCGCTGACGGCCAACGATCACTGGCTCGACTACGCGTCAGTGACGACCACCGAGAACTTCGCGCTGTGCGCGACGGCCGCGAACGGCACGTCGACGCTGATGAACGCGGCCTCCGAGCCGCACGTGCAGGAGTTCAGCCAGTTCCTCGCGATGATCGGCGTCGCGATCGAGGGCATCGGCACGTCGCGGCTTTGCGTGACGGGCGGCGGCAAGCTCGGCGGCGGCGAGTTCCGCTTCGCCGAGGACTTCCATGAAATCGCGACGTTCCTCGCGCTCGGCGCGATCACCGGCGGCGACATCACGGTGCGCAATTCGTCGCCCGAGCATTTCCCGCTGATCGACCGCACGTTCGCGAAATTCGGCGTCACCGTCACGCACCGCGACGGCTGGTCGCGCGCGGAACGCGACGGCCCGCTGCGCGTGCGCCGGCCGTTCACGCAGAACATCCTGACCAAGGTCGAGGCCGCGCCATGGCCATACCTGCCGGTCGACCTGCTGCCGATCTTCATCGCGCTCGGCGTGCGTGCGGAAGGCAGCGCGATGTTCTGGAACAAGGTCTACGACGGCGCGCTCGGCTGGTCCGGCGAACTGTCGAAGTTCGGCGCGCACGTGCTGCTGTCCGATCCGCACCGGCTGATCACGTTCGGCGGGCTGCAACTGACGCCGGCGCGCGTCGAGAGCCCGTACATCATTCGCGTCGCGATCGCGCTGCTGATGGTGGCCGCGAGCATCGAAGGCCGTTCGGAAATCATGAACGCGCTGCCGATTCGCCGCGCGCATCCGCATTTCGTCGAAAACCTGCGTTCGGTGGGCGCGAACGTCGAGTGGACGAGTAGCGAGTAAAGTCATGACGGATGCGGCGCGCGTAACGGTCGCGTCGCATCCGGTTCTCGCGCTTTTCATGCCGTATCGGTCGCTTCCATGCGCGGCCGCGCAGCGCTCTGCCATCGGCCGCCATCTATTCACGTCAGCACACTGCGTGCTGCTTCACGCTTCTTCCCGCAGTCTGCGCCAGCCCGGCGATGCATCGTCGGAACGTCTACTTCCGCGACCCGTCGGCCTTTTCCCGCTCGCGGAAAACCAGATTCAGACCTGTCCAATTGCCGAAACGTGAGCCCCTATCCGGCGGGCAAGGATCGCGGATCAACCGATCTCCCGTTCCCCCACCAGTCGCGCGATAATCGCCCACTCCTGCGCGAACACCGCGCGCCATAGCCCATCCGTGATGACGAAAAAGCCCGAACTCGACCGACGCGACTGGATTGCCGGCCTCGAAAAAGGCCTGATGATCCTGGAGGCTTTCGACAGCCAGCACGCGCGCATGACGCCCACGCAGGCCGCCGCACGCACGGGCCTCACGCGCACGGCCGCGCGGCGCTACCTGTTGACGCTCGAATCGCTCGGCTACGTGTACACCGACGGCAAGCTGTACGGCCTCACGCCGCGCGTGCTGCGGGTCGGCTGGTCGTACTTCGATTCGGCGCGGCTGCCGCGCACGGTCCAGCCTTATCTGCAGCAACTGAGCGCGTCGCTGAACGAATCGGCGTACGTCAGCGTGCTCGACGGCTGGGAGCTCGTGTTCATCGCCCGCAACGGCGTGTCGCGCGTGATGACGACGGGTTTCGTGCTCGGCGCGCGCGTGCCGGCGCCGCTGACGTCGCCCGGCGTCGTGCTGCTCGCCCATCATCCCGATCGCGAAGCCGTGCGCGCGTGGCTCGACGAGACCGAGCTGCCGCCGTTCACGCCGCACACGATCACCAACAAGGCGCGGCTGCTCGAACAGGTCGACCATGCGCGCGACGCCGGCTACGCGGCGATCGAGCAGCAACTGCAGGTCGGCGTTCGCGGGATCGCGGTGCCGCTGAAAAACCGTCACGGCGAAGTCGTCGCCGCGCTGAGCACGAACATGCCGATCGGCGCGGAGACAACCGACGCGGCCGTGCGACGTGTGCTGCCGCATCTGCAGGAAGCCGCGCTCGCGATGCTCAACGTGCTGTAGCGACCGACGCCGCCGTCACCCGATCCGCCACCACCGCGGCAGCAGGTTGCGCACTTCGCGCCGTCGGTAACGGTCGTCGATCAGATGCACGACGCCCTCGTCTTGCTCGGTGCGGATCACGCGCCCGGCCGCCTGCACGACCTTCTGCAGCCCCGGATACAGGTACATGTAGTCGTAACCGTTGCCGAAGCGCGCGTCCATCGCGCGCCGCATCTGCTCGTTGATGTCGTTGACCTGCGGCAGCCCGAGCGTCGCGATGAACGCGCCGATCAGCCGCTCGCCGACCAGGTCGACGCCTTCCGAGAACGCCCCGCCCAGCACCGCGAAGCCGACGCCGCGTCCGCCCGCGTCGAAGCGCGCGAGAAACGCGTCGCGCTCGCTTTCGGCCATGCCGGGCGCCTGCGCCCACACGGGGACGTCCGGATGGCGCGTCTGCATCAGCGCGACCACGCGCCCGAGGTAGTCGAAGCTGCTCAGGAAGCCGAGATAGTTGCCGGGCCGTGCCGCGTATTGGGCGGCGATCAGGTCGGCGATCGGTTCGAGCGAACGATCGCGGTCGCGCCAGCGCGTCGACACGTGGCTCGCGACGCGCACCGTCAGCTGCTCGGCGCGGAACGGCCCGTCGACGTCGAGCCAGCCCGTATCGCCGGGCACCCCCAGCGTGTCGCGATAGAAATGGAACGGGCTCAGCGTGCCCGAGAACAGCACGGTCGCACGCGCGGCTTCGTAGCGCGGCGCGAGGAAACCGGCAGGGATCACGTTGCGCACGCACAGCGTCGACTGGACGCGGCGCCGACGGCCGGCCGTCGCGACGCCGTCGAGCGCCGGCTGCCGCGGCATCGGTTCGCCCTGCAGCGTCGCGTCGAAGATCGACGCGCTGTCGAACGCCTCGGCCAGCACGCCGAACTGGATCGCCTCGAAATGAAAACGCAGCAGCGCGTCGCCGTTCGCGCGCGGCGCGTCGGTCAGGTGTTCGCCGATCGCCGCGACGAGGTTCTGCACGGCCGACACGATCGGGCCCGGCACGTCGGGATAAGCCGCATAGCGCTCGGCCTGCGCGCGATTGAGCGTGCCCCACGCGCGGGCGAGCCGGTCGAATGCCTTGCGCAACGCGGCCGGCGCGGCTTCGCGCGCGGCCGCGAACGCGAACGGATCGAGCGACGCGCTGTACATCTTGCGGGCGCGGTCGAGCAGGTTGTGCGCTTCGTCGACGAGCACGCCGACGCGCCACTGGTTCTGCTGCGCGAGCGTGTGCAGCATCGCGCTGCCGTCGTAGTAGTAGTTGTAGTCGCCGATCATCATGTCCGACCAGCGCGCGAGTTCCTGCGCCAGGTAGTACGGACAGACGTCGTGCGCGAGCGCGGCGGCGCGCACGGTATCGCGATCGAGCAGCCCGGCCTCGATCGCCGCGTCGCGCGCGGCCGGCAGCCGGTCGTAGAAGCCTTTCGCGAGCGGGCACGATTCGCCGTGGCACGCGAGGTCCGGATGCTCGCACGCCTTGTCGCGCGCGACGAGTTCCAGCACGCGCAACGGCAGCGCGGGCGTGCCGGCGCCGAGCGTCGTCGCCGCTTCGAGCGCGAGCGCGCGGCCGGGCGTTTTCGCGGTCAGGAAAAATACATGGTCGAGCTCGCCCTCGCCGCATGCCTTCAGCAGCGGGAACACGGTGCCGAGCGTCTTGCCGATGCCGGTCGGCGCCTGCGCCATCAGGCAGTGTTCGTTGCGCGCCGCGCGATAGACGGCCACCGCCAGCTCGCGCTGGCCGCTGCGGAACTGCCCGTGCGGGAACGCGAGCGCGCGCAGCGCCGCATCGCGCGCGGCGCGGTGGGCCGTCTCGCGTTCGGCCCAGCCGACGAAGCACGCGCACTGCTCGGCGAAGAACGTCGCGAGCGTGGCGGCATCCAGCGTTTCCGTCAGCACCGTCTCGCGCTCGGACACGATGTCGAAATACACGAGCGCGACGTCGATTGCCTTGAGGTCGCGCGCGTCGCACATCAGGTGCGCATAGACCTTCGCCTGCGCCCAGTGCAGCGCGCGATGGTTGGCCGGCATCGCGTCGAGGCTGCCGCGATAGGTCTTGATTTCCTCGAGCCGGTTCGCCACCGGATCGTAGCCGTCGGCGCGGCCGCGCACGGTGAGCGTGCCCCACGTGCCCGTCAGCGCGATCTCGGTTTCGTAGCGCGCGCCGCGCTTCGACGTGACCGCGCCGTGGCCGGCGATGCCTTCGAGCGCGGTCGGCGCGGGCGTGAAGCGCAGGTCGAGATCGCCGCGCCGCGCGGTGAACTCGCACATCGCCCGCACCGCGACCACGTAGCTCATGCGGACAACCCCGCCGCCTCGGCGTGCGCGACGTCGTCGCCGGCCCATTCGACGTCGACGACGCGCACCGGCATCCGGTGGGCGAGGCAGTACGCGAGCCAGCGCGTCTGGTTGTCCTGCAGCCGGTCGCCGGGGCCCTTCACCTCGATCAGCTCGTAGCGGCGCTCGTCGGGCCAGAAGCGGACGAGATCGGGCAAGCCGGACCGGTTGCTGCGGATATCCGCGAGCAGGCGCGTGAACCACAGCCGCAGGTGCTCGGGCGGCAGGCAGGCCAGCGCTTCGTCGAGCAGCGCGTCGGTCAGCACGCCCCAGAACACGAACGGCGACTGCAGCCCGGCCTTCGTCGCGAAATGCCGGCGGATCGTGTCGCGGTACGCGCCCGAATCGAGTTGCGCGAAGCAGGCGTCGAAGGCCGCCGCGCGGCGCACGGCGAAATCGGGTGCGTGCAAGTCGGCCGGGCCGCGCTGGAACGGGTGAAAGAATGCGCCGGGCACGGCCGCGAACACGGGCTCCCAGCACAGCAGCCCGAACAGCGAATTGATCAGCGTGTTTTCGACGTAGTGGACCGGCGAAGCCGGCTGCGCCAGATTGTCGCGCACCGCGAATTCGACGCTGATGGACGCGTCGGGACGCGCAAGCACGAGCGTCTCGCGCGGCACGTCCGCGGCAGCGGTCGCGCGTTCGACGCGCTGGCCGGCACGGCGCTGCAGGCGCGGCAGCATGCGTTCGACGCGCTGACGCTCCTCGTCGCTCTCGAAGCCGCCGCGGGCGTCGAGCGCCAGCGCGAGCGCGTCGTCGTCGCGCCCGCAGCGTTCGAGCACGCGGATTCGCCGGTGGCGGCTGCCGGGCCACGCGCTGCGCGCGTATGCGTCGAGTGCGGCGCACCAGTCGGCACGGCGTTCGCATGCCTGGCCGAGCGCGAACAGCAACTTCGCGCGGCGCGTCGCGAGCCACGGTTGCGCGCAGTCGACTGCATCCAGCGCGCGGATCAGGTCGTCGAACGGCAGATCGTCGGGCCATGCATCGAGTGCGTCGCGGCACATCTGCAGCGCGAGATACGCGTCGACGTCGCCGCGCTGCTGGAACGCGCGCGACGATGGCGCGATCGGCACGCTTTCGTACTGGAACACGCCGAGATCGGCGAGCACGAATTCGCTCCAGTCCTGATGCAGATTGCCGAAGAACATCAGCCGCAGCCGGTCGCACAGCGCGCCGACCGTCACCCGTAACACCCGATCGCCGGGCTGCGCGCACCACGCGTCGAGCGGTTGCGCGACGTCGTGCGCGGGCCGCAGCCGGTCGAGCCAGTCGGCCTTGCGCTCGCCCGCATGCGCGGCGAGCGCCGGGAAGATGCGCAGCAGATCGGCCTTGGTGGACAGCGCGAACAGCTCGTCGAGCGTGAGCGCCGGCGCCGGATCGACCCAGCCGAGCGCGACGAGCGGCGCGGCGGCGTCGAGCGTGCAGCCGATCTCGTCGTACACGAGCTTGGTCGCGCGGAAATCGGACCCGTTGCGCATCAGCATCCGCACGAGCAGCGCGCGCGACGCCTGCGGCAGCGTCGCGAACTGCCGGACGAACGCATGCTCGTGCGCGTCGAACAGGTCGTCGTAACGCTCGCCGAGCCAGGCCAGCGCGCGTTCGAAATTGGTCAGGTAGTAAAACGCCGGAGGCGTCGGCGAGGCAGGCGTCACGGGGATCGATCACTGTACATTTGTACAGGTCGCAATCATATCAAATATGACGGGCAATGCCGCACGCGGCATCGCCCTTGCGCTGCCCGGCCGGTCAGAACTGGTAATTCACCGACATGTCGAACACGCCGTTGGTCGACTGCTGCGTGATCGGGCTGCGCGCCGCGCGGCCGACGAGCTGCTCGAGCGCGCCGTCCACCGTGACGAACCAGTGCTTGTTCACGAACCACACCATCGTCATGCCCACGCCGGCCGACTTGATCCCGGCCCCCGACGAATAGGCCGGCAGCCCGGAGCGCGCGGCCGCGCCCTGGTTCACGCCGAACCAGCTGTTCATGTAGCGGGAATCGGCGAACGTCACGGTCGGCCCCGCGAACCAGAAGAAGTGCTCGTTGCTGCCGGGCATCGGCATGTACGCGGAGAAATCGCCGGTCCAGCCGTTCGACCCGCCGATGCTGCGCCGGATGTCCGCGCGCAGCACGAGCGGGAAATCCTTCGAGACCACGTAGTCGGCCGCGAGCTTCATCACGGGCGCCGCGTTGATGTTGTCGAGACCGTTCAGGTGACCGAGATCGTCGGCCGACCGACGCCCGAGGTCATAGCCGACCGACAAACTCACGCGCCAGTTCGGCCCGCGCAGCACGTTCGCGCCGAGGCCCTCGCCCGTCGACAGGAAGAACAGGTCGCGATAGCGGATGTCGAAATTCGGGCCGCCCATCACGCGATAGCGGTCGGAGCCCGCGTAGCGCGGCTGCAGCGTCATCGCGGCGCCGACGCTCACCTGCCACGTGGGGATGTTCGGATCGAAGAGTTTCTGGAGCGGTACACCCGCCGTGTATTGCCATTCGCCGAGCGGCGAAGGCGTCTGGGCCGACGCGTCGCGGGCGCCGGCGGCGGCGAGCGCCGCGAATGCCGACAGGCCGGATACGAACCGGCGTACGCCGGCGGACAGCAACAGGCGAGCAACAGTGGTCAAGGCGGTCTCCGTCGGTTGCACGAAACGAACCTGAGGGAAAGCGCGTCGCGCTTCATCGGCTGCAACGGCAGGCAGCCTGCGGCGCGAACGTAGCATGCGCTGAATTAACGGACATCCTACGCGACGCGCGCGCAGACGCAAAGCGCCCGTTGTGGGCGGGCACTTTGCCGGAAGCCGGCACGAGCCGGCGGACGATTGCGGAATCAGAAACGCTCGACGTGATAGTCGCCGGCGAGCGCGGCCGGACTGCGGGTCGACATCATTCGCGAGAAGCCGTCGGCGAGCCGGCCGAGCGCGAGCTGCTTCTGGCTCGCGTCCCAGTGCGTGTAGGTGTCGTAGGCGGCATCGTCGAACGAAACGGTGACGGCGACCGGACGGCCGCTCGCGCGAAAGCCGATCTGCAGCACGCCGCCCGGCAATTCCTCGATGTGATAGCGGAGCGAACGCGATTCGAAATAGCGGCCCAGTACCTGAGCGATCGCGCGCTTGTCTGGCGATTGCACGTGAATGTCCATGACGGTCCTCCTTTTCAATGTTCGCGTGGCCGGTCGTGGCGCACGGCGCCCGCCCGGCATCCGCATCGGCGGCGGGTTCGACGGCGGATCGCCTTGCGGCAGCCCGTCGGGCACGGGCGGATCGACCGGGTCGTCGTGCCCGGGCGGCGGCGGATCCGGGTCGACGTCGGGTGTCGTCGGTTCGGGGCGGTGCAGCATGGATGGCGTGTTCATGTCACTCCTGCGCGACGGCGCGCGCCGTTCGATGGCGAGGCGAGCCCTCGCAAGCGGCGTGCCTGCTGTTGCGCCGCGCCCCTTGGCCGGTCGGCTCACGCGTCGTACGCCGCCATGACGAGCCACATCGTGCGCCCCTCGGCGGTCAGCTGCACGGCGAGCGCGAACGGATCGGACGGTTCGCATTGCGCGACGAGTGCCTGCTGCGCGCGTTCCGGGCCGTCGTAAACGGTGTCGTTCAGTTCGCGCACCTCGTCCTTGCCGTCGAACATGCGCCGCTCCGGCCGATAGAGCCGCGATTCGCGTTTCCACGTATCGAAACGCTCGCGCACATGGCCGAAATCGCCACCGCATACGTTCGCGTCGTAACGTATTCTTTCCCTGGCTGCATTCATCACGATGTCCTCTCGTCCATCCCGGACGCGTGCCGGCTGGTTCCGCCGGCTTGCAAACGCCGTGCCCCCGGCTGCCGCGGGTACGGTGCTTGCGGCTTCTCATCGACAAGGAGGTTCGACCATGACCGTATACTCCACCGGCCGCCGCGACGCCGTGCCACCGGCTGCCGGACTGCTCCGGCTCGCCTCGTCGCGTCCGCCGTCTGAAGACAAGACGGAGGAGCGCATCGACGAAGGGCTCGAGGAGACGTTTCCGGCCAGCGATCCGCCCGCCGTCGGCGGTGCGACGCGTATCGACCCCACCAAGCCGTCCGGCGAGCGCGAACGTCGCGCGCCGCACGTCCCTTCCCCGCCCCGCGATCACGGCTGACGGGGGCACCCGGCGCGCGTTGCGTGGCAGCGCAGCCCCGCGTCGGCTCAAATCAGGAGCGATCCGATGAAAGTCCTTGAACGCAGATGGCATGAAATCAGTGGCGCGGCCGGCGTGGCGGCGCTCGCCGCGATCGAAAGCGCGGTGGTGCTGGCAATCGTCACGATGACGGGCATCGGTCACTGACGCCCCCGTCGCCAGGCCGCGGCTGCCGCCGTGGAAGATGTACAAGCGCGATGGCAAATTTCTCCGTCGCCCGGCAAGCCAGGTGCAGGTGCGTTACGCGCCGTGCGCGTGGCACAAGCGGTGCTCCCGTATCGTCCCGATCACGAAGGAGGCGTTCATGTATCGCGTCAACGAGATCATGTCGCGCGACGTAGTGTGCGTCGCGCCGACCGACACGATTCGCCATGCGGCCGAATTGATGCAGCGCTTCGATATCGGCGTGCTGCCCGTTTGCGACGGCGCCGAGCTCGTCGCGATCGTGACCGATCGCGACCTCGCGGTGCGGGCGCTGTCGCACGGCCATTCGCCCGATACGCCGGTGCAGGCGGTCGCGTCCAGGCCCGTGCAGTGGTGCGTCGAGGACGACGGCGTCGGCGACGTTCAACAGCGGATGGCCGACGTGCAGCTGCACCGCTTGCCGGTGCTCGACCGCAGCCTGAAGCTCGTCGGCATGGTGTCGCTCGGCGACATCGCGACGCGCGCGGGCGGACCGGCGCGCGACGAGCTGGCCAATACGCTCGAGGACGTCTCGTTGCCGCGCCGCCGCTGACCGGCGCCCCGATCATCCCGCGGCCTGCCGCCCCGGCGCACTACCCGCGCGACGAGTCTGCGCGCGGGCCGGGTTGCCGCTTCGACCAGGAGGTTTTCGATGACAACGGACAAACCGTCGCGCGACGCCGCGCGCATCGTCGGCGCGAATCCGCGTACGGCCGCCGGCGGGCCGGGGCCCGACGTGATGGCCGCCCGCACGCTCGAAGGCGATCGCGTGCTGACGATGGACGGCGACGACATCGGCAAGATCGCCCACATCATGCTCGACGTGCGCACCGGGCGGATCGCGTATGCGGTCGTGTCGTCCGGCGGTCTGCTCGGGATCGGCGACAAGCTGCTCGCGGTGCCGTGGAACGCGCTCGTTCTCGATGCCGAACGCGAATGCTTCGTGCTGCCCGTCGACACTGCACGTGTGCGCGAGGCGCCCGGCTTCGACAAGAGCCGGTGGCCGACGATGGCCGACCCCGAGTGGGCCGAAGCGCTGCATGCGTATTACGGCCGTTCGCCGTACTGGCTGATCGAGGAAGGCGAAACGGCGCTCGATTCGCCGCCGTACGAGGCGTCGCCGGGCAGCCCGGAAGACGGGTCGCGGCAGCACTGAACGCTATCCGAACTGTCCGCCCGAAAGCCGGTCACTGCGCGGTGGCCACCGCCTTCGCGAGTTGCCGCGCGGCGCCCAGATGCGCGTTCAGCGTGGGCAGCGTGCGGGCCGCGAATGCGCGTAGCTGCGCGTCGCGGCCCTCTTTCGCCTCGGCTTCGTAAAGCCGGACCGCCGCTTCGTGCGCGTGTGGGCCGGCCAGCGCCACATACGCCGTATCGAACGCGCGCCCGTTCTTCGCCCGCAATGCCGTCACGGCCGGGTCCACGAGCATTCGCGTCTGGACCGGCACGCCCTTTTGCGCGCCAAGGTGCCGCAGTTCGTCCGCGATACGCGCGTGATCGTCGACCATCCGGCGCGCGAAGGCCTTCACGTCCGCGTTCGACGAGCGATCGAGCGCGAGCTGGCCGGCCTGCCGTTCCACCTTGCCGATCATGCCGGCCTTGTCGACGAACTCGGCGTCGATGCCGGTCGGCCGCTGCGTCATGCCGGCCTCGTCGGCGGTCGGGCTGGGGAGGATGACGCCCGGCGCGACCCGGGCGGACGAAGCCGGCGTCTGCGCGTGCGAAGCCGCGCACGCCAGGACACCGGCGATGGCCGTCAGCACGCTGGCCTGCCGCCGACGCGTGCGTTGCTCGATTCGGGTCGTTTTCGTCATCCGGGGCCTCCCGTGTGGAACGACGGAGCGGGCCGGCCGCGCGGCTTGCTGTCACGCGGGACGATGGGCCGACGACGTGAAGAAATCGGTCCACGCGCCGTGGTGCCATGCGCCCTCGGTGCGCTCCACCGACAACGCGCCGGCCGCGAGCATCGTGCGCTCCGCGAACGTGATCGTGCGCCGCGTCACATGCGCGGCCAGCACGACGCCGTTTTCGCATTGGTTCAACGCGCCATGCCCCTCCGGCGCATCGCCGCGCATCTTGCCGAGCGCGCCGCACAACGCGCCGACATAGCCGCCCACGAGCGGCACGCCGATCCACGCGAGCGGCGAATGAAGGCCGCCGAGATACAGCAGCGCGGCCCCGGCGAGCCCGACGACCGCGCCGACGGCCACGCCTTCCAGCGCGCCGAGGCCGCCGGGCCGCGCGGCGGAGTCCGCATAGACGTCGCCGCCGAGCCAGAACAGCGCGTGCTGCCCGGGCGGATTGAGAAAGAAGACCTTCACGTCGTCCCGATGGATCGCGTGGCCGCGCAACTGCTCCGCGCAGCGTTCCGCCTGTTCGAGCCGCGAGAAGCGGCCCGCGATGATGGTGTCCATGTCGAACCTCCTGCCCGGTGACGCGCAGGGTCGCGGGCGCGCGACGCCCGATCGGCCCGGCGCTGGCCCGCGCATCACGTTACTTCCGGCGAATCTGCAGCTTGTCGCGCACGCCGCTCACGCCGCTGACGTCGTGCGCGACGCGGATGGCGGTCGCGCGTTGCCGCTCGTCGGGCACGTTGCCCGTGAGTTCGACCACGCGGTCGCGAACCTGCACGTCGATGTCGCCGGAGGCCAGGCCGCGTTCGGCGACGAGCGCGGCCCTGACGCGGGACGCGAGCGTCGCATCGCGGATCTGGCCCCCGACGGCCGACGCCTGGCTCGCCAGCTTCGCACGGGTGCTTTCGTCGGCCGATGCGTAGCGGGGCGTCGCGAACCATGCACACGACATCATCAGTATGCTCGCGATCGGCACGACCGGCGTCCTGCGTCGGGTGCGTGCCGGCTTGCCGTCCGTGCCGTCGCGCCGCGGGTTTTCCGTTGCGTCCATCGCGTCTCCTTTTTCGTATGTGCTCAGCGTCACGCGACCGGCGTGCCGCGCCGTCCGTGTGCGCCGCTACTGCTCGCGCGGCTTCCCGCCGCTCCTGTCGTTCGGGTCGTCCGGTACGACGTCGACGATCACGCTCGCGAGCGTCGGCATGTCGACCGGCTTGCACAGATAGGCATCGAACCCGGCGGCCATCACGCGGCGCCGGTCTGCGTTGCCGGCGTGCGCGGTGACGGCGACGACCGGCAGATGCCCGCCGCCGTTCGGCAGGCGCCGGATCCGGTCCAGCAGCCAGTAACCGTCGCCGTCCGGCATCGCGAGATCCGACAGCACGACGCTCGGCTGCTGCCGCTCGACCGCCTCGAGCGCATCGTGCCCCGACCGCGCGGTCGATACCTGCGCGCCCATCGTTTCGAGCGCCACCGCGAGGCTCGTCCGCGACGTCGGGTCGTCGTCGACCACGAGCACGCGCTGGCCGTCGAGCGCGACCGTATCGGACATACGCTTCGCGCGTGGCGGCTGCTCCACCGGATCGTCGGCGTCCCAGCCGGCCGGCAGCGTCACCGTGACGGTCATGCCGCGCCCCGCCCCCGCGCTCGTCGCGACGACCTCGCCGCCATGCAGCTGCGCGATGTTGCGCACGATCGACAGGCCGAGCCCCAGGCCGCGCTTTGGCGACGTGAACGCGCCTTCCGGCCGGCTGAACGTGTCGAACAGGTGCGGCAGGTATTCCGGCGCGATGCCTTGCCCGGTATCGGAGACCGACAGCCGCACGCGCTCCCCGGCACGCGTGAGCGACACGTTGATGCGTCCGCCCGGCGGCGTGAACTTGATCGCGTTCGACAGCAGGTTCGACAGGACCTGGCGCAGGCGTTCGCCGTCCGCCGGAATCACGCAGGCCGGCATCGCGTACTCCGTCGACAGCACGAGCCCGTTCGCCTCGGCCGTCGCGTCGAGTTCGCGCGCGGCGTCGCGCACGATCCGCACGAGATCGACCGGCACGCGTTCCAGGCGCAGCCGGCCGGTCGCGAGGGACGACGCGTCGAGCAGGTCGGCGACCATGTGCGACAACGACCGCGCGCTGCGATCGATCGCGTCGACCGCCTGTTGCGCGAGGCCCTGCCCGTCGGCGTTGCGCAGCACCTCGACCCAGCCGTAGATCACGTTCAGCGGCGTGCGCAGTTCGTGCGACACCGTCGCCAGCAGTTCGTCCTTCAGCCGGTTCGACGCGTCGGCCTGCACGCGCGCGTCGCGCGCGCCGCGCAGCGAGCGCAGGTGGTGGCGTTCGTTGCGGCGGCGTTCGCCCGCTTCGCGCAGCGTCAGCGACAGGCCCGTGCAGTTGCCCTGCGCGTCGACGAGCGGCGACGCGGCGAAGGTGGCGCGAAAACGGCCGCCGTCGGGTCGCACGCACAGGACGTCGAGCGGCCCGACCGGCGTGCGCAGGTTCGCGAACGACACCGGCACCGCATGCCGGCGCAACCAGCGCGGCGCGATCATCGTGACGATGTCGCGTCCGCTCGCCTGTGCCGGATCGATGCCGAAGATGTGTGCCGCGGCCGGATTCCAGCTGACGATCCGGCGCTCGGCGTCGGTCCCGACGATCGCATCGGGCGACGCATCGACCACGCGGCGCAGCAGCCCGTCGTCGGACACGCACGCGACGGACGACGGCTCGCGATGCGGCGGATACGGATCGTCGTCGTGGTCGCCGGTCCCGTGCGGACGATCGTTCGCGAGCAGCGGCTTCACCGCCGCCACCAGCACGCATTCGACGAAACCGATCGCGACGAACGCGCTGGCTTGTGCCAGCAGCGTAACCAGCGGCGCGTCGCGCCACCACAATGCGGAGATCACGCCGACGCTCGCGACGGTCGCGACGAGGCCGCCGCCGAACGACGTCAGCCATGCGGCGGCCGCCACGCCGGCATAAAAAGGCAGCGGCGCAAAGGGCGCGTGCTGGCCGACGGCCCGAATCGCCCACGCCTGCAGCGCGGACGCCAGCCCGACGGCCAGCACGACCCATGCACCCTGCCGGAACAACTCACGGGTCAGAGTCCTCATTGCGTCCTTGCATCGCGCCGGCTCCCGTCGTGCGGGGGGATGCCGCCTTTCGGCCATCCGGCATACCGTCGAGCGCGCCGGGCGAGCAGGAAAACGCCAGCAAACGACGTACCCGATGGTGGCCGCGCGCGGCGTTCCGGGCAACGGATGGCCGGACCCTCCGCCCGCGTCGGCTGCGGCCCGGATGGGTGGCTGCCGGTGTTGCCACGCGCACTGTCGCAATGGGTCGCCGGCCGCTTTTTTCATCGAGTTTCTGTAAAAAAGCGCCGGTTATCACCTGACCGACGCGTCGTGCAAGGGTGCGCGAAAAACGATGGACGATTTCTTTCGCTCGCGCCGCGCACATTGGAATTTTCTATTCCGCGGCACCTTCGCGGTCGTTTCGCTGTCGACGATAAATATTGCAATCAACGGGACGCGTGATGCCGTTTTTCAAAACGGCCCGCGAACGCTTATGGGTGAATCCGCCAACCGGACGAAACAGCGCGCAGACGGTCGCCGGCTGTCCGGCCGGTCCGCCGCGATGCGCGCGCTGCTCGCCCGTATCGACAAAATCGCGCCCACCGGCGCGAGCGTGATGATTGCCGGCGAAAGCGGGGTCGGCAAGGATATCGTCGCGCGCCGGCTGCACGATCTGAGCGCGCGGCGCGACGCCCCGTTCGTGCCGATGAACTGCGGCGCGATTCCCGCCGATCTTGCCGAGGCGCAACTTTTCGGGCACGAGAAAGGCAGTTTTACCGGCGCGATCACGCAGCGCGAGGGTTTCTTCGAAGCCGCGCGCGGCGGCACGCTGTTGCTCGACGAGGTCGCGGAAATGCCCGCCGCGCTGCAGGTGAAACTGCTGCGGGCGATCGAGTCGAACACGATCGTGCGCGTGGGCGGCACCGAATCGATTCCGCTCGACGTGCGGTTCGTGTCGGCCACCCGCCACAATCCGGCCGACGCGGTGCGCGACGGCCGGCTGCGCGAGGACCTGTTCTACCGGCTCGCCGCGTTCGCGATCTACGTGCCGCCGCTGCGCCAGCGCGACGGCGACGTCGAGACGATCGCGCAGGAATTCGTCGACACGCTGAACGCGCGGCATCGCGCGCACAAGCGGCTGACCGACGCGGCGATCGCCGCATTGCGCGCGTATTCGTGGCCCGGCAACGTGCGCGAACTGCACAACACGATCGAGCGCGCGTACATCCTGGCGGACGAAGGCATCGACGTCGCCCTGCCGAAGCAGCCGATGCCGGTGGCCGACAGCACGTCGGAAGGCGCGATGGCGCTGCCGGTCGGCGCGACGCTGCACCACGCGCAGCAGCGCTTCATCGCGGCGACGCTGCGTCACTTCGACGGCAACAAGCCGCGCGCGGCCAAGGCGCTCGGCATCAGCCTGAAGACGCTCTACAACCGGCTCGCGCTGATGCGCGACCAGGACGGTTCGTAAGCGGCGCGGTCGGCCGCCGCGTCAGGCGACCTTGAACTGCCCGACCGTCGTCGCGAGCGCGTTCGCCTGCGACTGCAGCGCGGTGGCGGCCGCGGTCGACTGTTCGACGAGCGCCGCGTTCTGCTGCACCATCTCATCGAGCTGGCTGACCGCGCGGTTCACTTCCTGGATCCCGCGCGTCTGCTCGTTCGCCGCATGCGTGATCTCGGAGATGATGGTCGTCACGTTCGCCACGTTGGCCACGATCTCGCGCATCGTATCGCCGGCCTGGCGCACCTGCCCGGACCCGGCCGACACGCTCGCGACCGTCGACTCGACCAGCACCTTCACTTCGCGCGCGGCCTGGGCGCTGCGTTGCGCGAGGCTGCGCACTTCCTGCGCGACGACCGCGAAGCCGCGGCCCTGTTCGCCTGCCCGCGCCGCCTCGACGGCCGCGTTCAGCGCAAGGATGTTGGTCTGGAACGCGATCCCGTCGATCACGCCGATGATGTCGCCGATCCGGCCCGATGCTTCCTCGATCTTCCCCATCGTCGCGACGACGTCCGACACGACCACGCCGCCGTGCGACGCGATCCGCGACGCGGCCGCCGCGCGCTCGTCGGCCTGGCCGGCGGCCGCCGCCGACTGACCGACGGTCGCGGTGATCTCTTCCATCGACGCCGCGGTTTCCTCGAGGCTCGCCGCCGCCGATTCGGTACGCGACGACAGGTCCTGGTTGCCCGCCGCGATCTCGTTCGCGGCCGTGCGCACCGATTCGCTCGCGTCGCGGATCTGGCGCATCACGTCGTTCAGCTTGTCGACGAAGCTGTTGAACGAGCGCGCGATGTCGGCGACTTCGTCGCGGCCGTCGGCCGGCAGCCGCTTCGTCAGGTCGCCGGCGCCCGAGCCGATCGCGGCCATCGCCTGGCGCACCTGGGACAGGCGGCGGAACGCGGTCGCGGTGATCGCGCCGATGATCAGCGACGCCACGCCGACGATCACGATCAGCGTGATCAGCGACGCGGTCAGCAGCGAGCGCATCCCGGCCGTCGCCTCGGTCTTGTCGAGCAGCACCAGCGCGTACCAGTCGGTGCCCGGCACCGGCTTCGCGCGCACCAGCTTCGCGTCGCCGCCGACGCCGACCTCGACCGGCGCGTTCGCCGCCGCGATCGACGCCACGCCCAGCGAGCCGAGTTCGGGCGACACGTCGGCGACCGGCTTCAGCGTGAGCTTGGCGTCCGGGTGGGCGACGACGTGGCCGCTGCTGTCGACCAGCATCCCGAAGCTCGCCGGCGTCGGGCGGATCGACTTGACGTTGGCGATCACGCTGTCCATCGACAGGTCTGCGGCGACCACGCCCTTCAGCGCGCCGTCGCGCAGGATCGGCACCGCGAACGTGACGACGAGATTGCCCGTGCCGGCATCGACGTACGGCGGCGTGACGACCGGCTTGCCGGCCTGCGCGGCCTGCTTGTACCACGGGCGGCCCGTCGGGTCGTAGTCGGGCGGGATGCCGGTCGGGTCGGAGAAGTGGAACGCCTTGTCGGCATAGCCGGCATAGACGTTCGTGAAGCCGCCGGCCGCCGCCATCTGCTTGAACACAGGCAGCGGGTCGGGCGTCAGCGCGGCATCCTGCAGCGACGCGATCATCCGGCTGCGGGTCGCGACCCAATCGGCGATCCCGACCACGTGGCCGCTGGCGACGGAGGTCAGGTTGCGGTCGATCGCGTCGTCGTTGTACGCGCGTGCGATGAAATAGTTGATCAGGGTCGTGGCGACGAGCGCGAATACGACGATGGCGACGCACGCGGCAAGGATGCGGGCGCGAATGGACGAGAACATGGCAACGACTCGGTAAGAGAGCAGGAACGCCCGATTGGACGAATTCACCGTGTAAACGGCAAATCGGGCCACATACTTGAGGTCGTTGTGACGATTCGATGAAACGTATGACGACAGGTGTCTGCGACTGCCAATAAATCGTCAGGATGGCCGGGTTCGACCTGCGTGCTGCCCGCCGGCTACTCCCTACAGCCGGTGGCGCGGACGTGGATCGGCGTCCGCGGGCGCCGCATCGGCCCGGGTGTCGCGGTCGAAGACGTCCTTCTGGCGCATCCGCTCGCGCAGGTGCCGGATCGCGAATACGTGGATGTAGTCGTGCACGCGCGCGCCGGACGACAGCGCACGCACTTCGTCGTCGAGCATCGCACGCAGCTGATCCGCGCCGATCGCGCGCCGTTCGGCGGCTTCCTTCAGTGAATCGAGCAAATTGTCCTTGGACATCGACAGACTCCTGACGGTCGAGGAACGAAAAGATGACGGTACTGGAAGCTTAAAGACTGGACAGACACGCGGCGTACGATGCGCCGGCGCGGGTTTGCGCGCGATCAACGGCACGTTGCGTGCCGCCGCGTCGATCCGTTTCCGAACCGTTCGCGCAGGGTTCGCGGTGCACATGGCCCGCGAACGAGACTGGATGGAAGCCTTGCCACGCCACCCCGGGGCGCGGCATGGGCGACGGGCGGCGGGTGGACCGCCGCGCGACGCCGATGCAGTGGGGAAACTTAGACCGTCCGAAATCATGCGTCAAGCGCCCCCCTGCGATGCATTCGTCGGACGAACGCGGCGGTGCGGCCGATCATCCGCCGCGCGTGTCAGCGGATTCCGATAGCGCCGCGCAATTTCCTGACAGCGACTTCAGCGCGCGCCGCTTGGCAGCGCGCCGTCGCCACACGATACTGATCACATGAACCAGGCGTTCATACCGGAACATCGCTCAGTCGGCCATCGAGCCGGCACGCGGGGTCCGGCGCAGGAGACCAACCATGGCACATCGCACCTTACCGGGCCGGGACGGCCAGCGGCGCGCGTCGGGCAACGCGCGCGCCCTGCCCGCCCGGCCCGCGTCGGCCGGCAACCGTCCGTCCGACGACCTCGACACCTTGCTCGCACTCGCACGCGAGGCCGGATTGCTCGTCACGCTCGACGGGCAGATCGGCCGCGAAAAGTATCAGAGCGTCGCGGGGTCCGTCCTCGCGTTGCAGCGATTCGCCGCGGCGCTGTCCGCGCGCAACGCGGCCGACGCGCCGGCCGCATCGGAGCCGCGTCGCAAGGCGCGCCCCGGGTGGCCCCATGCGAATCGTTTGCGCAGTCGCACGTGCAGCGTATGTGCGCCGCTCCATGTCGTGCGTCCGCATGCGCGGGTCCGTCGCTGCACGGGCCGCCGGCACGACCTGCGATCGATTCTTCGCTCCCTCTGATCTGCGCACGTCACCGGCGCACGGCACGGCGCCGTGCATGCGCGCTGTCCGCCGCGATCCGTATCGAAGCGACCGCGCGCGATGACGCGCGGCTCGACGCGGCCGCATTCCAGACCATTCGTACGGGGAAATGAATTCGACAGGGCCAGGCGGAAAGCGGACGGGGTGACTTCCACCCCGCCCGTCCTCCAAGGCAACCGTCGGTTGCCTACCCTCGTGCCAGAGAGTTTCCGGTCGGATGGCGCGCCGGACACACACGCGGCGCGGCGCCCGAACATGATGTGGCGGCGAGTGCGACAGCGATCGCCTCTCATCGCCTTTCGCACGCCGGCGCGGCCTTGGTCCCGCACGCATGCGAAGGCCAGCCGCGTCGCGGGGACGCTCCCCCACTGTCTCACGCGACATGCGCCGCGTTTCTGATGCAGGTCAATCCATACCGCTTCGATCGCGACGACACGCGATTCATTCCGCACCGCGCACCAGCAGCACCGGCACCTGCGCGAGATGCGCGACCCGCCTCGCGACGCTGCCGATCAGCCAGGCGGCGATGCCGCGACGGCCATGCGTGCCGACCACCAGCAGCTCCGCCCGCCAGTGCACCGCATCGCGCATCAGTGCATGGGCCACGTCGTCGCTGGTCGGATGCGTTTCGACGATGCCGCGCTTGGTCGGGTTGCCTGTCGCATGAAACAGCGGGCCGATCTTAGCGAGCGCATCCTCGCCCTCTGCGCGGTACGCATCCTCGAGGGCGCGCACCGGCACGACATCGGTCAGACGAACCGCGCGATCGATCACGTACGCCGCATACAGCAACGTCGTCGGCGCCGCGAAGCCGAGCCCCACGCGCACCGCGTGCAGCGACGGCTCGCTGCCGTCGACCGCGAACATCAGCCGCTGCAGCGTGCCGTCCGACGTCCGTGCATAGGCCGACGGCACGATCAGCAGCGCGCAGCGCGCGCGTTTCGTCAGCGTGTCCGACATCGCGCCTTCGACCAGCCGCAACAGCCCGTGATGCGGATTCGCGCCGATCGCCAGCACGTCCGCGTGCCACGTCGACGTATCGTTGACCAGTGCGTCGGCGACCGAGCCGCCCGTGACCGACGTGTCGACGACCACTTGTTCGACTTCGATCCCGCTGTCGGCGAACAGCGCCGCGATCCGCTCGCAGGTGGCCTGCGCGTCGCGCATCATGTCCTCGCGCGCCGACGTCAGCAGCGCGTCGATGCGCGGAATGTCGGGCAATACGAGACGCGGATTGTCGATCGCGCAAATGATGCGCAATCGCATGCCGGGACGCAGCAGCGTGCGCACGTAACGGGCGGCGGTCAGCGATTCGGGCGTCGGATCGACGGCCAGCGCGATTCGCGCGAGCGTCGGGATGGGCTGGGCAGGCTGCATGGCGAAGGTCTCCGTGCGTGCACGTCGTCGCCGGGCGACGACGGGGCGTTTCGCGCGGCGGCCGGACAGCCGCTACGGTCAGGGATCGGCGGGATGCCACGCGAAGCGCGGACAAGCAATGCGTTCGTTCAGCATAGGCCGTCCGGCCCGCGCGTGCATGATCGCGATCAACGATCGCGAACGGTCGCGCGGCACCCTGCCCGCGCGGCTTACGACTTCGTCGGCATCGACGCAGCCGGACGGTTCGCGTAGAACAGCGTGTACGCGATGCCGAGCAGCACGATCCACACCGGCCCGATCACGAGCGCGACGCGCGTATCGGGCGTGAACGCCATCAGCACGACGACCAGCACGAGAAAGCCGAGCGCGACGAACGAACCGAGCGGAAAGAGCGGCACGCGGATCGGCAGGCGCGCGATCTGGTCGGCCGACAGCGTGCGACGAAAACGCATCTGCGCGATCAGGATGACGCACCACGTCCAGATCGCGCCGAACGTCGACACCGACGTGAGCCACGTAAACACGTGCTGCGGCGCGAGATAGTTGAGTAACACGCCGATCAGCAGTAGCGCGACCGACACGGCCACGCCATACACGGGCACGCCGCTGCGGTTCACGCGACCGAGCGCGGCCGGCGCCTGGCCCTGCTGCGCGAGGTTGTAGAGCATCCGCGCGGTGCTGAACAGGCCGCTGTTGCACGACGACAGCGCCGCGGTCAGCACGACGAAGTTGATGATGCCGGCGGCGGCCGGAATGCCGAGCCGGGAGAACGTCATCACGAACGGGCTGCCCTGCGTGCCGATCTGGTCCCACGGATAGAGCGACATGATCACGAACAGCGCGCCGATGTAGAAAATCAGCACGCGCCAGAACACCGAATTCACGGCCTTCGTCAGCGACTTCTCCGGATTGCGCGCCTCGCCGGCCGTGAGGCCGAGCATCTCGACGCCGAGATACGCGAACATCACGATCGGCAGCGCGGCGATCACGCCGTTGATTCCGTTCGGCATGAAGCCGCCGTGCGACCACAGGTTCGAGATGCCGGTCGCGATGCCGCCGTTGCCGATGCCGAACGCGATCATCAACCCGCCGCCGACGATCATCAGCACGATCGTGACGATCTTGATCAGCGCGAACCAGAATTCGAATTCGCCATACAGTTTGACCGCGATGAAGTTCACCGAGCCCATCGCCAGCAACGCCGCGAGCGCCCAGATCCAGTTCGGCACGCCGGGAAACCACATGTGCATGTAGACGCCGACCGCGGTGATTTCCGCCATGCAGGTGACGATCCACACGAACCAGTAGGTCCAGCCGGTCAGATAACCGGCGAGCGGGCCGAGGTAGTCGCGCGCGTAGCGGCTGAATGCGCCGGCGACCGGGTTGGTGATCGCCATCTCGCCGAGCCCGCGCATGATCAGGAAGATCGCGAGGCCGCCGAGCAGGTAGGTCAGCAGGATGGCCGGGCCGGCCGTGCGGATCGCGGTGGCCGAGCCGAGGAACAGGCCGACGCCGATCGTCGCGCCGAGCGCCATCAGGTTGATGTGGCGTTCTTCCAGCCCGCGGTGCAACTGGTCTTCAGGTTGTTTCAAATTCGTCTCCTGGCAGCCGCGAGCGGGCCGCCGTCATTGTGTCGATGACCATGCGCGACCGTTCATGCCGATTTTTGGCAGCCGAAAACGAAATAATCCCCGCTGTCGATTTCCGAATGGGAAACGACACGGATGCCGCGTCAATTCGGTTGGAATTGGCGCGGATTATCCGTATTTCCCGGGACAAGCCGGAAAAACGGATCGGGCCTTTCACGGAATACACCCGAGCGGCCCGCACGACGCGGCTGTGCGCCTGACGAGCCTTAACGGGATCCATCGCTTTCGGCGCGAATGACCGCGCGTCGAATGTGCACAATCAAGCGCACGCAATATGCAGGCGGGATTATAGGGAGGATCGGCGGTTTCACGCCAGGCGATTTTGGGGAAAATCGCGGTGGGTGAAAGTGGTGGTTGGATTGGAGGGCGCGGAATACAATGCTAGATCGCAACGGGCGTCACGATCCCGCTCAAAATTGGGCCGTCACCTGAAATCCGACCGTCACACGCGCAGTGGGAAAACCGGACGGCTTGTAGACCGGCGTACCGGCGAACAGGTCGTAACCGTAGCCACCGAAACGCGTCGCGACGCTGCCCTTGACGCCAATTACGGCACCGGCCAACTGCGTACCGACCAACGCAACCGGCTGCGGCCCCCAAACGCGGCCGTAATCCAATCCTGCATAAATCGCCTGTCCGGTCTGTCCGATCGGCATCTGCAGCTCGTTGCGCCAGTAGAAACCGCGTGCCGCTGCCAGCATCGTTTCGCCGTCGAAACCGCGAACTGTATAGCGACTGCCGATCGTCAAGTCATCGATGTAGTACAGCGAGTTCCCGGTATATTGGCCGTGGATGCTCGTCACGTATCGGAACGGCTGCTTCGCGATCGCGAACGGCACCGACAGGTTCGCATCGAGTACCGCCATCTTGAAGCGGTAAGTAGGACCGCCACCGGCAGCGAGAATGTCGTCCTGCGCACCCAAGCCCGCGACGCCCTGTCGGTACGCCAGCGTGCCGTCGAACTGCGCCCCGTCGAAGTAATGGCGGTCAGTCAGGCCGAATTCAACGAACGTGTTGTTGCGACGCTGCTGTGGGATTTCC
This sequence comes from Burkholderia sp. BCC0398, assembly GCF_902833245.1. NCBI lineage: Bacteria > Pseudomonadati > Pseudomonadota > Betaproteobacteria > Burkholderiales > Burkholderiaceae > Burkholderia > Burkholderia sp. BCC0398. The sequence continues at coordinate 32,555 of NZ_CADFEM010000030.1, forward strand.
GTATCTTCGACGAAGCTCTGGCCGAAGCGACGGGACAAGCGGACATAGCCGCCGAATACGTCGTTCTGGCTACGGGCAAGCACTCGGGCAAGCTTGAAATCGATCGTCTTCGAATTGCCGCTTGCAACGAATGTTTGATTCACGCCAGCGATTTGCTGGTAGTACGTGTTCGTGTAGGCCGATAACGTCGCGGTCCAGTCACCCCACGGGATCGAGTAGAAGCCGTTCCAGCCGTGCGAACCAAGGCGGTTGTCGCCAAGTTCGAGGTCTTGGCTCACGCCGACGTTGAAGATGTCGTTTAGCCCGAGCGGGTTATCGATGCCGATCGACAGGTTGCCTTGCAGCTTGCCGGTCGCGCGCGTGCCCGAGTTGTCGATCGACGCCACCACAGTCCACGGTTTGCCGCGTTTCACGTCGAGCACGACATCGCTTTCGCCCGGTACGTCGCCCGGAACGATCTGCATCGAGACGTCTTGACTCTGTACGCGCTTCATCTGCTCCAGACCTTGCTCGAGGTCGCGCAGGTTCAACAGTTCGCCGTCGCGCGTCGGGAATGCGGTTTTCCATGTGCCACGCAGTTTTTCATCGGCGAAGCGCACGTGTCGGATCACGCCGGGAATCAGCGAGACTTTCAACGTACCGGACGACAAATCCTGTTCGGGGAGCAGCACGCGCGTCGTGATGTAGCCGCGCGAAAGAATGTGTTGCGACAGCGCCTTGATGAGCACATCAAGCCCTTGCTTGCCAACGCACTGCCCCGTGTAGTGCTCAAGCCATTCACGCGCGAACGCGAAGCGATCGAGCGGCAGCGTGGATGCGCCCTGAGCTTTCAAGCCATCCGTCAGCGAATCGGGAACATCGAGCGTGAAGCGGTCAATGCGGAAGCACGGTGTTTCGGCCGGAAGCTGTGGGTAGCCTGCGCTCGCCGCGACACTCGAACGAACCCCCGGCGCGGAAACGATTCGCTCCCGCTCCCGCGCTTCCTCCTGCTGACGTGCCTGTTGTTCGTTACCAAGCGGCTGTACCGACTGTGCCATCGCACAGGTCGATGCGATAAGCAACGACCCCGCAACAAGGCTACCCCCTCGGATTTTCTTCTTCATGTATTTGATTCTCTCGATTACGCGTACCGCGTGATCATCCAGACCCCAATCAGGATGACGACAGCGCCGACGACCTGCATCGGCCGCAACAGGTATTCGTGTAACGCGGTGAACGACAACACCACGAGCATGGAAATCGCCACCATCGCCGGATACGCGACGCCTAGCGTTGTTTTGCGCAGCGCGATTGCGTAAAGGAGGAACCCGACACCGTAGGCACCTATGGCCGCCCCACGGGCGATCCATGGCAACACGCTCGATTCACCCAGTGCGATTCCCTTGAGCGCCGCAACGCGGAGCAATATGCTCGCGAGACCACCGAAAAAGCCACTTGCGACGACGATCAGCCCGTTCACCGCGCGGCCTCCGTCACTACTTCCACATCTGGTCGGTGACTGGCGTTTGTGCGGGTGTCATCGGATGCGCCCGTGTTCCCATCAAAAATCATATTGAAACGATTCGCGCCATGGAGCGCGATCAGCACGATGGCGGGAAAGACGACCGAAAAGTTTCGCGCCTCATCGCGGTAGCCGAAGAAGAAGAACAACACCAGCACCGGCAGGAATGCCGCAAAAAAATAGATACGGTATCGATGTGGCGTCGCGCGCCACGCCGAGCCGAAGAACACCGCAAGCGGGACAAGCATCAGCGGATTTTCGAGACTTGGCGTAAAGATGCCTTTGCCGATCAGGTTGTAGAACGACAGGTAAGACAAGGGATTAAGCCAGAATTTCAGGTTATCCCACACGTGAAATTCGACGAAACCACCTGCATTCGCGTCGTAGCCGCTCATGATGAAATGGCGCGTGCTCACGCAGATCACAAGCTGCAGCACCAGCCAACCGACTCGTTTCAATACCGGAACGTCGCGCTCGTGCAGGAAAAATAGCGCGAGCGGGACAAGGAAGAACGTTTCCTTGTTCAGGGAGAAGATGGAAACCATCAACGTGCATGCCAGCATCCGCTTCTTCAACAGGAAATAGCAGGCACCGAGTACGCCGAGCAGTTCGAAAAAGTCATAGTAGTAACCGCCCTGCTGAAACGTGAGCGGATAGACGAAGCCGAACGCCGCCAGAAAGCCAACGGATCGCCCGAAGTTCAGGCCGTGTAGTCTGGCGAGCTTGTAGACCAGCAACAGCGCGAACAGCGTCGACAACACGATCGCGATGTACGTCAGGTGATAGACGAGCGCCACGATCGGTGTCCAATATTCGTCCGGCACACTTGTGAAATAGGCGTTGTGCAGCGAATCATGTCGTTTGATCGATTTGAAAAGCTTTTCCTGCTTCTCCTGCCCAAGCCGCTCGGCTATCCATTTTGCGGCTCGCGGGAACGACGAGCGATAGACATACGGCTTCGGTGCCTCGCCGTTCATCATGCCGACGAGACTGTAGCTGGTTGCAAAATCCCCTTTCTGGTCGTCACGAAAGCCCCACTTCAGCAACATGCTGTTGGTGATGTTTCCCGCGCATACGAACAGCAGCACATAGACGATGGCGAAGCGGCAGAACGCCAGCACGCGGTTTCGGTTTTTTTCGGTCATAGGAACTGTGCCGCTCACGGAGCTGGCAAGAAGTGAGCGGCCAGGACGATCACCACCATGATGCAAAGCATGCTGAAGCTACCGCGATTCTCGAGAATATGGACTGAGCTTGCTCCCGAAAAACGAATCCCTTGCTGAGCGTTTAAACTCAAGCAAGGAGAGTCAAGAAGATGAACAAGGCGAAACGAGCGCGC
>NZ_CADFEM010000031.1:0-31440 GCF_902833245.1 Burkholderia sp. BCC0398
CAGCACCAGTTCCGCCTTCGGTCGTCCCATCGCCATGCTGACGTCTCCCGTTCCGTTGACGTCAACATGCTACGTGAACATAGACCGGTTAACAACGGAACAGGACACTAGCCCGGAACGGCCCAACAAGCACGCGGCCGATGCCGCGTATCGGCTGCCTCGGCGCGAGCAAGCGCGCAACGACTGAAAGCGGCACGATCCGGCTCGCCCGGGCACCGCGTCGATCGGGTAACATCCTTCCACTTCGCACCAAAAGCGGGCATGCGCGCCGCCGCCCGACCGCGACCACCCATTTTTTCTTGCCGCCCCACTGCCGTGCGAAACCGTCGATTCGAGCGCGCCGGACGCGCCGCCCGCCTGACCTCCGTGCCGCAAGGCCCGACCAGCGAGGCGCGCCGATGACCGCGCTTGCCGCCGCCCGCGTGCGCCGCGCACTCGATACGCGCGCCGTCGGCCTGATGATGCTGCTGTGCGCGATCTGGGGCTTCCAGCAGGTCGCGATCAAGAGCACGAACGCCGCGATCGCGCCGATGTTCCAGGCCGGGCTGCGCTCGGTGATCGCCGCGGTGCTGCTGTGGGGCTGGGCCCGCACGCGCGGCACGCCGCTGTTTCAGGCGGACGGCACATTCGGTGCGGGCCTCGCGGCCGGCGCGCTGTTCGCCGGAGAATTCATCTGCGTGTTCTTCGGGCTGACGCTGACGAGCGCGTCGCACATGGCGATCTTCCTGTACACGGCGCCGTGCTTCACCGCGCTCGGCCTGCACCTGTTCGCACCCGGCGAGCGGCTGCAGCGCACGCAATGGGCCGGCGTCGGCCTCGCATTCGCCGGCATCGCGCTCGCGTTCGCGGACGGCTTCCTGAAGCCGCGCGCGCCCGGCGCATCGGTGCTGGCAGGGCTCGCCGGCGACGCGCTCGGGATCCTCGGCGGCGCGATGTGGGCCGCGACGACGGTCGTCGTGCGCTCGACGGCGCTTGCGCGGGCCAGCGCGAGCAAGACGCTGTTCTACCAGCTCGCGGTATCGGCGGTCGTGCTGGTCGCGCTCGCCGCGCTGTTCGGCCAGATGTCGTTCGCGCGGATCACACCGGTCGCGCTCGCGAGCCTCGCGTATCAGTCGGTGATCGTCGCGTTCGTCAGCTACCTGTCGTGGTTCTGGCTGCTGACGCGCTACAGCGCGTCGCGGCTGTCCGTGTTCACGTTCCTGTCGCCGCTGTTCGGCGTCGCGTTCGGCGTGCTGCTGCTCGGCGAATCGGTCGGCTGGCGCTTCATGTCCGCGGCCGCGCTCGTGCTGACCGGCATCGCGCTCGTCAACGCGCCGCCGCGCCGGCGGATGTGACGACCGGCGCAAATACACGCGGGCAACAAAAAAGCTGCCCGTCGGGCAGCTCTCTTCGATACAGCGGGTGGGCGGCTCGCGCCACGCACGTCATCCGGCCTTGCGCACCGCCGCCAGCGCCTGCGCGACACCGACGTATTCGGCCACGCTCACGTCCTCCGCACGGCGCGCGAGATCGAAGCCGAGCGCATCGAAATCGATCGTCTCGCGGTAGTCGCCCAGCGTGTTACGCAGCATCTTGCGGCGCTGCGAGAACGCGGCGGTGACGATTTCGCCGAGCAGCGCCGGATCGACGTCCGGCAGTTCGTGCGGCTCGTACGGAATCATCCGGACGATCGCCGAATCGACCTTCGGCGGCGGCTGGAACGATTCCGGCGGCACGTCGAGCATCTTTTCCATCACGTAGCGGTACTGCAGCATCACCGACAGCCGCGAAAACGCCTTCGTGCCCGGCTCCGCGACCATCCGCTCGACGACCTCGTTCTGCAGCATGAAATGCTGGTCGATCACCGCATCGGCGAACGTCATCAGGTGAAACAGCAGCGGGCTGGAGATGTTGTACGGCAGATTGCCGACGATCCGCAGCGACGGCTTGTCGCCGGGCATCGCGAGCGAGCGGAAGTCGAACGCGAGCGCGTCGCCCGCGTGCAGCTCCAGCAGCGCGCCGAAGCGTTGCTGCAGGCGCCCGATCAGATCGCGGTCGAGCTCGACCGCGTGCAGCGGCGACTCCGGCGTCGCGAGCCGCTCGATCAGCGGCCCGGTCAGCGCGCCGAGCCCGGGGCCGATCTCGACCATCCGCTGGCCGCGTGCAGGGCCGATCGTCGCGACGATCGAGTCGATCACGCCGTGATCGACGAGGAAGTTCTGCCCGAAGCGCTTGCGCGCGAAATGGCCTTGGTGCTGTCTGCTGTTCGACATCGACTGAGTAAAACGAAAAATACGACGAATGGGGTAAACCGGCAGCGTCAGGCTGCGCGGCGATGGTGCGCCATCGTGACGGCCGTATCGAGCGCGGCGATCATGCTGCCCGGATCCGCGCGGCCCGTGCCGGCCAGATCGAGCGCGGTGCCGTGATCGACCGACGTGCGGATGATCGGCAGCCCGAGCGTCACGTTGATGCCCTCGCCGAACGTCGCGTACTTCAGCACGGGCAGACCCTGGTCATGGAACATCGCGAGCACGCAATCGGCATCGGCCAGATGGCGCGGCTGGAACAGCGTGTCGGCCGGATACGGGCCGCGTGCGTCGATGTGTTGCGCGTTCGCGCGGGCCAGCGCCGGCGAGATCACGTCGATCTCCTCGCGGCCGAGATAACCGTTCTCGCCCGCGTGCGGGTTCAGGCCCGTCACGAGAATGCGCGGCGCGGCGAGACCGAAATCGCGCCGCAGGTCGCGATCGATGATCGCGAGCGTCTCGACGAGCCCGTCGATCGTCAGCGCGGCCGATACGTCCTTCAGCGGCAGGTGCGTGGTCGCGAGCGCGACGCGCAGCGGCCGGTGGCCGGTGCCGGCCAGCATCATCACGACGCGCGGCGTGTGCGTGCGTTCGGCCAGGTATTCGGTATGGCCGGTGAACCGCACGCCCGCGTCGTTGATCGTGCTCTTCTGCAGCGGCGCGGTAACGATCGCATCGTACCGGCCGGCCAGCGCACCGTCGATCGCCGCGTCGAGCAGCCCGAGCACGTAGCGGCCGTTCGCCGCGTCCAGCTTGCCCGCCTGCGCGGGCACCGCCAGTGCGTGATGCGCGACCGACACCTGCGCGCCGCCGGCCAGTGTGGCCGCGTCGACGCCGACCGCGGCCGCACGCGCGTCGAGCAGTGCGGCATCGCCGAGCACGGTGAAATGCGCATCGGGCCAGCGCTGCGCGGCGTCACGCAGCGCCTGCACGGTCAGCTCCGGGCCGACCCCCGCGGGTTCGCCGGTCGTGATCGCGATCTGCAGCGCGGGCGTGGTCATCCGAGGCTCGCTCAGTTCGCCGGGCCGACGCCGCCGATCTTGTACTGCACGTACGACGAATCGCGCAACTCGCGCAGCCAGTCGGCATACGCCTGCTCGGCCTTGCGCTGGCCGATCGCCTGACGGGCGATGTCCATCTGCTGCTGCACCGACCCTTCCGCCTCGCGGCGGTTCAGCACCTGGATCAGGTGATAGCCGTATTCGGTACGGATCGGCTGGCTGATCTGGCCGTCCTGCAGGTTGTTCATCGCGCGCTCGAATTCCGGCACGGTCTCGCCCGGGCTGATCCAGCCGAGATCGCCGCCCTGCGACGCGGAACCGTCCTGCGAGTAGGTGCGCGCGAATTTCGCGAAATCGCCGCCGGCCTCGACCTGCTTGCGGATGTCGGCCAGTTGCTGGCGCGCCTGGCCTTCCGACTTGCCTTCGCCGACGCGCAGCAGGATGTGGCGCACGTGCGTCTGGACGATCTTCGGCGCCGCGGCGCTCGCGCCCTGGCTTTGGCGGCGATCGACGAGGCGCACGATTTCGAAGCCGTCCGGCACGCGGATCAGCGTCGGGTTGACCTCGCCCGGGCGCAGCTTCGACGCGGCGTCGACGACGTCGGGCGGCAGCGCGCTCGGCGCCTTGAAGCCGAGATCGCCGCCCTTCTTCGCGTCGTTCGCTTCGGAGTTGTTCTTCGCGAGGCGCTCGAAATCGGCGCCCGACTTCGCCTGCTGCAGCAGCGCTTCGGCCTTCTTCTGCGCGGCTTCGATGTCAGCCTGCGGCGCGTTGGTGGGCGCCTTGATGAAGATGTGCTGGAAGCGCAGGTCCTGCTGCTGCGATGCGTTCGGCCCGCGCTGGCTCGCGATGTAGTTCGCGACCTCGGCGTCCGACACCGTGATCTTGCCGTCGACCTCGCGCTCGCGCAGCTTCGACAGCATCAGTTCGGTGCGCGCGTCGCTCGTGAAGATGCTCCAGGGCACGCCCTGCGCCTCGAGGCGCGCGCGGTACTGGTCGAGCGTCATCCCGTTCGCCTGCGCGAGACGCTGCAGCGTGGCCTGCACGGTCGCGTCGTCGATGCGGATCCCGTCGTCCTTGGCCTTCTGCACCTGGATACGTTCGAGCACCATCTGGTTCAGCACCTGCGCGCGCAGCTGGTCGGCCGGCGGCACCGGCGCGTTCTGCTGCTGCAGGCGGCGTGCGATCAGGCCGGCGCGCTGGTCGAGTTCGCGGCCCGTGATCACGTCGTTGTTGACCACGGCGACGACTTCGTCGGCGAGCTGCGCACCTTGCGAACCGAGTGCCTGCGCCGCGGCCGGCGCGGCGGCGAGCAGCGCGGCGGACGCGGCGAGGCTGGACACGACTGCCGCGAAACGAAGGGTTTTCTTCATTGCCACTGAAACTCCATTGAAATCGTGCTGACCGGTGCAGACATGCCGGCGTTACTCGTAGTTGCTGAAGCGGGACATCGGCGGCGGCGGCGGCGGCAACGGCGTGTAGCCCGGCACCCCGGCGCGGAATGCGGACACGAGGCCGTTGTCGATGGTCGACAAGCCCTTGAGCGTCAGCTGCATCATGAAGCGCGTCGACGAGTTCTGCTGTCCCGACGAATTGATGCCGTTCGCGGCCCGCTGCACCCCGACCCCGAGCGCCCAGCAATCCGCGTCGTATTGTAAGCCGACCAGACCGTCGACCACGCGATCTCCGGCGAAGTCGTAGTTGAACCGGCCGATCGCATACAGGCGGCGCGTGAGCGGCCACTGCGCGGACACTAGGAACTGGTTGATCGGCTGGTTGTCGAGCGTGGTATTCGTGCGCGTATAGCGATAGCCGACGTTGATCACGCGGCGCTCGCCCGGGCTGTAGCCGAAACCGATACTCGACTTCACGAGCTGGTTGTTGTTCTGGTTGTACTGGAACGCCGTTTCCGACATGAAGCCCGAGCCGAGCTTCAGCGCGGCGCCGACGATCAGGTCCGAGTGGCGGGCCAGCACGGCGCTCTGCCCCGGGTTCAGCGTGACGCGCTGATCGGCGAAGTAGTACTGCTGCGCGATCACGAACCGCGCGCGCTCGTCGCCGGTGCGCGGATCGATGAAGCGCGACGTCAGGCCGGCCGTGATCCGGTTCGCATCGGCGATCCGGTCGTTACCGACGAACGTGTTCGGCTGGTAGATCTCCGCGAGGCCGAAGTCCGATTCCGCGGTGTCGAACAGCGGCGCGTTCGACTGATCGCGATACGGCGTGTACACGTAGTACAGGCGCGGCTCGAGGGTCTGGATGAAGTCCTGGCCGAACAGGCGCACCGAACGGTCGAAGATCAGGCCCGAATCGAAGCTCACGGTCGGGATCGACTCGGTGAAGCGCTTCGGGCTGTTCGGCGTGGCGGACGACAGGTAGTTCAGGTCGTACGACGCCAGGTGGTACTGGACCTTCGGCACCGCGAAGTAGCCGGGACCGTACACGCCATACGAAATGTACGGGTTGAAGACGGCCCGGTCGCCCTGGGTCGCATCGGCGGTCGTGATGCGGAACCGCGAATAGTCGGCTTCCGCGCCGAAGTCGAACCCGCCGACGTTGTACTTCGTGTACTTCACGTTCAACTGCGGCTCGCGGCTGTACGGCGCGATCGACGGCGGCAGCGTCTGCCAGTGCTGGTAGCGCGCGAGCACCGACCACGGGCCGTTGTTGTACGTGAGGCCGGCTTCCTGCTGGTACAGCGTCTGCGTACCGTTGATGAACTGGTTCGCCGACCCGAGGTCTTCGGGATACGTGTTGTCCGAGACCTTGTTGAAGTAGACGTAGCCGCCGAAGCCGCCGCCGAAGTTCTGCTGGTGCTGCCAGTAGATCGCGTAGCGGTTGCGATGCGCGAGCCGGTCGTCCGGCAGGTAATTGGCCGTAAACGTACCCGAATACGACGGCGACAGATAGCGGAACGTCGCTTCGGTCATCACGCCGCGCCGCGAGATGATGCGCGGCGTGAGCGTCAGGTCGCGGTTCGGCGCGATGTTGAAGTAGTACGGCAGCGACAGCTCGAAGCCGTTGTTCGAGTTCACCGAGAACGTCGGCGGCAGCAGGCCGCTGCGCCGCTCGCCCGACAGCGGGAACGTCATCCACGGGCTCGCGAAGATCGGCACGCCCTGGAAGAACAGCACGCCGTTGCGCGCGGTGCCCTCGTCGGCGCCCGTATCGAAGTCGAAGCGGCTGCCCTTGATGTACCACGCGGGGTTCGTCGAGCACTGGCACGCGGTGTACGTACCGTTGACGAACACCGAGCGCTCGTTGTCGACCATGTCGACGCGCTCCGCGCTGCCCGACCCGCCCGTCACGTTGAAGTGATACTTCGGCGCGGTCATGAAGCCCTGGTTCGCCTCGATCTTCAGGTGCGCCTCGGGGCCGGCGAACGACGTGCCGCCATTGACCACCTTGACCTGGCCGTACGCATCGGCCATGTCGGTATCCTGATCGTAGTGGATCGCGTCGGCCTTCACGACGGCGTCGCCGCGCCGCAGCTCGGCCGAACCCTTCGCGGCGAGGTCCTGCTCGGCGGTGCCGCTCGTATGGTCGGCAATGACGAAGGCGGCCGGCTTCGCGCCGTCCTTCAGCGGATGATCCTCGAGCTGGGGCGCGAGACGCAGATCCCACGGCGAGTCGAGCGGCTGCGGCTGCGCAGCCGCGCCCGACAGCTGCGCGTACGACACGGCCGGCACGAGGCCGGGCACGGCCAGGAGCGCGAGCGCGAGCCGCCGTTTGCGCGGCGCCCCGTCACCGGGGAAAACATTCGGGAATAGCGGTTTGGGCGGCATCTATCGTTTGGCGAATCGCCCCTTGTCAACCGCGCCTGCACGGCACCTTCACGCGCGGCGGGCCGCGCCGTCGAGCCGCGACTGCGGCTCTTCGCAAACCGGGGAGGCGATCGGGCGGACGGCGCGACAGGCCGCGGGCCTGCACGGCGGAAGCTGACGCGGGGCGCGTCAAAAAAGTCGTGGGGTATTATATGGCAAGACGTTCCCCCCTCCGCCGAGTTTCATGACGCCCCCATCCGCCGCATCCCAGCCCGACGCCCGCCTCGACGCGCTCACCGCGTGGCTGCACCCGCTCGCCGAGCGCTACGCGCTCGATCTGTCGACCCTCGCGCCCGCGTCGTCGGACGCCAGTTTCCGCCGCTATTTCCGCGTCGCGTCGGCCACGCGCCCCGGCGGCACGCTGATCGCGGTCGACGCGCCGCCGCCCGAGAAGTGCCGCGAGTTCGTCCAGGTCGCGCGGCTGCTCGCCGGGGCCGGCGATCACGTGCCGGACGTGCTGGCCCACGATTTCGACGCGGGCTTCATGCTCGTGACCGATCTCGGCCGCACGTCGTACATCTCGGTGCTCGATCCGGCCGATCCGGGCGCGGCCCGTCCGCTGATGCGTGACGCCCTCGACGCGCTGATCCGCTTCCAGCTCGCGTCGACACCCGACGTGCTGCCGCCGTTCGACGAAGCGTTCCTGCGCCGCGAAATGGAGCTGCTGCCCGAATGGTTCGTCGGCCGCCACCTCGGCAAGCCGGTCACCGACGCGATGCGCGGCACGCTCGACCGCACGTTCGCGCTGCTGGTCGCCAGCGCGCACGCGCAGCCGCAAGGCTTCATGCTGCGCGACTTCATGCCGCGCAACCTGATGGTCTGCGAGCCGAACCCGGGCGTGCTCGACTTCCAGGACGCCGTCTACGGGCCGCTGACGTACGACGTCGTGTCGCTGCTGCGCGACGCGTTCATCAGTTGGGACGAGGAGTTCGAGCTCGACTGCTTCGCGTACTACTGGGAAAAGGCGAAGAAGGCCGGCCTGCCGGTCGACGCGGATTTCGGCGAGTTCTACCGCCAGCTCGAATGGATGGGGCTGCAGCGCCACATCAAGATCCTCGGCCTGTTCGCGCGCATCAACTACCGCGACGGCAAGCCGCACTACCTGAACGACCTGCCGCGCTTCCTCGCGTATGCACGCAAGGTCGCGCTGCGCTATCGCCCGCTCGTGCCGTTCGCGAAGCTGCTCGACGAGCTCGAGGGCAACGCGCCGGCCGACGTCGGCTACACGTTCTGACCGTCCCCACACCCAGTCGAACATGAGCACTACCCTCACCACGGCGATGATCTTCGCCGCCGGACGCGGCGAACGGATGCGTCCGCTGACCGACGCCCGCCCGAAGCCGCTGCTCGAAGCCGGCGGCAAGCCGCTGATCGTGTGGCAGATCGAGGCGCTCGCGCGGGCGGGCATCGACACGATCGTGATCAACCACGCGTGGCTCGGCGAGCAGATCGAGGCCGCGCTCGGCGACGGTTCGCGCTGGGGCGTGCGGCTCGCGTATTCGGCCGAGGGCGACGCACTCGAAACCGCCGGCGGCATCGCGCAGGCGCTGCCGCTGCTGGAACGCGACGGGCAGCCGACGGTGTTCGCGGCGGTCAGCGGCGACGTATACTGCGCGTTCGACTACCGGACGCTCGCGCCGCACACCGCCCGGATGGCCGCGCTCGACACGCCGGCGATGCACCTCGTGATGGTGCCGAACCCGCCGTTCCATCCGGCCGGCGACTTCGCGCTCGGCGACGACGGCCGTCTCGCGCTCGACGGCGCCGCGCGCTTCACGTTCGGCAACATCGGCCTGTACGACACGCGGATGTTCCGCGACCTCGCACCCGGCACGCGGCGCGCGCTGACGCCGTACTATCGCGCGACGATCGAAGCCGGCCGCGCGACCGGCGAACTGTACGAAGGGATCTGGGAGAACGTCGGTACGCCCGCGCAGCTCGGCGAACTCGACGCACGGCTGCGCGCCGCCGCGGGCTGATCGGACGACGGGCGGCGACGCCCCCGTCGCGCCGCCCTTGCGCTGCGCGCCACGGCACGCGGCACGCCGCCAGGCCGCCACGCCCCGTTACGCGGCCTCGGCCTCTTCCCCGCCCGCCGCCGCGCGCTGCTGCTGCAACGCCCACATCTGCGCATACAGCCCGTCCGCGCGCACGAGTTCGTCGTGCGTGCCGCGCTCGACGATCCGCCCGTGGTCCATCACGAGGATCTGCTGCGCGTGCACGACCGTCGACAGACGGTGCGCGATCACGAGCGTCGTGCGATGCCGCGCGATCTGATCGAGCTCGTGCTGGATCGCGCGTTCCGAGCGGGAATCGAGCGCCGACGTCGCTTCGTCGAACAGCAGCACCGGCGGGTCCTTCAACAGCGTGCGCGCGATCGCGACGCGCTGCTTCTCGCCGCCCGACAGCTTCAGCCCGCGCTCGCCGACCGGCGTGTCATAGCCCTTCGGCAACCCTTCGATGAAATCGTGGATGTGCGCGGCGCGCGCGGCCGCGACCACCTCGTCGCGCGTCGCCGTCGGCCGACCGTACGCGATGTTGTAGTAGATCGAGTCGTTGAACAGCACGGTGTCCTGCGGCACGATCCCGATCGACGCGCGCAGCGATTCCTGCGTGACGTCGCGAATGTCCTGCCCGTCGATCCGGATCGCGCCGCCCGCCTGCCGGTCGAGATCGTAGAAGCGGAACAGCAGCCGCGACAGCGTCGATTTCCCCGACCCGCTGTGGCCGACCACCGCGGTCGTCGTGCCGGCCTCGATCGTGAACGTCACGTCGTGCAGGATCTGCCGCGACGGCTCGTACGCGAAGTTCACGTGCTCGAAGCGCACCTGCGCGCCGGCCACCGCGAGCGGCGGCGCATCGGGCCGGTCGGCCACTTCCTTCGGCGCCGACAGCAGCCCGAACATCCGGTCCATGTCGGTCAGGCTCTGCTTCAGCTCGCGATAGACGACGCCGAGGAAATTCAGCGGAATGTAGAGCTGCAGCATGAACGTGTTGATCAGCACGAGATCGCCGAGCGTCAGCTTGCCCGCGAGCACGCCCTGCGTCGCGCGCCACAGGATGAACACGAGCCCCGTGCCGATGATCGCCTGCTGGCCGAAGTTCAGCACCGACAGCGAGTTCTGCGAGCGGATCGCGGCCTTCCGGTAGCGCTTCAGGTTCTCGTCGTAGCGCTGCGCTTCCCACGCCTCGTTGCCGAAGTACTTCACCGTCTCGTAGTTGATCAGCGAATCGATCGCCCGCGAGTTCGCGCGCGAATCGAGCTCGTTCATCGTGCGGCGAAAATGCGTGCGCCAGTTGGTGACCTTCACGGTGAACACGATGTACGTGACCAGCGCCGCGAACGTCACGTACGCGTAGTAGGCCTCGTACTTGACCACGAAGAAGCCGAGCACGAGCCCGACCTCGACGAGCGTCGGCAGGATGCTGTACAGCGAATACGAAATCAGTTGCTGGATGCCGCGCGTGCCGCGCTCGATGTCGCGCGACATGCCGCCCGTCTGGCGCTCGAGATGAAACCGCAGCGACAGCCCGTGCAGATGCCGGAACACCTGCAGCGCGAGCTGGCGCACCGCGCTCTCGGTGACCTTCGAGAACAGGATTTCGCGCAGTTCGGTGAACAGCGACGTCGACAGCCGCACGAGCGCATACGCGACGACCAGCAGCCCGACGCCGCCCGCGAGCACGATGCCGGCCGACTGCTCGGCACGGCCGAGCGCGGTGAGCTGCTGCACGGCGGACAGGTGATCGACGATGCGCTTCATCACGACCGGCACGCCGAGGTTCGCGACCTTCGCCCCGATCAGGCAGCCGAGCGCGAGCGCGACGCGCCATTTGTAGGTGGTCAGGTACGGCAGCAGCGACCGGATGGTCTGCCAGTCGTTGCGAGGCCCGGTCGAAGCCGGCGCGGGCTCGCCGGAAGCGGGAAATCGGCGCATGGGGAAAGGTCCTGCGGCAATGCGGGACGCGCGTATCGGCGGCCGGCTCGCGCGCTTTCTCGTACAATTTGCGAACGTTGTATTGTCGCAGAAGCCGCTTCGCGCCGCTGCCGGCGGCCTCGCCGGCCAGCCTGCGCGCGGCGGCTCGTTTATTACAGGATGAAAGCCCCCGCCATGACCGATTCGACCCTCGAACTCCCGCAGAAGCAGCCCGCGCTGCGCGTCGTCCCGCAACCGCACGATGCGAACGTTCACGGCGACGTGTTCGGCGGCTGGATCATGTCGCAGGTCGACATCGCCGGCTCGATTCCCGCGAGCCAGCGCGCGAACGGCCGCGTCGCGACGGTCGCGGTCAATTCGTTCGTGTTCAAGCAGCCGGTATTCGTCGGCGATCTGCTGAGCTTCTACGCCACCATCATGCGCACCGGCAACACGTCGATCACGGTCGACGTCGAGGTGTACGCGCAGCGCATGCGCCTGATGGGCGAAGTCGTGAAAGTCACCGAAGCGACGCTCACCTACGTCGCGACCGGCCCTGACCGCAAGCCGCGGCAACTGCCGCCGCTCTGACGGCGGGCAAGCGCCGCGGTGCGGCAGGCGGTCGTCAGTGCGTGGCCGTCAGCCCGAACTCCCGCATCGCGGGCACGAAATCGTGATTCAGCGTCGGCTTGCGCGACAGCTTGACCAGCACGTAGCGCTGGAACGGCGCGAGCCGCTGCCACTGCGCGAGCGCGGGGGCCGGCAGCCCGGCCAGCGCGCTCTGCTGTACCAGCGACTCCGGTACCGCGTCGACGGCGCGCCAGGCCGGCTGCTCGTCCGGCTGGAACCATGACGGCTCCAGATCGGCGTGCGTGCGCAGCATTTCGAACAGCGCGTGATCGAAGTTGGGCTCGATCGCGGTGTCGTCGTCGGCCGGAAAGCGCGCGAGCAGCTTGCGGTCCTCGAGCGGCAGCAGTTGCCACTGGTCGAGCGAAATCCGCAGGCCGAAGCGGTCGAGATTGAAACGCACGATCATCGGGATGTACGTGAAGTTTTCCGACGAATCGTGTTCGAAGTTGAAGAGCAACGGAGCGTCGCTGAGTCCCATGGTCGTTACCTGACGTGGCGGATGCCGGCGCGGCCGGCTTGCCTGGGGTATTTTAGAACCTCTGCGCGCGGCCGGCGGCACGATCGTCGCCGGCCGTGCTTCGAATCAACGGGAGTGCTCGTGAATCCGACCCAATCAGACGAACTGCGCGACGCGTTGCGCGACGAACCGCGCGGCGCGATCGAGCTGCCCGTGAGCCGCACGCGCGGCGGCGCGGTCGAACCCGCGCACGACTTCGTCGGCCAGGAATGGCCGGTCGCACTCGTCTTCAACGGCATCTCGCACGCGGTGATGATGTGCACGCCATGCGAGCTCGAAGCGTTCGCGGTCGGCTTCGCGATCTCGGAAGGGATCGTCGCGCGCGGCAGCGACATCAAGGACATCGAGGTGATCCTGCACGCCGACGCGCCGCTGCCGCATGCGGAAGTTCATCTGGAAGTCGTCCAGCAGGCGTTCGCCGCGCTGAAGGACCGGCGCCGCGCGCTCGCGGGGCGCACGGGCTGCGGCGTCTGCGGCATCGAGAGCATCGACCTGCTCGACCTCGCGCCCGAACGCGTGCCCGATACCGGTTTTCTCGCGCGCCTCGCGCCCGACGCGCTGGCGCGCGCCGCGCATGCGTTACCGTCGCATCAGGCGCTGACGAAACTGACCGGCGGCCTGCATGCGGCCGCGTGGTGCGATGCAACAGGCGCGATCCGCACGGCATTCGAGGACGTCGGCCGCCACAACGCGCTCGACAAGCTGATCGGCTCGCTCGTGCTGGCGCGCGCCGATACCACCGACGGCTTCGTGTTCCTGTCGAGCCGCGCGAGCTACGAGCTCGTGCGCAAGGCCGCGCGGGTCGGCATCCCGCTGGTCGCGACCATCTCCGCGCCGTCGTCGCTCGCGATCGAAATCGCGAAGGCGGCCGGCTTGCGGCTCGTCAGCTTCTGCCGCGAAACGGGCCACGTCGACTACGGCACGGCCTGATCGCTCTCCCAACCGCGCACCGGCGAGCCACCGCCGGCGCGACCCGTTCCGTCAGTCGAACTGACGGAAATCCGGCTTGCGCTTCTCGAAGAACGCCGTCATCGCCTCGCGGGCCTCCGGCGCGCGCAGCATCTCGGCGAAATGGCGCGCTTCCTCGGCCATCCGCGCGGGCGTCGCCACGCCGCCCGTCTCCTTGAGCAGCGCCTTCGTCACACGCAGCGATGCCGCCGGCAGCGCCGCCAGCTTCGCCGCCTGCTTCGCCGCGAACGCGTCGAGCTCGGCCGCCGGCAGCACGCGGTTGACGATACCGATCCGGTGCGCTTCCAGCGCGTCGAACGCCTCGCCCAGCAGCAGCTTCTCGGCGGCGACCTGATGGCCGGCCAGGCGCGGCAGCAGTGCGCTGGACGCGGCTTCCGGGCACAGCCCGAGCTGCACGAACGGCAGCGAGAACGTCGCGGTGTCGGCCGCATAAACCAGATCGCAGTGCAGCAGCATCGTCACGCCGACCCCGACCGCGATGCCGGGCACCGCCGCCACGACCGGCTTGCTCGCGCTGCTGATCCGCGCCAGAAACTGGAACACCGATGCGGTGTCGTCCTTCGGCGGCGACTTCAGGAAATCCTCGAGATCGTTGCCCGCGCTGAAATTACCGTCGCTGCCGCGCAGCAGGATCACGCGCGTCGCCTTGTCTTCCTGCGCGTCGGCGAGCGCATCGGCCATCGTCTGGTACATCGCCGCCGTCAGCGCGTTCTTCTTCGCCGGGCGCGCGATCGTGATCGTCATCACGCCGTCGGCGCGTTCCACTTGAATGTCGGCCACAACCGTCTCCTTTGACTGTCTCTACCGGAATGAAAAAAACGGTGCGCGAGCTCGTGGCCCGCGCACCGTCGTCGCTTGTCGTCGCGTCCCGCTTACAGGCGTTCGATGATGCCCGCGGCGCCCATGCCGGTGCCGACGCACATCGTGACCATCCCGTACTTCAGGTTGCGGCGGCGCAGGCCGTGCACGACGGTCGCCGCGCGGATCGCGCCGGTCGCGCCGAGCGGGTGGCCCAGTGCGATCGCGCCGCCCATCGGGTTGACCTTCGACGGATCGAGGCCGAGATCGCGCATCACCGCCAGCGACTGCGCGGCGAACGCCTCGTTCAGCTCGATCCAGTCGAGATCGTCCTGCTTCAGGCCGGCGGCCTTCAGGGCGGCCGGAATCGCTTCCTTCGGGCCGATCCCCATGATTTCCGGCGGCACGCCGCGCACCGCGAAGCTCACGAAGCGCGCGAGCGGCGTCAGGTTGAACTCCTTCAGCACCTTCTCCGACACGACGAGCAGCGCGCCCGCGCCGTCCGACGTCTGCGAGCTGTTGCCGGCCGTGACCGAGCCCTTGTTCGCGAATACCGTGCGCAGCTTCGCGAGGCCTTCGAGCGACGTATCGGCGCGCGGACCTTCGTCGAGCTTGATCTCGCGCGTCTTCACGTCGACTTCGCCGGTCGCGAGGTTCGGGAACCGCTCGGTGAGCGTGTACGCAGCGATTTCGTCGCCGAATTCGCCGGCCTGCTGCGCGGCGAGCGCCTTGCGGTGCGATTCGACCGAGAACGCGTCCTGGTCGTCGCGGCTCACCTTCCACTGTTCGGCGACGCGCTCGGCCGTCAGGCCCATCCCGTACGCGATGCCGAAGTCTTCGCTGCGATCGAAGATGTGCGGCGACATCGACGGCTTGTTGCCCATCATCGGCACCATGCTCATCGATTCGCAGCCGCCCGCGAAGATCGCGTCCGATTCGCCGACGCGGATGCGGTCGGCCGCCATCGCGAGCGCGGTGATGCCCGACGCGCAGAAGCGGTTGACCGTCACGCCGCCGACCGTCTGCGGCAGGCCCGCGAGCAGCGCGCCCATGCGCGCGACGTTCAGCCCCTGCTCGGCTTCCGGAATCGCGCAGCCGATGATCGCGTCCTCGATCACCTTCGTGTCGAGACCGGGCACCTGCGCGACCGCCGACCTGATCGCGTGAACCAGCAGCTCGTCGGGGCGCGTGTTCTTGAAGACACCGCGCGGGGCCTTGCCGATCGGGGTGCGGCTGGCGGCGACGATGTATGCGTCTTGCAGTTGTTTGCTCATTTCAGACTCCTTGTCTGCTCGCTCAGTTACGCACCGGCTTGCCGGTCTGCAACATGCCCATGATCCGTTCCTGCGTCTTCTGCGTGCCGAGCAGCTCGACGAACGCGCGGCGCTCGAGCGCGAGCAGCCATTCCTCGTCGACGAGGCTGCCGGCTTCGACGTCGCCGCCGCACACGGCTTCGGCGATGCGGCTCGCGATCAGGTAGTCGTGGTCGCTGATGAAGCGGCCGTCACGCATGTTGACGAGCGATGCCTTGATCGTCGCGATCGCCGAACGGCCCGCAACCGGCACGTCCTTCGCGCGCAGCGGTGCGCGGTAGCCGGTGTCGGCCAGCGCACGCGCTTCCTTCTTCGCGGTGTCGAGCAGTTCGAACACGTTGAACACGATCGTGTCGGACGGCTTCACGTAGCCCATCGCACGCGCGTCGTGCGCGGACGCCGACACCTTCGCCATCGCCGCGTTCTCGAACGACTTCGTGACGAACTTCAGGATGTCGGTGGTCGCGTTCGCGGCCGCCGCGGCGTCCGCTGCGCGCAGCGCCGCTTCCTTCAGGCCGCCGCCGGCCGGCACGAGGCCGACGCCCACTTCGACGAGACCGATGTAGCTCTCGACGTGCACGACGCGCTTCGCGCTGTGCAACATCAGTTCGCACCCGCCGCCGAGCGCGATGCCCGACACGGCCGCGACGACCGGCACGTTCGCGTACTTCACGCGCAGCATGCCTTCCTGGAACTTCTTCACGAACGGCTCGATGCCCTTCGCGCCGCCCATCATGAACGCGGGCATCGCCTCTTCGAGGTTCGCGCCGGCCGAGAACGGGCCGCCCGGCGTGCCGAGCTTCAGCGACGTCGGCTGCCAGATCACCACGCCCTTGTAGTCCTGCTCCGCGAGTTCGATCGCCTGCACGAGGCCGTCGATCACGCTCGGTCCGATCGTGTTCATCTTCGACTTGAACGACACGATCACGACGTCGTCCTCACCGGCACGGTCGTCGACCCACGCGCGCACCGCGTCGGTCTCGAACAGCGTCTTGCCGTACGTCTTCGGATCGGCGCCGGCTTCGCCCAGCAGCGGCGCGCGGAACACCTGCTTGCGGTATACGGCCAGGTCCGAACGCGGCACGAAGCGCTTCGATGCCGGCGCCCACGAGCCTTCGGCCGTGTGCACGCCGCCCTGCTCGGCGACCGGGCCTTCGAGCACCCACGACGGCAGCGGCACGTTCGCGAGCGCCTTGCCGGCCACGATGTCTTCCTGCACCCACTCGGCGACCTGCTTCCAGCCGGCAGCCTGCCAGCCTTCGAACGGGCCTTCGTTCCAGCCGAAGCCCCAGCGGATCGCGAGGTCGACGTCGCGCGCGTTGTCGGCGATCGACTCGAGATGCACGCCGATGTAGTGGAACACGTCGCGGAAGATCGACCACAGGAACTGCGCATGCGGATGATCCGTCTCGCGCAGCAGCTTCAGGCGTTCCGCCGGCGGGCGCTTCAGGATGCGGCCGACGGTTTCGTCCGCCTTCGCGCCCGAATCGACGTAGCTGCCCGTCTTCGCGTCGAGCACCTTGATCGCCTTGCCTTCCTTCTTGTAGAACCCGCCGCCCGTCTTCTGGCCGAGCGCGCCCTGCTTCACCAGTTCGGCGAGCACGGCAGGCGTCTGGTAGACCGGGAAGAACGGATCGTCGGCGAGGTTGTCCTGCATCGTCTTGATCACGTGCGCCATCGTGTCGAGGCCGACCACGTCCGCGGTGCGGAACGTCGCCGACTTCGCGCGGCCGAGGCGGCTGCCCGTCAGGTCGTCGACTTCGTCGAAACGCAGGCCGAACTTCGCGGCCTCGGTGATCACCGCGAGGATCGAGAAGATGCCGACGCGGTTCGCGATGAAGTTCGGCGTGTCCTTCGCGCGCACGACGCCCTTGCCGACGACGCTCGTCAGGAAGGTTTCGAGCTGGTCGAGGATCTCCGGGCGCGTATGCGCGGTCGGGATCAGCTCGACGAGGTGCATGTAGCGCGGCGGGTTGAAGAAGTGCACGCCGCAGAAGCGCGCCTTCAGCTCGTCCGAGAATCCTTCGGACAGCTTCGTGATCGACAGGCCCGACGTGTTGGTCGCGAAGATCGCGTTCGGCGCGATGTGCGGCGCGACCTTCTTGTACAGGTCGTGCTTCCAGTCCATCCGCTCGGCGATCGCCTCGATCACGACGTCGCATTCGGCGAGCTTCGCGATGTCGTCTTCGTAGTTCGCCGCTTCGAGGTATTTCGCGTCGTCCTTCACGCCGAACGGCGCGGGCGACAGCTTCTTCAGGTTCTCGATCGCCTTCAGCGCGATCGCGTTTTTCGGGCCTTCCTTGGCCGGCAGGTCGAACAGCAGCACCGGCACGCGCGCGTTGACGAGGTGCGCGGCGATCTGCGCGCCCATCACGCCGGCGCCCAGCACGGCGACCTTGCGAATCAGGAAATTGCTCACGGGATGTCTCCGGATAGTGTCGTGCAGCGCGGGATGTGAGGGCTGCACGGCGAAGTGAGTACCAGGAACCGTTGCGTTCGGGCGGCGCGGCGCGCGGCGCGCACCGCCCGGACTCGCGTCAGAACAGCGATTCGTCGACTTCCATCATCGTCTTCGAACCGGCGCGCGCGGCGCGGATCGTCGCCGCCGTCTCGGGCAGGAGGCGCGCGAAGTAGAAGCGGGCCGTCGCGAGCTTCGACTTGTAGAACGGGTCTCCGCTACGGTCGCCCGACGCTTCCTTGTCGAGCGCGAGACGCGCCATGCGCGCCCAGAAGTACGAGAACACCAGATGGCCGACGGTACGCAGGTACGGCACGGCGGCCGCGCCGACTTCGTCCGGGTTCTGCATCGCCTTCATGCCGATTTCCATCGTCAGCTTCTGTACCTTGTCGCCGAGGTCGGCGAGCGGGTTGATGAACTCGGCCATCTCGGGCTTCACGCCTTCGGCTTCCGCGAATTCGGTCACGAGCTTGCCGAACTTCTTCAGCTTCGCGCCCATGTCGCCGAGCACCTTGCGGCCCAGCAGGTCGAGCGACTGGATCGAGTTCGTGCCTTCGTAGATCATGTTGATCCGTGCGTCGCGCACGTACTGCTCCATGCCCCATTCGGAGATGAAGCCGTGGCCGCCGTAGATCTGCATCGCGTGGTTCGTGCACTCGAACGCGTTGTCGGTCAGGAACGCCTTGATGATCGGCGTGAGCAGCGCGACGAGGTCGGCTGCTTCCTTGCGCACGGCTTCGTCGGCGTGCGACAGTTCCTTGTCGATCTGCAGCGCGGACCAGTACGTGAATGCACGCGCGCCTTCCGCGTACGCCTTCTGCGTGAGCAGCATGCGGCGCACGTCCGGGTGCACGATGATCGGATCGGCCGGCTTGTCCGGTGCCTTCGGGCCCGTGAGCGAACGCATCTGCAGGCGTTCCTTCGCGTACGTCAGCGAGTTCTGGTACGCGACTTCCGTGAGGCCGAGGCCCTGCATGCCGACGCCGAGGCGCGCGGCATTCATCATCACGAACATCGCGTTCAAGCCCTTGTTCGGCTCGCCGACCATCCAGCCCTTCGCGCCGTCGAGGTTCATCACGCACGTCGAGTTGCCGTGGATGCCCATCTTGTGTTCGATCGACCCGCACTTGATGCCGTTGCGCTCGCCCGGCTCGCCCGACGCGTCCGGAATGAACTTCGGCACGATGAACAGCGAGATCCCCTTCGTGCCTTGCGGCGCGTCCGGCAGGCGCGCGAGCACGAGGTGGACGATGTTCTTCGACATGTCGTGCTCGCCGCTCGAGATGAAGATCTTCGTGCCGCTGATCGAGTACGAGCCGTCGCCGTTCGGTTCGGCCTTGGTGCGCAGGATGCCGAGGTCGGTGCCGCAGTGCGGCTCGGTCAGGCACATCGTGCCCGTCCATTCGCCCGACACGAGCTTCGGCAGGTATTGCTGCTGCAGTTCCGGCGCGCCGTGCGCGTGCAGGCATTCGTACGCGCCGTGCGACAGGCCCGGATACATCGTCCATGCCTGGTTCGCCGAGTTCAGCATTTCGTAGAGCGCGTTGTTCACGAACGCGGGCAGCCCCTGGCCGCCGTAGTCCGGATCGCAGCCGAGCGCCGGCCAGCCGGCCTCGACGTACTGCCGATACGCTTCCTTGAAGCCGGTCGGGGTCTTCACGACGCCGTCGCCTTCATACGTGCAGCCTTCGCGGTCGCCGACCTGGTTCAGCGGGAACAGTACCTCGGAGCAGAACTTGCCCGCTTCCTCGAGGACCTGGTTGATCGTGTCGGCGTCGAGGTCCGCATGCTTGGGCATTTGCTTGACTTCGGCTTCGACGTTCAGAAGCTCGTGCAACACGAATTGCATGTCGCGCAGCGGCGCGGCGTACTGTCCCATGACTCTCTCCAAAGGTGGGCAACGGCTCGAGCTCCTGGCGGGCGGGTCACGCGCCGCTAACGGCTCTCGCTCTGATACGAAACAATCGTCTTTTCCAGCGCGGCCCACGTAAGGCGCACGGCGTCCGGCGAATGCAGGAAGCGTGCGTCGTGATGCAGGCCGAGCGTGAAGCTGTACAACTCGAAGAGCATCAGGTCCGGATCCGTATCCGCGCGCAGATGCCCTTCTTCCATCGCCTGCGAAATGGCGCGCAGCAACGCGGCACGCCAGGCGGTCACGCTCGCGATCAACTGCTCGCGCACGGGGCTGTCCGGCCGGTCGTCGTACTCCACTGCGCCGCTGATGTAGATGCACCCGGTCGTCACCTCCTGGATGCGCTTCTCGATCCAGCGCGCCAGCATCGCCCGAAGACGCGGCAGACCGCGCGACTCGCGCAGGCTCGGAAAGAACACCTCGTTCTCGAAACGATGGTGGTACTCGCGGACGACCTCCACCTGAAGGTCTTCGCGCGATCCGAAGTGCGCGAACACGCCGCTCTTGCTCATCTGCATGCGCTCGGCCAGCAGGCCGATCGTCAGCCCCTCCAGCCCGTCACGGCTGGCGAGGTCCAAAGCAGCTTCGAGTATCGCGGCACGCGTCTGTTCGCCTTTTCGCATAGCTATTTCTGTAACCGTTCGGGGGTTCGAATAAAATCGAACGGCCGTACTATTATTGAGTGCGGCCGCTCGCGAAACAAGGAAATTATTAGAAACCGGTGTCTAACCGAGCCGCTATTTTGCGCGATTCCGGCGGGACCGGAGCGGCTTTTCCGCACGAACGTGCGGACAGATTTTTTGAAGCGAATACTTAGTCTGCGTCAGTCGTAACCGCCGACCGTCAGCGCCTTCATCACGAGGCGGTACGTGTTGTACGCCAGCCAGTTCAGCAGCCGCTCGACGCGCGGGCGCGCGGCGTAGTGCGCGGCGTCGATTTCCCGGCCTTCGGCGAACGCGGTGGCGATCGCGTCGCGCAACTGGTTCGTCACTGCATCGTAGCGCACCAGCACGACGTTCGCTTCATTGTTCAGCATCAGGCTCAGCGCGTCCAGATTCGACGAGCCGACCGTCGCCCAGTTGTCGTCGATCACGGCGACCTTGCCGTGCAGGATCGTCTTGTCGTATTCGGCGACGCGCACGCCTGCGCGCAACAGCGCGTGATACAGGAACGGTACGGCCGTATCGAGCGCCGTGAATTCCTTGCGGCCGATCAGCACCTGCACGTCGACGCCGCGGCGGGCCGCGCCCGTCAGCGCGCGGCGCAGCTTGCGGCCCGGCATGAAGTACGGATTCGCGAGCAGGATCCGCTGGCGCGCCTGGCCGATCGCCGCGAGGTAGGCTTTCTCGATCGCACGGCGATTCACGACGTTGTCGCGCGCGACGAACGCGACGCTCGGCTCGGTCACGACCCGGAGCGCGCCGGCCTTGATCCACCGGTGGCTGCGCATCCAGCGCCGGAACATGTCCGGGAACGCTTCGCCGCCATGCAGCCCGGCCGCGTACTGCGCATACGGCTTGTGGCCGAACCGGATCCGGTGCCACTGCAGCTCGAACGCGGCGCGCACGTCGGACACCGCGGGCCCGGCCATCTCGACCGCGAAATCCCAGCGCGGGAACGGCAGCGTCGCGCTGCCCTGCGTGTAGTCGTCGACGATGTTGATGCCGCCGCAGAACGCGACCGCGTGATCGATCACCGCGAGCTTGCGGTGCGTGCGCGAGAAGCCGAAGCGGCCGAACAGGAAGCGGTTGTAGATGCAGTGCTCGACGCCGGCCTCGGCCCATGTGTCGAACAGCGGCAGGCGGGCGGTGCCGATGCCGTCGGTGATCACGCGCACGCGCACGCCGCGCTGCGCCGCGCGGATCAGCGCGTCCGACACCGGGCGGCCGGCCTCGTCGTCGCAGAAGATGTAGGTCTCGAGCATCACCTGCTCGCGGGCGGCGTCGATCCGATCGATCAGCGCGTGGAAGAATTCACCGCCGGTTTCGCACAGCCGCACGGTGTTGCCGGCCGTAAACGCGAGCCGCGACGCGGAGCCGCGCTCCTGCAGGAACATCTGCCGCAATTGCGCGAAGCGCTTGCGGGTCTCCGCATTCATGCGGACGAACCGTGCGGCGCACGCATGAGGGCCACGCGCGCGGGCAATTGCAGGATCGCCTCGGCGTTCGACGGCGAGAAGCAGCGCGCGGCCGCCTCGCGGAACGGCAGCCACGCATGGTCGACATGCTCGCGCGGCGACAGCGTCACGTCGACGCGATGCGGCACGCACAGGCCGAACCAGTGCTCGACGTTGCGCGTGACGCCCGGCGCATAGCGATGCAGGTATTGCGGATAGATCGTGTATTCGATCCGGTGATGCCAGTCGACGAGCGCGGTGGCCGGCACGTCCGGCGTGCCGACCGCGATGCCGGTTTCCTCGGCCACTTCGCGTGCGGCGGTGAGCGCGAGCGGCTCGTCGAGCGCGTCCTTCGAGCCGGTGACCGATTGCCAGAAATCGGGCTGGTCGGCACGCTTGATCACGAGCACGTCGAGTTCGGGCGTGTAGATCACGACGAGAACGGATTCGGGGATTTTCGGCGGCTTCGTCATCTTGGTTTCATGCGGCACAGGGCCGTGCGCGGGGCCTGTGCCCGAACGTGCGGCAAGTGCTGCGACTGTACCGCAAAAAACGAAAAAGGCGCACCACGGCGCCTTTTCGTTGGATGTCGCGCGCGCGTCGCCGCGCGCACGACCGGGTGCGAAAACGCGTTACGCCTTCGGCTGCTCCGGCTGACGCAGACGGATGTGCAGCTCGCGCAGCTGACGCTCGTCGACCGGGCTCGGCGCCTGCGTGAGCAGATCCTGCGCACGCTGGGTCTTCGGGAATGCGATCACGTCGCGGATCGAATCGGCGCCGGCCATCATCGTGACGATGCGGTCGAGACCGAATGCGATACCGCCGTGCGGCGGCGCGCCGTACTGCAGCGCGTCCAGCAGGAAGCCGAACTTCAGTTGCGCTTCTTCCGCGCCGATCTTCAGTGCGCGGAACACCTTGCTCTGCACTTCCTCGCGGTGGATACGCACCGAGCCGCCGCCGATTTCCCAGCCGTTCAGCACCATGTCGTACGCCTTCGCGAGGCAGCGGCCCGGGTCGGTCTCGAGATACTCGAGGTGCTCGTCCTTCGGGCTCGTGAACGGGTGGTGCGCGGCGACGTAGCGCGCGTCTTCGTCGTCGTATTCGAACATCGGGAAGTCGACGACCCACAGCGGCTTCCAGCCGGCCTGGACGAGGCCATTCGCCTTGCCGAATTCCGAATGGCCGATCTTCAGGCGCAGCGCGCCGAGGCTGTCGTTGACGACCTTCGCGCGATCGGCCGCGAAGAAGATGATGTCGCCGTCTTCAGCGCCGGTACGCTCGAGGATCGCCGCGATCGACGCGTCGTGCAGGTTCTTCACGATCGGGCTTTGCAGGCCGTCGCGGCCCTTCGCCTTCTCGTTGACCTTGATCCAGGCGAGGCCCTTCGCGCCGTAGATGCGCACGAATTCCGTGTAGCCGTCGATGTCGCCGCGCGACAGCTCGCCGCCCTTCGGCACGCGCAGCGCCGCGACGCGGCCGTCCTTCGCGTTGGCCGGCGTGCTGAACACCTTGAAGTCGACGTCCTTCATCGCGTCGGTCAGCTCGGTGAATTCGAGCTGCACGCGCAGGTCCGGCTTGTCCGAACCGAAACGCGCCATCGCTTCCGAGTACGGCATCACCGGGAATGTCGCGTCGAGTTCGACGTCGATCGTCGTCTTGAAGATGTGACGGATCATGTCTTCGAACAGGTCGCGGATTTCCTGCTCGCCGAGAAACGACGTTTCGCAGTCGATCTGCGTGAATTCCGGCTGACGGTCGGCGCGGAGATCCTCGTCGCGGAAGCACTTGGTGATCTGGTAGTAACGGTCGAAGTTCGCGACCATCAGCAGCTGCTTGAACAGCTGCGGCGACTGCGGCAGCGCGAAGAACTGGCCCGCGTTCACGCGCGACGGCACGAGGTAGTCGCGCGCGCCTTCCGGCGTGCTCTTCGTCAGCATCGGCGTTTCGATGTCGATGAAGCCCTGCTCGTCGAGATACTTGCGCGCCTCGATCGCGACGCGGTAGCGCAGGCGCAGGTTGTGCTGCATCTGCGGGCGGCGCAGGTCGAGCACGCGGTGCGTGAGGCGCGTCGTTTCCGACAGGTTGTCGTCGTCGAGCTGGAACGGCGGCGTGACCGACGCGTTCAGCACGTTCAGTTCGTGGCACAGCACTTCGATCTTGCCGCTCTTCAGGCCGGCGTTGACCGTGCCTTCCGGACGGTTGCGCACGAGGCCCTTGATCTGCACGCAGAACTCGTTGCGCACGCCTTCGGCGGTCGCGAACATTTCCGCGCGATCCGGGTCGCACACCACCTGCACGAGGCCTTCACGATCGCGCAGGTCGATGAAGATCACACCGCCGTGATCGCGGCGGCGCTGCACCCAGCCGCACAGCGACACGGTTTGGCCCAGCAGGTGTTCGGTCACGAGACCGCAGTATTCAGTACGCATCGACATGATGTTTGCTTTCGTTCGGTTTGATCAACGGGCGCCGCAACGCGCGGCCCGGGCGATGATTCTTTACTTACAGCGGCGGCTCGACGGGACGACGGGCGGGCGCCGGAGCCGGCGCCGAAGGCGCCACGACGCCCATCGAGACGATGTACTTGAGCGCGGCATCGACCGACATGTCGAGTTCGATGACTTCGCTCTTCGGCAACATCAGGAAGAAGCCCGACGTCGGGTTCGGCGTCGTGGGCACGTACACGCTCACGTACTCTTCCGTCAGATGGTTGACCACGTCGCCGCCGGGCGTGCCGGTCAGAAACGCGATCGTATACGAGCCGCGGCGCGGGTATTCGATCAGCAGCGCCTTGCGGAATGCGTTGCCGCTACTCGACAGCAGCGTGTCCGATACCTGCTTGACGCTCGTGTAGATCGGCCCGACGACCGGGATGTGACGCACGACCGCGTTCCACCACGTGACGAGCTTCTGGCCGATGAAGTTCTGCGTGGCCAGCCCGACGACGAAGATGAACGCGAGCGTCAGCACCGCGCCGATCCCCGGCAGATGGAAGCCGAGCATCCGCTCGGGCTGCCACGATTCGGGCAGCAGGAGCAGCGTCTGGTCCATCGTGCCGATGATGAGGCCGAGCACCCACAGCGTGATCGCGAGCGGGACGAGAACCAGCAAGCCGGTCAGGAACACCGTTTTCAGGGTCGTCTTTTTCATCATCTGCCGTCAATGAACCGCGCCGGAAGCGCGGGTTGGTCGCGACCCGGCCGGGCCGCGACGATCAAGTGCCGGCGGCGGGCGTCGCAGCCGGTGCCGGCGCGGCGCTCGTCGTCGTGGTGCTGCCCGCACTGCTCGTCGCAGCCGGCGCGGCCGCGGCGGGTGCGGCTTCCGCCGCGGGTGCCGCCGGCGCCGCGTCGCCCGACGCGGTCGCCGGTGCGCTGGCGCCGCCCGAGCCGCCGCGAAAATCAGTGACATACCACCCCGAGCCCTTCAGCTGGAAACCGGCGGCGGTCACCTGTTTGCGAAAAGCATCCTTCCCGCATTCAGGGCATTGCGACAGCGGCGCGTCGCTCATCTTCTGGAGCACGTCCTTCGCGAAACCGCACGCTTCGCATCGATAGGCGTAGATCGGCATGATATTTTTCCCGCAGAAACTGGAAACGGCTTGCAAAACCTTGAATTATAGCCGAAACCCCGGCCCGCTCCGGCAACGGCCGCGACGCGCGCGCATCAGCGGCGACGCCACGTGAGCCAGCGCTCGTGCCCGTCGAACACGGCCAGCGAATCGGTCACGGGCAGATCCTCGATCAGCTCGAAGTGCGGCGCGAGCAGCGCGTCGAGTTCGGCTCGCTCGATCCCGAACGGCGGCCCTTTCGGTTTCGCCACCACGAAGAAATAACCGGCCAGCAATCGGCCCGCGGGCAGCAGCTCGGCCATCCGTGCCGCATAGCTCGCGCGCAGGCTCGGCGGCAGCGCGCACAGGAACGCGCGCTCGTACACCCACTGCACATCGAACGGCGGCTGGTACTGGAAAAAATCGGCCTGCTCGACGACGTCCGCATGCGCGCCGAGCTGCGCCTTCGCCGCAGCGACCGCCTGCGCGGCGAAATCGATCGCCCGCACCGGCCAGCCGGCCTGCGCGAGCCATCCGGCCTCCTGCGCACTGCCGCAGCCCGGGATCAGCACCGCACACGGGTCGCGCCGCTGCGCGAACGCGCGAAACCCGTCCGGCACACCGCCGAATTCCCACGGCGTCACGCCTCGCTCGAAGCGCTCGTCCCAGAACGACGCGCTGCCGGGGTCGCGCGTCGCGAAATCGGCGGCGCTCGACGCGGACGGCTGTTTCGGTTCGGACATGGCGTGGCTCCTTTCGGTCAGGCGCCGTACGCGAGCGCGAGCAGCACGCGCGCGACGAGCGCCCCGACGCCGACGGCCAGGCCGAAGATCAGCAACGCCTGCAGCAGCCGGTTCGTCCGTTTCTGCTCGACGAGGACCTGACGCATCAGCTCCTCGCTCGCGGCGCGCGGCGCGTCGTGGCGCGCGGCCATCGCATGATGGATCAGGCGCGGCAGTTGCGGCAGCGTCTTGCTCCACTGCGGCGCCTCGACCTTGAACCGCTCGTACCAGCCGCGCAGGCCGATCTGCTCGGTCATCCAGCGCTCGAGATACGGCTTCGCGGTCTTCCACAGG
This sequence comes from Burkholderia sp. BCC0398, assembly GCF_902833245.1. Taxonomy (NCBI): domain Bacteria; kingdom Pseudomonadati; phylum Pseudomonadota; class Betaproteobacteria; order Burkholderiales; family Burkholderiaceae; genus Burkholderia; species Burkholderia sp. BCC0398. The sequence continues at coordinate 26,364 of NZ_CADFEM010000031.1, forward strand.
TCGAGTTCGGGGTCGAGCGAGCGGCCGAGCCCCTCGACGTTCAGCATCGTCTTCTGCAGCAGCACGAGCTGCGGCTGGATCTCGACGTTGAAGCGGCGCGACGTCGAGAACAGGCGCATCAGCACCTGGCCGAGCGAGATGTCCTTCAGCGCGCGATCGAAATACGGTTCGCACACCGCGCGGATCGCGCTTTCGAGCTCCTCGACGCGCGTCTCGGGCGGCACCCAGCCCGATTCGAGGTGCAGCGTCGCGACGCGGTGGTAGTCGCGCTTGAAGAACGCGAGGAAGTTCTGCGCGAGGTAGTTCTTGTCGAAATCGGACAGCGCGCCGACGATCCCGAAATCGAGCGCGATATAGCGGCCGAACGTGTTCGGGTCGAGGCTCACCTGGATGTTGCCGGGGTGCATGTCCGCATGGAAGAAACCGTCGCGGAACACCTGCGTGAAGAAGATCTCGACGCCTTCGCGCGCGAGCTTCTTGATGTCGACGCCGGCCGAGCGCAGCGTCTCGACCTGGCTGATCGGCACGCCGGTCATGCGCTCCATCACGAGCACCTGCGACGTCGAGAAATCCCAGAACATCTCGGGCACGAGCAGCAGGTCGAGGCCCGCGAAGTTGCGGCGCAGCTGGCTGCCGTTCGCGGCCTCGCGCATCAGGTCGAGCTCGTCGTGCAGGTACTTGTCGAATTCGGCGACGACCTCGCGCGGCTTCAGGCGCCGGCCGTCGGCCCACATGCGTTCGGTCCACGTCGCGATGTCGCGCATCAGCGCGAGGTCGGAATCGATCACCGGCAGCATGTTCGGCCGCAGCACCTTGACGGCGACGGCCTTGCCCGCGTGCACGCCCTGCTTCAGCTTCGCGAAATGCACCTGCGCGATCGATGCGCTCGCGATCGGCTCGCGCTCGAATTCGTCGAACAGCTCGTCGACCGGCGCGCCGAGCGACTTCTCGATGATCGCGATCGCGACGGCCGAATCGAACGGCGGCACCTGATCCTGCAGCTTCGCGAGTTCGTTCGCGAAATCGACCGACAGCAGGTCGCGGCGCGTCGACAACACCTGGCCGAACTTCACGAAGATCGGGCCGAGGCTTTCGAGCGCGTGGCGCAGCCGCACGGCGGGCGGATCGGAGTAACGGCGACCGATCGTCGTGATCCGCAGCAGCAGCTTCACGCGCCGGTCGTCGATCCGGGACAGCATCACTTCGTCGAGACCAAAGCGGATGACGGTGTAGACAATCTTGATGAAACGGAAAATGCGCATGCCCTGCGGCCCTCAGTGCGCGCCGCGCGGGCTGGAACCCGTGCGCGCGCCGATTTTTTGTTCGAGTCGCTCGACCCGCTTTTCGACCCGCGCGAGCGCATCGCGTGCGCGCGCCAGTTCGGCGTCGAAGCCGCCGAGCGACGCACGCCGGACGACTTGCGGGTTCTCGTCGAGCCAGTATTCGGCGACGGAGTCGAGCACGTTGCGTCCGGTGCGGCGCGCGCGCGCGCCGGCATCGCGCACGACCGTCGCGATCCGGTACGCCGCCGCGTCGCCGACCAGCTTCGCGAGATCTTCTTCCGGTTCCCAGCGCAGATGCTCGGCCAGTTTCGCGATCTGCGTCGCGAATTCCGCGTCGCCCTCGATCTTCACGTGCTTCATCACGGCGGCCTGGCCGCCCTGCAGGAACGCGGCGACCGTATCGCCGGCGAGCGCGATCGACACGTCGACCTGTTGCGCATCATGTGCGTCGACAGCCGACAGATAGCCGTCGGGCTGCACCAGCAGCGTGAGCGTGACGGGAGGCACGTCGATCCGGGCAGTCTTGCCCGCATAGGGAATCAGGCGGTCGCGCGCCCACGATTCGCGCGCGAGCAGGTGATTGACGGCAGCAGCAAAAGGCTTGGCGGCAAAGGTCATCGGCTGGGAAAGAAAAAACCCGCGCAGGCCGGGCGCCCACGCGGGTTTCTATTGTAACGTCGGATCGATGGCAGACCGTGCCTGACCGTACACCCGGGCGGCAAGCGGTCGCAGTGCGGCGGCCGTCGCCCGGGTGCCCGGCGGCGCGGGCCGCCGGCCACGCTCAGTGCGTGTTGATCTGCTGGATACCCGCGAGCAGCCAGCCCTGGCTGCCCGACTTCGACAGGTTCCACACCTCGTCGAACGGTGCGGCCGACGTATTCGCCGATTCGCGGATCAGGCCATGGAAGCGCACGCTCGCCGACTGCTCGATGCCGCGATCCTCGATCGCGACCAGTTCCGCGTCGAGCTGCACGACGTCGGTCTGGTTCGCGTCGTTGCCGCGCGAATCGAGGTCGATCTTGATCTCGGCGAACATTTCGGGCGTCGTGAACTCGCGGATGTCGGCCAGGTTGCCCTGGTCCCACGCGGCCTGCAGGCGCACGAAATAGACTTTCGCGCTGCGCAGAAACGCTTCGGTGTCGAAGCCGGCCGGCACTTGAAGCGGCGCAGCCGCCATCGCGCCTGCCGCGCCGGCGGCCGCCGCACCGCCGCCGAACACGCCCTGCGCTTCATTGGCATAGCTGCTGCCGCTGCCCGCGTAGTTGCCGCCGGTGTTGCCCTGCTGGAACGAGGGGCTTTGCGAATAGCCGCCCGACGACGACGAAGCGCCGCCGACCGAATATGCCGGCTCCTGCGGGCGACGGCGGTTCATGAACTTGCGGACCAGCCAGATGCCGACCATCGCGAGCAACGCGATCACGATGACGTTCGCCATCATGCTCGCGAACGCGCCACCGAGGCCGAAGTGCGACAGCAGCGCCGCGATGCCGAGACCGGCCGCGAGACCGGCGATCGGCCCGAGCCAGCGCGAGCGGTTGGGCTGCGCGGCCGGCGTGGGCGCGGCCGGGTTCGTACGCTGCGCCTGCGACGGCGCGGCCTGCTGCATCGGCTGCTGCGCGGGCGGCGTGGCCTGGCGCTGCGTGACGGTGGAGCTCTGGCGGCCGATGCTGCGCCCGCCGCCCATGCGCTTCGCTTCGGCGTCGAGCGATGCGAACGTGCCGGCCGTGAGCAGGCCGACCATCAGCAGCGTGCCGACCCGTCGAGCCCACGGCTTCGACGGCTTGCTACGGTTGAACAACGAACGCGATTCAGACATCAGCTTCTCCGAATGTAAGACGAATGTAGGGAAAGAACCCCTTAGTACTTGGTCCCTAGGTGTAAAGCTACCACGCCACCTGACAAATTGTAATATTTGACGGCATCGAGACCCGCTTGTTCCATCATCGTCTTCAGCGTGTCCTGATCGGGGTGCATCCGGATAGATTCAGCAAGATACCGATAACTTTCAGCATCTTTCGCGAACTTGTCGCCAAGCCACGGTAATACTTTGAAAGAATACAGGTCGTACGCTTTTTTAAGCGGATCCCAGACTTTCGAGAATTCCAGCACCATCACGCGGCCGCCGGGCTTCGTCACGCGGCGCATCTCGGCGAGCGCGGCATCCTTGTGCGTCATGTTGCGCAGCCCGAACGCGACCGTGACCACGTCGAAGTAGTTGTCCGGAAACGGAATTTTCTCGGCGTCGCACAGCAGCGACGGCGTCACGACGCCCTTGTCGAGCAGCCGGTCGCGGCCGACGCGCAGCATCGATTCGTTGATGTCGGTATGCCAGACCTCGCCCGTCGGCCCGGCCGCCTTCGCGAACGACTTGGTCAAGTCGCCGGTGCCGGCCGCGATGTCGAGCACCTTGAAGCCGGGGCGCACGTTCGCCTGCGCGATCGTGAACGCCTTCCACGCGCGGTGCATGCCCGCCGACATCAGGTCGTTCATCAGATCGTAGTTGCTCGCGACCGAATGAAACACGCCCGCCACTTTCTTCGCTTTTTCGTTTTCCTCGACGCTTTCGAAGCCGAAGTGGGTTTTGCTCATCGCGTTGATCCTCAGTAAATGGCAAGACGGCGCCGAGCGGGCGCCGTCGATTTCAGTGGCAGTGGCCGTGCGGCGCTGCGGCTGCCGGCATCGGCGCGTCGCGCTCGACGCCCGCCGCCTTCAGTTTGTCGAAATAGTCGCGCCACAGCGCGTCCTGCTGCGTCGCCAGTTCGTACAGCAGGTCCCACGAGTAGATGCCGGTCGAATGGCCGTCGGAGAACGTCGGCTGCAGCGCGTAGTTGCCGACGCCCTCGAGCGCGGTGATCGTCACTTCGCGCTTGCCGGTCTGCAACGTCTCCTGGCCGGGCCCGTGGCCGCGCACCTCGGCCGACGGCGAATAGACGCGCATCAGCTCGAACGGAATCCGGTAACTCTCGCCGTTCGGGTACTGCAATTCGAGCACGCGCGACACCGCGTGCACGACGACGCCGGACGGAATCGGCGTCGTGGAAGTCAAACCGCTCATGCTTGCCTCGAATCGGTCATGCGTTGAATTTCCTCGCGCACCGCATTGTGCAGCAGCGAGGCCTGCGCCGCGCGCGAGCGCAGCAGCGCCTCGGACACGCTGCGCTGGCGCGGCGCCCACACGGGCTGCGGGAAATGGGCATCGTTGGAAAAGCGCGGAATCACGTGCCAGTGCACGTGCGGCACCATGTTGCCGAGGCTCGCGAGATTCACCTTGTTCGGCTGCATCACGCGCCGCACGGCCCGCTCGACCGCGTAGACCACGCGCATCAGATGTGCCCGCTCGGGCTCGCCGAGATCGGAGAACTCGGCCACGTGCGCACCCCAGATCACCCGGCAGAAGCCCGGGTAGTCGTGCTCGCCGGTGGCCAGCACGACACGCAGCGCATCGTCCTGCCAGAGCACCTCGCCGCCGTCTTCACGGCAAAACACGCATTCCATCGTCGCTCCCATGTGGACGGGCGCCGGCACATCAGCGCCGGCGCCCGCTCTCATCCTAGTCCCGCCGGGCGGTCGTCATGCCCGCATTAGACCAGCACGCGCTCGATCCCGCCATGGTTCGCCCGTGCGACATAATCGGCCATCCAGTTCTCGCCGAGCACCTGGCGCGCGATTTCGACCACGATGTAGTCGGCCTCGAGGTTCGCATCCTCGTTGTAGCGCGACAGCCCCTGCAGGCACGACGGGCAGCTCGTCAGGATCTTCACGTCCGGGCCGTTCGCGCCCGCGGCGGCCGGCGC
>NZ_CADFEM010000032.1:0-29877 GCF_902833245.1 Burkholderia sp. BCC0398
TGACGTTCGAGAAGAACTGGGCCGCCGCTCAGCAAGGGCAAGCGGCCTGATTGCCTCGGTTATGGGATTCGTGAAACAGGGGCAAGGTCACATTACTCGCGACGATTGCCACCAAACAGCATGACTATGAGCAAACCGAACAGCTATCACCCGCTCTCTTAACGTGCCTAGGAAGTCGCTTGTAACCCTGACTTTGTCCTTGTAGCGCTCGCTGCGGCATCAAATTTGATGCTTCCGCCGATCTTGAACATGTCGAATCAGTTCAACTGCTAAGTGAACTCGTAATAGTCGCCCTCAAGCTCCCGAACCGGTCAATCCACATCCGCCTGTGGGAGACAACTCCGCGCCTCGATAATCCGGCGCGCAGCGCGCTCCGGGTTGTGCGTCTTAAGATTGCATGTGAAGGCATCGCGCGCCCGACAAGAAGTAACCTACACGTCGCGTAGCTCGGAGGCCACTTTGCCGCTAGTGCCCAGGAGCATCCGAAGCGCGATCACTTCCAAGACCATCCAGCGCACGCCCCTACCTCCGCAAGCACTCCAAGAGAGTGTATTCTTTAGCGAGTTAGCGCCGAAAGTGCGCCAACAATTCTTACAGAAGAATCGGGGATTAAATGACCACCACACCACTTACGGATAAGCTAAGAAAAGCAAAGGAGCAGTGGGAGGCCCAATTACCTGTGATACCGGAGCAAGTCCCCGGACAGAACGGCGTACAGATTCCGAAAAACAACATCACAGAATGGCTTGATTTCATCATCGCCGGGGTGGAGCGAGCCGAATTATCCCACCTTGACCCTGGAATAAAATCAATATATTGGCAGAATATCGTTAATTCCGTTACAAACGTTGAAAACCACATGAATTCCGCTCAGACCAACGGACAAATGTGGGTTCAACAAACAACAAACACACTTCAAAGCTATCTCTGGACTATTCGCGCGGCGTTACCTTGGCTGCTACCTATTACACCTGACATGCTGGCCGGCGATCGAGTTGCCGCGCTTACGGAACTTGCTACACGGTCAGATCAAGTGATTGAGACCGCGAGCCGTGCTAGTGAGGCAGAAGGTCGCTTAACTACCGTCCGATCGAAGATCGATACCATTTTCCTTGAGATCGAATCCATAAATGAGAAGATACTCGGGTATGAGCGCGCGTCGGCCACCGCAACCACGAATGCATCCGCTAGCGCCACAAACGCAGAAGCCGAAAAACAAAAGGTGGACGCCTACGTCATCGAACTAGATATAGCCGCAGTCAAACAACGCGAATTGTTCGATCTTTTCGACAAAAAACGAGAAGAAATTGAGCACACTCTGGAAGGTGCAAGTCGCGTCGCGCTCGCTCAATCGTTCGAGACACGCAGAAAAGTGCTACAGAGATTACAATATTTTTGGGCAGCAATTTTTAGCATCGGAATCATCGCACTAACTGTCACGGGCATTATTTTGTGGAATGCCGTCTTGGAACAAGCTAGCACGACAACAATAGCAGGTACGGTAGCATCGATCACCGGCGCATCGGCAGTCGCACCAAGATCGTCCACCCCGAATTTTTATTTACTATCTCTTCTTCGATTTGTGGTGCTGACGCCTGGCATTTGGCTGACGTGGTTTGCTGCGCGGCAATATGGCCAATGTCAGCGGTTAGGCGAAGACTATGCTTTCAAATCTGCCGCAGCCCATGCCTTCGTCGGCTATAGAAATGAAATGAACGACGACGACGAGATGATAAAACTGCTTAGAGAATATGCCGTAAAGAATTTTGGAGCAAATCCCATACGCGTTCTCAGCAAGAACGATGCCGCATCTCCTTTGCACGACATTTTCGACCGCTTACTCGATAAGGTTAGCCCAGATAAATTGATCGATATTATCAAGGACTATATCGAAAAACCCAAAAGCTAAAATCAAACGTCATGACAGACAAAAATCAATACCAGAAATTTCTTCGCGCCAAAATTAAAGGTGCGGTTGAAGAGGCACGTGCCGCAAGCACGCTTTCTCACCAAGGCGTGAAAGGAACCGTCCTGGAAATATTGATATCCAAGCTTTTTCGCCCCCTTCTTCCGAGCGACGTTGGTGTAGGGACTGGACAAATAATCGAGCAACATGGGGGCACGATGTCCAATCAAATGGATATCGTTCTCTACGATCGCTCCATCCTCCCACCTGCTCTATATGACGATAGCGTGGGGATTTTCCCCATCGAAGCGGTTCTCTATGCTATCGAAGTTAAAACGACTCTCACATATTCCGACCTATCACGCGCTCATGATGCTGCAGCACAACTCTACAAGTTCCGTTATCTTCCAGGACTACAAGACGTCGGAGGAAACAATGTTCACCACTCAATTGAACGAGTTCGAAGTGTAGTGTTTGCCCTTAACTCAGACCTCAGCGGCAACGATTCAAATGAAGCAAGTAGATATGAAAAAATATATACCCGAAAGAATGATATTCCGCATTTAAGAGCAATTTGCGTCGCCGGAAGAGAATACTGGTACGATGACGGCGAGCATTGGATTCGATGCCCAATCGAAATGGAATTTGATGAAGTCCTCGGCTTCATAGGCGGCGTAACCAATACGTACCGAAACGTTGCAAGAAGTCGTCACTACCCCGCACTCGGAAATTATATTGTCCCATCAGGCACAACATCACAGGGGCCGCAAACCGGCAAGCTCATTAGAATTAACTTAATATGCGAAAATTGCAAAAAGCATATTTCATCAAAACCATACTCTCCGGATATCCAGAATTTAACTGTCAACGGACAATTGCGGTACGAAAATTCATGCCCTGACTGCAATGGCACCATGACGAGCACCTTTGGTCATTACGAGTTCAAAAAGGGACTACTCCAAGTAGCCTGGGAATATCCCACAATCAAGTCGGAAAATTAACAGCCCCACCTCGAAACGTTTGCACCAGCAACCCCACAAATTTCAAAATCCTGGCATACGCGGCCAACTTCTCGGAGGTGGTTTATAGGCCCGACAAGGGTTTCCGGCCGATTGCTTTTGGTAAGTACATGTCATCCCCCGCCGCAAATCGTCCCGCCCAGCCGTTTCGCCCATGAAATATGCCGGGCCATGCATAGAACACGGCCGCCTCCTCCAATACCTCTCGCGGAGTCAGTCTTCGGTGCTTTTGAAAAAGACTCCCGAGTGCCTGCTCCTGGGCAATTACCCCCGCCGCCGCAATTTCCCCGACCAAATCGATATGTCGGTTCATGGCACGGGACAGCCGGGCCACACGACCTTTCCGGTTGATATAGGCTCTGAGCAAATCCTCCAGAGGCTGCACGAAAGAACCACGGCAGTTCCTCATCTTGAGCAGAAACACACATAGCTCCCTCGCCCTCTTACCGAGTCGCGAATTAAGCACTACAAGCTGCTCGATCAGTCGCAGACTTTGATTTGAAGGCACCGGGTATCGCCGGATGAACATATCTCGCTTCTTGATAATCTCGCCGGTTTCGAGATCAACATATGACTTGACCGACAGCCTCGTAACCGGACGATTGCTCTTTTTCCATCCGGCAGCACTCAGCGATAGAGCAGGAACACGTACGGCGGTGACTTCCGGCCACCACGGCACGAACCGAGTAGCTTGGTCGCTGTCTCGATCGTGGTTAGCATACTTGCCAGTCAATCGATGTACCTACTGCCCACTCAAGCCCAACCTTCCGGCAACCCGTCCACACCCACCCGCCTCCGCACCCTGTATCCTTGGTCTGCATTGGTCTTGTCGTCATGACATTCCTTGCAGAGCAGTTGCAGATTCTCATCCGCGTTTGAGCCGCCTTGAGCAAGGGGTTTGACGTGATCCACAACCCCGGCCCGCACAGCGATGCCGCAGGATTGGCAGCAGTACCCATCACGCTTGCGGATTCGCTTTCGGATCACGTCCCATGCGCCTCCAGAGAGGTCATCAATCCGGACTGCGTTTCCAGCCGCAGCTAGACGGGCCTTCTGCTTGGTCGTCAGAGGTCGGTTACTGATTGGCGTACAGAACGGGCACTTCCATTGCAGCCCCGTAGGTTTCCATTCCGGGTGCTTCGAGCAATCACTCAATAGAACATCTCCTTTGATTAGAAGCCCGTAGACGGGCTGATTGATTCAGGTATGGCCCCGCCCTCGCAGTCTCGCAACAGGCCCGCAGTGGAGCTGAAACGGTCGCTTACGGTATCCGGAGCAGTGCCACTGAGGTAGCTAGGGACGGGGGGATAGGAAAAATGCAGAGGTCAAAAATCGCAGCGCCGACCGGTCAGTGTCGAAATATCGCTAACTGCAAAATTTCCGCCGATAACGCCCTAGGCCCCATAGCGATCGGGCCGGATTCGCTCTACGCTCTGACCAATCCGAACCGTATGCGGGGCCAACTGCGTGAATCTGCTCACTGTTGCCGCTCACTATTGGCCTTACACCTATCTAGCGATTGGGTTCGCTGTGTTCGTTTACGTACGGCTTCGCAATGGCCCAATCACCGGCGGCTGGGTCAGCCAAGGTTCGGGCCCATCGATCTATCGCGGCGGCTTCTTCCAAACGTTATTCGCGTGTGTGCTGCTCTGGCTACCTGTACTGCTGATTCAATGCCTGCCAAACTCGATAAGGCTGCGACTCGCAGGTGGTCTATTCACAGCCATATGCGCGATCATGCTCCTGTGGCCTGTGGCCTTTGTCGGCGTCATATTGCTACGCAGCCTCCGAGGCAAGTAGTGTTGTGCGCGCGCGCACGCGTGAGGCTGTAACCGGCTTGAATATTCTGTCGCTACATGCCCCTACCCTCCCGCTCGCATCGGCTCCTAATGCAAATGGAGAGGCAATTCCGAACGCTTTCGTAATCCAGAGTCCCCGCTTATTTCGAAGCATTCCGGCCTCCCGCATCTCGTTGACAGTGAGGCAACGTCGTTGTGCCGATAGGTACCGACCATCCGGCCCGACACGCCCGTATTCACCGGCGCGATGCATGTCGAAGGCTCGCGAGGAGCGGAATCGCTCCCCACACGTCGGACAGATATTGTTATCGTTGGACTGCCGCACGCCGCGCCTCATACTGGTCCTGCATGGTGCGAGCCCTCGCCAACCATTGACGACTCGATGCAAGTGCGGCTGCCTCGTCCTCCGGCCTACGTCGCTTGAGACTCGCAAGACGCTTGTACTCCTGTAATGCGTCCTGCCCTTCACGGACGGCCATCTGAGCTACACCGAGCGAATGACCGAGTTCGCCCAGGGCGCAAGCTACGCCGCGTAAAATCCTGTCGTCCATAGCTTGCGGCGACATTGCGCGCACCGTACCCAGATTCCGCCCGTACAGCCGCTCCAGCAGAGCCGTGCGGAGTGCTTCGATATTCAGGGGTATGCGCTTGCCACGATAGAACATGTCGGCCCGCACACCAACGCGGCGTGCGGCCTCCAGCAATTGGCGACGGCTCACGCCAGAACCTCATCCGATGTAATGACCATCTCCGCCACAGCATCGGCAGGCAAGCCCAAGCGCTTCGCAAGTTCCTGCAAGGGACCTTCCGTAAGACTAGATACCCCCACTTGATACTCTCTGTTACGGGGTGTTCCCAGGTCAAGTTTCGGCCGGTATAACGGCGCGGACTCGAACGCGTCGCGCATCCTTTCGGCCTTTTCTCGGAAGTACCGAGATGCCCCCATACCTACGCTACGAGCGTCCGCATGCAACCGCGCGAGTGCCGCCGAGCTAATCATGAACGTACTGTCGCGGCGGCTCATTCCTGTTCGGCCTCGTCCAGTTCAATACGGATAAGTCGTACCTTAGCCGCCGCCGCGACGAGGTCGTTACGGGCCATCTCAATAGCGAGACGCCGGTTGTCCGTCTGCGCCGCCCCGATCAGTGCCTTAAGTTGGTTGGTCTCCATGTGACCAACCGGGATTTCATATTCCATCGTTCTCCTTATATTAATGGGGAAATCTCTCGCCCCTGATTCGATCGCTCTGGCTTACCCGGCTACCCGCCGGGTGATTTCTCGCTGCACGGCTTCGTACCGCTTTACGAGCGCACGCCCGTCCCCACCTTTAGCGACTACGGCGTAGAACTCTTGGCGAATACATTCCGCTTCGCCACGAAGTTCCTCCAGTTTCTTATCGTTCACGTTCACAGTCATAATCAGAACGGAAACGTAACCTCGACGGCCGCCCCATCGACAAAGTCCCAGTCAGCGTACTGCTCTGCCTTGACTGCGACTTGATCAGTCGAGAACAAATCAATATATACCTGCGATGTCGTCCCCGAACCATCATCGACGTTAAGACGACCAGTGGTTCCCGCTCCCATTTCAACGTCTCCGATGTAGGCCAGCACGCGGCTTGCATCCACAATGAACAGCTTGTCTTGCGGAACACCATACGAAGCAATAGCAGGCAGGCCGCCGTATTCGCCGCCACTAGCTGTAATTCGCGTCTCAGTAGGGCTGCGGAGTGCAATTGCGGTACGCGGATTGACCAGAATGCTCGAAGTCGTAAGATCACCGGCAAACATATTGATTCCATCAGCGAACGTTGACGCCTTCAACGCCAGCGATGCCAGGCCGGCGGGAGCAGAATCATCCCGTCCCTGCTCACCTACAAAGTAGTTATCAAGACCGCGACTCAATGCCCGTTGCAGTTGAGCGGAAATTACCCCCTCCGCTGCGTCGCCAGTCATCCGGAAAAGTTCACGCGACATGACTGCGACGAGGCCCACTTTGCGCTTGTCCACAAGATTCGTGGTAAATGCACCTCGATACGTCGGGAGCGGCATGTACTCGCCTACGAACCTCGCTGCAATCTGCGAGGTCTCGGCATTCACGCGGCAGATTGCCGGCACCTGTACCAGTCCCTTAAGTTGCCCGAGAATCGAGCGGCTAAACACAGCCTGTACAAATTCCTGACGACTCAAAGTCCCTGCTGTAAGGGCACCCTTCGCTTCCGGACCCGCGAGCATCGGGTTAGTTAGCGCCTTAACAACTTGTGTTGCACCTGCGTCTACACCCCACCGCGCCTCAGCATAGGTTGCGGCCCCCGCCGGGCCGGCGACAACGTCAGCGATAACCGATCGAATGAAAGCATTATTCTTTTTTGTCATATCGTAGTCCTTAATTTATAGTGGTTAATGCCGGAAATCTCAATGACGAACCCATCCCGGCGTCGACGGGTTCGCGGTACTGGTCAGTTAAAGGAGACCGTTACGGATTTGGTACCCAAATCCCCCTTGCTCGGTCATTCGCTTGTGCAATTGGATATCTACTAGCCCCTGCATCTTTTGGGTCAGTTCTTTAAGATCTTCCCCAGTCAAACCACCTCCGCCCCCGTTCAGATTTACGGTGAAGTGGGGCCGCTCACTGCTAACTGCCGATGCTGCCGGAGACGGGGCAAGAGTGGCGGCGATACCTCCAGTCGCGAAGTGCGCCATGTGGCCGGAGTTGATCGCCTCAAGCAGGCTGCGGTACTTCTTCGTAGACGCGGCATTGATGACGAATTCGCCATTCGAGAGAATCGCGGGAATGCTGTCACTGGTCGTTGTGCCTGGGCCAGCGATGGGGCCGCCGCCCGCGCGATGCAGTACCGGGCCACCCTCGCTAAAAAATGAGCCGAACGAACTGCTAATGCTCTGGATCGCGAACACTTCGGCTTGGCGCAACGCGATCTTCGCTAGGTCACCCAGAACGCTCGCCGTGAACTCCTTGAAATTTCCCTCGCCGCTCGTAATGAATTGCTCCAAAGCGCTCTGCGAATCCTGCCACGCGGTTACAAGGGCAGTCCGGGCAAGCTCTGCGCTGGTCATGGCGTCACCGCCGAGAGACAATAGACCGTCCTTCATCTGAGCCGCGAAGCTATTACGTCGCGTCTCCTCACGGGCAAAGAATAGTTCCATTCCCGCGCTGCGCTCCGCGAGATATGCCTGTTCCGCTCGGAGTTTTTCCGCGTATTGCTTCATATCCGAGGCAGGATCGAGCGCGTATTGTTCGACCAACTGCCGCACACGCTGCTGATACTGCTGTTGCAACGCGTACCGTGCATCGCATTCGGCCTTGGCCCGTGCGGTCATGTTGCGGGTTGTGTCCTGATATTGGTACGCATCCTCCTGCTGCGTATTCATCTGGCCCAGGCCCATGACGTACCGGCGCACATCAATGTCACGCCGCTGCGACAGACCCGCCAACGTATCTTGCAAACTCGAATCCAAGCCCTTGCGTTGAAGCTGGAGTTTTTCAACTGCCGCCGCCGCTTCCGTGTAGGCTCGCTTGTCTGACGAAGAGCGAAGCACATCGGCACGTCTATTCGCGAGTGCAATTTGGTCGTCCAGCGCAGATTTTTGCAGGTCGGTAAGCTTGCGGTAGTACGTCTCCGCGTCGATCACGCCTAGCTGTCGCTGGGCCTGTAGCTGCTTCTCCGCCTGCTGTTCGATAATCTGCCGAATCGCCAAACCTGTCTGCGTCTCTGCGTTCAAAGCCGCGATTGCAGAGCCGTTACCGCGCTTCCGAGTCGGGGTGATGTGTTCGGTGTCGAATGCAATCATCTGCCTTCGCTGGGCCTCAAGCTGCGCCCGCACTGATTCCGTCATCTTCCCCTGTTTCGTCAGCAACGAAATGCGCGTGTCAATGATTTCGTTATCGCGCTTCACTGCATCTGTCAGGTGTTGCTGCGCCGATTTCGTGCGCTCGTACTCCGCTGTTACCGACCGCAGCGAATCCGCCAATGCCGCCTTATCCGTCGCCTCTCGCGCTGCCGCTTCTTGGCTTTCTCGGTTTGCATCAACGATCTTCTGTTGAGCGGCGATCAGCGGCCCGTAGTCGGTGTAGTCGCCCGGCGTACGACCGCTAAGCTGTGCTGCCTGTTTCGACTTGAGGTCGTTGAGGATGTCGAGGTCCGTAGACTTGGCAGCCAGCGCGCGCGTATAACGCCCCCATGCTGCTGTAACGTTGTCCCAGAATCCCGCTTGATGGTCTGTGCTTGCCTTGGTCTCGCGCTCGATGTCGGCCAACTGCTGCGTAATGAGAATCTTGAACGCCTCATGCTTCTGCCCCAGCTTTTCGAGAGACCCGATTCGATCCATATCGGCATCGGACATTGAATGGTGCGTACGCTGGTACTCCTCCGCTGCCCGCCTAACCTCGTCCTGCTGTTTCAGCAACGACTCCACCGTCTTGTCAAATGACTCACCCGTAGATTTCGACATGGCCAGCGCAACAGTGCCGACCTGCGGGAAAATGTCGGCTGTAACGCGCCCTGTTGCGACAAGTTGGTTAAGACCGTCCGTTGCCGCCCTGAGGCCGACACCGAATCGCTTGGACAAGTCCTCCGCAAGTCCCTGGATAGATTCCCTTGTCTGTTGCGCGTAGCCACTTGTCGAGTTCATCGCGTCGTAGAACGCCTTCGCCTGCGTAGTCGCATTCGAGATGCCCTTGTAGAACACGTAGGCCGCCCCACCCGCCGCCGCAAGCCCCAACGCTAACGGATGCGTTGCGTACTTCATCGCGTCAACCTGCTCCGCCATCACCATCATCGAACCAGCGAAGTTCTTCCAGCTACCGGTTGCCGCTTCGTGCGCCAGGACCATCATCTCCCGCCGCGCACCAACGCTGTTCAAGTTGAGTTCATGTGTTTTCTTCGCAGCCTCAGCGATGGACGCCGCCTGCGCCGAGAATGCCTGACTAACACCAAGCGCCGCCGCGCGTGCATTGAGGATTTCAAGCCGCGTCTTACCCGCAGTTTGTTGCAGGCGGTCGTATGCGTCAGAAAGGCTCTTTGCGGCGCGTGCACTGAGGTTATAGCCGTTGCTCGCGGATTCCTGCATCGCACGCTGCACAGCCTCCTGCTTCCGCCTTGCTTCGTCCAGCGACGCGTTTAGCTGCGCATTTGCGGCACGGAGTTGGCCGATACCGGCCTGTGCGCCAGATGCGTCTACCGAATACCGAACGGTGACGTTGTTGTTTGAACCTGCTATGTAACCTCCTTGTGGTTAATAAACGCCGACGACACACCAGCCGCATACCGGCGTGCGATAAGCGTCGCTTGTTGTGCTGTAATGCCAACTGATACCCCGCGAATCAATTTCGAAGATCGGTACGGGGGCATTCATGCTGATGTGCTTGAATAGAAAGTCCGGCATGAATGACCAAAAGGGCTCACCCGCCGATAAATTCACGTCGTGGCGTCCTGGCTGACCGTCCCCGTATCCAAGCGGATGCCCGTTTGCGTCGCGGGCCTGCGGGATTTCAAACATATCGACAATGCGGGCGCATCGCGTAGTTCCGTCTAGGACGATCCGGCCAGAGGCGTCCCAGAGTTGAAGCCCTATGCCGCTCAATGGGCGTTTTCTCGGACGTAGGTTTCCAGCGCCGTCTTGACCACAGCGGCAACAGCACAGTCCTTATCCGCTGCAATTTGACGGAGTTGCCGATGGAACTCAGGTGTGATCCGAGCACTAATTACCCGGCTGTCCGCATACGGAACGTCCGGTACACGGCAAACATTATTCATAGTAGTACTAACTCCTTTTTGTAGACAACAAGAAACACAGCCGGATGGCTATGCGGATATGGTTCGCCTTGCACGTACCTGGGGCATCATTGGCGGCTAGCCTATAGCCAGCCATCCATCGGGCATGCCTACCCATCGGGTGAGGTTCGTCCTCTCCTAAGCTGTGGGGTATTTTATATTGTGAAATTCCACCCGTAAGCCATTGATCCTACTGTTGTTTAGCGACGAATGCTCATGTCATGAACTTGCCGGATACTTCTGCCTTATTCGTGCAGATGCTACCCAAAGCCCACAGCCAATTGATTGCGCCAATAATCAGGAAGAACTTGGAGTAAAAGCCGGTGGTCGCATCAAGAAGAAATGCGATTACAAATAATCCTAGCTTTATCGCGCCTTTAACGTTGTAGCCCGCATAGAAATCATGGAAACCGTACGCGCCGAATAATATGCCGAGAATTATGTAAGTTCCGCGAGATTTTGATACTGAGACAACCTGCGGCGGGGACATCACGGCTTCGTAGGTGTTGTTCGTGGATGCGATTGGATATCCGCAGGATGGACAGGCGCGGGCCTGATCTGATACGGAGGTTTTGCACTCCGGGCAGTTGATTAACGCCATGATGTTCCCCGCTTTATATATCGCACATCACGTACGGCCGCGAGTAACTGCTGTTAAAGATCGTCAGCACGTTCCCACGGAACCTATCAACTAACATCATGGCACACGCGCCGATCCAGACCATAAGCAGAAACACCGGGAACATTCTGCTCAGACCGACTGCAAATCGCTATCAGTTCGCGTATAGGGCAGCATCCAACCGACTGAACGCGTCCTCTGCCTCATCGAGCATTCTAGCCAACGTAAGGATGCGAAGGCGCAACAAGGCCAGATTCACCGTATCAACAGCGATCGGGTCGAGGGCAGCCTCCGGATTGCTACGCAGATAGTCTTGACCGTTCTTGAGCCAGCGGGCCGCGTTTTCCTCGTTTAGCGTCGCATGCCCCTCGTCTTTGCCGGTGTTCGAAAACGCCACCGTTGCAAGCGCAAGGCGGGTGTGTGCTGCAACTGCTTGGATTTGCATAGATGGATTCTCCGTCATTCGGTTGATGGAACAGGCTCGCTGGAACCTGCTCTACGAACCGAAAACATTTGTCTCTTTCGGGGCTGCAATCGACCTTGCCACCTCGGCTCTACATCAGCCGTGCGGACTATCGTTGCCTCGTCTCGACCCTGACTAGGGGCCGGTAGGACATGCCTACGCGCCAAGTTGTTAAAGAGCGGTCCTCAGTCGAACAATAGAGGGTTGCGAGTTAATGTGTTTTGTCTCACAACAATTCGAATATTACCTGTATTTTGTATCACAGAAATATGATTGTCCCTATCGAAATTAGAGATTTGATAGCCAATCATGCGTCGATATCTGCTAAACTTCCCATATCGGTGATACAGGACACGAAAAATGGCTACGAGAGGTCGACCAAAGGGAGTTGAAACGCGGGTCTTACACGTCCGCATCCCCGTCACGTTGCATGAGCAATTAGATAACCTTCAGTTCGCTACCCAAAAGACAACGTCGGACGTCGTGCGGGAACTGCTCGACCGCTACGTGTTAGCTCACAGCGCACTGCTAGACCAGATTGCCAAGGCGCGCGCCGATGCTACCCGCCGCTGGAGTGCAGCAGAAATAGAGGCGCAGGAACGGGGTCAACTGGAGAACGACGAGGAGGCAGCGAAGCCGGAGAACCGCCACAATGGCGAAGATGATTGAAAACAACAGGGCTGACTGAAAGATTGCCGGCGTGGGTACAACAAAAAGCCCGCTGAGTACAAACTCAGCGGGCCTCTTGGGTACAATTGGGTACATCAGATTGGGTACAGGCTAGGACACTTACTCCTGCCCCTGACTCGTCAGGAACTCCTCGTAATTCCCGCCGAAGTCGAACAGCGTGCCATCCGTCTTCACTTCGATGATCCGGTTCGCCAGCCCGCTCACGAACTCACGGTCGTGCGACACGAAAATCAGCGTGCCTTCGAACTGCTCGAGCGCGATCTGCAGCGACTCGATCGACTCCATGTCCATGTGGTTGGTCGGCTCGTCCATCAGCAGCACGTTGTGGCGGCCGAGCATCAGCTTGCCCCAGATCATGCGGCCCTTCTCGCCGCCCGACAGCACCTTCACCGACTTCCTGATGTCGTCCGACGAGAACAGCAGGCGGCCCAGCGTGCCGCGCACCATCGTTTCGTCGTCGCCGTCCTTGCGGTACTGGTCGATCCAGTCCATCAGCGTGATGTCGTTCGGGAATTCCTCGTACGTGTCCTGCGGCATGTAGCCGACGTTCGCGTTCTCGGACCACTTCACCGTGCCGTGATCGAGCGGCAGCGCGCCGAGCAGCGAACGCAGCAGCGTCGTCTTGCCCGCGCCGTTCTCGCCGATGATCGCGATGCGCTCGCCCGGCTGCACCGACAGGTTGAAGTTCTGGAAGATCGTGCGCTCGTACTTCTTCGTGATCTCTTCGGCGACCACCGCGACGTTGTGCAGCTTCTTCTCGAACTCGAAACGGATGAACGGATTCTGGCGCGACGACGGCTTGAATTCCTCGATCTTGATCTTGTCGATCTGCTTCGCGCGGCTGGTGGCCTGGCGCGCCTTCGACTTGTTCGCCGAGAAGCGGCGCACGAAGTCCTGCAGTTCGGCCACGCGTTCCTTCGCACGCGTATTCGCCGCGGCCTGGCGCTCGCGCGCCTGTGCCGATGCGAGCATGTAGTCGTCGTAGTTGCCCGGCCAGACCTTCAGCGTGCCGAAGTCCATGTCGGCCATGTGCGTGCACACCGAGTTCAGGAAGTGACGATCGTGCGAGATGATGATCATCGTCGAGTTGTACTCGTTGAGCGTTTGCTCGAGCCAACGGATCGAGTTGATGTCGAGGTTGTTGGTCGGTTCGTCGAGCAGCAGCACGTCCGGCTTCGAGAACAGCGCCTGCGCGAGCAGCACGCGCAGCTTCCAGCCCGGCGCGACGTCGGCCATCGTGCCGTTGTGGAACTTCTCCTCGATGCCGATGCCGAGCAGCAGCGCACCCGCGCGTGCTTCGGCGTCGTAGCCGCCGTATTCGGCGAACTTGCCTTCGAGCTCGGCCGCGTGCATGTAGTCGTCGTCGGTGGCGTCCGGGTTCGCGTAGATCGCGTCACGCTCGGTCATCGCGGCCCACATCTCGGTGTGGCCCATCATCACGACGTCGAGCACGCGCACGTCTTCGTACGCGAACTGGTCCTGGCGCAGCTTGCCGAGGCGGACGTTCGGCTCCAGCGCGACGTTGCCGGCGCTCGGCTCGAGGTCGCCGCCGAGGATCTTCATGAAGGTCGACTTGCCACAGCCGTTCGCGCCGATCAGACCGTAGCGGTTGCCCTCGCCGAATTTGACCGAGATATTCTCGAACAAGGGCTTCGGCCCGAATTGCATCGTGATGTTGGCAGTAGAAAGCACGGCAGGTCCCGTTAAGAGAGAAATCGACGGAAAACCGTGTATTTTAGCAGGTGTCGGAGAAACTGCCGACCGCCCCGCCCCGGCAGCGTATTCCCGGCCCTCCCGCCGGCCCGTCAACATGACGGCACGCGCGTCACCGCCGTCTCACCGGAATCCCGCATGCTCGCCAGCCAGCTTCGCGAACAACTCGTCGGCGCATGGCGCCTCGTGTCGTACGAAATCCGCCCGCGCGACGGGAGCACCGTCACCTATCCGCTCGGCCGCGACGCGCGCGGCTGGATCCTGTACACGCCCGACGGCTACATGTCCGCGCAACTGATGGCGGCCGGCCGCCCGCCCTACGCGGACGGCGACCTGCAAGGCGGGAGCGTCGAGGAGCGCGCGGCCGCGGCGCACGGCTACATCGCGTATTCAGGCCCCTTTAGCGTCGACGACGACGGCACGTTGACCCATGAAATGGACGTCAGCCTGTATCCGAACTGGATCGGCAACGTCCAGCAGCGTGTCGTGAGCCTGGACGGCGACCGGCTGCAGCTCGGCACCGCCGGACCGGTGCGGATCCGCGGCCGGGAGGTCGACCCGGTGCTCGTCTGGGCACGCGCCCGCCGTTGAGCGCGCTGGCCGCGCAGCACGGCCGGCGCTCAGCCAGGCGCGGCAACGACGCCGAGGCCGCACGGTGGCGCATGCCGCGCCCGTGGCCGCGCGTCACTTGCCGGCCTTCGCCGCCCCCTTCTGCGCCGCCTTGGCCTTCAGCTGCCCGAACAGTTCCGAGCACGGCACGTCGCGATTGTTGCTCGGCGCGATCAGCGGGATCAGCGCCGCGAACGGGTTGAGCAGCCCGAGCCCGACCATCGCACCGGCGCGCAGCGCGAGCGCGCCCGCATCGACGCCGACCTTCGGGTTCTTGAACGTGCCCTTCGCATACAACGGCGAGCGCAGCGAGAAGATCCGGAAGCCCTTCGTGTGCGGATGGATCTTCAGGTCGATCGATTCGTCGCGCAGGTTGATCGGGCCGTCGACGTTGATCAGCGCATCGTCGGTATCGAGCGCGAACACCTTCGGGTCGAGCATGCCGTCGGTCGCCACGAAGTCGATCGCCGCGCAGTTGATGTTGACGTCGCGGTTGCCGAACAGCTTCTCGTAGACCACGTTCGCGACGTTCAACCCCGCGGCCTCCATCAGCAAGCGGCTGATGCGGCCGTTGGTGATCAGCGCCTTCACTTCGCCGGTCGACGTCGCCGCGAGCGCGGCCGGCGAATTGCCCGTTGCCGACAGCGACGCATCGCCGTTGATTTCGCCGAGGGCCGTCTGCATCACCTTCTGCGTCGGGAACAGCTGCTTGAGCTTCAGATGCCGCGCGGCCAGCGTGAAGCGGCCCTTCAGCGGCGTACGGCTGCCGTCGAGATGCGCATTCGTCGCGAGCGTGCCGCCCGCGACGCCGAACTGCAGCGGCTCGAGCGTCAGCACGCCGTCCTGCAGCAGGATATGCGTGTACAGGTCAGTGATCGGCAACTGCGGGCTCTTGATCAGCTTGCGGCCGGTGAACTTCACGTCCGCATCGATCGCGCTCCACCGTTCGGTGCGGAACGCCGCGACCGGCAGCACGCGGTCCGGCGGCTGGCGCGTCGTGTCGCCGCGCTTCTTCTTGCTGGCAGCCGAGTCGGCGCCGATCACCGGCGCAAGGTCGGAGAACTGCAGCAGGTTCGACACGAGCTCACCCGACAGCTTCGGACGCGGCTCGCGCTGCGCCCACGTCAGCGTGCCGTGCAGATCGCTGCCGCCGACGCGCCCGTTGAAGTTCTCGTAGCGGAACGTGCTCGCGTCCCGCTTGATGTTGCCGATGAGGTGCCCCTCGGTCGCATACGGCGGCGTGTCGGGCAGCGTGATCCCGGTGAGCTGGTAGAGATGCGACATCGACGTGCCCTGCAGCCACAGTCGCAGGTCGAGCGCCGCCAGATGCATCGGATCGGTCAGCGTGCCGACGATCGCGAGCCGCGTGTCGCCGGCCTTCACGTCGGCCTGCAGCGGGAACGGCTGCGTCGCGTTCTCGATCGCCAGCACGCCGCCCACCTTGCCGGTGCCGGTGACCGGCACGTTCTTGTAGCGGCCGTCGAACTTCAGGCCGAACGCATAGGTCGGCCCGGACGGCTTCGCGGGCACGGTGGCGCCGGAGGTGGCCGATGCGCCGCTCGCGCCGGATGCGGACGCAACCGTCGATGCGGACGAAGCCGTATTCACCACGGACGCAGGCAGCACACCCGATGCGGACCCGGACGTCGATGCCGCGCTCGGGACCTGCGCCGCCGATGCGCGGGATGCATCCGACGCAGCCTCGGCGTTCGCCTTCGCGCTCAATTGCGCGGCGCCGCGCTTGCCGACGCGCTGGGCGGACGCCGCGCGCGACTTCTGTTCCTGCTCCTTCAGTACGTCGCCGAGCGGGATCGGCTGGCCGAGCGTATCGATCCCGATCGTCAGATCGGCCTGGGTGATCGCATCGCGATAGACGACGGTACCCTTCGCGAACCCGAAGCTGTCGAGCCGCACTTTCCACTTGTTCGGTTGCCCCGATTGCTTGAACTGGAAGGTCCACGTATTGCTGCCGTCCGCGCGCCGTTCGAGATCGACGGCAGGATTGACGACGTCGATCGAAGGGATGACGATTTCATGCGCCAGCAGCGGCAAGAGCGCGAGATCGAAGTGCGCGGCATCGAGCGTGACGAACTTGGGCGCCTGCGCCCAGTCGGGATTGCCGATCTCGAGTTGCGTGGCCGAGAAGCTCGGCCAGGGTATCCATGCACGCCAGCCGGTCTCGCCATCGGGACGACGCCAGCCGACCTTGATGTCGCCGTTGATCGCAAACGGGCGGCCGAGCGCGGTACTCACGTGTTCGTTGACCCACGGTTTCGCGCGGTTCCAGTCGAACGTGAAAATAAAGATGCCGGCCGCCGCGATGAGCACCGCGACGATACCGACGATCCATGCAGCCGATTTGCCGATGGTTCGGGCTAGCGTCATGGCGGTTCCGTTGTTGTTCTGAAGCGTTGCCGCACGATGCCGGGCCGCTTGCGTGGACGAACGGCGCACGACAACGGCGGCTTTTCAATGGGTATTATGGCGCACGACATGGCGGCCTTTCGGCGCCATTAACGCTTTTTTTCATTTGTGACATGACCTCCCCCACCGGCCTCATCGACGCGCAGCACATCACGCGGCGCGACGCCCGCAGCGGCAAGACGCTGCTCGCTCCGACCGATTTCAGCCTCGCCGCGGGATCGCGAATTGCTATCACCGGACCATCCGGGTCGGGCAAGAGCGTGCTGCTGCGCGCACTCGCGCTGCTCGATCCGCTCGACGGCGGCCACCTCCTGTGGCGCGGCCGCCGGATCCGGCGCAGCGCCATTCCGCGCTATCGGCGCAGCATCGCCTATGTCCGCCAGCGCCCCGCGCAGATGGACGGCACCGTCGAATCGCAGTTGCGCTACCCGTACTCGCTCGCGATCTATCGCGACGTCGCGTTCGATCGCGCCCGCGCAGAAGCGCTCGCCGCGCAGGCCGGCCGCGGCGCCGATTTTCTCGACCAGCGCGCGAGCGACCTGTCCGGCGGCGAAGCGCAGATCACCGCGCTGCTGCGCGTGCTCCAGCTCGATCCCGACGTGCTGCTGCTCGACGAGCCGACCTCCGCGCTCGATCCCGAATCGGCGCGCGCCATCGAAGCGCTCGTCGGCGCGTGGTTCGACGCGGCGCCCGACGCCCGCGCGTACATGTGGATCTCGCACGATCCGGCCCAGGCCGCGCGGATCGGCACGATGCGGCTCGTGATGCAGGCGGGCGTGCTGCACGCGGCCGACCCGACGGAGGCCGCGCAATGAGCCCCACCTTGCAGGACTTGAGCCTCGTCGACGTCGGCATCGCGGCCGCGCTCGTCGCCGTCAACGGCGCGATCTCGGCGGCGCTGTCGCTTGGCCTCGGCCGCAAGCTCGCGCTCGCGGCGGTACGCACCGTCGTGCAATTGCTCGCGATCGGCTACGTGCTCGGCTGGGTGTTCGGCCATCCGCACTGGTACGTCGTGCTGCCGCTCACCGCGCTGATGACGCTGATCGCCGGGTTCGCCGGCGCGGGGCGCGGCAAGCGCACATACCGCGGCCAGCGGATCGACAGCATCGCGTCGATCTGGTTCAGCAGCTGGTTCGTCGCGGCGGTCGGGCTGTTCGTCGTGATCCGCATCCATCCGTGGTTCGCGCCGCAATACGCGATCCCGATTCTCGGGATGATTCTCGGCAATACGCTGACGGGCGTGTCGCTCGGCGTCGAGCGGATGATGGAAGAACTCACCGCGCGCCGCGATCGCGTCGAGACCGCGCTCGCGCTGGGCGCGACGCGCTGGGAAGCCGCGCAGCACGCCGCGCGCCAGGCCGTGCGCGCCGGCATGCTGCCGACGCTGAACCAGATGGCGGTGGTCGGCGTCGTGAGCCTGCCGGGGATGATGACGGGCCAGGTGCTGGCCGGCCAGTCGCCGCTGCAGGCCGTGCGCTACCAGATCGTGATCATGTTCCTGATTGCCGCGGCGTCCGCGCTCGGCACCGTCGGCGCGGTGCTGATGACCTATCGCCGGCTGTTCTCGGCCGATCACCGCTTTCTCGCGTCGCGGCTCGAAGAGCGAACGCACTGACGCGCGGCGGCGGCACATCGTGCGACGCGGCGCGATCAGTGCGCGCCGCGTCGCTTGCCGATTGCCTGCCGAAGGGCGGCCGCGATATCCGCGTCGGGCGCGAGCCCGTCGACCGATGCGACGAGCCGCACCGCACGCGGCGTCGTCACATACGCCTGCGCGCCGACGTAGCCGCCGCTGCCGGCCGAGCGCGTGGTCACGACGAGCGCCTGCGGCGCGCGTGCGCCGAGGTCGGCCGTGTACGCATCGGCGACCGTGCCGTCGCGCGCATGCAGCGTGCCGGTCACGTAATCGTCGGTATCGAAGCCCGGAGCGGCATGCGCGGTCGAATACACGCGCACCGCGTAGCTGCCGGTCGAGCACGCTTCGAGTGCGCCGCTGGATACCACCGCCACCTGCTGTCGCGACGGCAGATCGACCTTCTTCACGAAACTGCACTCGTCGGCCGCATGAGCGTGCGCGGCGACGAACGCAATGGCGGACAGCAGCGCACGCATTCGAAGTTTCATCGGGGTGTCGTGACGGAAAGGAAAGAATGCGAGCGAGCATAACGTGACATCCGCATGACGTCACGCATCGCCGTTGCACGGTCGGCGCGCCGTACCGCGAAGCAGGTTGCGGAAACGCATGGCAACGGCGACGCGGCGCGATCTGCTCGCGTGCCGCCCTGCTCGTTCCGTCAATCGAACCGGTTGCGCGCGCACCGGACGAAACGCCGGCCCACGCGCGCCGCTCAATGCTTGATCGACACCGTCACCTTGGTGCCGTCGCTCATCGTCACGGCCTTCGACCCGCCGTTGGTCGGCAGCGACACCCACTTCACCTGGCTCACCGACACGACGTCCGGACACTGCAGCGACTTGCCGCCGGCCGTCACGCTGCGCGTGCCCTTCGGCGCGGCCGCCTGGAAGCTCAACTGCACGTTCGCGACACCCTTCGCGTCGACCGACGGCGCGAGCCGCACCTGGGTCTGCCGCACCATCGCGCCGTTCGCGTCGCGCGGCAGGTTGTCGGCGTTCGGGCAGCCGTCCGGCATCGCGACCGCGCCGCTCGGCGGCACCGACTTCCAGTTGAAATCGTCCGTCTCGCCCGAGCGGATCTTGCGGGTCTCCTGCGTATTGCCGAAGGTCTTCGAGTCGACCTTGACGGTGTATTCGAGTTGCCCCGTCCCGCCGCCCTTCAGGCTGCCCTTGACCGGCGGCGCCGCGAATACGCTCGCGCTGGCGCACACCGCCGCGAACACGACCGACCACGATGCGGCGACCGACAAGCTGCGTTGGCTCATGCTGACCTCCTTGTCATGCGGCGGCACGCGCGTGCCGCGCGGTTTTAGATGCATGATGCGTTGCCAGTCTACCGCCAAGCGCGATGCAATGCGCCGCGAACGCATCGGGTGTTACCCCGCTTGCGTTCGCGGCGCCGTCACCTTATTGGCGCGCGCTGCCGGCTCAGAAGCCGCTCAGCACGAGCTTGCCGATCGCGCGCCCGCCCTCGAGCATCCGGTGCGCGCGCCGCACGTTCTCGGCATTGATCGCGCCGAGCCGTTCGCCGAGCGTCGTACGCAGCGTCCCGCCGTCGACGAGCCGCGCGACCTCGCTCAGGATCTTGTGCTGCTCGATCATGTCCGGCGTCTCGAACATCGCGCGCGTGAACATGAACTCCCAGTGAAACGCGGCGCTCTTCGCCTTCAGCAATTCGACCGGCACCGGCTTCGCGTTCTCGACGATCGTGCAAATGCCGCCCTGCGGCCGGATGACTTCCGCCGCGGCCGGGAAATGATGGTCGGTATCGTTGAAGATCAGCACGTAGTCGACGCTCGGATGCCCGGCCTCGCGCAATTGCGCCGGCAAATCGCCGAAATGGTCGACCACCGCATCCGCGCCGAGCGTGCGCACCCATTCGGCCGATGCCGGCCGCGACGCGGTCGCGATCACGTGCAGCTTGCCGAGCGTCTTCGCGAGCTGGATCGCGATCGAGCCCACGCCGCCCGCGCCGCCGATGATCAACACGGACTTGCCGGCGTCCGCGCCCTGCGGCGACACGCGCAACCGGTCGAACAGCGCTTCCCATGCGGTCAGCGCGGTGAGCGGCAGCGCGGCCGCCGCCGCGAAGTCGAGCGTGCGCGGCTTCAGCGCGGCGATCCGCTCGTCGACCGCGTGGAATTCGCTGTTCGCGCCGGGCCGCGTGATGCTGCCCGCGTAGAACACTTCGTCGCCGGGCCGGAACAGCGTGACGTCGGCGCCGACCGCGACGACCGTGCCGGCCGCATCCCAGCCGAGCACGCGCGGCGTCTCCTCGACCTGCGGCTTCGGCGCACGCACCTTGGTGTCGACCGGGTTCACGGAAATCGCATCGACTTTCACGAGCAGGTCGCGCGGGCCCGGCACGGGCTGCGGCAGTTCGACGTCGAGCAACGCTTGCGGGTCGTCGATCGGCAGATAACGGGTCAATCCAACGGCTTTCATCTCGATACTCCTTTCAGGGGATCCGGCAGGCTGCGGCGCAACCTCCATGCGTGCCATCGTAGGCAACCCGATCATTCGAGAAAACCGCTATATTTCCTGAAACATTTTCAGGAATTTCAGAATAATGTCGTCTGATCCGACGCCTGCTCCCATTCCCGCGCCCGACAAGCCGCTCGACCTGCTCGACGTCGCGCTGTTCGTGCGCGCGGCGCTGCTCGCGAACGTCAGCGCGGCCGGTCGCGAATTCGGCGTGTCGGCCGCGGTCGCGAGCGCACGCATCGCCCAGCTCGAACGCCAGCTCGGCGCGCGGCTGCTGCACCGCACCACGCGCCGCATCAGCCTCACGCAGGACGGCGAAATCTTCATGGCGCGCGCCGACGCGCTGCTCGCGGCGGCCGACGCCGCGCGCGCGTCGGTCGGCCGCGGCCGCAGCGAGCCGTACGGGCGGCTGAAGGTGTCGATGTCGTCGTCGTTCGGCCGCCAGCACGTCGCGCCGGTGATCCCGGCGTTCCTGCGCCGCTACCCGTCCGTGTCGCTCGATTTGCGCCTGTCCGACGAGATCGTCGATCTGGTCGACGACGGCTACGACGTCGCGATCCGCCTCGGCGCACTGAAGGATTCGACGCTCGTCGCCCGCAAGCTCGCCACCAACCGCCGCGTGCTGTGCTGCTCGCCCGCCTATCTCGCCGAACGCGGCATGCCGCGGCACCCGGCCGATCTGACGCAGCACGAGTGCGTGATCCTCGGCGACCAGCGCGACTGGTCGTTCGCGACGCCGCAGGGCCCGCTCACGGTGCGGGTCGGCGGCCGGCTCGTCGCGAGCAACGGCGAGGCGATCCGCGAAGCGCTCGTCGACGGCTTCGGGATCGCGATCAAATCGACCTGGGACGTCGGCCCGCTGCTCGCGAGCGGCGCGCTCGTCACCGTGCTCGACGACTATCCGTTCGCGGACGACGTCGCGATCTGGGCCGTCTATCCGAGCCGCGCGCACGTGCCGCTGAAAACGCTCGCGTTCATCGCGTTCCTGGCCGAGCATTTCGGCGATCCGCCGTACTGGGATCGCGCAAACGGGTGACCGCCGCCGTACCGCGCCCGGTTTCGCGCCGGCACCGGCCGCCACGCGCGACCAACCGGCTACAATGGCGCGTTCGCGACGCACTGGCCCGCAGCCGTACGGGGCCCGCGCGCGCAGGCGGCCACCCGTGGGCCGCGCACGTCATTCATTCGCTTCCCAACCACTCGTCATGACCCACAATCTCGTCATCCAGAGTCTTGCGCCGCTGTCGGACGCCCATCACAAACCGCTGCTCGCGCTGTCGCGCGGCACCCGCGTCGTGCAGACCGACGATCACGCGCTGCGCATCGAAAACGCGAGCCCGGCGCAACGCCTCGACATCGACGCGTACTGCGGCACGCATGCGCTCGACTTCGGCTTCGTCGAGGCCGGCCGCACGCTCGGCGATTTCGGGCTCGCGGTGATGGACATGGATTCGACGCTGATCACGATCGAATGCATCGACGAGATCGCCGATTTCTGCGGGCTGAAAACGCAGGTCGCGGAGATCACCGAAGCGGCGATGCGCGGCGAGATCCGCGATTTCAACGAAAGCCTCACGCGCCGCGTCGCGCTGCTGGCCGGGCTCGACGCGCACGCACTCGAGCGCGTGTACGAAGAACGGCTGCAACTGTCGCCGGGCGCCGAGACGATGCTGGCCGGCGTGAAGGCCGCCGGCCTGAAGACGCTGCTCGTGTCGGGCGGCTTCACGTTCTTCACCGAGCGGCTGAAAGCCCGCCTCGGCCTCGACTACGCGCATGCGAACACGCTCGAGATCGTCGACGGCAAGCTGACCGGCAAGGTGCTCGGCGAGATCGTCAACGCCGACGTGAAGGCGCGCCTGCTGCGCGACACGTGCGCGTCGCTCGGCCTCGAGCCGAGCCGCGCGATCGCGATGGGCGACGGGTCGAACGACCTGAAGATGATGGCCGAAGCCGGGCTGTCGGTCGCGTTCCACGCGAAGCCCGTCGTGCGCGATGCGGCCACCGTCGCATTCGACCATGTCGGCCTCGACGGGCTGCTGCGCCTGTTCTGATCCCGCGGCACCGTCAATGAAAAACGCCGGCGCGATGCGATATCGCGCCGGCGTTTCGTTTTTCTGCCGGACGTTGCCGGCGCGCAATCAGCCGAGCGTGGCCTGCATCGCCCGCTCGATGTCGGCGCGCAAATCCGCTTCGTCTTCCAGACCCACGTAGAAACGCACCAGCGTGCCGCGATGCGGCCAGTCCGGGCGCATCGACGCGACGTCGTAAGGCATCGCGAGGCTGCACGCGCCGCCCCAGCTCCAGCCGATCGCGAACAGCTCGAGCGACTCGACGAAACGGTCGATCTGCTCCGCGCTGTAGCGTGCGTCGAACACCACCGAGAATAGCCCGCCCGCGCCCGTGAAATCGCGCATGAACGACGCATGCCCCGGGCAGTCGGCGATCTGCGGGTGCAGCACCGTCGCGATCTCCGGCCGCGCCTTCAGCCACTGCGCGAGCGCGAGCGCGCTCTTGCTGTGCGCATCGAAGCGCACCTGCATGCTCGGCAGGCTGCGCAGCACGAGCGAGCAATCGTCGACCGATACGCCGATCCCGCAGCGCATCCGCGCGAGCTTCAGCTTCGCGTGCAGTTCCGCATTCGCGGTGATCGTCGCGCCCATCAGCACGTCGCTGCCGCCCGACTGATACTTGGTCAGCGCCTGCACCGAAATGTCGACGCCATGCGCGAACGGCTTGAACGCGAGCCCCGCCGAAAAGGTGTTGTCGATCGCGGTGACGATGCCGCGCGCCTTCGCGGCGGCCGCGATCGCCTGCACGTCGGGCACCTCCATCGTCACCGAGCCCGGCGCCTCGAGCCAGATCAGCCGCGTGTTCGGCTGGATCAGCTCGGCGATGCCGGCGCCGATCAACGGATCGTAACCGCGCACGGTGATGCCGAAATCGTTCGCGAGCCAGTTGCCGAAATCGGCGTTCGGGCCGTACACGTTATGCGGAATCAGCACGTCGTCGCCCGCTTTCACGATCCCGAAGTAGACGTTCATGATCGCCGCGAGGCCCGACGGTTGCAGCAGCGCATGCGTGCCGCCTTCGATCTCGGCGAGCCGCTGCGCGAGCGCGAGCGACGTCGGCGTCGCGTGCAGCCCGTAGCGCCACTGGTTGTCGTCGTGCCAGACCAGCGCGCGCATCGTCGCGAGATCGGGGAACACGACCGTCGACGCGCGCGCGACCGGCGGCACGAACGAACGGAAGCCTTCCGGAATGACGTCGTCGGGTTGAACGATGCGGGTTTGCAGCGCGCGCTTGGGAGTGGATGCAGTCATGACTGGGGGCCGGGCACGAGGCCGTTCGGTTGCGGAATATGTCGTTAGAGTAGCCAAAATCGGCGCGCTTGGCCCGGTACAATGCGCGCCGCGCGCACCGAGCCAGCACGTGCTCAGTCGTCGGTACGCAGGTTGACGACGCCGCCCACCGTCTCGATTTCCTGCACCCGGCCGTCGCGCACCTGCAGCGCCGCGCGCTTGCCCGGCGCCAGATGCAGCACGACCGGCTGCGGGTCCGATTCGTCCGAGTTCATCCGGTCGGCCTTCAGGTCGCCCGTCGCGTCGAAGCGGCCGATCCACACGCCGGTGATGTTCGTGCCGTCGTTCGACTCTTCGATCTCGAGCGTATCGCCGTCCCGGTCGCCCGCGAGCAGCACGACTTCGCCCGTGTCGGCGAACTGGTATTCGCCGTGCACGCCTTCCTCGTCCGTCTTCGGGCCGAGATGCACGACGATCGGCCGATCGCCGAGCGTGCCTTCGTAGCGCGGCAGGCCGGCGAACTCGGGATTCGGCTTCAGCGGCCGCGCGGGCGCCGGTTCATCCTGCTGCACGGCCGGTGCGACCGCCTGCGCGGCGACCACCGTCGGCATCGCGATGCCCGCTGCCAGCGCACCCGCGACGACGAGCGCCCGTTGCCATTCCGAATATCGACCCACCTTGTGTTGCTCCTTGCTTCAGATTCGCCCGACCATCGCGGACCGTGCCGGGCCGCGACCCGGTTCCTGCATGACCACGCAAGCCTGCGCCGCGAATGCGCGGGCAGGCGCGTGTCGCGTCAGCCCTGCATCAGACGTTCCACCGCATCGCGATGCGGAATCGGCGCGACCGCGCCGTAACCGGTCGTCGACAGCGCCGCCGCCGCGTTCGCATAACGCGCGGCCGCGAACGGATCGTCGCCCGCGACGATCCGCGCGACGAACGCACCGCCGAAGCAGTCGCCCGCGCCGGTCGCGTCGACGGCGTCGACCGCGAAGCCCGGCACGACGCGCCGTTCGTGCGGCGTCGCGACATACGCGCCTTCCTTGCCGAGTTTCAACGCGACGACCTGCGGCCCGTGTTCGAGCATCGCGTCGACGATCGCGTCGCGATCGTTCGCGCCCGTGAGCGCCGTGACGTCGTCCCAGCTCGGCAGGCAGATGTCCGTCTGCCGCAGCGCCTCGCGCATCACCGCACGGGCACGCGGCAGCGGCCACAGCTTCAGGCGCAGGTTCGTGTCGAAGCTGACCTTCGCGCCGCTGCGACGCGCATGGTCGATCGCCGCGAACGCCGCGTCGCACGCGGCCGTGCTGATCGCGAGACTGATGCCCGACAGGTGCACGGCCTTCGCGGCCGCGAGCGCGTCGAGCGGCAGGTCGGCCGTCGCGTAGCGGCTCGCCGCCGACCCCGCGCGCAGATAGTCGAACTGATGGCCGTCGGCGCCGTGCGTGACGAAATACACGCCGGTCGGTGCCGAGCGGTCGATCCGCACGTACGTCGTGTCGACCTGCTCCGACGCCCACATGTCGGCCAGCAGGCGGCCGAACGGATCGTCGCCGATCGCCGACACGAAGCCCGTCGATGCGCGCTGGCGCGCCGCCGCGATGCAGAAGTTCGACGTGTCGCCGCCGAAGCCCTGCAGGAATTCAGGACGCCCCGGCTGCGACTGGTTGAATTCGATCATCGCCTCGCCGAGCGCGAGGATCTCCGGGAATGCGGCGGCCATCGCTTACACCTCGCCCCACAGATCGTGGCCGTCGGCGCCCGTGATCTTCACGGACACGAAATCGCCGACCTTGTAGCGCTTCGATGCCTTCGCCGCCGGCTCGACGTAGACGACGCCGTCGATCTCCGGCGCATCGGCTGCCGTACGGCCGATGCCGCCTTCCGCGCTGACTTCGTCGATCAACACCTTGAGCGTCTTGCCGACCTTGCGCTGCATGCGCTTCGCCGACACTTCCTCCGCCACTTCCATGAAACGCGCGCGACGTTCCTCGCGAACCTCGTCCGGCAGCGCGCCATCCAGGTCGTTCGCGGTCGCGCCTTCGACCGGCGAATACGCGAAACAGCCGACGCGATCGAGTTCCGCTTCGCGGATGAAGTCGAGCAGCGTTTCGAACTGTGCTTCCGTCTCGCCGGGGAAGCCGGCGATGAAGGTGCTGCGGATCGTCAGGTCCGGGCAGATCTCGCGCCACTTCTGCACGCGCTCGAGCACCTTCTCGGCGTTCGCCGGCCGCTTCATGCGCTTCAGCACGTCCGGATGTGCGTGCTGGAACGGCACGTCGAGATACGGCAGCACGTGGCCCTTGAACGGGCCTTCGGCCATCAGCGGGATCACCTCGTCGACGCTCGGATACGGATACACGTAGTGCAGGCGCACCCACGCGCCGTACTGCGCGGCGAGTTCGCCGAGCGCGGCGACCAGGTCGGTCATCCGCGTCTTGATCGGCTTGCCGTTCCAGAAGCCGGTGCGGTACTTCACGTCGACGCCGTATGCGCTCGTGTCCTGCGAGATCACGAGCAGTTCCTTCACGCCCGACTTGAACAGGTTCTCGGCTTCCAGCATCACTTCGGCGACCGGCCGCGACACGAGGTCGCCGCGCATCGACGGGATGATGCAGAACGTGCAACGGTGGTTGCAGCCTTCGGAGATCTTTAGGTACGCGTAGTGACGCGGCGTGAGCTTGATGCCGGCCGCGGGCACGAGATCGACGAACGGGTCGTGCGGCTTCGGCAGGTGCGAATGCACGGCCTGCATCACCTCGCCCACCGCGTGGGGGCCGGTGACGGCGAGCACCTTCGGGTGGACTTCCTCGATCAGGTTCGAGCCGCTCGCGCTCGACTTCGCGCCGAGGCAGCCGGTGACGATCACCTTGCCGTTCTCGGTCAGCGCTTCGCCGATCGCGTCGAGGCTTTCCTGCACGGCTTCGTCGATGAAGCCGCAGGTGTTCACGACGACGAGGTCGGCGCCGTCGTAGCTGCCGGAGATTTCATAACCTTCGGCGCGCAGCTGCGTGATGATTTGTTCGGAATCGACGAGCGCCTTCGGGCACCCGAGGGATACGAACCCTACTTTGGGGGATTGGGACATCTGGAATGGGGGGCGTGGCAGCAAAAGCGTGAGTTTACAGCGATTTAGGGTCCAGCGAGCCAAAATGAATGACGGGCGGTTGCGGGAACCGGCACGTTCGCCGCCCACGCAAATCGTGCGCGGGACAACTCTATGCCGGATGCAGCGACGGCGGAACGCGAGTCCATGGATGAGACCCCAATACCCTCTCTGGAAACCGCTCCGGATCTCGCCGTGCTGGTCAGCGCAAGCCCAACATCGAGCTTTGCCGCTTTTAGCAAATCACATGGAATTCAAATGACTTGGACACGTAATCGAGTGTAATGGATGTGTCGCGCGGGGGAAGTTATGTTTTTCGTGCGCGAGATGCCGTCTGTCACGCCGTGAACTCAAAGGTCGCTAATCAAATTGAGTCAATCACGGTTTTTCGGCCAACGCTCCACGACAGTCAGGTTGCCGGCTACTACAACCCGGCCTTGCAGACAAATCGCGCAGCCCTTTGACCTGCGGTAGCAATTCACTCGAGGAAACGAAATGTACAAGCAGCCCAACATTGACGCCGGCATTCAGGAAATCACCTTGCTCGCGGTGATCAATGCAGAAAAAGTGATTGAAGAGGCGCGTGGCAGAACGTCCATGGTCAAAACCGCCCCGGTCCAGATCGGGCACAATCATCAATACTTGCTGTGCGACGACCCTTATCGCCCTTCCAAAAATCAAGGCGCATGGAATATCGAATTCTATGCAAAGAAATTCGACTCCGTTAACTTCACTGGAACGACGATTCACGCCAACTCACGCTATGCCGTGATCGTCTATGACATCGTGCATCAGAGCGGCGACAACGTCCTGGATTTGCGCCCCAATGTCGGACTTACGCACCGCGGCTATCCGCTGGAAAGGGCGGCAGAACCCAACACGGAATCTGCTGACGGCCTGCCCGCGATTCATATCAAGAGAACCTTCTCACTCTTTGATACCCGTGTCCTTGCAAACGGAACAGAGAATTTCTGGATTCGGTTCGCACTATACAAGCTCGACGCAGACGGGGAGACGCAAAGCCTTCACAGCTACTACGAATGGGACCCGACGATTACCACATTGGCGCTGTAAATAAAAACCTGGGAGGCCGTGCGACGGGTGTCCGCTTCGATAAAGTGGGCACCCGTGAATGACACCTTCTGTGCTCGCGCCACATGGCTCGCAAGGACGGAGAGCGCTTTTCGACAGCCTGCCCGTCGCCGACGACGCATTCAACGGACATCCTGATGCGACGAGAAGATTGAGCATCAGAAGAAGATCGGCCTGACACTGCCGGGGGTCGTTCTGCTGTTGGGTAACGCCGAGCTTGTCGCGAAAGAGCACACGCACATCCGGAGATGTGAAGCGGCGGTCAAGCGTATCGCACAAAAATCGGCACGGATTCGCGGCGCCGCTATGCGAAAATCGAAGCCATCGCTCTCTTCCATCCACTGAACGGGATTCGCATGACCACCCACATCACGATCGAATTCACCGAACACGCCGCAGAAGCCATCGGTGAGCAGACCAGCACCAGCTTCTCCTACGACCAGGGTGCCCACGTGCCGCAGCCCGGCGATTTCGTCGAGCTCGAAAATTCCCGGCAGACGTTTCTCGTGATCGGCCGCGTGTTTTCGCTCAAGGCCAACTACAGCGCAGTCAAGCTCGTTCTCGATCTGCCGCCGCCGGATGGCGAAAACGGATTCGATCCCGAGTCGTGACGCATCCCATCCCGTGACGAAATCGCAACACGCCCGCCAAAGCGGGCCCGTACTCGATCCGATGCGCACTTCGAATACGTCGGTGCCGTCAGGCACCGTTTGAATCAGACCGCATCGTCGCCATCGCCGATGAGCCGCAACGCCGCATCGAGTGGCGGCCAGCCGGTTGTCGGCGCGGGCGCGTCACTATCGCTATCGGCCGCCCCCTCACGCACGCAGCCTGCACACCGCCGTTATCGCATGCCTGCGCCAGCGCCTCGCAGAACGGCACCGGGCGAATCTTCCCACCATCAACCGCCCTCACCGCGGTACTGACAAACCGCACCGCCCGCCCATCCTCGCTCTGGCTGCAGACACGCGCACGATGCCGCACGTGTACCGCATCTCATTTTCAAAAAACCGGCCAAGCAAATAAAAATAGAGAAATAAATAAAAATAACCGCAAGCGACGCCACAACAAAAAATCATCAGCCAAAAACAATCGATGGATCTATTTATCCTCAACCACCCTTTATTCCCAGCCCCACTGAGCTTGCTCCCGAAAAACGAATCCCTTGCTGAGCGTTTAAACTCAAGCAAGGAGAGTCAAGAAGATGAACAAGGCGAAACGAGCGCGC
>NZ_CADFEM010000033.1:0-25681 GCF_902833245.1 Burkholderia sp. BCC0398
ACGCCATGATCGGCTGCGGCCTGCTGCACACTCGAACCGAATTCGGTGATCTCCTGAACCATCTCAAGTCGACGCGCGAAAGTGAGTCGGGCATTCTTATGGGTGTTCATCCGGCTGGGTTCCTGGAAGGTTGGGTGTTTGGCGACTTCCAGTCTCCCAGACTCAGTCCGGATGAACCATCGATACAACCTATTGAAGCTTCACAGCTAGGCGGCGCGGGGTGTCGACGTATCGTTCCGCCGGCCGCTCGCGCGTGCGGCCCGGCGGTTGCGTCGGCCTGGATTGCCGTTGCGTGTGCCGGGCCGGACTCGGTCGCGTTGATGCAATAAGAAAAATACGCCGGGGAAGAATTATTCGAACAGCGCCTTCACCGACTCGGGCGGGCGACCGATCGCCGCCTTGCCGCGATATACGACGATAGGGCGTTGCAGCAGGATCGGATGAGCGGCGATCGCCGCGTAGGCTTCGGCGTCGCTCAGATCCGCGCGAGCCAGATTCAATGTCTTGTACGGCTCCTCGCCGTCGCGCAGCATGTCGCGAACCGGGCGGCCGAGCTGCCGATGCAGCGTTTCCACTTCCTCGACCGTTGGCGGCGTCTTCAGGTACTCGACGACGTTCAACGGCGCGCCGGCGGTATTCAGCGACTCGACCAACGCGAGCGTCTCGCGGGACTTCGAGCATCGGGGGTTGTGGTAGATCGTGATCATCATTCAAGCCTGGATGGGGGAGCCCTGTATTGTAGCCAGTCTGCATTGACCGGCTCGGTGGGGTGGTTCAAGCGAGATCGGGGTGGTTTTCCTCTCGACAGGTTGCTGCGGCGGTTCGGTTTGGCGATGTGCTGTGCGTCGGGTGTCTGGGAGACGCTTCGAAGATGCGGTTACGTTTATGCGCATAAAGGCCGGGCAACGGCCTCGCGGGACCGGCAACTGTGGTCAGCCTGACCAATGCCCAGCGAGGGCTGTCCCGGGTGGCGAAAGGGCGCGTGATTGCGGGACACTTCGGCTGCGTTTATGCGCATAAAGCCTGCGATTGTCGGGCGAGGTGCGAGGCGACTCTGACGTAGGTTTATGCCCAGACGAGACGGCACCAGACAATGGCTATATCGATAATCCATCGCCCCGGCACGACATCATTGCGCTCCTGACGCGGGCGAGGCGCCTGCCTTCGGCCCTTCTCCGCGGGCCATCCTTGCGTCTGGTTTATGCGCATAAACGCCGCGGGCCGAGACGGCGTTGCCTCGATGCACATCGGTTCTGCGATGCATATCGAAGACGCACGTCCAGCCTCACAGACCCACTCATCCCGCTCGCGAATGCGCGGCGGGTTCCCCAACGAAGTTGATCGCCGTGAGCTCTGCCGAGTTTATGCGCACAAACTCGGCGGCTCGCAGGCAACACGGCCCATCTAGCGAAAGGGGAGCGTACCGAGACATATCTCTACGACGAGCAGCTCCCGGCGACGTAGCCCGTGAAGACGCAGCCATCGAGCACCGCATCGACCGCTCGGCATCGGCCTCGCCATCTCCACGACACCACCAACACCCGCCGTCCATCTCCGCCACCTCGTTTATGCGCATAAACCGATAGTCCGAATGGCCAACGCGTAGTTGTCGAACGACAATTTCATTGAAATTCAAATATCGTCCTGTAGAATTCCAACGACCAAAACAGGAGTGAAAATTGGCCGCGGAAATCATTGCAGTCACTCAACAAAAAGGTGGCGTCGGCAAAAGCACGATTGCCATGCATCTCGGCGCCGCGTTCCATGAAAAAGGGAAGCGCGTCCTCGTCATCGACGCAGACCGTCAAAACACGCTGGTTCACTGGTCGAGCGCATCCGGCGACAGCGACAACGGCATCCCGTTTCCGGTCGTCAACCTGGCCGAAGCCGACGGCCAGATCCATCGCGAGATCAAGAAGTTCATCAACGACTACGACATCATCGTCGT
This sequence comes from Burkholderia sp. BCC0398, assembly GCF_902833245.1. Taxonomy (NCBI): domain Bacteria; kingdom Pseudomonadati; phylum Pseudomonadota; class Betaproteobacteria; order Burkholderiales; family Burkholderiaceae; genus Burkholderia; species Burkholderia sp. BCC0398. The sequence goes on from NZ_CADFEM010000033.1 coordinate 1,949, forward strand.
GGACTGCCCGCCGTCGATCACCGAGAAAGTCTCCGGCGTCGTCCTGCTGGCCGCATCGATTGCCGTGATCCCGACATCGTCGTCGCCGGCCGATTACTGGTCGAGCGTCGGGCTGGTCAAACTGATTCAGCAGGCGCAGGTGATGAACGAAGACCTCCGCGCGGTGTTCCTGCTGAACAAGACCGAAGAGAAGCGCATGCTGACCCGCGAGCTCAAGCGTGCGCTCGAGGAACTCGGCTTCCCGCTGCTGAAGACGCAGATTCCGACCCGGGAAGCGTACAAGCAGGCAATGGCGCTCGGTCAGACCGTGCTGCAGATGAACGATCGCGGCGGCAAGCTGGCCGCCGCCGAAATTCGCGCATGCGCCGACGAAATCGTCGCCATGCTGCCCTGACTTTATGCGCATAAAGGAGTCACATGAAACCTTCCCAATTTGCCAAAGGATTCCAAGCGCGCCCGGATATCACGACGAGCGAGAAGCGCACGGCGCTTGATCGGCTCAATGCGATCGACGGCATCGTCAAGTCCGACACGCCGACCCCGGCATCGACCAAATCCGCGAAAAAGGACATCGCCCCTCCGCCTGCTCCGGAATTCACGATCGATCCGTCGATCGACGAATCGCAGCAATATCGCGCGTGGCGCCTCGAGAATCGCTATGCGCCGGGGCAGGTGATCGAGTTGCCGCTGAAGGCGATCAAGCATAGCCCGTTCAACCCGCGGCACTTCTATCTGAAATCGTCGATTGCCGAACTTGCGGTCAACCTCGCGAAGCAGGGTCAGCAGCAGGCCATCCACGTGATTCCGGATTACGACAATCCGGGCACGTATTTCGTCAGTGATGGCGGCCGCCGCGTGCGGGCGCTGAAGGAAGCGAACAAGGAGTCGGTCAAGGCGATCGTGATCGACGTGCCGATCGGCATCCAGAGCTACAAGCTCGGCTACGACCTCAACGTTCAGCGCGATTCGCAGACGGTGTTCGACAACGCCGTCGTGTGGCGCCGTTTCCTCGACGACAAGCATTTCCAGAGCCAGAAAGAACTCTCCGAGCACCTCGGCCTCGACGAGTCGACGGTGGCCGTCGCGTTGTCGATCGGCAAGTTGCCGGAAGCGATCATGCAGGAAATGGTCGCGCGCCCCGATCGCTTCGGATCGAACATGGCGTATCAGGTCGGCCGCTATCACAATGCGCGCGGCACCGAGGCAACGCTGCGGCTGATCAACAAGATCGTGTCGGACGATCTCAGCACGCGTCAGGTGTCGGATATCGTCAAGGGCCGCGTCGCGGCGCAGGAGACGCCAAAGGCGGCCGGCCGTCAACGCTATGCGCAGCGTCTCGAGATCAAGCTCGGCGGCAAGTCGGTCGGCGACCTGAAGTCGTATGGCGAAGACCGCATCGAGCTGCGCCTGCGCGGCCTCCCGAAGGACAAGCGCGACGCGATCCTCGAGCAGCTCGAGCGGATGCTGTTGTCGGAGTGAGGGAAGCGGCCGGCAGGGCCTGGTGAGGACGCCGGCCCCGCCCGACTAGGGCTGGGGACCGGCGGCGGCCCGTCAGCGGGCCTGAGCGGGCGTCAAGCGGCCCGCGACTGGTTCAGCGTGAACGACAGCAGGTCGCCGTCCGTCGGCTCGCCCCAGGTCTTCTGGGCCAGCCAGTCGAAAAAGGCCGTCTCGGCCAGTTTGGAATCGAGGCCGCGCTTGCGCCAGTCGTCGCGCAGATGCGAGCCCATCGTCGGCAATGCCTCCGACTCGAACGACTCGCGCGCGACTTCGCGCTCCGCGTCGCCCTGCTCTTCGTACAGCACCTTCGCTTCCTTGCGGCGGAACGCCGCGAACTCGCTCAGCAAGCGCGCCTTCAGATCGTCCGGCTGCGCAGCCGCGACCTTCGCGGACGGCGTGCCGGCCGGCAGTGCGTCGACCGACTCGACCGGCGGCGCATACCCCTTCTTCAGCGCATCCTTGAACAGCGCCGGCGCGCTGCGCACCGGCGGCAGCGTCGTGCTGCGCATCCGCTGCTCGGTCATCTGCAGCGCGGCGCGAATCCGGTTTTCCTCGCTGTCCGCATAGAGCGTCTGCGCTTCCTTCAGCGGGATCCCGAGCTTCACCATCCGGTCGACCAGCGTGCTGTCGAACACGTTCGGGTGTTCGTCGAGCGCGAGCATCGGCTGCTTGCGCTCGGTCACGCGGAACTGGATCTCGGCCACCCGACGCCCTTCGCGGTGCTCGATCAGCTCGACGAAGATGTTGGTGACCGCGTTGACTTCCGCGATCGCGGGGCGCAGGTAGTCGCGCTTGAAGTACTTGTACTCGCGCTTCGCTTCGTCGCCGGCTTCCGTGTCGGGCGTGCCCGACAGGATCGGCCGCCACCATTCCCACGGCTCGCGCATCGTCAGGTGGCTCGGGTTCGTCAGGTAGCGCACGCAGATCTCGTACAGCGCGAGACCGGCGCTGCTGCGCAGCTGGCTCTGGAACTGCAGGCTGAGGCGCGCGTACTGGACCGGGTCGAGCAGCTTCTTCTTGATCTTCGGCGCGAACGAGAATTCGACCCACACGCGACGGGTAGTCGGATCCTCGAGAATTTCCGCATCGGCGATCAGCGTGGAGATCCCCCACTTGCGGCCGGGCTTCTGGCTTGATGTGCCCGTGCTCCATTCGACCTGTACCGACACCATGCGGCGCAGGTGTTCCTTCACCAACGCGGTGTCGTTCGAATCGAAAGCGGAGTTGGCGACGATGTCCGACAGCAGCGCACGATACGTGTCGCCCGAGTCGTCGGCCTGCTGCGCGACGGCCAGCAGGACATTGAACAGCTTGCGAGTGAGGAGCGTGATCTTGCCGCTCTTCGGCTGAATGGCGATCGCCTCGACGGCCTTTCGCAATTCGGCTGAACTGGCACTCACCACATCCACATCGGTTTTCTTGGCGCGCTTCGTCGTGGCCATACGTCGGGTCGGAGGAGAAGTTTCCCGGAAGGATAGCGCCTGCGGTGATGTGCGTCCAGAACGACATGCTCACCATAGCCGGTGAAGCACGCCGGCAAAACGGCACTCACCCGTACCGCTCCCGAAAACGCTCACCGGTCCGCCCGGACGGCGTTCCGGACTCGTCCAGACGTGCCGCGGCATGCGCCGATTCACAGAATTTCACCTGTGCAGGACACGTGCGAAATTGGCTCCCGTATCGGCTCACCTTTCGATTTGTCGTAATTTTGCGACTGCGCAACCGTGAGTTCGACACAGGGTCGCGATTGCACCTCACCGTTCGTGCCGGACCGCCGCCCATCGGCCTGTATGCATGTACAGGCGTGGTCCGCCGGAACATCGGTTCGGCTTCGACACGTGGAAAACCGTCATCGAAACCGGTACGCGCAGCCCGATCGGCGGCTGCTTCGCCAGCCCGGGCGCGCATTGTACAGTGCGCGAATCGTGTCCAGTCCCGAAAATACTCACCTGTGGCACAGCATGTGGATTCGTCCGGATGCCGACGAAGGTCCGACACACGCGGGACTCGCTACCAATGACTCCCGCAAACGCTCACCTTACAGAAGAAATGCGGCACCGCAGCGGGTCCGGAAATGACTCCCGAAAAATCTCACCGTAACCGGCGCGGTATCAAAAATCTCAATCCCTTCCGATACTTATGCACAGAAGGCATTTGGCTGTGCATCGCCGGGATCCCCCGAAAAGCCTCACCTTTCGACGGGAATCCTTCATACGACAACCGAATCTCGGCCCCTGAAAAGTCTCACCTGTGCCAAAAAGTGGCACAGCGAAAACGAGATTTCCGCCAGTCCTGACGGGCTTTTCGGCGAATTAGGCCGGTCACGAGTCCCGAAAAGCCTCACCTTTGACCATTTTTTCAGCAAATACGGCTCCCGGAAAGCCTCACCTGTGAGCGAGATCGCAGCCTGTGATCGATGCCCCGAAAAAGCTCACCTTTAGGGGATCGGAGCAGGAAAACCCGGATTTCGCTCCCGAAAAACCTCACCTTTGGGGCATCACAGGCGCCGAAAAGCACTTTTGCTGTGCAAAATGGCGTTTGCTTCCCGGAAATCCTCACAGCAAATGCCCGTGGAGTCCCGTGAAACCTCACCTTTCGCCAAATCTGCCCAAAAGATGGGCAGAATCAGGGCGCGAAGCACGTCCTGCAAGTTCTCACCTATGTCTGCACAGGCAGAAAACTGTGCAGCCAGGCATGGTGCGGGTTCTGTGGCTGTGCGGCCCCGAAAACCCTCACCTGTGGGAAAACGCGTGTTTTACTGTGATCCCGAATCCGCTCACGACCCTTCCTGCAACGGCTCACGCAGCTCCCTGAACCCCATCACGTCAGCTCCCGCAGAAGATCACCTTGGCTCCCGTAAAACTTCACCTTGTCGGCCGGAAAGCCTTGCGCCATAAGGCTGTGCCGTGGCGTTAACGTTTTTAACTAAGGGTTCAAGGGTGTTTACTTCTAATACTCTCAAACCATCCGCTGGGGAGTTTTCCACAGACACCCCAACCCCAGAACACCCACAGGCAACCCGATCCATCGTCATGTGAAACAAATGCCCAAATTCGGGGTTCACGGAAAATCGCTTGCAGTACAAAGACTTGGCTGACTTTCTTCGCTTTGTTTCACGGAATTCCAGGTCACCGTCAGCAGGATGGACTCGCCGAGCCGATTTCTGTGCAAAACGACGTAAATTCACAACGGACTCTCGAAACAAGTATCGATAAATACGTATTTCGTTATGATTGCCACATTTCATTGTCTGTGAGCATGGCCATGACCCTGGACGAAATGCGTCAAGTCATTCGGGAAGAACTGGAATCGCTGCGCGCAAGCGGTGCACGGCGTCAGGAATTGTCGCTGCATGCATGCAAGCGCTTGTTCTTCGATCTCGGCATCCGGCCGTCGGCCGCCAACGTCCGCGATCTCACCCAGACCGGCAGCGCCAGCGACATCCCGAAAGACATCGATCATTTCTGGGAGCGCATCCGTGCCGCTTCCAAGATCCGGCTCGACAGCGCGGCGATCCCGAAAGCTGTCGAGGAAAAAGCCGGCGCGTTGCTCGGCGCACTCTATGAAGAGGCATTGAAAGCCGCACGCGACAGCCTTGATGGAGACCGCGAGCAGGTCCGCGCCGACATGGCCGACGCGGAACAGCGGTTGCGCGACGCAACTATCCGTCAGGAGACGCTCGAAGGCGCGCTCGCGCGCGGGGAAGCGAGAAACGAGCAATTACAGGCGCGGGTGACCGAACTCGAGGTGCAGCTCGCGTCCCAGACCACCCACGGTTCGGCAAGCGAAGCCACGTTGCTCACCACAGTCGCTCGACTGGAAAAGGAATTGGCCGCGGCTGCCGGCCGGATCGATGCCGAGCAAGCGCAGAACGCCGCGCTACGCGACCGCATCGATGCGCTGCAGGCCGAATTGCAGCAGCGCACCGAGCATTACGCGCAGCAAATCAAGGATGCGGTGGCCGAAGCCGAACGCCGCGTCAAGCCGATGCTGGTCGAACTGGATTCGTTGCGCAGCATGGCGTCGACGTACCAGAGCGGGTTGCGCGACGTCCAGCGCAAGGAATTCGATTTCCTGCAACAGTTGAGCTCGGCCAAGGCGCGCGCCGACCGGCTCGAAGAACAGTTGCGTACCCAGAGCGACGAACTGGAGCGCGCCACGCGCGACGTGAATTCATTGCGCGCGAACCGCGGAATGAATCCGGAAATCGCCGCGCTGATCCGGCGCCTGGCCGAGGCGGGACGACTCGATGCCAACGCGTATGCCGCGATCGGCACCTCGCTGGATCACGAGATTCCGGCGCCGACCCGGTGCCCGCATTGCGACGGCGAACCGGAACTGTCACATGGCAACGAAGGGTTTGAAGTCGCGTGCCCCGAGTGCGAGCACGCGTCCGGCGCATGGCCGTCCCGCTTCGAAGCCGTCGCGCGTTTTGCGCAGACCTGACGTGGAAGCCGGCAGCGCCTCACAGGTGAGAAGATCCGGGAAGCTTGAGGTGAGGTTTTTCGGGAGCTGTGAAACGGTGAGGCTGCGCCACACAAGGCTGCTCACGGATCGTTTCCGTGAGCAGCCTTTTCCCGATCAGTGAGTTTCGTCGCGGTCGGGCGCGTCACCGTTGCTGTCGGCCAGCCCGTCACGCCAGTTTTTCCAGGCGCGATGCAGGCGATTCGACGAGATCGGCCGCATGAAGCCCAGCCATTTGCCGACGCGCTCCGGCGGCACGTCGTGCTCGAACAGTTCGGCCGCGTAGCTATTGCGCAGGGTTTGCGGGCTGGCGCGCGCCGTGCGTGACGACGTGAGCCCGGCCGATTCGACGATCGCGTCGATCGCGCGCAGCATCGTCGCCTTGTGCATCGGCCGCCCGGCATGCGATGCGGGGAAGACGAGTTCTCCTGGAATCTCCTGGCGTTTGCGTTCGGTGAGCCACGCTTCGAGTAACGCGATCGCAAACGAGGCCAGATGGGTGTCGCGCGAGTAATCCGGATGCGTCGACTCGATCCGCAGCGACGTGCCGCTCGTATTGATGCAACTAATCGTAAGTGCGCGCGCTTCGCCGGTTTTGATGCCGGCGCCAAGAAACGCGGCGACGAGCGCACGGTCGCGGCGTTCCTTCCAGTACGCGGAACCCGAGACGCCGATCGGCGAAAACAGATACGCGAGCAACGTCGCCCGTTCCGCCGGCGTGAGGAAACCGGTCGGTTCGTTGTCGCGTGCCTTGCGCCAGTTCGCTTCGCCATCCTGAGCAATGAAGCGGGCCGGATTGGTCGATGCGTACTCGGTGCGGCGGACATGATCGAGCACCCGCTCGATCAGCCGGAGATAGCGCATTCGCTGGGTTTTCTTGATCGGCAGTTCGCCGACGAAATTCGCAATGGTCGGCGTATCGACCGTCGCCAGGTTCTTTTGATGGGCGCGCATCCACGTGAGAAACGCACCCCATTGCGCGCGATAGACGTCGGCCGACGAGCGGCGATAGTCCTGCATCGCCAGCCACGCGTCGAACGCGGCTTCGGGCGAGGCGACCCAGTCGGACGCATCGCGGTCGAACAGATCCTTTTCTTCCGGCGAGGCGGCGGTGCAGGGAGAGGCGGGAAGGGACATGGCATTAATTCCGTTAGTTGCGTACATGGTAGCCCTTTTCCGCAACGTATCGGGCAGCAAGCGGGTGAACCGGCCGCCATGCGCGACGGCCGGGGCCGGGCCGTCAGTCGCCCCACGCCTTGGATTGGCGGTGCGGGCGCGCGGGACGCGCGGTGTCGTGCGCGTTTGCCGCGGCTTCGTACGCGAGCACGGCAAACGAAAAGACCGCCGGCAGCGCATTCGAGCGCCCGAAGTCGATCGGATCGTCTGTTTCGGGAAACGTCATGTCCGACGGCCGTTCGAACAGTTGACGCATGCCCGCGTCGTGTCGGCTGGCAAAGGCGAGATCGGCGAGCGCTTCGGCTTCGATCGCATGCAGCAGGCGCCACGTCAGCGGCACGCGCTGACGGATGTAGCGCGCCGCGATATGGCGAACGATCAATTCGAGGTCATGCGCGGCAGCCTTGAAGCTGAGCGCGGCCAAATCTTGTTCTTCTGTCATTGCAGGCTCCTGTCGACCGGGACGGGCGCCTCGGTGCGCCGGCTCCGGCCCATGCATGGCGGAATGTCCGTATACTGTACAAACATACAGTATTTTCCGCAACTGGCCTGCGACTGACCTTTTAGCGTGAACAGGCCCTGGCTATCCGCGCCGTCAGCGATGGATCACGATCAGCAATGCCCGCGCTTCGGCCTTGCCGGGATTGCGGATCGCATGCGGCTCGTCGGCCGGGTAGCGCGCGGTGTCGCCCGTCTTCAGCCGGCGGCTGGCCGCGGCGGCCTCGATTTCCATCGCGCCCTGCAGCACGGTGAGGTGCTCGCGCGTGCCGGGTTCGTGCGCGTTCGATACCAGTGCGCCGCCGCCCGGCAGCGTCAACTCGTACCACTCGAACTTGCCGGCGAGGTCGATCGGGCCCCATACGCGCAACTGGTACCGGCCGTCGTGGCCGGCGAGCGTCGGAATGTCGTGCGGGCCGTCCACGCGGATCGTCTCGGGCGCCTTCGGCTGCGAGAACAGTTCGTCGAGCGTGATGCCGAGCGCGTTCGTCAGCCGCCATGCGACGGCGATCGTTGGGTTGGCCTTGTCGCGTTCGATCTCGGAGAGCATCGATTTCGATACGCCGGCTGCGCGCGACAGGTCGTCGAGCGTCAGCTTGCGCTCGTTGCGCAGCCGCTGGATCTGCTCGCCGACGCGCGGCGGAGTCGCGGCCGGTGGTTGCGGGGCGGCGTCGGCGGGCGTGCGCCGCGATCCGGAGGAACTTGCCATTTGGATTCCGTTCGCTTAGAGTTGTTCGATATTTCGAATTCTAGTTCGGAATATAGGATAAATGCGGTCAACCGAACGACCGACTATAACAGTAGCAAGCCGTTGCGCCGCCACGAGCCGTGCGCCGCGGAATGCGAAACCCTGTCAGGAGCTTTGCGATGCGTGATGCCTTTCTCGCCCAGGTGCGCGGGACGCTCGACCAGATCCGCGCGGACGGTTTTTACAAGACCGAGCGCGAGATCGCGAGTCCCCAGGCGGCAGCCGTGCGGCTCGCCGGCGGCGCCGGCGTGCTCAATTTCTGCGCGAACAACTATCTGGGTCTGGCGAACGATCCGCGCCTGATCGACGCGGCCAAGGCCGGCCTCGACCAGGACGGCTTCGGCATGGCGTCGGTGCGCTTCATCTGCGGCACGCAAACCGTCCACAAGCAACTGGAAAGCGCGCTGGCCGCGTTTCTCGGCACCGAGGACAGCATCCTCTATTCGAGCTGCTTCGACGCGAACGGCGGGCTGTTCGAGACGCTGCTCGACGAGAACGACGCGGTGATCAGCGACGAGCTGAATCACGCGAGCATCATCGACGGCATTCGCCTGTGCAAGGCGAAGCGCTTTCGCTACAAGAACAACGATCTGTCCGACCTCGAGGCGAAGCTCAAGGAAGCCGATGCCGCGGGTGCGCGCCACAAGCTGATTGCGACCGACGGCGTGTTCTCGATGGACGGCATCATCGCCGATCTGAAAGGCATCTGCGATCTCGCCGATCGCTACGGCGCGCTCGTGATGGTCGACGATTCGCATGCGGTCGGCTTCATCGGCGCGCACGGTCGCGGCACGCCCGAGCACTGCGGCGTCGAAGGCCGCGTGGACATCATCACCGGCACGCTCGGCAAGGCGCTCGGCGGCGCGTCGGGCGGCTATGTCGCCGCGCGGCGCGAGGTGATCGAGCTGCTGCGCCAGCGCTCGCGTCCGTATCTGTTCTCGAACACGCTCACGCCGAGCATCGCCGCGGCATCGCTGAAGGTGCTCGAACTGCTCGGCAGCGACGAAGGCGCGAAGCTGCGCGAGCGTGTGCGCGAGAACGGCGCGCAGTTCCGCAAGCAGATGACCGAAGCCGGCTTCACGCTCGTGCCCGGCGCGCATCCGATCATTCCGGTGATGCTCGGCGACGCGCAGCTCGCGACGAACATGGCCGACAAGCTGCTCGGCGAAGGCGTCTACGTGATCGGCTTCTCGTTCCCCGTGGTGCCGCGCGGCCGGGCGCGCATCCGCACGCAGATGAGCGCCGCGCATACGCCCGAACAGATCGACCAGACGGTCGCCGCGTTCGTGCGTGTCGGCAAGTCGCTTGGCATCATCTGACGGAGGCGCGACCATGAAAGCACTGGCAAAGCTCGAACGCGGCCCCGGCCTCACGCTCACGCGCGTGAAGCGCCCCGAAGTCGGCCACAACGACGTGCTGATCAAGATCCGCCGCACGGCGATCTGCGGCACCGATATCCATATCTGGAAGTGGGACGACTGGGCGCAGAAGACGATTCCGGTGCCGATGCACGTCGGCCACGAATATGTCGGCGAGATCGTCGAGATGGGGCAGGAAGTGCGCGGCTTCGCGATCGGCGATCGCGTGTCCGGCGAAGGGCACATCACCTGCGGTTTCTGCCGCAACTGTCGCGCCGGGCGCCGGCATCTGTGCCGCAACACGGTGGGCGTCGGCGTGAACCGCGAAGGCGCGTTCGCCGAATACCTGGCGATTCCGGCGTTCAACGCGTTCAAGATTCCGCCGGAGATCTCCGACGATCTCGCGTCGATCTTCGATCCTTTCGGCAACGCGACGCATACGGCGCTGTCGTTCAACCTCGTCGGCGAAGACGTGCTGATCACCGGCGCGGGCCCGATCGGCATCATGGCCGTCGCGATCGCGAAGCACGTCGGCGCGCGCAACGTCGTCATTACCGACATCAACGACTATCGGCTGGAGCTCGCGCGCAAGATGGGCGCGACGCGCGCGGTCAACGTCGCACGCGAGTCGCTGCGCGACGTGATGGCCGACCTGCACATGACCGAAGGCTTCGACGTCGGTCTCGAGATGTCCGGCGTGCCGAGCGCGTTCACGAGCCTGCTCGAGGCGATGAACCACGGCGGCAAGGTTGCGCTGCTCGGCATCCCGCCCGCGCAGACGGCGATCGACTGGAACCAGGTGATCTTCAAGGGGCTCGAGATCAAGGGCATCTACGGCCGCGAGATGTTCGAGACCTGGTACAAGATGGTCGCGATGCTGCAGAGCGGCCTCGACCTGTCGCCGATCATCACGCATCGCTTCGCGGCCGACGATTACGAGCAAGGCTTCGCCGCGATGCTGTCCGGCGAAAGCGGCAAGGTGATTCTCGACTGGACCGTCTGAGTCGGGGGGCGACAGAGACGGGGCGGCGCGGCACGTTGGCCGGCTGCCCCGTTTTCGTTTGCACACGCACGCACCGTCGTGCATCGAAACGCGTGATTCAACGCTTGAGGTGAGGTTATTCGGGAGCGGTGTTCGCGCGCCGAATCGTCGCACGATCCCGCATAGGTGACGTGCAATGGCAGATTCGCTTCACCTATCGGCAGCCGCTTCGCTTCTCGCCGTCACGCTATTCGGTGCTCGTTTTTCCTCTTCCATGCACTTCCCCGCTTCGTTTGGCGCGCGAGCGTTCGCCCGCAGCCTTAGGCGGCATCGTACCGACCCGGAACATCAACCGTGAGCCGCATGCAGCGCTGCGACTCACTGAGACGAAGCGCGATCGGCCTCGACCGGTGCGCGACCCCCACTTGATCCGTTCACCCTCGAATCCGCGCGGATCGCGCTGAAGGCTCAGCCCGACGAGCCGGCGCTTCGCGCGAGATTCAGCCCTCCCACCGGCAGGGCTTTTTTCATCCGGGTATTGACGACGGAGAACGATCGTTCTACCGTAAACCGATGAACACACCTCTCGACTCCTCCGGCGAACCGGGCGTTCGCGACCGGCTGCTCGACGCGGCCGAAGCGCTGATCTATTCGGGCGGCATCCATGCGACCGGCGTCGATGCGATCGTCAAGCGATCCGGCGCGGCGCGAAAGAGCTTTTATTCGCATTTCGAATCGAAAGAGGCGCTGGTCGTCGCTGCGCTCGAACGTCGCGACGCGCGCTGGATGCGCTGGTTCGTCGACGCCACGCTGGCGCGCGGCCACGCGCCGCGCGCGCAACTGCTCGGCATGTTCGACGTGCTGCGCGACTGGTTCGGGCAGCCCGACTTTCACGGCTGCGCGTTCCTGAATGCGTCGGGCGAGATATCCGACGCCGACGATCCGGTGCGCGTCGTCGCCCGCATGCACAAGGCACGCCTGCTGGCATTCGTGCGCGAGCGCTTCGACGCCTACGCCGACGAAACCGGCGTCGCGCGCCGCGGGCTCGCACGCCTCGCACGTCAGTGGCTCGTGCTGATCGACGGCGCGATCGGCGTGGCGCTCGTCAGTGGCGATGCAAACGCCGCGCGCGATGCGCGCGCGACGGCTGAACTGCTGCTCGATACCGTATCGCGGTAGCCGACGCAGCGAATCCGAACCGGCTGCGTGCGTTCGCAGCCAGAACCCTGAACAGGAGCAATCCATGTCCGCTTCCCCCGAAGTTCGTCCGCCCGTTCCGCCCTTCACGCTTGAAACGGCGCGCCAGAAAGTGCGCGCCGCCGAGGACGGGTGGAACACGCGCGATCCGCAACGCGTGTCGCTCGCCTATACGCCGCAAAGCCGCTGGCGCAACCGCGCGGAATTCGTGACGGGCCGCGACGAGATCGTCGCGCTGCTGCAGCGGAAGTGGGCGCGCGAACTCGACTACCGGCTGATCAAGGAGCTGTGGGCGTTCGACGGCAATCGCATTGCGGTGCGCTTTGCGTACGAGTGGCATGACGATGCCGGCAACTGGTTCCGTTCGTACGGCAACGAGAACTGGGAGTTCGACGAAAACGGCCTGATGGCGCATCGTCACGCGAGCATCAACGATCTGCCGATTCGCGAGGCGGACCGTCTTTATCACTGGCCGCTCGGCCGTCGTCCGGACGATCATCCGGGGCTGTCCGACCTCGGGCTGTGATGCTCGCGCCCGTTCGAAGGAGCGGCGAACGCATCAGCGGAGGTTCAATGGTGAGGAAATTCGGGAGCCTTCCGCTGAAGGTGAGATTTTTCGGGACGAGGTGAAATGTCGCGTCGAACTGTGTGCGTTGAACAGGTCGACGCGACATCGCACGGGTAAAGCGGTGCATACGTCGACGTGCAGCGGTGTGCGTCACCGTGCGATGCATTTCACCGATCGTGTCGAAGCGATCGTGCATTGACGATCGGTGTGCGCGAGCGACACGTGCAACTCATCGATCGGATCATCTTTCGGCTTGCGATGAAAAACCGCGCAAGCAGTGCGCGTTGCGATGCGTTGTTGCTCACTGCTCGACTTCACGCCGACGCATCGGCGGAGTCCGCTAACGTGCGCGACCGCATCGTGCGTCGCTCGCCGCAGACCGATTCACGAAGCGCCGCCCGGCGCGCGCGCCGGGCACGACCCTCGACCCTCAGCCCGCGATCCGCGCGGCGATCGCCTCGCCCACTTCCTGCGTGCCCGCGTTGCCGCCGAGATCGCGCGTACGCGGCCCCGTGCGCAGCACGTCCTCGATCGCGGCGACGATCGCATCGTGCGCGTCGCGTTCGCGGCCCGTGCCGTTGCCGAGGAAATCGAGCATCATCGCCGCCGACCAGATCATCGCGACCGGATTCGCGATGTATTGCCCCGCGATGTCGGGCGCCGAACCGTGCACCGGTTCGAACAGCGACGGGAACGTGCGATCGGGGTTCAGGTTCGCCGACGGCGCGATGCCGATCGTGCCCGTACAGGCCGGCCCGAGATCCGACAGGATGTCGCCGAACAGGTTCGACGCGACGACGACGTCGAAGCGGTCCGGCTGCAGCACGAAGCGCGCGCACAGGATGTCGATGTGCTGCTTGTCGACCGCGATTTCCGGATAGCGTTCGGCCATCTCGGCCGCGCGCGCATCCCACCACGGCATGCTGATCGCGATGCCGTTGCTTTTGGTCGCGACGGTGACGCGCTTCGCGCGCCGCTGCGCGAGCTCGAACGCGAATTTCAGCACGCGCTCGGTGCCGTGCCGCGTGAAGATCGACTGCTGCATCACGACTTCGCGCTCGGTGCCTTCGAACATCGTGCCGCCGACCGACGAATATTCACCCTCGGTGTTCTCGCGCACGATCATGAAATCGATGTCGCCCGGGCGGCGGCCGGCGAGCGGCGACGGCACGCCGTCGAACAGGCGCGCGGGCCGCAGGTTGATGTACTGGTCGAATTCGCGGCGGAATTTCAGCAGCGAGCCCCACAGCGAAATGTGATCGGGCACCGTCGCCGGCCAGCCGACCGCGCCGAACAGGATCGCGTCCATGTCCGACAGCTGCGCTTTCCAGTCGTCCGGCATCATCGTGCCGTGCTGCGCGTAGTAGTCGCAGCTCGCCCAGTCGATCTCGACGAAGTCGAAGCGGATGCCGAAGCGCGCGGTCACGGCGGCGAGCGCGCGCAGGCCCTCGGGCATCACTTCGCGGCCGATGCCGTCGCCGGGGATCACGGCAATCCTGTAAGTCCTGTCGGTCATGCAAATCTCCTTGTCTGGTTGGCCGGCCGCCGGGAAGGCAACGGCCCGTCACGTCATTCTATTTATTTCCATCTGGATTAAAATCGCTCAAAAGTTAATCGACTTTCCACGAATCGTGAATAAATCGCCGAACCTCGACGACCTGCGCGTGTTCAGCCTGGTGGTCCGCCTCGCGAGCTTCAGCGCGGCCGCCGAGCAGCTCGCGGTGTCGCCCGCGTATGTCAGCAAGCGCGTCGCGATGCTCGAGGCGCAGCTCGGCACGCGCCTGCTGCATCGCTCGACGCGCCGCATGACGGTCACCGAAGCCGGCGAACGCGTGTTCGCGCGCGCCGAAAAGATCCTGGACGACGTCGATCATCTCGTCGAGGACGTGTCGACCACGCGCACGGTGCCGCGCGGCACGCTGCGCATGTCGAGCAGCTTCGGCTTCGGCCGGCACGTCGTCGCGCCGGCGCTGCTCGACTTCAGCGCGCGCTATCCGCAACTGAACGTGCGGCTCGATCTGTTCGACCGGCTCGTCGATGTGGCCGGCGAAGGCTACGACCTCGACGTGCGCATCGGCGACGACATCGCCGATCACCTGATCGCGCGCCGCCTTGCCGCGAACCATCGCGTGCTGTGCGCATCGCCCGACTATCTCGCCCGCCGCGGGACGCCGCGCTCGCTCGCGGATCTGGCGTCGCACGACTGTCTCGCGATCAAGGAGCGCGATCATCCGTTCGGCGTATGGCGGCTGACCGTGCGCGGCGAAACGGCGACGGTGAAGGTCGGCGGCGCGCTGTCGACGAACCACGGCGAGGTGGCCGTGCAATGGGCGCTGGCCGGGCGCGGGATCGTGCTGCGCTCGATCTGGGAAGCCGGGCCGCTGATCGAGCGCGGTGCGTTGTGCCGCGTGCTGCCGGACGCGGTCCAGCCCGCGAACATCTGGGCCGTGTATCCGGAGCGCGTCGCGGCGTCGGCGAAGGTGCGCGTATGCGTGGATTTTCTGGTGGAGACGCTGGCCGGCCTGAATGCCGCCGCGGGTGACGATACGGCCTGAAACCGGCTAAAGGTGAGCTTTTACGGGGGGCATGCGCAGGCACCGTCGACGATGCCTGCGGGCGCGTCACGCCGCGTGGCGCGCACCGAGCATCAAATCGAGATTCTGCACGGCGGCGCCGGATGCCCCTTTGCCGAGATTGTCGAACACGGCGGACAGCAGCACCTGGCCGCCGTCTGCGTTGACGAACACGCCGAGCCGCAGGTCGTTGGTGCCGTTCAGCGTTTGCGGATCGAGATGCGTGGCCGCGCGTGTGTCCGCGAGCGGCATCACGTCGACGTGACGCGCGTCCGCGTAATGGTGCGCAAGACACGCATGCAGCCGCTCACCGGTCACCTCGGCCGGCAGCAGGCGCAGCTCGATCGGGATGGTGAGCACGATGCCTTGCCGATAGGCACCGTAGGCCGGCACGAAGAACGGACGGTGCGCGAGCCCCGCATGCTGCCGGATCTCGGGCACGTGCTTGTGCTCGAGCGCGAGGCCGTAGACCTGCAGCGGCAACGCGTGTGCGGCGGCGTCGTCCGATTCGAACGCGTCGACGGCGGCCCTTCCGCCGCCCGAGTAACCGGACACCGCGTGGATGCTCACCGGGTAGTCGCGCGGCAGCAGCCCGGCCTGCAGCAGCGGGCGCAGCAGGCCGATTGCGCCCGTCGGGTAGCAGCCCGGATTGGTCACGCGCTTCGCCTGCGCGATGTGTTGCGCTTGTCCGTCGGCCATCTCGGGAAAGCCGTAGACCCAGTCGGGCTGCGTGCGATGGGCCGAACTCGCGTCGATTACGCGTACCGCCGGGTTCCGGATGAAGCCGACCGCTTCGCGTGCGGCCGCATCGGGCAGGCACAGGATCGCGATATCGCACGCGTTGAGTGCGTCGGCGCGGCGGGCCGCGTCCTTGCGTTCGGCGGCGGGAAGCGTGAGCAGCCGCAGGTCAGTGCGCTCGCGCAGACGCGCGTGAATCTGCAACCCGGTCGTGCCCTGGTCGCCGTCGATGAAGACAGTGGGGAAGCTCATGATGGTCGTGTGCGTCGCGTTCGGTCGTCGGGGGAAACCGTATCGTCCACCGAACGCCTAGAATAGGAAAAGTTGAATTTGCTGACCGTCCGATTCAGCTTTTCTGAACGAGAGGTGTGTGATGCGCGAGATCAGTCTGGACCGCCTGCGTACGCTGGTCGCGATCGCTGACCACGGATCCTTCGTGGCGGCGGCGCAATGGCTTCATCTCGCGCCGCCGACCGTCAGCCTGCATGTCGCCGAGCTGGAAAGCCGCATCGGCGCGCCGCTGCTGTCCCGCACGCGCGGCAACGTGCGTCCTTCGGTGATCGGCGAAGTGCTGGTGGAGCGGGCGCGGCGTCTGCTGGCGGAAGTCGAATCCACGCTGGACGACGTGCAGCGACAGGTGCAGGGGTTGACCGGGCGCGTCCGCCTCGGCGCATCGACCGGCGCGATCGCGCACCTGTTGCCGCAGGCGGTGGCCGGATTGCGCGCGCAGCATCCGGATATCGACGTGCAGATCGCGGTGCTCACGTCGCAGGACACGCTGGCGCGCCTTGCGCAAGGCACGCTCGATGTCGGGCTGGTCGCGCTGCCGCAAGCGCCGGTCGCGGGGCTGTCGATCCACCCGTGGCGTCGCGATCCGGTGATGGCCTTCCTGCCCGCGGACTGGCCGCTTCCGGCGCGTGTGACGTCCGCGTATCTGGCCGAGCGGCCGCTGATTCTCAACGATGCGACGACGCGCCTGTCGCGGCTCACGACCGAATGGTTCGCGCTCGGCGGCCACCGGCCCGAGCCGCGGATCGAACTCAACTACAACGACGCGATCAAGAGCCTGGTCGCCGCAGGATACGGCGCGACGCTGCTGCCGCATGAGGCGGGCGCGCCGCTGCCGGATGCGCGCATCGTGATGCGGCCGCTACGCCCGGCGTTGTGGCGTGAATTGGGGATTGCGCATCGAGCCGGCCCGGTCGAACGGGCGACGCAGCACGTGCTCGATGCGCTGCGGGCGCTCCGCGCGCGATAGCGTCCGTCGTGCGGCTGACGCGCGCGAGCCGTGCGGCCCAACGCGCGTTCAGAGCCGGTTGTCCTTCGCGAGCGTGAGCACGCGCGCCCAGCGCTGCGCATCGCGCTTGTCCATCATCGGCAGCTTCCATTCGCCGCGCACGGCGTCGCGCACGCGCACGACGAGATGCCAGCGGCCGTCGATCGGCGCGGCCTCGCAGCCGTCGAGCTGCGACAGCGTATAGCAGCCGTCCGCGCCGTCATGCGACAGCCACAGCAGCCCTTGCGTCGCGGACACGCGCAACTCGCCCCACGCGCGATGCACGATATGCGTCCAGCCTTCTTCTTTCGTGTTCGGTGCGATGTCGCGACGGCGCTTCAGCCACCACGCGATCAGCGCGATCAGGAGCGCGGCGGCCAGCACGGCGGCCGCGATCGCGACCGGCGGGCCGAACTGCGCGGCGATGACGTGAAACAGGTGAACGGCGCCCCAGCCCAGGGCGATGAGCGCGAGCAGCGCAATGAAAATCGGCATGTCGAATCGGAAAGGAGGACGGGCCGGCGCAGGCGGCGCGCCGGCCCGTGGCACACGGCATTACCGGCGGCGGTGAATGTCGTGCGTGACGAAGCCCGCGTCGTTGACGGGCAGCGCGAGGCCGTCCTTCACCGCGAGCGTCTTGCGGATGTCGTCGAGACCCGCGGACCAGTGGTCGCGCATCGTCGACAGACCGAACTGATAGTCCTTGTAGTGATGCTCGTACGCTTTCTGCTGATAGATCAGGTGCTGGATGTTGTATTTCTTCCCGCTCGACATCGCTTCGGCCTCGATGCACCACGGATCGTTCTTGCGCTGTTCTTCCGGCACCTGTTCGAGCACGTGGCGCAGCACGTTGCGGTAGCGCTGTTCGCGCTGCAGCGTGTCGGTGACGAAACGCGTGCGGCTCGAATACTGCACGTCCTTCGTGCGCTCGGCGACGTCGGCCATCGTGCGCGGCAGCGGCCCGCGCGCGCTCCACAGATCGACCTGGAACGCGAGCGTGTCGCTGCGCGGGCGGGCGCGCAGCACTTCCATCAGAGGTGTGTTCGACACGACGCCGCCGTCCCAGTAGTACTCGCCGTCGATCTCGACGGGCGGGAACGCGGGCGGCAACGCACCGGACGCCATGAAATGCTCGGGCTCGAGACGGATGCGCGAATTGTCGAAGTACACGAAGTTGCCGGTACCGACGTTGACCGCGCCGACCGACACGCGCGTCTCGCCCGAATTGATCCGGTCGAAATCGCACAGTTTCAGCAGCGTCGTGCGCAGCGCCGACGTGTCGTACCAGCTGATTTTTTCCGGATGGTCGGACACGCCCGGCAGCGGCGGCGGAAAGCGCGGCACGAAAAAGCCCTGCTGACCCTGCATCATCGCGCTGGCGGCCTGCGACGCGGTGAAGAACGTGCGGATCTGATCGATGCTGTTGAACAGCGCGAATTCGAACGCGGCCGGAATCGTCGGGAAGAACGCCGGCTGGCAGATCGTTTCCCAGAATTCGCGCAGGCGCTCGACGCGATGCTCGGGCGCATTGCCGGCGATCAGCGCGGTGTTGAGCGCGCCGATCGAGATGCCCGCGATCCAGTCGAGCGGAATGCCTGCTTCATGCAGCCCTTCGAATACGCCGGCCTGATACGCGCCGAGCGCGCCGCCGCCCTGCAGGACGAGCGCGATCGTTTCGTACGGCAGCGACCGCGCAGCGGCCGGCGCGCCGGCTTCGTGGCGCAGGTCCGCCGCATCGACGGCCTGCTTTTCTGTACGCGCGTGCGGTTTCATCAGTTGCTCCGAGAAATCCCGCCGTGGACGGCGGTGATGGATGGCGTGACGTCGATCGACGGCACGCCATCTCGAGAAGGGCGGTGGCGCGGAAGTCGCCTACCGTCGGGGAAACGCCGGCGTTACTGCATGAACCAGCCGTGGCTGACGACGAACGACTGGCCGGTGAGCGCGGCGCTCGGGAACGCCGACAGGAACAGCACCGTCTGCGCGACGTCCTGCACCGTCGTGAACACGCCGTCGACCGTGTTGCCGAGCATCACCTTCTTGATCACGTCCTCTTCGCTGATCCCGAGCTCCTTCGCCTGCTCCGGAATCTGCTTGTCGACCAGCGGCGTGCGCACGAAGCCCGGACACACGACGTGCGAGCGCACGTTGTGCTTCGCGCCTTCCTTCGCCAGCACGCGGGCCAGGCCGAGCAGGCCATGCTTGGCCGTCACGTACGCCGACTTCAGCGGCGACGCCTCGTGCGAGTGCACCGAGCCCATGTAGATCACGACGCCGCCGCGATCGTCCTTGTACATGTGCTTGAGCGCGGCCTTCGTCGTCAGGAACGCGCCGTCCACGTGGATCGCCTGCATCTTCTTCCAGTCGGCGAACGAGTAGTTCTCGATCGGGTTGACGATCTGGATGCCGGCGTTCGACACGAGGATGTCGACCGAGCCGAACGCGTCGGCCACCTTGTCGATGCCGCTGTTCACGGCGTCCTCGTTGGTCACGTCCATCGCGACGCCGATCGCCTTGCCGCCTGCCTTGACGATCTCGTCGGCGACCGCGTTCGCGCCGTCCTGGTTCAGGTCGGCGATCGCGACGGCCGCGCCTGCCTTGGCCAGTTCCAGCGCGATTTCCTTGCCGATGCCGCTCGCGGCGCCCGTGACGACTGCGGTCTTGCCGCTCAGATCTGCTGCCATGTCCGTCTCCTCCCGATATCGGATCGATAAAACACGCGCCCGTCGTATCCGCGCTCATCGCGAAATCGCATCGGCGTGCCAGCCGTCATTGTGCACGATCGGCCCCGCCGTTCGTGCGCAAAACGTCTAAGCTTAAGGTCGGTTCCGTTCAGCAGGAGAGTCTCATGCACTATCGACGGCTAGGCCGCTCCGGCCTGCAGATCAGCGCGCTTTCCCTCGGCTCGTGGGTGACGTACGGCAACCAGGTCGACCAGCGGGTCGCGCGCGAATGCCTTGCCGCGGCACGCGACGCGGGCGTCAATTTCTTCGACAACGCCGAGGTCTACGCCGGCGGCAAATCCGAGGAAATCATGGGCCACGCGCTCAAGTCGCTCGACTGGCCGCGCGTCAGCTATATCGTGTCCACGAAATTCTTCTGGGGGCTCGCGGAAGCCCCGAACCAGTATCACACGCTGAACCGGAAATATCTGCTGAACGCGATCGACGGCTCGCTGCGCCGGCTGCAGCTCGACTATGTCGACCTCGTCTATTGCCATCGCCCCGATCCGCATACGCCGATCGAGGAAACCGTCTGGGCGATGAGCGACATGATCGTGCGCGGCAAGGCGCTGTACTGGGGCACGTCGGAATGGAGCGCCGACGAGATCCGTGCAGCATGCGAGATCGCCGAGCGGCACCATCTGCACAAGCCGGTCGTCGAACAGCCGCAGTACAACCTGTTCCATCGCAGCCGGGTCGAACAGGAATATGCGCGGCTCTACGACGATTACGGCCTCGGCCTGACGACCTGGAGCCCGCTGGCGTCGGGCCTGCTCACCGGCAAGTACCGCGACGGCGTGCCGCCCGGCAGCCGCGCGCAGTTGCAGGGCTACGACTGGATGCGCGAACGCCTGACCGATCGGGCAGCCAACGACATCGTCGAACGGATCGGCGAGATCGCGGCCGAGCTCGGCTGCAGCACCGGCCAATTGGCCATCGCTTGGGTACTCGCGAATCCGCGCGTGAGTTCGGTCATCACGGGCGCATCGCGGGTCGACCAGATCGGCGACAACATGCGCGCGCTCGACGTTGCCGCGAAGCTGACGCCGGATGTGAAGCAACGCATCGAGGCAGTGGTCGGCGACGCATACGAGTAAGGCGACGCGCGGCCACTCGCGTACAATACGCGGCCGCATCGGCGCCCGGCCTGACGGCCGCGCGCGATCGAGCGCTTTCATCGATTCATCTTTCGTTTCAGGCGGCCAGCCATGCTCAGTTATCGTCACGGTTTTCACGCAGGCAATCACGCGGACGTGCTCAAGCACGCCGTCGTCGTCCAGCTGCTGCGCTACCTGAACAAGAAGGACAAATCGTACTGGTATATCGATACGCACGCGGGCGCCGGCGTGTACTCGCTGCGCGACGGTTATGCAGCGAAGACGTCGGAATTCGATACCGGCATCGGCCGGCTGTGGAACGAAAAGAACCTGCCGGAGGCGTTGGGTGACTATGTGGACGAAGTCCGCGCGCTGAACGACGACGGCGAACTGCACTTCTATCCAGGCTCGCCGTACATCGCATGGCGGTCGATGCGCGAGCAGGATCGTATGCGCCTGTTCGAAATGCACACGACGGAAATCGATGTGCTGCGCCACAATTTCCGCGATGCGGGGCGACGCGCGATGATCTTCGCCGGCGACGGCTTCGAAGGTATCAAGGCGCTGCTGCCGCCGCCGCCGCGACGCGCACTCGTGCTGATCGATCCGTCCTACGAGGACAAGAAGGATTACACGCGCACGGTGGGCTGCGTGACCGAATGCCTGAAGCGTTTCGCGACCGGCTGCTATGCGATCTGGTATCCGCAGGTCACGCGGACGGAATCGCAGCGCTTTCCCGAGCAGTTGAAGCGCCTGCAGCCGAACAACTGGCTGCACCTGACGCTGACGGTGTCGAATCCGCCGACCGACGGACTTGGCCTCTACGGCAGCGGGATGTTCATCCTGAATCCCCCATATACGCTCGCCCAGAGCATGAACGAGGTCCTGCCTTACCTGGTCGAGAAGCTGGGACAGGATAGCGGCGCCCGCTGTCAAATCGAGCACCGCGGAAACTGACCGGGCGACGGTCGTTACGGCTGCGGCCTGGGCGCGAGCCGCGGCTGGTTGGCCGGCTGCCCGCCCCACGCGGGAACACTGATATACGGCGCGACGAACAGCGGAACCGACGTGTTCGTCCCCTGTCCGGCTGGAGCCCGCATACCTGCCGGCTCGACGATCGGCTCCTGCGACAACGGCGCCGTCTGCAACACCAACCCGCCCTTGCCGTCCTGGATACCGCGCTGCGTATCGAGAACGAGCGGCCTGGACGACGTCGCGGCGCCCGCCGCGATGCCATGGACGAGCACGACTGCGCCCAGAATGAGACGCGCGCGGGCACTGCGACGCACTTCGACACGCAAACGCATGATCGTGTCCTTCAGGATGAAAAGGTCCATACCATAGCGCTGCACCGACGATTTCGCCAGATCCGGCGCACAAAAAAACAAAGCCCCGTCAATACGGGGCTTGCTTATCGTGCGGTGCCGCGCGGCACCTGACGGTGACTCCGATTACAGCGAGTAGCCGTTGGTTTCGAGCGAGCGAATGCGGCTCTCGAGCTGGACGATGTCCGACGACGTGGCGAGGTAAGCCTCACGGCGCTCACGTTCTGCGGATTCGAACCAGTTGCTCAGCTTTTCAACGATGTAGGCGATCATGACGTTCTCCAAGGAAGAGGGACCCCTGGTGAATCGAAATTCAGGGATTTCCCGTATAGGGTTATCCCGAATTATAGCGACGCCGCACCAATATGCTAGTGAAAAACTTGCATGGAAACCATTCCAAATCGGAATGAAGAAAAGCGTGGCGCATCCAACCCGTTGATTTTAAATGACATGCTCTGTGGGCGCGTTTGGAGGCTCGAGCACACGCACTAATTTGGTTCACTGACGGGGTCGGCCAAGCGCGCCAAAATCGGGCACTCCGGCCGCCCGTCACCATGGCAGTGCGCAGCCAGATCGGCCAGCGTGTCGCGCATGTCGCTCAGCTCCGCGATGCGTTTGTCGAGTTCGGCCACATGTTCAAGTGCGATCGATTTCACTTCGGCGCTGGCGCGTGAACGATCCTGCCAAAGCATCAGCAGCTTGCGAATGTCCTCGACGAGAAAGCCGAGTCGTCGTGCCTGACGGATGAACCGCAAGATATGGATTTCGTCCGCGCCGTAGATGCGGTAGCCGGCATCGGTACGCTTGCTCGGCGCAAGAAGCCCAACCTGCTCGTAGTACCGGATCATTTTTGCGCTGACTCCGGATTCGCGCGACGCGTCGCCGATATTCATTCCCCGCCCCTCTCCATCAAACCCTGGTTTCGAACACGACCGCCGACGGACGCCCTCGTCGACGACATATCGATCGTATCAAATCGAGGCGGTTCGTTCCGGGGAAGAGTTGGCAGCAGGAACGCAGATGATCCGACCTTGCACGCACGCCGTTGGGTTGCGAGGGATGGGGGCGCTTCGCCACATGCTTTTGGGGACGCCGAAATGCAAAAACCCCCGCCTTGTCGGGCGGGGGTTCTTGGCTTAGGGAGCCTGACGATTACCTACTTTCACACGGGAATCCGCACTATCATCGGCGTAGAGTCGTTTCACGGTCCTGTTCGGGATGGGAAGGGGTGGGACCGACTCGCTATGGTCATCAGGCAAAGGGGGTTGTCGCGTTACTTCGCAGCGCGACCAATCCTGGAAGAAGCAGTAATTTTGAGTTGTGTGTATCACACACGAGAATCCAACATGTCTCATCTTGCTACGCAGGTCGCCGGTACTTCAACCGGCGCGCCGCATCGATCAGCTTCGCTGCTCGACGCTCTGCGTGGGATGCTCGTAAGTGCTGAAGCACTAACGATCATCGACAAGGCAGACTTGTTATAGGATCAAGCCTTACGGGCAATTAGTATCAG
>NZ_CADFEM010000034.1:0-22088 GCF_902833245.1 Burkholderia sp. BCC0398
GTCGGAGCGGGTGATCCGTGCGCTACGGCAGATCATCGGTTGGCGTGGCAGGCCGAAAGCGATTCGGTGTGACAACGGCCCCGAGTACCTAAGTGCAGCGATCACCGAATGGGCCCGGCAGTACGACATCAAGCTCGACTACATCCAGCCGGGGAAGCCTCAGCAGAATGCGTATGTCGAGCGATTCAACCGGACCGTGCGATACGAATGGCTGTCGCAGTACCACTGGGAAGACTCGGACCATGTGCAGCGCTTCGCGACCGACTGGATGTGGACTTACAATCACGACCGCCCGAACATGGCCCTGGGCGGATTTACGCCGAAGCAGCGGCTAGCCATGGCCGCTTAGTTTCTACTTCTGAACCCCGTGGAAAACGGGGGGATTACCGGGTACTTATTGACACATTGCATCTGGTGCCCAATATGTCAACGATCCTAGTACGCTCGAAAAACATTGACAACAGTCGGTCTTGCCTGTTAGTTGGAGATCAGTCGCTTGTTATTTACAGTGATGATGCCGGTCATCTTAAGACCAGCGAATTGAACGCGGTGCCGGACGGCTCGCGGCCGACCCGTTCCCACAGCTCGTCGCCCAGCAGTTGAAACGCGAGCGTGCACGCGAACAGCTTCGAGATGCTCTGGATCGAGAAGCGCTCGTGCGCATCGCCGACCGTGTAAACGTTTCCGTCGAGCGTCACGACGGCCATCCCGAACTTGTCGGCGGGCACTTTCGCGAGTTCGGGAATGTAGTCGGCGACCCGGCCCTGGCCGATCCAGGGGGCGAGTTCGGTGTGGATGCGTTCAAGAATCGTCTGGTAATTCATCACGTCAGGCAGGGTAGAAGCAGAGCCGGGATTCCGGCGAGCCCGTATGGAACCGTCCCGGCGTCGATTCGTCAAGCGCGGCCGGAATCCCGCCCTTATTTTCAAGACCGCCAAACAGGTGAGCGGCGGGCGCAGTATCATGCGGTACGTTTCGGCCGAGGGCCGGCGTCCGGCACCCGCCGGCGCCCCCCGCGGCTTCCTCGATGATCCGACCGCCGCCCATGTCTTTTCGCATCCTGCTCGTCGAAGACGACACCCGCTTGTCCACGCTGATCGCCGGCTACCTGCGCAAGAACGACTATGAAGTCGACACCGTGCTGCATGGTGACGCCGCGGTGCCGGCGATCCTGTCCATTCGTCCCGATCTCGTCATTCTCGACGTGAACCTGCCGGGCAAGGACGGCTTCGAAATCTGCCGCGAGGCGCGCAAGCAGTACGACGGCGTGATCATCATGGTGACGGCGCGCGACGAGCCCTTCGACGAGCTGCTCGGCCTCGAATTCGGCGCGGACGACTACGTGCACAAGCCGGTCGAGCCGCGCATCCTGCTCGCGCGGATCAAGGCACAACTGCGCCGCGCGCCCGCGCGCGCGGCCGAGAGCACCGCGCCGCAGCCGGAGCGCTACGCGTTCGGCAAGTTCTCGATCGACCGCACCGACCGCACCGTCGTGCTGCCCGACGGCAGCACGCCCGATCTGACGTCGGCCGAATTCGACCTGCTGTGGGCGCTCGTGTGTCATGCGGGCGAAGTCGTCAGCCGCGACGATCTGATGCTGCAGTTGCGCGGCGTCGAATTCGACGGCCTCGACCGCACGATCGACGGGCGCATCTCGAAGCTGCGCCGCAAGCTGCGCGATGACGCGAGCAACCCGCAGCGGATCAAGACGATCCGCAGCAAGGGTTATCAATTCAGCAAGCACGCGTGGGAATGACGCCGCGCTCGCGCGACGCCGTCACGTTCCGCGCGGGCATTCCGCCCGCCGGCCGGGAGCCGCGATGATTCGACGAACCCGTTCGCACCCCGATGCACCGCCGTTGCCGACGCTGCGCTACGTCAAATGGCGCTGGCTGCATTTCCGCCGCGCGTGGACCGACACGCGCGCCGACCGCATTCCGAGCTGGTCGCGCCTGTACGTGCGCACCTACCTGCATCTGCTCGGCCTCGTATTGCTCACCGCGCTGGTGCCCGCGCTCGCGCTGTGCGTCGTGTTGTCGCCGCAGGTCGTGTGGCACGCGTTCGACGCGTTGCCGGGCGACATCTGGATCGTGCTGGCGTTCGTGTTCACCGCGCCCGCGCTCGCCGCGTACCGGTGGATGCGGCCGGTCTGGTCGGATCTCGTGATGGTGCGCGAGCGTGCGATCGACTTCACCGGCGGGCGTTTCAACACGCGCGCCCGCGAATCGCACAGCGTGATCATCGGCCCGCTCGCGCGCACGCTGAATGCGCTCGCGATGCGCATGGAGCGGCTGATCGCCGCGCAGCGCGATCTGACGAACGGGATCTCGCATGAACTGCGCACGCCGCTCGCGCGCGTGCGCTTTGCACTCGAAATGCTGCGCGAACCCGGTTCGGCGGCCGAATACCAGGGTGCGCTCGAGAGCATCGCGCAGGACGTGACCGAGCTCGAGGAGCTGATCGACATGAGCTTGACGTACGCGCGGCTCGAATACAGCTCGCTGCAGTCGAACCTCGAGATGACCGCGCCGGTCGCGTGGTTCGAGCACCAGGTGAACGACGCGCAACTGCTGTATCCGGACCGTACGATCGAGGCCCGCGTCGCGATCGG
Source organism: Burkholderia sp. BCC0398 (assembly GCF_902833245.1). Lineage (NCBI taxonomy): Bacteria > Pseudomonadati > Pseudomonadota > Betaproteobacteria > Burkholderiales > Burkholderiaceae > Burkholderia > Burkholderia sp. BCC0398. The sequence continues at coordinate 2,612 of NZ_CADFEM010000034.1, forward strand.
ATCGGATCTGCGCGTGAAGATGGACCGGCGGCTGATGTCGTATGCGATGCGCAACCTGCTGCGCAACGCGAGCAAGTACGCGAACGCGCGGATCGTCGTCGGGATCGCGCTCGTGCACGGCAACATCGGGATCTTCGTCGAGGACGACGGCCCGGGCGTGCCCGAAAGCGAGCGCGAACGGATCTTCGACGCGTTCGTGCGTCTCGACCGTCGCACCGGCGGCTACGGGCTCGGCCTGTCGATCACGCGGCAGGTGCTCCACGCGCACAACGGCCGGATCGCGGTCGTCGATCCGGTCGAGCTCGGCGGCGCGCGGTTCGAGATCAGCTGGCCGGTCTAGCGCGACGTCGCGCGATGCTCGGCACGCGGTAATCGTGAAGGCGCAGGCTGCCGGCGAGCGCGCAGGGCGCGACGCCGCCACGGACGCCGCCGAAGCGGCATCCGCGCAGGCTCAGTAGGTGCGGCCGAGCTGCAGGTAGAAGTTGCGTCGGCCGCCCGGCGCGAGCGCCACGCCGATATAGACGGGCCCGAACGCGGTCGACAGGCTCGTGAAGAACGTATAGCTCTGCTTGAGCGCGCCGCCGCCGATCTGCTGGCCGCTCGACCACACGTTGCCGACTTCCGCGCTGGCGCCCACCGACAGCGCCTTGATCGGCGACGCGTTGAACGTCATCAACTGGTTCATGTACGTGATCTGTCCGTACGCGAGTTCGTTGCCGTTCAGCTGATCGGCCGCATAGGCGGACAGATGCTGGAAGCCGCCGAGCGTGAAGTTGAACGCGTTGATCAGGTTGGTGCCGCCGATGCTCTTGCCGCCTTCGATCGTCGCACTGACGCTGTGCCGGCCGAACTGCTGCGCGATCATCGCCTTGCCGTAGATCTCGGTATAGGGCGCGTTGCTGATCCCGTCGGCGAATTCCTGCGCCGAGCCGCCGTTGCGCGACACCAGCGAGCGGTCGACCCGCAGTTCGCCGAAATAACCCTTGCGCGGGAACATCGGATCGTCGAGCTGATCGATGACGAGCCGCGCCCGCGCGATCAGCGCCTGCGACGTGAAGCTCGGCCACAGCAGGCTCTGGCCGCTGCCGTCGTCGAACGGCAGGTTGTAGGTCGGCGAGCCGTGCCCGGTCACGTAACCGAGGCCGACGCGGAAATCGCCGAGCCGCGCGATCGGCAGGCCGAGGTCGATCCCGGCGCGCGCCGTCTGCATCAGGTACTGCGTGATCTTCACGTCGCCGGAGTCGTCGTACAGGTTCGCGTAGCGACGTTGGTATTCCGCGTACGGCGACAGGTACACGCCGTACGCGGTCGACAGCGGCTGGCGCAATTCGACGCGCGCCGACTGCAGGTCGCTGCCGATCGTCGTGTCCGCGCGGAATTCCAGCCCCGACTCCGTGAGCCACGGCCGCCGGTAGCCGACGTGCAGGCGGAAGCCGCCCTCGTCGGTCGAACTGCTCGACATGCCGAGCCCGAACAGCAGGAAGTTGGGCCCCCAGTACTTCTCGCGCGCGTCGATCTCGAGCACGTTGTCGTCGCCGCGGCTCACGATCTGCTGCGTGACGCTCTCGAAGTTGCCGCCCGTCGTGAGTCCGAGCAGATCCTGGCTGACGGTCTTCGGATCGTAGATGTCGCCGGGTTTCACGTGCAGCGCGTTGCTGACGACGCGCTTCGGCACGCCGCCGCTGGTCTTGATGTCGATGCGCGTGATGCGGATCGGCGGCGGCAGCGGCTGCGCGTGCGCGGACCGGTAGGCCGCGTACTGTTCCGGCGTGAGCGCGAAGCGCCGCAGCTTCGGCAGCGCCGCGGTCGCGGCGATCTCGCCGGCGGCGATCGCCTGCTTCGCGTTCTGGAAATCGGTGAACGCGAGCGCGCCGAGGTCCGGCGTGAGCAGCACGTCCTGCGCGTCGAGCTGCTTGCGCTGCGCGGTCACGTTCTGGCGGATCAGGATGCCGACCATCTGCTGCATCACGTCGGCCGGCGACGCGAGCGCGTCGAGCGGGCGCAGTTGCGAGCCGATGTCGACGGCGATCACGACGCTTGCGCCCATCTGCCGCGCGGTGTCGACGGGCAGGTTGCTGACGAGCCCGCCGTCCACGAGCGCGCGCCCGTTGATCTCGGCCGGCGCGAACAGGCCCGGCATCGCCATGCTCGCGCGAATCGCGAGCGGCAGCGAGCCGTGGTCGAGCACGACCATCTGGCCCGTCTGCAGGTCGGTCGCGACCGCGCGGTACGGGATCGGCAGCTGGTCGAACGGCTGGTTGGTCGGCACGGCGGCCGTCCAGTTCGCGAGCAGCGCCTGCAGCCGGTTGCCCTGTACGAGGCCGACCGGCGCCTTGACGCCTTTCTTGCCGAAGCCGAGCGTCAGCCCGTTGATGTACAGGCGTTCGTCTTCGCGGCTGGTTTGCGGCAGGTCCGCGCGCTCCGTCACGTCGAACGCGATATCCGCCAGGTTGACCTCCGACAGCCGCTTCTGCATCTCGTCGGCCGCCATCCCGCTCGCGTACAGGCCGCCGACCACGGCGCCCATGCTGGTGCCCGCGATGCAGTCGATCGGAATCCGGTTGTCCTCCAGTACTTTCAGGACACCGAGGTGTGCGTAGCCGCGCGCGCCCCCGCCGGACAGCACGAGGCCGATCGACGGCCGGCCGGCCGGGCCGCCGTCGGCCGCGCAGGTGTGCGCCGCCGCAGCGGGTGCGGCGGGCGCGGGCGCAGCCGGCGCGTTGACGGCAGCGGCCGCGGTCTGGGCGGCGGCGGGTCCGGCGGCCGGCAGCGGTTGCGCGGCGACCGTGCAGCACCAGAAGGCAACGAGCGTCGTGCAGAGCGGGCGCACCGGCGCCCAGCGGAAGGAAACGGTCGCTGTCATGGTGAACATACCTGGCGTGATCGTGCGTCTGAGGCCTGCCGGGAGCAGGCAAGACCGAGAGATTACCGTGTTTTACAGGCCCGACGCGAGCGGCCGTTGCGTGGCCGGACGTGCCCGAAACGCCCCATCCGGTCATTCCGTCGCGAAAAAATCATCGGAATTGCCTAAAGTATCGGAACGATTTGCCGCTAAGCTCGTGATGGGGCGGCATGGACGCGCGGCAAAATGTGCGGCGCGGCTGTCCCGGCCCGTTCCCTCACAAAGGTTTGATATGTCGACACCGCTGTTCGGAAAGTTGTTTGCGCAACCCGTTGCGATCGACCCGGGAACGGCGAGTACGCGGATCTATACGCACGAACGCGGCGTGGTGCTGAACCAGCCGTCGGTCGTCTGCTTCCGCAAGGGCGGCGCGAGCGACGCGCGGCCGACGCTCGAGGCCGTCGGCGAGCTCGCGAAGGCGCTGCTCGGCCGCGAACCGGGGCATCTCGAAGCCGTGCGGCCGATGCGGCACGGCGTGATCGCGGACGCGCACGCCGCCGAGCAGATGATCCGCAGCTTCATCGACATGTCGCGCACCCGCTCGCGCTTCAGCCGCCGGGTCGAGGTCACGTTGTGCGTGCCGTCCGACGCGACGGCCGTCGAGCGCCGCGCGATCCGCGAGGCCGCGTTCGCGGCCGGCGTATCGGAGGTCGAACTGATCGAGGAATCGCTGGCGGCCGCGCTCGGCGCGGGTTTGCCGGTGACCGAGCCGGTCGGCTCGATGGTCATCGACATCGGCGGCGGCACGACCGAAGTCGCGGTCGTCGCGCTCGGCGGCATCGTCTACCGCGAGGCGATCCGCGTCGGCGGCAGCCAGTTCGACGCGGCGATCGTCAACCACGTCCGCAACCTGTACGGCGTGCTGCTCGGCGAACAGACGGCCGAGCACGTGAAGAAGACGATCGGCTCGGCCACCAGCGCGGTGCCGCGCACGTCGACCCGCGCCGTCGGCCGCAGCATCGGCGACGGCCTGCCGCGCTCGGTCGAGCTGTCCAATCACGACGTCGCGGACGCACTGGCCGCGCCGCTCAAGCAGGTGATCGGCGCGGTGAAGTCGGTGCTGGAAAACGCGCCGGCCGAACTCGTGACCGACATCGCGAATCGCGGCGTGGTGCTGACCGGCGGCGGCGCTTTGCTCGCCGATCTCGAACGCCTGCTGTACGACGAGACCGGGCTGGTCGCGCGGATCGCCGACGAGCCGGCCACCTGCGCGGTGCGCGGCGCCGGCGAGGCGATGGGGCGGCTCGCGATGTGCCCGGCCGATTGAGCCGGGCGGTGCTGCCGGCCGCGGCCCGGCGCACGCCTTCACATTCTTTCGATCTCCCAATGGCCGGCCTGCTCGGCCGGCATCGGTCCATCGCATGGACAGGCGCGGGCGCGCCGTGCTAGCGTGACGCGCCCGTTCGGGGCCGGGCCGGCCGACGCGCCCGACGACACCTGAGAGACCGAATACCTTGAAATATCGAACCAAACGGGGCTTCGCGGCCCGGGCCGGCCGCGTGCTGGCCGTCGTCGCGTGCGTCTGGGGCGCTGCGGCGGCCGCGATCGTCGTCCATGGCATGCGGATGCCGAGCGACCCGGCGGACGTCGCCGTGATCTTCGGCAACGCGCTCGACGCAACCGGCGCGCCGAAGCCCGTGCTCGCGGCCCGGCTCGATGTCGGCGTGCGTTGTTACCGCGCGGGGCAGTGCCCGGCGTTTCTGGTCAGCGGCGCGATCGACGGCCCCGGGCTGAACGAGGCGACGGCCATGCGCGACTACCTCGTCGCGTGCGGCGTGCCGGCGGACCGGATCGCCGTCGACGACCAGGGTGACAACACGCTCGCGACCGCGCAGCACACGCTGGCCTACCTGCGCGCACATCGCCTGTCGCGCGTGCTGATCGTCAGCCAGTATTACCACCTCGCGCGGGCGCGCCTCGCGTTCGAGCGCGTCGGCATTGCGCGGTCGAACATCTCCGCCGCGTATCCGCGCCGCTTCCAGTGGCGCGACGTCTATTCGAGCTGGCGCGAGGTGCCGGCCTACGCGGTGTATGCGGTGCGGTTGTGGATCAATCCCGATGCGCGGCCGGTGTCGTTTCGACCGATGCTTTATCTGATGAGCCTGTTTTCGTGACGGGGCGGCCCGGAAGCGCGCGCTACCGGTGCGGGCGGTTTCGTCGTTACTCCGGTTTCCTGTCGTCTCGCGCCGGCCGCGCGAGTGTCACAGGCACCGAATAAATAATAACGATTCGCGTTTCAGATGCCTTGCGAGGCTGAAAATCAAAACAATTTCGCCGACAGTTCCATAATCCAGCTCCGATCGATTTATTAAGCGGATGTTGGTTATCTAAATGGATCATTCATCGCGGTGAAAATATTGCACTGCAAAAATCCACGTGTATTGAATCAGGGCGATATATCGGTGTTTCCACCGATGCGGCACAACCGTTGTCTTTGCGAAAAATCAAGGAAAGTCGGTGAAGAGTGTGTCGCGTGTTATTCCTGCTCGTCTGTCAGAAAGTAAAAAAACTACATAATCGTCGGCCGTTGATCCGATGGGAAAATATCGACTGGAAAACGGTTTGACTTTGATATAGCCTAGTCTGACGAAAGCGCGTAGTAATCAAATCAACCAGAAAGTCGCTTCAGAAACCAGGGGCCGCCATCATGTCATTCGACTAGTTCCGCAGCTGCATTCCCGGGCCGATCAAAAAACTCATCACGAATAAACCGACAGCGCATCGCGATTGCCGGGGAGGACGCTTTTATCCGCGATTTTCTGCTGCGTGCCGGCCGTTGCGGCCGCAATACCAATACCAAAGCCGAAATCAATAAAGAGGGAAAGCATGAACCCTGTCCGTCCGAAAAAAGCGAGTGAGCCGTTTCCGAGACTGCTGTTGCCCACCGGCGTGTTTCTGGCGCTGTCGGGCGCGGGCATCGTCCCCGCCTATGCGACCTGCAGCACGGCGGGCACCACGGTGACCTGTTCCGGCGTCGCGAATCCGCTGGCGCCCAGTTATTCGAACAGCGCCAACAACGTGAACGCGACGGTCAATCCCGGCGCCAGCGTCGGCGTGCTGCTCGGTGTCGGCGGCACGGCGATGTCGTTGACCGGCAGTAACGTCACGCTGACCAACAACGGCACGATCGACCCGTCGGCGCTCGGCTCCGGGCTCGGCGTGCTGTCGAGCGGTACGGTGATCGGCAACGCGGCGGCGAGCAGCACCACCGTGACCAACAACGGCACGATGATGGGCTCGACCGGCGTGGCGATCAGCGGCGTGACGGGCATGGCGCTGTCGGTTCAAAACGGCACGGGCGGCACGTCGACGATTACGAACACGGGTACGATCGGCTCCTCCCCGCTGGTCGGCGCGACCCTCGTCGGCGCCGATGCGCCGGTGGTCGCCGCGTACGGCGGCGGCACGGTCAACATGACGAACAGCGGGACGATCACCGGTCGCGTGTCGCTGGGTTCGAGCGGCACACCGGGACAGGGCAATACGTTCACCAACTCGGGCACGATCAACGGCGGCGTGTCGATGGGGGCGAACAGCACGAATACGTTCAATGCCGTGACGGGCTCGTCGGTCAATACGGCCGGCGGCACCGGCGGCGCGTTCAACATCACGGTCGGCCCGGTCACGCTCGGCGTGGCGGCAACCGGCGTCGTCGACGGCGGCGCGGGCGGCAACAATACGCTCAACCTGCAGCAGGGCGTCGCGGCGAACGGCACGATCGCGGTCAACAACTACATCAACTTCAATCACCTCGACGTCACGAGCGGCAACTGGACGATCAACGGCGCATCCACTGCGCAGGACGCGACGCTGGCGGGCGGCACCGCGATCATCAACGACAACGCGTCGCTCGGCACCGGCACCATCACGGCCACCGGCGGCGCACTGCAGGCAGGTACGGCCGGGCTCAACGTCAGCAACAACGTGGACCTCGGCGTGGGCGGCCTGACGGTGCAGGGCGCGACCGGGCTGACGCTGTCCGGCACGGTGTCGGGTGGCGGCGCGCTGACGAAGAACGACGGCGGCACGCTGACGCTGTCCGGCGCGAACAGCTACACGGGCGGCACGAACCTGAACGCCGGCGGCCTGGTGGTCGGCAACAATTCGGCGCTCGGCACCGGCGTGCTGAACGTCAACGCGTCGGCGTCGCTCGACACGAGCACGAACGTGACGCTCGCCAACACGGTCAATCTCGCGACCGGCTCGACGCTGACGCTCGGCGGCAGCAACGATCTCGGGCTGACCGGCACGATCAGCGGAAGCGGCGGCCTCACGAAGAATGGCGCGGCAACCACGACGCTGACCGGCGCGAACACGTATACGGGCGACACGACCATCAACAGCGGCACGCTCGCGCTGAGCGGGGCCGGCAGTCTGTCGGCGACCGGCACGGTCAACCTGACCGGTGCGGGCGCAACGTTCGACCTGAGCACTGCGGCGGGCGGGCGGACGATCGGTGCGCTGGCCGGCGCGGCCGGCACGAACGTGGACCTCGGCGCCAATTCGCTGACGCTCGGCGGCAGCGTCAATGCGACCTATGCCGGCACGATCGGCGGGTCCGGCAGCTTGACGCTGTCGGGTACCGGCACGCAATCGCTGACGGGCGCGAACACGTACACGGGCGGCACGAACCTGAACGGCGGCAACCTCGTCGTCGGCAGCAATACGTCGCTCGGCCTCGGCGCGGTGAACGTCAACGGGTCGTCGACGCTCGATGCGACCACCAACGTGTCGCTCGCGAACGGCGTCAACATCGCGACGGGCACCACGCTGACGCTTGGCGGCAGCACCGATCTCGGCCTGGGTGGCGTGGTCGCGGGTGGCGGCGGTCTCGTGAAGAACGGCGCGGCGACCTTGACGCTGTCCGGCGCGAACACCTACGCCGGCGGCACGACGCTGAATGCAGGCGGGCTGGTGCTCGGCAACAATGCGGCGCTCGGCACGGGTGCGTTGACCGTCGGCGGCGCGGCAACGCTCGATACGAGCGCGAGCCTGTCGGTCAACAACGCGATCGGCCTCGCTACCGGTTCCGCGCTGACACTGGGCGGCAGCAACGCGCTGACGCTGAGCGGCGGCATCACCGGCGCGGGCAGTCTGGTGAAGGACGGCGCGGCGACGACGACGTTGACCGCCGCAAACACCTACACGGGCGGCACGACGATCAATGCCGGCACGCTGGCGATCGGCGGAGGCGGCAGCCTGTCGGCAACCGGCAGCGTGAACCTGGCAGGCGCGGGTGCGGTGCTCGACGTGAGCGGCGCGACCGGCGCGCAGTCGATCGGGGCGCTGTCGGGTGTCGCCGGGACGAACGTGACGCTGGGCGGCAACGCGCTCACGCTGGGCGGGACGGCGAGCGGCACGTTCAGCGGGGCGATCGGCGGCACCGGCAGCCTGACGCTGGCCGGCTCCGGCACGCAGACGCTGAACGGCGCGAGCACCTACTCGGGCGGCACGAACCTCAATAGCGGCAGCCTTGTGCTCGGCAACGGCGGCGCGCTCGGTTCCGGCGCGCTGACCGTCGGCGGCGCGGCGACGCTCGATACGAATGCCGCGTTGTCGGTCGGCAACGCGGTCAATCTCGGCACGGGCGCCGCACTGACGCTGGGCGGCAGCAACAGCCTGACGCTGGGCGGGGCGATTTCCGGCGCGGGCAGCCTCGTGAAGGACGGGGCGGCGACCACGACGCTGACCGGCGCGAACACCTATACGGGCGGCACGACGATCAACGCGGGGACGCTGGCGCTCGGCGCGGGCGGCAGCCTGGCATCGACCGGCACGATGAACCTTGCCGGCGCGGGCGCGGCACTGGACCTGAGCGGTGCGACAGGCGGTCAAACGCTCGGCGCGCTGTCGGGCGGCGTGGGAACGAACGTCAACCTGGGCGGCAACGCACTGACGCTCGGCGGCACGGCCAGCGGCACGTTCGGCGGGGTGATCGGCGGCACGGGCAGTCTCACGTTGTCGGGCACCGGCACGCAGACGCTGAACGGCGCGAGCACCTACTCGGGCGGCACGAACCTCAATAGCGGCAGCCTCGTGCTCGGCAACGGCGGCGCGCTCGGTTCCGGCGCGCTGACCGTCGGCGGCGCGGCGACGCTCGATACGAACGCCGCGTTGTCGGTCGGCAATGCGGTCAATCTCGGCACGGGCGCCGCGCTGACGCTGGGGGGCAGCAACAGCCTCACGCTGGGCGGTGCGATTTCCGGCGCGGGCAGCCTCGTGAAGGACGGGGCGGCGACCACGACGCTGACTGGCGCGAACACCTATACGGGCGGCACGACGATCAACGCGGGGACGCTGGCGCTCGGCGCGGGCGGCAGCCTGGCATCGACCGGCACGATGAACCTTGCCGGCGCGGGCGCGGCACTGGACCTGAGCGGCGCGACAGGCGGTCAAACGCTCGGCGCGCTGTCGGGCGTCGCGGGAACCAACGTCAACCTGGGCGGCAACGCACTGACGCTCGGCGGCACGGCCAGTGGCACGTTCGGCGGGGTGATCGGCGGCACCGGCAGTCTCGCGTTGTCGGGTACCGGCACGCAGACGCTGACCGGCGCGAACACCTATACGGGCGGCACGACGATCGGCGCCGGCAGCACGCTGGCGCTCGGCGCGGGCGGCAGCCTTGCGTCCGGCAGCACGCTGGACCTCGCGGGCGCGGGGGCGACGTTCGACTTGAGCGGCGCGACGGCCGCGCAGACGCTCGGCACGCTGACCGGCGCGGCCGGCACGAACGTGAACCTCGGCGGCAACGGGCTGACGCTGAACGGCAACGGCAGCAGCACGTTCGGCGGCGCGATCGGCGGCACCGGCGGCCTGACGCTGGCCGGCAGCGGCACGCAGACGCTGACGGGCGCGAACACCTATACGGGCGGCACGACGATCGGCGGCGGCGGCACGCTCGCAGTCGGCGCGGGCGGCAGCCTCGCATCGACCGGCGCGGTGGACCTCGCCAGCGCCGGTGCGACGCTCAATCTGAGCGGCGCGACCGGCACGCAGACGATCGGCACGCTGACCGGTGCGGCCGGCACGAACGTCGACCTCGGCACGAATGCGCTGACGCTGAATGGCGGCACCAACGGTACGTTCGGCGGCACGATCGGCGGGACGGGCGGTGTAACCGTCGCCGGCACGGGCACGCAAACGCTGACGGGTGCGAACACGTATTCCGGCGGCACGACGATCAATGGCGGCAGCACGCTCGCACTCGGCGCGGGCGGCAGCCTCGCGTCGGGCAGCGCGCTGAACCTCGCGGGCGCGGGCGCGACGTTCGACGTGAGCGGCGCGACGGCCGCGCAGACGCTCGGCACGCTGAGCGGCGCGGCCGGCACGAACGTGAATCTCGGCGCGAATGCGCTGACGTTGAACGGCAGCGGCAACGGTACGTTCGGCGGCGCGATCGGCGGGACGGGCGGCGTGACGTTTGCTGGCACGGGCACGCAAACGCTGACGGGCGCGAACACGTACACAGGCGGCACGACGGTCAACGGCGGCAGCACGCTGGCGCTCGGCGCGGGCGGCAGCCTCGCGTCGACGGGCGCGGTGAATCTCGCGGGCACGGGCGCGACGTTCGACGTGAGCGGCGCATCGGGCGCGCAGACGATCGGCGCACTGATCGGCGCGGCCGGCACGAACGTGAATCTCGGCGCGAATGCGCTGACGCTGAACGGCAGCGGCAACGACACGTTCGGCGGCGCGATCGGCGGGACGGGCGGCGTGACGTTTGCTGGCACGGGCACGCAGACGCTGACGGGCGCGAACACGTACACGGGCGGCACGACGATCAACGGCGGCAGCACGCTCGCGCTCGGCGCGGGCGGCAGCCTTGCATCGACCGGCGCGGTGAATCTCGCGGGCACGGGGGCGACGTTCGACGTGAGCGGCGCGACCGGCGCGCAAACGATCGGCGGGCTGTCGGGCGCGGCCGGCACGAACGTGAATCTCGGTGCGAACGCGCTGGCGCTGAACGGCAGCGGCAGCAGCACGTTCGGCGGCGCGATCGGCGGCTCGGGCGGCGTGACGGTGGCGAGCGGCACGCAGGTGCTGACCGGCGGCAACACGTACACGGGCGGCACCACGATCGCAGCCGGCGGCACGCTGCAGCTCGGCAACGGCGGCACGTCGGGCAGCGTGGCCGGCGACGTCGTCGACAACGGTGCGCTGGTCGTCAATCAATCGGGCAACGTGACGATCGCGAGCGTGCTGTCCGGCACCGGCTCGCTGACGCAGGCCGGCAGCGGGCAACTGACGCTGACCGGCACGAGCACGCTGAGCGGCCCGACCACGGTCAGCGCGGGCACGCTTGCCGTCAACGGTTCGCTCGGCCAGTCGACCGTCACCGTGCAGAACGGCGCGACGGTGACGGGCACCGGCACGATCGGCGGCCTCGTGGTGCAGGGCGGCGCGACGGCGGCCGCCACGCAACCGGGCGCGGCGTTGAACGTGGGCGGCAACGTCACGTTCCAGCCGGGTTCGACGTTCCAGGTCGCCGCCACGCCGCAGCAAAGCGGCAGCCTCGCGGCGAGCGGCACGGCGACGCTGAACGGCGGCACCGTGCAGGTGCTCGCGAACCAGAGCACCTATCAGCCGGGCACGACGTACACGATCCTCAGTGCGTCGTCGGGCGTGCAGGGCGCGTTCGCCCAGGTGAGCGCGAACTATGCGTTCCTGACGCCGACCCTCAGCTACGATCCGGGTCACGTGTATCTGCAACTGGCTCAGAACGGCACCGCGCTGCCCGACGTCGCGACGACGCCGAACCAGCGCTCGGTCGCGACCGCGGTGGCCGCGCTCGGCGCCGGCAATCCGCTGTACGACACGGTGCTGACGACCGACGCGCCGACCGCACGCCGCGCGTACGGGCTGCTCGGCGGCGAACTGCAGGCGAGCCTGAAGAGCATGCTGCTGCTCGACAGCCGCTATGTGCGCGACGCGGTGACCGATCGCGTCCGTCAGGGCCTCGCGCCCGGATCGGGCCCGCTCGCGGCCCTGTCGTCGGGCGGCGCCGCGCTGTGCGGCGACAACACGGCCGGCGTGGCCGATCCGACGCTGCCGCCGGAACGCCGGATCGGTTCGCGCGCCGGGTGCTACGGCGGGACGCCCTATCAGCCCGTCGTCTGGGGGCAGGCGTTCGGCGGCCGCAGCCGGCTCGGAGGCGACGGCAACGCATCGTCGATCAACCGCAGCATGACGGGCTTCATCGCCGGCGCCGACATGGCGCTCAACGACAAGTGGCGCGCGGGCCTGGCCGCGGGCGTCACGCACAGCTCGCTCGACAACGACCAGAGTTCGTCGGCGGCGGTGAACAGCTACTACGTGTCGCTGTACGGCGGCGCGCAGTATGGCGCGCTCGGCGTGCGCGGCGGCGCGTCGTACACGTGGTATCGAATCAACAGCGACCGCTATCCGGGCTTCGCGGGCTTCTCCGATCACGATTCGGCCGGCTACAACGCGCATTCGGCGCAGGTGTTCGGCGAAGTCGGCTACGCGCTGCCGGTCGGGCCGGTCGCGATCGAACCGTTCGCGGGCCTCGCGTATGTGAACCTGCATACCGACGGCTATACGGAAACCGGCGGCGCGGCCGCATTGCGCGCCGGCGGCGAGACGACCCACGTCGGCTTCTCGACGCTCGGCGTGCGTGCGGCGTCGCAGCTCGGCTCGATCGCGAGCGGCACGTTCACTGCGCGCGGGACGGTCGGCTGGCGGCATGCGTTCGGCAACGTGCGGCCGTCGTCGGCGTTCACGTTCGCGAACGGCGGCACGTCGTTCCAGGTGTCGGGCGTGCCGATTGCGCGCGACAGCGCGGTGCTCGAGGCCGGCATCGACGCGAACATCACGAAGCGCCTGACGCTCGGCCTCACGTACAGCGGCCAATACGGCAGCGGCGTGCGCGACAACGCGATCCTCGGCAACATCCTCTGGAAATTCTGACCGGCAACTGACGTGCCCGTACGCGGCGCGAGGCGACGAAGCAACGTCGCCTCGCGCCGCGGCCGTTTCGTCGCTGCGCACGTTCGCCGTTCTGGCCTATCCTGTGCGAAACACGCGACGCGCGCCGCGCGTTGCGCCTCGACACAGGAGCATCGATGCCGAATCACGCCGAAGCCACGACGACGCAGGCGCCGCAAGTCGCGCCGATTGCCCCGACCATCGCGTCGGGTCCCGCCTTCATCGCGCCCGAAGCCGATCAGCAGGTCCTCGCGCGCAACAACCAGTACGTGCTGAAATCCGGCGACGCGTTCGTGGTCAGCGATGCGCTCGGCGACATCGGCGGGCATGACGACGGCCTGTTCGTCGACGACATGCGCGTGCTGTCGAAATGGCGCCTGACGTTCGGCGGCCGCGCGCCGTCGCTGCTGTCGGGCGCGACGAGCGCCGACAACGCGTCGTTCACCGCGCACCTGACGAACCGCCCGCTGCCGCCGCTCGGCGGCAAGGAGACGCCCGAGGGCGTGATCCATATCGAGCGCACGCGCGTGCTGGCGGGCGACGTGCTGTACGAAGCGCTGACGCTGACGAACTACGGCGCGAGCGAAGCCGAGGTGCCGCTGTCGCTGTCGTTCGCGGCCGATTTCAAGGACATGTTCGAAGTGCGCGGCACGCAGCGGCCGAAGCGCGGCACGGTGGGCGCGCCGCGCGTCGACGCGGGCGCGGTGCGGCTGCGCTACGACGGCCTCGACAGCGTGGAGCGCAACGTGACCGTGCATTTCTCGCCGGCGCCCGACGCGCTGTCGGTCGATCGCGCCGACTACACGCTGACGATCGCCGCGCAGGCGTGCGTGTCGATCTACCTGACCGTCGATGCGACGCTCGGGCCCGCGCAGGCCGAAGGGCCCGGATGCGGCCGCGTCGCGCTGCGCACCGCGCTGGTCGGCGTGCATCGCGAGATGCGCGCACGGCGCGAGTCGATGGCGCGCGTGAACACCGGCAATCCGCTGTTCGACGCCTGGCTCGATCGTTCGCTCGCGGATCTCGGGCTGCTCACGACGCAGCTCGACACGGGGCCGTACCCGTATGCGGGCATTCCGTGGTTCTCGACGCCGTTCGGCCGCGACGCGATCATCACGTCGCTGCAGATGCTGTGGCTGCAGCCGTCGCTCGCGCGCGGCGTGCTGCGTTTTCTCGCCGAACATCAGGCGCGCGAGACCTCCGCGTTCCGCGACGCGGAGCCCGGCAAGATCATGCACGAGTTCCGCCGCAGCGAGATGGCCGCGACGGGCGAGGTGCCGTTCGCGCTGTACTACGGCGGCGTCGATACGACCCCGCTGTTCATCGTGCTCGCGGGCGCCTATCTCGAACGCACCGGCGACGATGCGCTGATCGACGAGCTGTGGCCCGCGCTCGAGCGCGCCGCGCAATGGGTGATCGACAAGTGCGACCGCAACCCGTACGGGCTGCTCGATTACCAGCGCACGTCGGAACGCGGCCTCGCGAACCAGGGCTGGAAGGACAGCCACGATTCGGTGTTCCACGCGGATGGCCGTTTCCCGGACGGGCCGATCGCGCTCGTCGAAGTGCAGGCCTATGCGTGCGCGGCGCTCGACGCGATGTCGGCGTGCTCGCGTCGGCGCGGCCATGCGGCCGACGCGACGCGCTACGCGTTGCGCGCGAAGACCCTGCGCGACCAGGTCGATGCGCTGTTCTGGATGCCGGAAGGCGATTTCTACGGGATCGCGCTCGACGGTCATGGCGAGCTGTGCCGCGTGTTCGCGTCGAACGCGGGCCACCTGCTGGCGTTCGGGCTGCCCGACGCCGAGCGCGGCGCGGCGGTCGCCGGCGTGCTCGGCTCGGCGCTGTTCCAGACGGGCTGGGGCATCCGCACGCTGGCGGCCGGCCAGCCGCGCTTCAATCCGATGGCCTATCACAACGGTTCGGTGTGGCCGCACGACAATGCGCTGATCGCGCGCGGCCTGGCGCGCTACGGCGACAAGACGGCCGCGGTGAATCTGCTGCGTGCGCTGTTCGAGGCGGCGGTGAGCTTCGAGATGCGGCTGCCGGAGCTGTTCTGCGGGTTCCCGCGCCGGCGCGGCGAACCGCCGACCGCGTATCCGGTGGCCTGCCTGCCGCAGGCGTGGGCGGCCGGCGCGCCGTTCATGATGCTGCAGGCGTGCCTCGGCGTGAGCATCGACGCATCGCGCCACGAGGTGCGCGTCGAGCGCCCGGCCTTGCCGGAAGGCGTCGACTGGCTGCGGATCGATGCGCTGCGCGTCGGCGACGAAACCGTGTCGCTGACGTTCCGCCGCGTCGACGGCCAGGTCATCGCCGCGGCGGAGCAGCCGGGCCGCGTGCAGGTGGTCGCGGTGCTGTAGTGCGGTGTCGCGCGAACGTTGCGCGATGTCGCGCCACGTTCGCGCGCAGCGGCATAGAATCGTGACATGACCCTTGAACGATGGCGGAGGTAGACGATGACGACCGACAACCGGCCCGACGACGGCGAGCACAAGCTCGAGAATCTCGAAGCGGCGGTCGACCACCTGCACAAGTCGATCGAATCGCAGAGCATCGCGGTCGGCGCGGCGAAGGGCATCCTGTTCAGCCTGATCGAAACGCTCGGCGCACTGATCGGCGATCCCGATCTGCCCGAGCACGCACGTTCGGGTTACGAGGCGCTGCGCGACAAGGCGAGCGAATTGCGCGGCGGGCTCGACCGTCACTGATGCACGGGCGGCGCACGCGCTGCCCGATTCGGTGGACGCGGCACAAAACCCCGTGCGCTCAATCAGTTAGGTGCCCGATACGCAGGATATCCACAAGCTTGCCAACACAATCTGTGGAGAACCGCCCGGCCCTCGGCCGGGCGCGTCGCGCGTGTATGGCGTGCGATTCGACAACCACTCCGGTGCCACACCATTGACCGGTCAAGGTCCGTGGATCGAATCCCCTTGTGTATCAAGATGTTACGCGTCCGATTGGACGGATATCCACAGGCTTGCCAACAAAATCTGTGGACAACTTGCAATCGATTGCGTCGCAATGGTTGACGATCCGGTCGGCAGGGGCTGCGTGCACGAAGCCCGCACGCAAAGGCTG
This sequence comes from Burkholderia sp. BCC0398, assembly GCF_902833245.1. NCBI lineage: Bacteria > Pseudomonadati > Pseudomonadota > Betaproteobacteria > Burkholderiales > Burkholderiaceae > Burkholderia > Burkholderia sp. BCC0398. The sequence continues at coordinate 18,540 of NZ_CADFEM010000034.1, forward strand.
CCCGCTCCATGTATCGGCACACTAATGCGTGCGCGATCAAGGGCTTAGGCCCCGGGTACCCAGGATATCCACATCCTTGCCAACACTTTCTGTGGACAAGCGAGGCCGCGTTACCCGGCCGGCGCCGTGCCGGCCGCTTCCGCGACGATCCAGTCGTGAAAGAGCGTCATCGCGGGCGTCAGCGGTTTCGATTTCAGCGACGTGAGCCAGTAGCCGCCCGCGCGCACGTCGATGTCGAGCGGCCGCGCGAGCTGGCCGAGCTGCAGTTCGCGCGCGAACATGCAGGCCGGCGCGAGTGCCACGCCCGCGCCCTGCATCGCGGCCTCGACCATCAGCCGCGACGAATCGAACACGGGACCGTTGACGGCCCACGGTTCGAGCTGCGCGGCGTCGAACCAGCCGAGCCACTCGTCGGTGCGGTACGAGCGCAGCAGCGTTTCGTTCGCGAGATCGGCCGGCTGCGCGATGCGCCGCGCAATGTCCGGCGCGCACAACGCGGTGAGCGGCGCATCGAGCAGCCGCTCGTTGCGCGTCGCCGGCCAGTTGCCTTCACCGAAGCGGATCGCGAAATCGAGGCCCTCGCCGGCGAGATCGACGACGTTGTTGTTGGTCCGCAGCCGCAGCTCGACGAACGGGTGCGTGTCGCCGAACTGCTTCAGCCGCGGCATTAGCCAGCCTAGGGCAAAGGTACCGACGACGCCGAGCGTCAACACCTCGTGGAAGCGTCCGCCGTCGAACTGCTTGAGCACCGTCTCGATGCGGCTGAACGCGTCGCTCAGCACCGGCAGCAGCGCGCGGCCCTCGTCGGTCAGCCCGAGACCGCGCGGCAGCCGTGTAAACAGCGTGCAGCCGAGCCGCTCCTCGAGCGAGCGCACCTGCTGGCTGACGGCGGCCTGGGTCACGCTCAGCTCGAGGCCGGCGCGCGTGAAGTTCAGGTGGCGCGCCGACGATTCGAACGCGCGCAACGCATTGAGCGGAAGATGAGGGCGGAGCTTCGTCATAAGAATTTCTTTTGTCAGCGCTCAATTATCGTTGCTTGTCAGGCAACCGTAAAGTCTCGATAGTGCTGTCTCGGCGGCTGGCCGTTTTCAACGCGTCAACCACGTTGCGCCGCCATTCCACCATGAGACAACCGACATGACCTACTCATCGAAACGTCGAACCCTGTTGCTGGCCGCCGCGACGGCGCCGCTCGTTCTTACCGTCACCGCGTGCGCGTCGCGACAGGCCGCCGCGCCGGACGAAGCCACGGCGGCAGCGGCGGCTGCCGCGGATGTGATTGCGCCGGCCGCGGCGGCGGCGACGCTTGCCGACCTCGAGCGCGACGCGGGCGGCCGTCTCGGCGTGTGCGCGATCGACACGGCGAGCGGCCGGGTCATCGAGCATCGCGCGGCCGAGCGCTTCCCGTTCTGCAGCACGTTCAAGGCGATGCTGAGCGCGGCGGTGCTCGCGCGGAGCGTCGAGCGTCCGGGCTTGCTGCAACAGCGCGTGACGTATACGAAGGCCGACCTCGTCAACTATTCGCCGGTGTCGGAGAAGCATGTCGGCGCGGGCATGACGGTCGCCGCGCTGTGCGAGGCCACGATCCAGTACAGCGACAACTCGGCCGCGAACCTGCTGATGAAGCTGATCGGCGGCCCGTCGGCGGTGACCGCCTACGCGCGCTCGATCGGCGACGACACGTTCCGGCTCGATCGATGGGAGACCGAACTGAATACCGCGCTGCCGGGCGACCCGCGCGACACGACGACGCCTGCCGCGATGGCTGCCAGCTTGCGCGTGCTGACGCTCGGTGACGCATTGCCGGCCGCGCAGCGTGCGCAGCTCGTCGCGTGGCTGCGCGGCAACAAGGTCGGCGACAAGCGGATTCGTGCGGGCGTGCCGGCCGGGTGGACGGTCGGCGACAAGACCGGCACCGGCGACTACGGGACGACGAACGACGCGGGCGTCATCTGGCCGACGTCGCGCGCGCCGATCGTGCTGGCCGTGTACTACACGCAGGCTCGCGCCGATGCGCGGGCGAAGGACGACGTGATCGCGTCGGTCGCGCGAATCGTCGCGCAGACGTTCGGTTGAGCGGCACGGCACGGCACGGCGCGCGTGGCGAGATCCGCGGGCGCGCCGTGCCGCAGTCGTGACCCGCGCGCTCAAACGTTGTGCGATCAACGACTTAGGTCGCGCATGCTCAGGATATCCACATGCTTGCCAACAAAAATTGTGGACAAGCTCGCGCGCGGCGGCGTCCGGCGTGCCGTACGTCACCGTGCCGCGTTTGAAGCAGCACGCACAATGTCTTTCGGATCAAGCGCTTGGCCGCGGTATGCGCAGGCTATCCACACGCTTGCCAACAAAAATTGTGGACAAGCAGGGTAGCCGGCGTGGCAGGCGGCGCGTCACGTGCCGACGCGGTACACAACCGCGCTTGCGCGGCCGTGTGCCGCTTTCGAAGCAGCGCGAACAAAGTCTTTCGGATCAAGCGCTTGGTCGCGGTATGCGCAGGCTATCCACATGCTTGCCAACACAATCTGTGGACAAGCTCGCGTGCGGCTGCGGCCGCAACGCTCAGGGCTGCCGATCGTCGACGGCGGGCCAGCGCGCGAACGCGAACACCCACAGCATGACGAAGTTCAGCACCGGGACGAACATCGTCAGGATCCACCAGCCCGACAGTCCGGTGCGCCGAACGATGCGGACGTACGGATAGACGACGATGGCGACGAGCACGAGCGAGACGAGCAACTGCCACGCGGTGAAGTGTTCCATGGTCTTCCTCGGATTGAAATGTCGTCATGCGTTGCCGACGCAATGGCCGGCCCGGGGCGCCGACGCGCGTCGCCGGCGATGCGCGGCCGCGTGCGGCTTGCGTGATCTTGATGCGTGACGGGCGCGGGCGTCAAGGCATCGGCGGTGCGTTGCGATCGCATTGAAGCGTCCGTGTTCGCGCAGGCCGAACCCGCGCGCTGCCGAAACGGTGACACGCGACACGAACCATAGGCCGATCAACGAGTTAGCGCAGGCTTGCGCAGGATATCCACAAGCTTGCCAACACAATCTGTGGGTAAGTAGCGCATCGTCGTGGCATCGTGATGCGAAGTGCGGCGAAGCGGTGTGCGCGACGGCCATGACGCGCGCCGCGTCTGCATCACGCGTGCCAAAGTCCATCGGATCAAGGGTTTAGCGTCGCGGTGCGCAGGATATCCACAAGCTTGCCAACATTTTCTGTGGACAACTTTGACGGTGGCAGCGAACCCTTGTCAGGCGGGCAAGATAGACGATGCGGCGAAACGGGCGGGCTGCTTCAGGTCATTCCCCCACGATCCACCATCCCGCATGACAAATTGACATGCAACCCCGCTGGAGTTGCCCCTGTCATACCGGACGCGGCATTACAGTAAGGATTGCTGAATCCATCGAGCGCCGGAACTCGCGAGGCGAGCGGTATTTCAGCGCGCTATGAGGATGCTTCTCGTTGTAATGTATATGAACGCCTCCCTTTGCGAGAAGCTTTGCTTGAAATTCAGAACAAGACGGGCTGCAGCTGTATATCCG
>NZ_CADFEM010000035.1:0-18840 GCF_902833245.1 Burkholderia sp. BCC0398
CGCAGACGGTGCTGTTCCTGTCGGCGTTCCCGAGCGCCGCGCTCACCGGCCAGTCGTTCGTCGTCAGCCACGGCTGGTTCATGCAGTAACGCGGGAGCGGGCGGTATCGCCGTCCGCCGCGTTGGACGCTGGACTGCACAAAAAAACGCGCTCCGTGGAGCGCGTTTTTCATGTCGGCAGGGCGGGGCCGGTGACAGCCGCCTCCCGGCGTGGCTTTACTTCAGGACCGCTGCGACCGCATTGGCGACCGCGTCGAGGTTCCGCATATTCAGCGCGGCGACGCAAATCCGGCCCGTGCCGACCGCATAGATGCCGAACTCGTCGCGCAGGCGATCGACTTGTGCCGAGGTCAGGCCCGAATACGAGAACATCCCGCGCTGCGCGTTGATGAAGCTGAAGTCACGATCGACGCCGCTCGCCTTCAGGCGTTCGACGAGACCATTGCGCATCGCGCGGATGCGATCGCGCATTTCGCCGAGTTCCTGCACCCACGAAGCGTGCAGTTCCGGCGACGCGAGCACCGCTGCGACCACTGCGCCGCCGTGGGTCGGCGGGTTCGAGTAGTTCGTGCGGATCACGCGCTTCAGTTGCGACAGCACGCGCGTGGCTTCTTCCTTGCTCGACGTGATGATCGACAGCGCGCCGACGCGCTCGCCGTACAGCGAGAACGACTTCGAGAACGACGACGACACGAACGCGTTCAGGTCGGCCGCGGCAAACAGGCGCACGGCAGCGGCATCGGCTTCGATGTTCTCGCCGAAGCCCTGGTAGGCCATGTCGAGGAACGGCACGAGGTTGCGCGCCTTCACGACGTCGACGACCTGTTGCCATTGCGCTTCGGTCAGGTCCACGCCGGTCGGGTTGTGGCAGCACGCGTGCAGCACGACGACCGTGCCGGCCGCATAGCCGTTCAGCGCCGACAGCATGCCTTCGAAGTTCACGCCGTGGGTGGCCGCGTCGTAGTACGGGTACGCGACGACCTCGAAGCCGGCCGCTTCGAACAGTGCGCGATGGTTTTCCCAGCTCGGATCGCTGATCGCGACCTTCACGTTCGGGTTCAGGGTGCGCAGGAAATCGGCGCCGATCTTCAGCGCGCCGGTGCCGCCCAGTGCCTGGGCCGTGACCACGCGGCCCGCCGCGATCAGCGGCGAGTCGTTGCCGAGCAGCAGCTTCTGCACGGCTGCATCGTAGGCGGCGATCCCGTCGATCGGCAGGTAACCGCGCGGCAGGCCGGCCTCGACACGCGCCTTTTCCGCGTCGCGAACCGCGCGCAGCAGCGGAATCTTGCCGTCTTCGTTCGTGTACACGCCGACGCCGAGGTTGACCTTGGTCGGACGCGCATCGGCGTTGAAGGCTTCGTTCAGGCCCAGGATCGGGTCGCGGGGAGCAAGCTGGACAGCGGAGAAGAGCGACATGATGATTCGGCAGTAGTGAAAAGAGGGTCAGGCTTTCAACCGGCGGGGCGGGCGCAGTGGACCGCGCCTGCGGCGCGACGCCGGGAAGCGCAGCAGCCTGACATTGTAGCGAATTCGTGCTGGCGGGGGCGGTCATTCCGTCGCGATCAGGGCGACGAATCGCGATTTCGGGCGGCCGTCGCGCGTCAGGAGTCGACAGCAGTTCGCACGGCCGCGAAGCGCTAGAATGCTTTCTTTGCCCTTGCTCCGGCCGCATTCCATGTCCGAACATCATGCCGAAGTCGGCGACGCGCTCGACGAATCCAAATTCGTCACTTTCGAAGGGTCGCCGTTCCAGCTTTACCAGCCCTATCCGCCTGCGGGCGACCAGCCGACCGCGATCGACACGCTGGTCGAAGGCGTCGGCGACGGCCTTGCCTTCCAGACGCTGCTCGGCGTAACCGGTTCGGGCAAGACCTTCACGATGGCCAACACGATCGCGCGGCTCGGCCGCCCGGCGATCGTGTTCGCGCCGAACAAGACGCTCGCGGCCCAGCTTTACGCGGAGTTCCGCGAGTTCTTCCCGCGCAACGCGGTCGAGTATTTCGTCTCGTACTACGACTACTACCAGCCTGAGGCCTACGTGCCGCAGCGCGACCTGTTCATCGAGAAGGATTCGTCGATCAACGAGCACATCGAGCAGATGCGGCTGTCGGCGACGAAGAGCCTGATGGAGCGCCGCGACGTGGTGATCGTCGCGACGGTGTCGGCGATCTACGGTATCGGCAATCCGTCCGAATACCACCAGATGATCCTGACGCTGCGAACCGGCGACAAGCTCGGCCAGCGCGACGTGATCGCGCGGCTGATCGCGATGCAATACACGCGCAACGAGCAGGATTTCCAGCGCGGCACGTTCCGCGTGCGCGGCGACACGATCGACATCTTCCCCGCCGAACACGCGGAAATGGCCGTGCGCGTCGAGCTGTTCGACGACGAGGTCGAGACGCTGCACCTGTTCGACCCGCTGACCGGGCGCGTGCGGCAGAAGATTCCGCGTTTCACCGTGTATCCGTCGTCGCACTACGTGACGCCGCGCGACACCGTGATGCGCGCGGTCGAGACGATCAAGGACGAATTGCGCGAACGGCTCGAGTTCTTCCATCGCGAAGGCAAGCTCGTCGAGGCGCAGCGCCTCGAGCAGCGCACGCGCTTCGATCTCGAGATGCTGCAGGAGCTCGGCTTCTGCAAGGGCATCGAGAACTATTCGCGGCATTTCTCGGGCGCGGCGCCCGGCGATCCGCCGCCGACGCTCGTCGACTACCTGCCGCCCGATGCGCTGATGCTGCTCGACGAATCGCACGTGCTGATCGGCCAGCTGAACGGCATGTACAACGGCGACCGCGCACGCAAGGAAAACCTCGTCAATTACGGGTTTCGCCTGCCGTCCGCGCTTGACAACCGGCCGCTGAAGTTCCCCGAGTTCGAGCGCAAGATGCGGCAGGTCGTGTTCGTGTCGGCCACGCCGGCCGACTACGAGAAGCGCGTGACGGGGCAGATCGCCGAGCAGGTCGTGCGACCGACGGGCCTCGTCGATCCGGAAATCGAGGTGCGGCCGGCGAGCTCGCAGGTCGACGACGTGCTGACCGAGATCAACGCGCGCGTGAAGGCCGGCGAGCGCGTGCTGATCACGACGCTGACGAAGCGCATGGCCGAACAGCTGACCGAGTTCCTGGCCGACCATGGCGTCAAGGTGCGTTACCTGCACAGCGACATCGATACGGTCGAGCGCGTCGAGATCATCCGCGACCTGCGGCTCGGCACGTTCGACGTGCTGGTCGGGATCAACCTGCTGCGCGAGGGCCTCGACATTCCCGAAGTGTCGCTCGTCGCGATCCTCGACGCGGACAAGGAAGGCTTCCTGCGCGCCGAGCGCTCGCTGATCCAGACGATCGGCCGCGCCGCGCGGAACGTGAACGGCAAGGCGATCCTCTACGCGGACAACATGACCGAGTCGATGAAGCGCGCGATCGGCGAAACCGAGCGGCGCCGCGCGAAGCAGATCGCGTACAACGAAAAGATGGGCATCACGCCGCGCGGCGTCGTGAAGCGCATCAAGGACATCATCGACGGCGTCTACAACGCCGACGACGCGCGTGCGGAGCTGAAGGAGGCGCAGCAGCGTGCGAAATTCGAGGACATGTCGGAAAAGCAGCTCGCGAAGGAAATCAAGCGCCTCGAGAAGCAGATGGCCGACTACGCGAAGAACCTCGAGTTCGAGAAGGCCGCCGCGACCCGCGACCAGCTTGCCGTGCTGCGCGAACGCGTGTTCGGCGCGAACGTCGGCGACCACATCAGCGGCGGGCGGTAAATCTTTCCAAACGTCACCGTATCCTTTTGGTAAAGCGCCTGTAAGCCTTGTCGGATCAGGGGTTTACGGTGCTCTCCGTTTGTTCCGGAACGGGTTCGGTGCTAAACTCCCCATGTATTGAGAATAGTTCGCATTAACGTTCTTCGTCGCGTTAGTGTTTCCAGCGGGCGGCCCGGCGGCGGCCCGCATGTCGTCAAGATAGTCAGACAAATAACAAGGAGTGTCCATGTTGGGTTCTTCGTTCATCCGCACGACGGTTGCGGTAGCGGCGGCGCTGGCCGCGATGTCGGCCTCGGCTGCCGAGTATCCGATCGGCAAGCAGCAGATCCAGGGCGGCATGGAAATCGGCGCGGTGTATCTGCAGCCGATCACGATGGACCCGGAAGGCATGATGCGCAAGGCGTCGGATTCCGACATCCACCTTGAGGCCGACATCCATGCGGTCAAGAACAACCCGACCGGTTTCGCGGAAGGCGACTGGATGCCGTACCTGCAGGTCACCTACAAGCTGACGAAGCAGGGCGACACGATGTGGAAGGCCGAAGGCGACCTGATGGGCATGGTCGCGAGCGACGGCCCGCACTACGGCGACAACGTGAAGCTCGCCGGCCCCGGCAAGTACCACCTGACGCTGGTCGTCAAGCCGCCGATGCAGTCCGGTCACATGGCGTTCGGTCGCCACGTCGACAAGGAAACGGGCGTGGGCCCGTGGTTCAAGCCCATCACGCTCGAGTACGACTTCCCGTTCGCCGGTATCGGCAAGAAGGGCGGTTACTGATCGGTGGCATCACGAACGGCGCGCTTCGGCGCGCCGTCGGCGTAGAGAACCCAGTATGAAAATTCCCCAGAAAATCGTCGCCGCAGCCGCTGCGCTGTGGCTTGCCGGCGCGGCCCATGCGGCCGATCTGCCGACGTTCAAGCTCGAGATGACGGACGGCAAGCTGAACCCCGCCCGCATCGAAGTGCCGGCCGGCCAGCGTTTCAAAATCGAGATCAGGAACACCGGCAAGGGTGCCGCCGAATTCGAGAGCGTGCAGTTGCGCAAGGAGAAGGTGCTCGCGCCGGGCGCCGACTCGTTCGTCGTCGTCGCCCCGCTGTCGCCGGGCGAATACAAGTTTTTCGACGATTTCCACCAGCAGGCACAGGGCGTGATCGTCGCGAAGTAACGCGTTTTATCTGCGCGCGGGCGCGCCAGTCCCTTGCCCCGCGCGTCAGGAGGTATCGATGGGTCAGATCTTGTTCATCGTCTGGCGGGAGAGCGTCGAAGCGCTGCTCGTCGTCGGCATTCTCTATGCATGGCTGAAAAACGGCGACGACGACGCGCGCCGCGGCCTGCCTTTCCTCTGGGCCGGCGTCGGCGTCGGCCTGCTGATGGCCGTCGGCCTCGGCGCCGCGCTGGTCGGGTTCACCGAAGTGTTGTCCGGCGACGCGCAGGACTATTTCCAGACGGCGATGGTGCTGATCGCGTGCGTGCTGATCGTGCAGATGGTGCTGTGGATGCGCCGGCACGGCCGCACGCTGAAGCGCGACATGGAGCAATCGCTGCAGCAAAGCACGCGCGATTCGAACTGGTGGGGCGTCGCCGTGCTGGTCGCGCTCGCGATCGCGCGCGAAGGCAGCGAGACGGTGATCTTCCTGTACGGCCTCGGTTTCGGCCAGTCGGGCCACGTCGATGGCAGCCAGATGCTCGCGGTCGTGATCGGTCTCGGCCTCGCGTTCCTCACGTTCTATCTGCTGCAACTCGGCGGCAAGTACTTCTCGTGGCGGCATTTCTTCCGCGTCACCGAAGTGATGCTGCTGTTCCTCGGCGCGGGCCTGTTCCAGACCGGCGTCGACAAGCTGATCGACAAGGAAATCCTGCCGCTCGGCATCTCGCAAGTGTGGGACACGTCCGCGATCCTCGATGATTCGGGCACGTTCGGTTCGCTCGTCGCGACGCTGACCGGCTATCGCGCGCATCCGGCGCTGACCAACCTGGTCGCCTATGCGGTTTACTGGGCGGTCGTCTGGCTGCTGATGAAGCGTGCGAGCCGCCGTCCGGCCGTCGCAGCGGGTCGCGCGGCATGAGCGTTATCGCCGCCGTCAAGCCGGGCTGGCTCGCGCAGGCCGGCCAGTGGATGCAGCGCCACGGTGCGCTGATCCGGGGTATCCAGTGGATCGTCGTCGCCGTCTACGCGTTCCTGATCATCGTGCCGGCCGTGCTGCCGCTGCCGGACGATTCCGCGCATCTGTGGAACAACCTCACGCTCATCGCGCAGTTCGCGTTCTGGGGCATCTGGTGGCCGTTCGTGCTGCTGTCGATGGTGATGCTCGGCCGCGTGTGGTGCGGCGTGCTGTGCCCGGAGGGCGCGCTCACCGAATACGCGAGCAAGTTCGGCCGCGGCAGCCCGATTCCGCGCTGGATCCGGTGGGGCGGCTGGCCGTTCGTCGCGTTCGGCATCACGACGATCTACGGGCAGATGGTCAGCGTGTACCAGTACCCGCTCGCGGTGCTGTTCGTGCTCGGCGGCTCGACCGTCGGCGCGATCGTGATCGGCGTGCTGTACGGTCGCGAGAAGCGCGTGTGGTGCAAGTATCTGTGCCCGGTCAACGGCGTGTTCGGGCTGCTCGCGCGGCTTGCGCCGATGCGCTACAAGGTCGACGAGGATGCGTGGCGCCGTTCGTACAAGAACGGCGAGCACGGCCATCGCGTGATTCCGATCAATTGCGCGCCGCTCGTGCCGTTGCGCAACATGAAGGGCGCGGCGGACTGCCATATGTGCGGCCGCTGCAGCGGGCACCGCGACGCGATTTCGCTGTCGCTGCGCTCGCCGTCCGACGAAGTCGTGAATCTCGGTGCGGAGCGGGCCAATCCGTGGGACACCGCGCTGATCCTGTACGGCTTGCTGGGCGTGGCGATCGGTGCGTTCCACTGGACCGTCAGCCCGTGGTTCGTGCAGATCAAGCAATGGCTCGCGGGCTGGCTGATCGATCAGGACATCACGTGGCCGCTCGAGACCAATGCGCCGTGGTTCCTGCTCACGCACTACCCGGATCGCAATGACGTGTTCTCCTGGCTCGATGGCGGGCTGGTCGTCAGCTACATCGTCGGCACGGGGCTCGTGTACGGCACGGCGCTGCTGGTGTTGCTGGCCGGCGCCACATTGATGCTCGGCCGTTTCGATCGCGTGCGCCTGCATCACCTCGCCCAGGCGCTGATCCCGATCGCGGGCGCGGGCGTGTTCCTCGGGCTGTCGGCCACGACGCTGTCGTTGCTGCGCGCCGAGCATGTGCCGCTCGGCTGGGCTACCGATGTGCGCATCGCGATTCTGGTCGGCGCCAACGTATGGAGTGCGTGGCTCGCGTGGCAGGTGACGGGGCGCTATGCGACGTGGCCGCGCCGGCTCGCGGCATTCGCGTGGTTCGCGGTCGGCCTGGCCGTCATCGACAGCGCGTGGTGGTTGATGTTCTGGGGGTTCTGAAGCGGCGCGTGCCGCTTCCTTCGGCTGACCAGCCACATACATGCGGGCGGCATGCTTCGTACATTGGCTGCCCACACAAAAAAGCGACACGTCCATCGACGTGTCGCTTTTTTCTTCCTTGTGCGAGAACCAAAAAAGTGGCTTGGCTTGCTGCAACGGCTGCTTGAGTGTGTTTGCACGAAGGGGTCTAGATCTCGCGTGCAAGCCGTTACGCTGGCTACTGCCCAACACCTCTCAGGGAGGTGGTCCCCACAATACTCGGTCGTTACTTCGTCAGGATCAGTTTGCCGAGCCGCGTGGCCCGCAACTGATAAGTCTCTCCGTTATGCGCGATGCTGACGTGGCTTTGGCCTTGCAGCAGCGCATCGCTGTTGACGACCCGCGTGCCTGCATCGCGGTTGCCGGCGGGTTTCGCCGGCGTGGTGACCGCTGCCGTCTTCTGGCGGCTGCTGGCTGCGGTGCTCGTGGTGCGGCGCAGGGTCAGCGTGGTCGGGCGCATGGTGTCGGTCATTCGGTTTGATCGGTGACTGTCGATACGATGGAATGAATTCTAAATGATAACTATTCCCATTTACAAAAACTCTTTATCGATCGATTCGTCTGGGCTGATAGCCTGAGTCAAAAGGGCGGCCCGCGGGCCGCCGCCGGGTTCAGTGCAGCGGATCAGGGTCCTTGCGACCCTGCGCGTATTCGCGGATCAGGCGAACGGTGTCGATGTCCGACGTGCGGTACGCCTCCTTGACGATCCCGTGCGTCTGTCGCGCTTCTTCGCTGTCGTCGGTGACCGTCAGCGTCGTGCGGTACTCGAAACGCAGGAACAGCTCGTGGTCGTCGCGTTCCTCGATCGTCATCGTCAGCGAGCCACCGATCTCGCCATCGGCCGCACGGATGTCGTAGCGGACCTGCTGGTTCGGCGTGAACGTCACGTGGTCGCGCACGGTCGCGTGGCCGTAGTGCAGTTCGCGTTCGAGCGTCGTGTCTGTCCGCTCGCGGATGACGCAGCTGTCGAGGCCGATCACGAACAGTTGCGGCTGTTCGGCACGCAGGACGAGACCTTCCCAGAGCTGGTCGCGGTTGAGGCTTGGCACGGCCGGATCGTCGGAATTGATCTGGATCAGATGTTCGAAGTTCAAGGGGACGGGTTCCTTCTGGTGGCGGGCGGCCACATGGTTCAAGAAGTTATTGTGACGCAAAACCATCGGCTTCGCGGCACCTGCCACCCGATCCGATTCACGCTTCGATGCGACCCATGCGACCGGTCTGATAGTCGACGACAGCCTGCCGGATCTCTTCCTCGGTATTCATCACGAACGGGCCGTAACGGACGATCGGCTCGTTGAGCGGCACGCCGCCGATCAGCAGCAGGTCGAGCGACGTGTCGCCGGCAGCGAACGTGACGGTGTCGCCATCGTCGCCGTAGACGATCATGTGCCGTGCGTCGACAGCTTGCCTGTCGGGCCCGTAAAGGCCCCTTCCGTCGATCGGATAGGCAAACACGCGATAACCGGCCGGCACGGGCTGCGTGACCGTTGCACCGGGCTCCAGCGTGAAGTGCTGGTAGAGGATCGGCGTGCGCGTCTCGATCGCGGCTTTTACGCCGAATGCTTCGCCCGCGATGACGCGCGCGCGCGCGCGGCCGTCCGGCGATGTCGCGGTCGGAATGCGGGCGGCCGGGATCTCCTGGTAGCGCGGCGCGATCATCTTGTCGCGGCGCGGCAGGTTGACCCACAGCTGGAAGCCGTGGGAGCGTCCGCCTGCCCGAGCGAACGCCGGGTCGGGCATCTCGCTGTGCACGACGCCGGCGCCGGCCGTCATCCACTGCACGTCGCCGGGGCCGAGCGTGCCGGCATGGCCGGACGAGTCGCGATGGCGGAAGCGTCCATCGAGCGCGTAGGTCACGGTCTCGAAGCCGCGATGCGGATGGTCGGGCGCACCCACGGCTTCGCCGGGCGCGTAGTCGACGGGGCCCATTTCATCGAGCAGCAGGAACGGATCGAAATCCATCAGCAGCCGCGTCGGGAACGGGCGGTGAACCACGAAACCGCCGCCTTCGGTGGTGCGAAGCGCGGGGTAGGTGCGATCAAGCGAGCGAGCGGTGGTCATGGGAAGCCCTCGAAATCATCGGAATAGCGTTATTTTTGAAACATAGCGCTATTATATTGGGCGTTTTCCCGTTCGATTGGCGGTGGTTCGCAATGGATTGTTCTGAAATTGGAACGATGAGATGAATATCGATGCACATAACCTGAACGACCTGATGTACTTCTCGCAGGTCGTTGAACATGGGGGCTTTTCGGCCGCCGAACGCGTGCTGGGCATCTCGAAATCGCGTCTGTCGCGGCGCCTGACCGAGCTCGAGGCCGCGCTCGGCGTGCGCCTGCTTCAGCGCTCGACGCGCAAGCTCGCACTGACCGAGGCGGGGGAGCTGTTCTACCAGCATTGCCAGGCGATGCTCGCCGAAGCACGGGCCGCGATGAACGCGGTGCAGCAGTTGCGCGCGTCGCCACGCGGCTCGGTGCGCGTCAGCGTGCCGGTGACGCTGTCGCAGACAATGCTGTCGCGCATCCTGCCCGAATTCCTGCGCCGCTATCCCGAGGTGAAGGTGCATGTGCGCGTGACGAATCGCGTGATCGACCTGTTCGAGGATTCGATCGACGTCGCGTTGCGCGTGCGCTCGGAGCCGCCGCAGAACGCGAACATCGTCGTGCGGCCGCTGTGGCGCACCGAGCAGATGCTGGTCGGCGCGCCGAGCCTGCTGAGCCAGAACGCGCCGCCGCTGGCGCCGGACGACTTGACCGGCTTCGAGACGCTCGATACGCCGAGCGTCGACGGCCGGCACGTATTCAACCTGATCGCGCCGGACGGAACGCGTCACGTGCACGAGCATGATCCGCGTCTCGTGACGGCCGACCTGATGACGATCCGCGAGGCCGTGCTCGACGGCCTCGGCATCGCGGCGCTGCCGGAGATGATGTACGGCAACGCGTTGCGCGCGGGGCAACTGTCGCCGGTGATGCCGGGCTGGACGCTGCCGGTGCCGCAGCTGTATGCGGTGTTCGTGTCGCGTCAGGGGATGCCGCCCGCGGTCCGTGCGTTCGTCGATTACCTGGTCGAGAAGCTCGACCATGGCGCATACAAGGAGCCGGGTTGCCCCGAGCGTGCGAAGAAGGAAACGGCAGCCGATGTTTCGGCCACCTGAACACGGCACGCACGACGACGCAAATTTGTTTTGTCATTGAAGCGTCGGCTGCAATCGCAAGTTTCAATCGCCGGAACCTTGAATGCGTGCGCGGGCGGGCCTATATTGAAATCCCATTTCGCGAAGGAAGTTCTGAGCGAAATCAGGTGGCCGCATATATTGTGAGCCAGATAGGGCAGAACGCGCAGTCCGTGCAGACCACGGCAGAGTCGCATTTGCGTTGCTCGAGGCGTAACCGATACCGCCGAAGAGCCCGCCGCCCGAAGGCGCCCGCGTGCGCATGAAAAAAGGCCTTCATCTGGCGATGAAGGCCTTTTACTTTGGGTACGGCCGGTTAGGTACGGCCGGCTAGCTGCGCAGTGGCGACTGGCGACGGCGGAACGTGCGTGCGTTACTTCGCTTTCGCGCCCGGCTCCGTCACGAAGCCGAGTTTTGTCAGGCCGCCAGCTTGCGCATCCGACATCACTTCCGCGACGTGTTCGTAGGCAACCTTGCGGTCCGCGCGCAGATGCAATTCCGGCTGCGGCGTGCGCTTCGCAGCTTCCGCAATGCGTGCCTGCAGCTGTTCGCGCGTGACCGTGTGGTCGTCCCACAGGATCGTGCCGTCGCCCTGGATCGCGACGTCGACGGTCTGCGGCTTTTCGTCGACGGGCTGGCTGCTGGCGTGCGGCAGGTCGATCTTCACCGCGTGCTGCATCGCCGGGATCGTCACGAGGAAAATGATCAGGAGGACGAGCATGACGTCGACGAGCGGCGTCATGTTGATCTCGCTCATCACGGCATCGTCGTCATCGTCGCTGAAACCGGTGTTCATGGCCATGGTTCACCTCGTCTCAGCTGGCGGCGCGCGATGCGAGACGCAGGCCGTCGCGCGTCGACGACGACGCGAGGCTTGCGCCCGTCACGAAGTACGCATGCAGGCCGTGCGCGAAGCGGCGCAGCTTGCTGACGACGCCCTTGTTCGCGCGGGTCAGCGCGTTGTAGCCGAGCACCGCGGGAATCGCGACGAACAGGCCGAAGGCCGTCATGATCAGCGATTCGCCGACCGGGCCCGCGACCTGGTCGATCGACGTCTGGCCGGTGGCGCCGATCGCGAGCAGCGCGTGATAGATGCCCCAGACCGTGCCGAACAGGCCGACGAACGGCGCCGTGCTGCCGACCGATGCGAGGATCGCGAGGCCGCTCTGCATGCGCGAAATGCCTTCGTCCATCGTGTCCTTCAGGCAGCGCGTGACCCAGTCCGATACGTCCATGCGGTCGTGCAGGTGCGGTTGCGTCTGATGGTGGTGGTCGGCGGCTTCCTTGCCCGACAGCGCGAGCGCGAGGAACGGGTTGTCGTTCGGCGTCGATGCGGCGAGGCCGAGCTTCTTGATGCCGTCGTCGAAATTGTCGGAATGCCAGAATGCCTGTTCGGCATTCTTCGTGAGGCGGTTCAGGCGGATCACGTTCCAGCCCTTGATGACGATCACGATCCACGACAGGACCGACATCACGAGCAGCGTGATCGCGATGGCGCGCGTGACGAAATCACCTTGCGCCCAGACGTGCGCGATACCGTAGCTTTGCATTTTTTGTTTCCTTTGAATCTTCCGGATGAGGCAGGTTAGTCGGTGAGCCCGAAGCTGTAGGGCTGTGTGCGGGCGGCGCGGATCGCCTGGCCGTTCTCGACGTACGGGCGGCAGGTGGTCGAGCGCATCGCGTCGAGTGCGGCATCGTCGAGGCGCGGATAGCCGCTGCTCTTCTGCAGATCGATGCTTTCGATCTTGCCGGTCACGCCGACGACGAAGTGAACATAGGCGGTGCCCGATTCGCCGCGGCGGCGCGACATCGACGGATAGTCGGGCTTCACGAAGTTGCATTGGAGCGTCGGCACGTTCTTCGGTGCGCTGACCTGCATCGTTTCGCGCGCCGGGCCCGGCGTGGCGGCCGGTGCCGCGGGAGCGGGCGCGGCCGGCGCCGGCGTTGGATCGGCTGCGGGAGCGGGTGTGGGCGATGGGGCCGGCGACGGCGCAAGCGGCTGCGGGGTCGGCTTCGCCGCCTTTTGCACCGGCTTCGGCTCGACCTTCGGCTTTACGCGCGGCACGGGCTTCGGCGGTGCCGGCTGCGGGATCGACTCGGCCGCGACCTGCTGCGCGATCGGCGCGGGCGTGATGAGCTGCGCGGTGATCGTCTGGACCTCGACCGATTTCGGCGGCGGTGCGTTGCGATGGAGCCACGCGGCCGTCAGCATGATCGCGTGTGCGGCAAGCACACCGACCGCGACGACGATCACTCGGGGATTCATACGTGGTGCAGCCGGCATGGCGCCGGCAGGAGCGAGATGCGAAGCCTGCATGTTAGCTTGAAAGAACGACGTCGCACCCGGGGCGCGGCGGGTGAATCGGCATCACTTGCGGAAGATCAGCAGCGAGATGCAAACGGTGGTTACGAATCCGATCAGCAATTCCATCACAGGCTCCTTGGCAGGTAAGCCGTTGGCTCGCGCAGACGGTGGCTTGCTGACGGTCAAGACAAAAAGTGCGGCCTGGGCCGCATGCGCACGCCCGGCGCCGCTCAGGCGGCCTTGCGGTCGTAGAACGTGACCGGAATCGGATGCGCATGATGCTCGACACCGCAACGGCTCGCGCAGACGCCTTGCTCGGCCATGAGGTCGCGTACGGACTCCTCGCACTTGCCGCAGCACGTGGCCACGCCGAGCTCGAACTGGAGTTCATCGAAAGAGTTCACGCCCTCGGCGAGGGACGCGCGAATCTTGCGATCCGAAACAGACTTGCACACGCAGACGATCATGATGAGTTGCGATAGCTAACGTTAATGCGAATTATTATCATTAATTTTGCGGAGGTTGACAAGCCTGGGTCCGGCTTTTTTTAAGGTCATCGGACCCTTGAAACGGCGGGGGAAGGCGAAGTCGTCGCGGGAGCGGGCGCACCGGCCCGCGTCAGGCGGTCGCGCAGGCGCGCGCGTTCGGCGACGAAATGGTGACGGATTCGACCGGCGCATCGAGGCCGAGCAGCGTCGACGCGAGCGCGCGCAGTTGCAGGCCGTCGCTCGTCGAGCAGAAGCGCGGCGGCGCGGCATGCGTGCCGGCCGGCGCGCGCAGACCGCGCTCGTCGAGCACCCGCGCGAGCTGGCGCGCGATGGCATCGCTCGTATCGACGATCGTCAGGCGCTCGCCAACAAGGTTACGAATCGTGTCTGTGAAGAACGGGTAGTGCGTGCAGCCGAGGACCAGCGTATCGGCGCCGTCGTCGAGCATCGGCTGGATGTAACGCTCGAGCAGCGCGCGCAATGCGGGCGAGTTCGTGTCGCCGCGTTCGATCGCTTCGACGAGCCCGTGGCCGGGCTGGCAGATGAAGCGGCGGCCGGCGCCGTAGCGGTCGAGCAGTGCCTGGAAGCGCGGGCTGTTCAGCGTCGATTGCGTGGCGAGGACGCCCGCGACGCCGGTCGTGGACAGCGCGGCGGCCGGCTTGATGCCCGGCTCGACGCCGACGAGCGGGATCGACAGGCGTTCGCGGATGGCCGCGATCGCCCGTGCCGTGGCCGTGTTGCACGCGATGACGAGCGCTTTCGCGCCTTCGCGGGCGAGCCACTCGCCGATCGCCAGCGTGCGTTCCGTGATGAATGCTTCGTCGCGCGGGCCATACGGCGCGTGGTGCGAGTCGGCGACGTAGACGAACGATTCGCCGGGCAGGTGCGCGCGCGCGGCGCGCAGCACCGACAGACCGCCGAGCCCCGAGTCGAAGATGCCGACAGGGGCGGTGGCGCGCGGCGCGGGTGCGGCGGACGGGTTCGTCATCGTCGGGCGGGCGGCAGGCTGGCGGGCGGTGCGATTACTCGGCCGAACCCATCATCGTTTGCTGATAGTTCTGCAGGCCGACCTTGCCGATCAGGTCGATCTGCGTTTCGAGCCAGTCGATGTGCTCTTCGGTGTCGTCGAGGATCTTTTCGAAGATCTCGCGCGACACGTAGTCGCGAACCGATTCGCAGTAGGCGATCGCTTCCTTGCAGGTGGACTGCGAGATCTGCTCGAGCTTCAGGTCGCACTTCAGGATCTCTTCGGTTTCCTCGCCGACGAGCAGCTTGTGCAGGTCCTGCAGGTTCGGCAGGCCGTCGAGCATGAACACGCGCTCGATCAGCCAGTCGGCGTGTTTCATTTCGCCGATCGACTCATCGTATTCGTGCTTGCCGAGCTTCTCGAGGCCCCAGTGCTTGTACATGCGCGCATGCAGGAAGTACTGGTTGATCGCCGTGAGTTCGTTCTTCAGTTGGGCGTTCAGATATTCGATGACTTTCTTGTCGCCTTGCATGGCTATTCCTTGTTCAGTGGGGCTTCAGAAACCGAACGATAATCGCTCGAACGAGAAAAGCCAAGCCTCGAAGCCTTGTCGGGCCTGCCTTTCGCGTGTAATGAGAATCAGCCTCGAACGACCGGCCGAACACAATAATGAGAATGAGAAGTAAAAAGGCCGGACGTCCGTCCGGCCTTTCGTTCGATCGCGCTTAAGCGGTGGCGACCGGGATCTTGCCGATCTTCGCTTGCCACTCCTTCGGACCGGTCTGGTGCACCGACGTGCCCGACGAATCGACAGCAACTGTTACAGGCATGTCCTGCACGTCGAACTCGTAGATCGCTTCCATGCCGAGGTCTTCGAATGCGAGCACCTTCGCGCCGCGGATCGCCTTCGACACGAGGTAGGCCGCCCCGCCGACCGCCATCAGGTAGGCTGCCTTGTGCTTCTTGATCGCGTCGATCGCGACCGGGCCGCGCTCGGCCTTGCCGACCATCGAGATCAGACCCGTCTGAGCGAGCATCGTCTCGGTGAACTTGTCCATGCGCGTGGCCGTCGTCGGGCCGGCCGGACCGACCACTTCGTCGCGCACCGGATCGACCGGGCCGACGTAGTAGATCACGCGGTTCGTGAAATCGACCGGCAGCTGCTCGCCCTTCGCGAGCATGTCGGCGATGCGCTTGTGCGCGGCGTCGCGGCCGGTGAGCATCTTGCCGGACAGCAGCAGCGTCTGGCCCGGCGTCCAGCTCGCGACTTCTTCCGGCGTCAGCGTGTTCAGGTCGACGCGCTTGCTGGTTTCCGTGTTCGGCTCCCACTGCACCTTCGGCCAGGCATCGAGCGACGGCGCTTCAAGCTTGGCCGGGCCCGAACCGTCGAGCACGAAGTGCGCGTGGCGCGTGGCCGCGCAGTTCGGGATCAGCGCGACCGGCTTCGAGGCCGCGTGCGTCGGCGCCGCCATGATCTTCACGTCGAGCACGGTCGCGAGGCCGCCGAGGCCCTGCGCGCCGATGCCGAGCGCGTTGACCTTCTCGTGCAGTTCCACGCGCAGTTCCTCGACCCAGTCCTTCGGGCCGCGCGCGATGATTTCCTGGATGTCGATCGGCTCCATCAGCGATTCCTTCGCCATCAGCATCGCCTTCTCGGCGGTGCCGCCGATGCCGATCCCGAGCATGCCCGGCGGGCACCAGCCGGCACCCATCGTCGGGACCGTCTTCAGCACCCAGTCGACGATCGAGTCGGACGGGTTCAGCATCACGAACTTCGACTTGTTTTCCGAGCCGCCGCCCTTGGCCGCGACCTGCACGTCGACCTTGTCGCCCGGCACGATCTCGTAGTGGATCACGGCCGGCGTGTTGTCCTTCGTGTTCTTGCGGGCACCTTCCGGCGGATTGACGATCGACGCGCGCAGCACGTTGTCCGGGTGCGTGTAACCGCGGCGCACGCCTTCGTTGATCATGTCGGTGAGGCCCATCGTCGCGCCGTCCCAGCGCACGTCCATGCCGACCTTCACGAAGATCGTCACGATGCCGGTGTCCTGGCAGATCGGGCGCTTACCTTCCGCGCACATGCGGCTGTTCGTGAGGATCTGCGCAATCGCGTCCTTCGCCGCCGGGCTCTCTTCCAGCTCGTACGCGCGGCCGAGGGCCTGGATGTAGTCGAGCGGGTGGTAGTAGCTGATGTACTGCAGCGAATCCGCGATGCTCTGGATCAGGTCTTCCTGTTTGATGACGGTCATGGCTGAGACTCTGTGGGGACAGTGGGAATGGTTTGCCGACGGTTCAGGCCGCCGGTCGGGACGCCGCGGGCGCATGCGCCTCGTGGAAATGGGCCGGGTGCGTATGCGTCGTCAGGCGGTCGACCCACGCCATCACGAGCGCCGACACGAGGAACGACACGTGGATGAGCACCTGCCACATGATCGCGTGCGTCGTGTGCTGGTCGGGGTTGATGAAGGTCTTCAGCAGGTGGATCGACGAAATGCTGATCAGCGCCATCGACAGCTTGACCTTCAGCACGCCCGCGTTCACGTGGTCGAGCCATTCGGGCTCGTCGGGGTGGCCCTCGATGCCGAGCCGCGACACGAACGTTTCATACCCGCCGACGATCACCATGATCAGCAGGTTCGAGATCATCACCACGTCGATCAGGCCGAGCACGGCGAGCATCACGCTGATTTCGTCGAGGCCCGCCGCATGCGACAGCAGGTGCCAGACTTCCTTCAGGAACAGGAACACATAGACGGCCTGCGCGACGATCAGGCCGAGGTAAAGCGGCACCTGGAGCCAGCGGCTCATGAAAATCAGCGCGGGAAGGGGGCGAAGCGGGCGACGGCCAGGATGGCCGGGCGAATGCGGGGCGGACATGTCGGGGTACGGGCGCGGTGCGCAGGTATCGGGGATGATCTTGAAAAGGCGCGCTATTGTAACGCGTCGGCCGGCGCGGTTGCAGCGACGCGCCGGCACTGCCGGGGACGGATCAGGAAGCGGCGGCCGGCACGCGTTTCACGCGCAGGCTCGCGAGCACGATGCCGGCGACGACGCACGCGAGCGCGATGCCATGCGCAAGCGTCGGGCGCTCGCCGAGGAACGCGATGCCGTACGCGGCCGCGGCGATCGGCAGCACCGCGCTGAACACGCCGGCGAGGCTGCCCGGCACGTGCCGGATACCCTTCATCCACAACCAGAACGAGAAGATGCTGGCCGACAGCCCGTACCAGACGACGAGCGCCCAGGTGCCGGCGGGCACGCTCGCGTAATCGAAGTGCCACAGCGCGGTTGCGCCGAGCGGCAGCATCAGGAACAGGCCGAACAGGTGCGTGTACGCGCAGATGTCGATCGGCGCGAGCGTCTGCGTGAGCCGGCGCGACAGGATCACGTAGATCGATTCGCAGCACACCGCGCCGAGGATCAGCAGGTTGCCGGTCAGCGAGCCGGACGCGTCGCCCTGCGCGCCGTGACCGGCCGCGCCGCCGTTGGCGAGGTTGATCGTCACGACGCCGATGATCGCGAGCGCGATCGACACGAGCGCACGGCCGTTCGGTTTTTCACGCAGGATCAGCCACGCGAACAGCGCGACGATCGCCGGGATCGTGCTCGTGATGACGCCCGCGGCCACCGCGCTCGTGCGCTGCACGCCGTTGAGCATCAGCAGCGTGAACATGAAGGTGCCGAAGAAGGCCTGCAGGAACAGGTTCAGCCATTCGCCGCGCTTGACCGCGCGCATCTTCACGGGGCTGAACAGCGGCCACAGCACGGCGATCGCGATCACGAAGCGCAGCGTGGCGAGGATGGCGACGGGGACGAATGCAACGATGGATTTACCGATACCGACGTTGCTGCCGACGAACAGCATCGACAGGATGAGGAAGAGGGCGTAGCGATTCAAGCTGGAATCCGGAAGGCGAGTTCAGTTAGGATTGTAGGGTCGCGGTTGTAACAGCGTAAAGCCGACCTCGATGCGGCGCCGCCCGGCGCACGAAACGGCCATGCCGCGTAAGTGACGGGTAAGTTGGAGCGCTTATCGTGGAAACTGCCGGGCCGCGGGTCACGTTCATGTGAGGTGGTGCGGTGCAGCATCGTGCGCAGGCTTCGCGGCCGCGTGCGGGTGGTGGGAGACAGCGGCGCGCAGGCGCCGGCCTAGACGACGCGCGGCGCACACGATCGCGCCGCCATGCAGAGGATTCATGTTCACCAAGGGGTTGTCGATGTCTGCGATTGAATCGGTTCTTCACGAAACCCGTCAGTTCGCGCCGCCCGCGGCGCTCGAGCAGACGGCGACCATTTCCGGCATGCCGGCCTATCGCGCGCTCGTCGCCGAGGCCGAGCAGGATTACGAAGGCTTCTGGGCGCGTCTCGCGCGCGAGGGCCTCACGTGGCACAAGCCGTTCACGACGGTGCTCGACGAGCGCAACGCGCCGTTCTACAAGTGGTTCGACGACGGCGAGCTGAACGCGTCGTACAACTGCCTCGACCGCCACGTCGAAGCCGGCCACGGCGAACGCGTCGCGGTGATCTTCGAGGCCGACGACGGCACCGTCACCCGCGTCACCTATGCGGATCTCCTCGCGCGCGTGTCGCGCTTCGCGAATGCGCTGAAGCAACGCGGCATCGGCAAGGGCGATCGG
>NZ_CADFEM010000036.1:0-14406 GCF_902833245.1 Burkholderia sp. BCC0398
ACGAAAACTGCAAACCCTTCGTCTGGACCGCGTCAGCCGATTCGATCCTCGAAAAGCTGCATCGACTTTGCTCGCGAATCAGCGGAACAGGACACTAGCGCTGCGCGGCGATCCATCGCGCGATGTCGGGCCACACCGTCGTCAGCGTGCGCGTCCCCATGAACAGACCGATATGGCCGCCCGGCACGAGCCGGCTCTCGATCCGCGACGCGGGCGTCCCGAGAAGATCGTGCGCACCGAACACCTGCTCCGGCGTCGTGATGTCGTCGGCCTCGCCACCCAGCAGATAGGCCGGGCACGCGACGTCCTTCAGGTCGAGCGTGCGCCCGAGCGCGACGAACGTGCCCTTCGCGAGCCGGTTCTCCTTGAAGATCTGCACGATCGCCTGCAGGTACCAGCGCCCCGGCAGGTCGATCGGGCTTTCGTACCAGTTCGCGAACACCTCGCGCTTGCGCAGGTATTCGGGATCGTCGAGATGCTCGTACAGGTCGACGTGCTCGGCGAGATAGTGCTGGTCCGGATGCATGTTCTTCCAGCCGCGCAGCATGAAGCGCCCGCGCATCAGCCCGCCGCCCATCGCGACGAGTTCCTCGTAGAACGACGTCGGATACGTGTGCACCATCCGCTTGATCGGGCCGTCGCCCGCGTCGGTGTCGATCGGCGAGCCGGCCAGCACGAGGCTCGCGACCTTGTGCGGGAAACGCGCCGCATACATCGCGGACATCCAGCCGCCCTGACACAGGCCGACGAGATTCACGCGGCCACCGAGTTCGTCGACGCACACGTTCAGCTCGGCCAGATACTGGTCGATCTCGAGGTCCTTCATGTCCTCGGTGGCCGAGCGCCAGTCGGTCAGGTACAGACGCGTCACGCCGTGCTCGCGCAGCGTCTGCATCAGGCTCTGCCCCGGCTGGTAGTCGGCGATCATCGCGCTGTGCCCCGCGTACGGCGCATCGACGATCGTCGGCAGCCCGTGCGCCGGCGCGACCGAATAATCGCGGAACGTCATCGTCCGCAGTTCCAGCAACGGCCGGTTCGCCGATGCGAGCACCGGATGCGCTTCGAAATGGAGCTTCTCCTCTTCCGCGAGGAAGCGGAGATTGCGCGCCGTGATCTCGGAGCCGGCGGCAAACATCGCCGTGGCGGCGGCCATCGGCCAGAAAATCGGCAGCGCGGGGGCGCTGACGGCAGGGGAAGGCGTGTCGCGTGCTGTCATCGGAGGTCTCACCGGGTCGGATACGGCGTGGAAGGGATCGCGTCGTCCAGCACGCGGCGCGTGTGGCGCGCGATCATCAGGTTCTCGTCGGTCGGAATCACGCGCACCGTCACGCGCGACGCGTCGCTCGAAATCACCGGCAAGCCGGCCGCATTCGCCGCGTCGTCGAGCACGATGCCGAGCCACGCGGCGCGATTGCAGATCCGTTCACGCACGTGCGGCGCGTGCTCGCCGATGCCCGCCGTGAACACGAGCGTGTCGAGACCGCCGAGCACGCCGGCCAGCGCGGCGAGCTCGCGGGCCGCGCGATAGGCGAACAGCTCGACCGCATGCGCGGCCGACGGTGCGTCGCTCGCGAGCAGCGTGCGCATGTCGCTCGACACGCCGGATACGCCGAGCAAGCCGGATTCGGCATAGATCAGATGCTCGACCTCGTCGAGCGACCGGCCCGCGTGACGCTGCAGATACAGGATCACGCCCGGGTCCAGCGCGCCCGTGCGCGTGCCCATCGGCAGCCCGTCGACGGCCGTGAACCCCATCGTCGTCGCGACGCTGCGGCCGTTCTCGAGCGCACACAGGCTCGCGCCGTTGCCGAGGTGCGCGACCACCGTCCGGTGCTGCACCCACGACGGATCGAGGGCCGCGAGCGCCGTCGCGATGTACTCGTACGACAGCCCGTGAAACCCGTAGCGCACGATGCCCTGCTCGGTCAGCGCGCGCGGCAACGCGAACTCCCGTTCGAGCGCCGGCACCGTCGAATGGAACGCGGTATCGAAACACGCGACCTGCGGCAGGTTCGGCGCAACCGCGGCCACCGCGCGAATCGCGTCGACATGATGCGGCTGGTGCAGCGGCGCGAGCGGCGAAAGCGACGCGATCGCATCGAGCACGTGCGCGTCGATCCGCACCGGCGCGGTGAAATACGGGCCGCCATGCACGACCCGGTGCCCGACGCCGTCGAACCCGGCCTCCCGCCCGACGTGCGCGACGAACCACGCGTGCAGCGCCTCGATCGCGCCTTGATGCCCCGGTCGCGCGACCGGGCTGTCGGCGAGCGTCGCGCCGTGCGCATCGGCCACGAACAGATGCGGTGCGCCATGCAGGTTCTCAACCTGCCCGTGCAGGCCCGCATCGAGCGAACGATCGTCGCGCGTGTCGTAGACCGAGAACTTGAGGCTCGACGAGCCGGCGTTGAGCACCAGGACGGGATGTCGCATCGCGGCCTCGTCAGTGTGCGTCGGCCGCAATCGCCGGCGCGTCCATGGGCGCCGCCGTGGCGCGCGCCGCCGCCGCGACGAGCGCTGCGACCGCGCAGCTCGCCAGGCGCGTGCGTTCGCTGTCGGCGCGACTCGTCAGGATCACCGGCACGCGCGCACCGAGCACGATGCCGGCCGCATCGGCATTCGCGAGGAACGTCAGCTCCTTCGCGAGCATGTTGCCGGCCTCGAGATCGGGCACGAGCAGGATGTCCGCATCGCCCGCGACCGCGGAACCGAGATGCTTGAGCCGCGCGGCCTCCGGGCTGATCGCGTTGTCGAACGCGAGCGGCCCGTCGAGCAGCGCGCCGGTGATCTGGCCGCGCTCGGCCATCTTGCACAGCGCGGCCGCGTCGAGCGTCGACGGCAGCTTCGAGCTGACCGTCTCGACCGCCGACAGGATCGCCACCTTCGGCCGGGCGATGCCGAGCGCATGCGCGAGATCGATCGCGTTCTGCGCGATGTCGGCCTTCTGTTCGAGCGTCGGACGGATATTGACGGCGGCGTCGGTGATGAACAGCGGCTTGGGGTAAGTCGGCACGTCCATGATGAACACGTGGCTCAGGCGCCGCCCGGTGCGCAGCCCCGTGTCGGCGCGCACCACCTCCGCCAGCAACTCGTCGGTGTGCAGGCTGCCCTTCATCAGCGCCTGCGCGTCGCCCGCGCGCACCAGCTCGACGGCGCGCGCCGCCGACGCATGACTGTGCGGCGCATCCACGAGACGATAGCCGGACAGGTCCACACCGAGCGTCGCGGCGAGCATCGTGATTCGCGCCACCGGGCCGACCAGCACGGGCACGATGATCCCGGCCCGGGCGGCGGCGGCCGCCGCGTGCAGCGATACCTCGTCGCAGGGATGCGCGACCGCGACCGTCACAGGCCGCAACGCGTGGCAACGCGCAATCAGCGCGTCGTATTTCTGATGCGTGTGCAATTCGGTCATCGACTGCCCCTTCGCAAGGATCACGTGAACGGATTCTGGTGCGGGACCGGGCGAAGTCGTTTGATTTCCGTCAATCGTTTCAGGTGAAGTCCCGATAGCATGAATCCGCACGATGACATCCGGACGGCCGCAACGCCCCCCTGACATGCACATACGCGAAATCCGCTCGAAGATCGCCAGTACCTCGTCCACGCGCAAGATCACGAAGGCGATGGAAATGATGGCGCGCACCAAGATGGCGAGCGCGCAGCGACGCGCGCGCGAGTTCCGCCCGTATGCGGCGCGCATCGCCGCGATGGCGGAACGCGTGCTGCGAGACCGTCCCGACCACGTATCGGCGCTGATGGCGCGACGCGATACCGTGCGCCGCGTCGGCCTGATCGTCGTCAGCACCGATCGCGGGCTGTGCGGCCCGCTCAATGCGCGGCTGCTCGTCGAATGCGTGGATGCGCTCGAACGCTGGGACCGTGCCGGTGTCGCATGCGAGTTGAGCGTGATCGGTGCGCGCGGCCTCGCGCCGCTGCTGCGCCACGGTGCGACCATCGCCGCGCGTGCGAGCGGCCTGGCCGCCGAGCCGCACTTCGAGCAGTTGCTCGGTGCGCTGCTCGTGCCGCTGACCGCGTTCGTCAACGGCGAGCTCGACGAAGTACACGTCGCATACAACCGGCTGACGAGCCCGCTCGCGTACGAGCCGCGCATCGATGCGATGCTGCCGATCGTGGGGCTCGACACGGGCGCGCCGACCGACGGCGCGCCCGTGTCCGCACCCGCGTCCGACTATCTGTACGAGCCCGCGCCCAAACCGGTCGTCGACACGTTGCTGCTGCGCTACGTCGAGGCGACGCTCTATCAGGCCGTCGTCGAGAACTACGCGTGCGAGCAATGCGCGCGGATGTTCAGCATGCAGACCGCGACAGACAACGCCGACCGCGTGTTGCGCGAACTGCGGCACCTGTACCAGAAGACGCGACAGGCGCAGATCACCACCGAGCTGTGCGAAATCGTCGCCGGCGCGGCGGCGGTCTGAAGGAGCATGCATGAAGACGTCGATGAGGCTCGACATCGTAAGCGTGGAAGCGGTGCTGTATGCCGGCGACGCGCATTTCGTCG
Organism: Burkholderia sp. BCC0398; assembly: GCF_902833245.1. Lineage (NCBI taxonomy): Bacteria > Pseudomonadati > Pseudomonadota > Betaproteobacteria > Burkholderiales > Burkholderiaceae > Burkholderia > Burkholderia sp. BCC0398. Next base: position 4,526 of record NZ_CADFEM010000036.1, read on the forward strand.
TCGTTCCGGGGGAAAGCGGAGAACTGGGGATCTACCCGCACCACGCGCCGCTGCTCACGCGGATCCGGCCGGGCGTCGTGATGCTCGTTGATGCGCCGACCGGCGAGCATCGCCGCCTGCTCGTCGCGGGCGGCGTGCTGGAGGTCAGCCGCGACGGCGTGACGCTGATCGCCGATCACGCGTTGCGCACGCCCGAACTCGACGATCTGCGCGCACGCGAAGCGCGGCATGCGGCCGACGACTGGCGCCAGCGCTACGCGCACGAAAACCGGCGCGCGTTCGATTTCGCGTCGGCCCGCACGGAATTGATGGATGAAATTCGACGCTTCTTTGCGATGGCGCTGCGGCAACAGGCGCCGCACGACAAGCCGGGCAGCGCGGGCTAGACACCGGCGCCGGCCTCGGTGCCGCCCGCTCAGTCGCGCAGCTTGCGAAACCGCGGCGTGCCGTCTTCGAGGTTGCCGTTGAACATCGCTTCCGGCCGCACCCACAGCCCGCGCGCATGCGGCCACAGATGCTCGTAGACGACCACCGATTCCTCGGTTTCGGAATGGCGCGCAACGCCGATGTAGCGGTACAGGCCGCCCTTGTAGTGGCGGTGCGTCGCGAGCTGTTCGGCTTCCTGTTCGGTCATGGTGTGCTTCTCTTCGGCAAAAACGGAAAGCGCGTATTGTATGCGCTGCGGCGCGCGTCAGCGTTTCGTGTAGATGTCGGGCCGGCGGATCTCCATCAGCCGCTCGGGATTCGCCGGCGGACCGAAACCGACCGGCCGGTACAGCGCGTGCGCGTCGGTCGTCGCGAGCATGATGCGGCGCAGCCGCTGCACCATCTGCTGCGCGAAGATATGGTCGATCAGTGCGCGGCCGTAGCCGTTGCCGCGTTCGGCCGGCAGCACGAACACGTCGCACAGATACGCGAACGTCGCGTGATCGGTGACGAGCCGCGCAAACCCGACGAGCCGGTCGCCGACATACGCGCCGAAGCACAGCGAGCCCTCGATCGCCCGCTCGACTACGTCGCGCGGAATGCCCTGCGACCAATACGCGTCGCGATGCAGGAAATCGAAGATCGCGTCGATGTCGAGTTCGCGCTTGTCGGTGGAAATTCTCAGCGTGGCGGGGGTGGCTGCGGGCACGTCTGTTCTCCGGTTCGAGGGGCGGAAGGCGCAGCATCGACGATACCGCGCCGTGGGGGGGCGGGACAAGGGGCACTGGAGTCCGCCGTGGACGAACAGCCGCACTGCCACCCTCGATTCGGCGACAATGGCACCCGCCGATAAACCCGAGACGCCGCTTCATGACCTTCCGCCTCATCGCCTTCGACTTCGACGGCACGCTCGCCGATTCGCTCGACAGTTTTCTCGCCGCGCTGACGGAAGCCTCGCGCCTGCACGGCTTTCGCGACGCCACGCCCGAACTGCGCCCGGCGCTGCGCGGGATGTCGGCGCGCGACATCGTTCGCGCGCTCGGCGTGCCAATGTGGAAAGTGCCGCGCGTGACGATCGACATGCGCCGCCTGATGCGGCCGCGCGTCGCGCACGTGCAACTGTTCCCCGGCGTCGCCGAAACGTTCGACGCGCTCGCCGCGCGCGGCATCCGCATCGCGATCGCCACGTCGAATACCGAGGAGATCGTGCGTGACCGGCTTGGCCCGCGCGCCGGCGCACGCGTCGACCATTTCGCGTGCGGCATTCCGCTGTTCGGCAAGGCGCGCCGTCTGCGCGCGCTCGTTCGCGAGGCCGGAGTGCGCGCAGACGAAGTGCTGTACGTCGGCGACGAAATCCGCGATGCCGACGCGGCTCGGCGTGCACATATTGCATTTCAGGGCGTCGCGTGGGGCTACACCGCGCCCGACGCGTTGCAGGCGCATTGCGCGACGCCGTTGCTGCCGCGCCTCGATGCGCTGCTCGATCGCGTGTGACGCTTTCACGCACGCCACGCACGCACCCCGTCCCTCGCACGACGCGCCGCGACGACAACTGCCGCGACGACATCGCACCGCTGAAATGCCGATGACACGCGCACGCATCTCATCCATTGCATGCGCCACGCGCACGCAAAAATTGCCGCCGCCACATGCGTATCAGGTACGCCCTACCGGGCTGCGCGCGTGCTCATCGTTTCGTCTTACCAACCGTTACACAAGCCACAGCACGGTTGCACCTGCTACCCGGCCGCTCTCCTAGAATCAGTCGGGCCGGAAAACACTTCGAACGCCGCCGCGGCAGAGCGGCAGTCGAACCCGGCCCGGGCGCGCCCGGTCTCTCGCACAGCGACGGATCGTACGATCCGTTTTTCAACCAGAGCCCCGATCGAGGAGGTCCCATGAACCGCTTTCCCCACCTTTCGCGCCTTGCCTTGTCTGCCGCTGGCCTGCTTCTCGTCGCCGTGACGGCGACCGCGCAAACCGCGCAACCGGCACCCGGCGCATCGGCTGCGCCGGCCGCGACCGCGACGCGCATCCACGAAGCCGACCAGACCTTCATCAACGACGGCACGAAGACCGTGTCGACCCAGCACGACGCCGCGCGCATCGCCGATGCGCGCACGTCGGACAGCCAGGTCAAGGCGTTCGCGCAACGCGTGTCGACCGACGATGCGAAGATCATCCAGGCGATGCGCGCGGCCAGCCCGCGCGGCGTCGACGTGCCGGCCAACGACCCCGACACGACCGTGCTGAACGGCATCAAGAGCCTGCGCGGCGCCGAGTTCGACAAGGCGTATATCGAACAGGTCGCGCTCGCCGGCCAGCAGAAGGCGATCTCGGCGTTCCAGGCCGAAATCGCATCGGGCCGCGACACCAAGCTGAAGGAAGTCGCCCGCCAGGCGCTACCGATCCTGCAGGCGCACTACGCGGATGCACAGAAGCTCGCGCAGCGTCATCACCTCGCATCGGCGCAGTAATTCATCCGATGCAGCGCCGCGCATCGCGCGCGGCGCACCGTTTCCCCCGCCGTCGCGCCGCCGCCTCCCCTGCCGGCGGCGCGACGCACGTTTCGAGCATCGAGCGCTCCGCCTCGCACGTCACGCGTTACGTCGCCAGCTTCGCGTCGAGTCGCGCCCGCACTTCCGGCCATTCGTCGTCGATGATGCTGAAGCGCACCGAGTTGCGCTTGCGGCCATCCGGCATGATCCGTTCGTGACGCACGATGCCCTCCTGTTTCGCACCGAGCCGCAGGATCGCCGCGCGCGATTTCTCGTTCAGCTCGTCCGTCGTGAACTGCACGCGCACGCATCGCAGCGTGTCGAACGCATAGCCCAGCAGCAACCGTTTCGCTTCGGTATTCGCGCGCGTACGCTGCGCCGATTCGCTCAGCCACGTATGACCGATCTCGAGCTTGCGATTCTTGCGGTCGATCTTCCAGAAGCGCGTGCTGCCGATGGCGCGGCCCGACGCGCGATCGACGATCACGAACGGCATCACGGTGCCGGCCGCCCGCCCCTGCAACGCCGTGTCGATGTAGGCGTCGACCGTCTGCGCGCCGGGCACGACCGTGACCTTCAGGTTCCACAACGCGCCGTCAGCCGCGGCATCCAGCAGCGCCTGCCGGTCGGATGTGTCGAGCGGACGCAGGACGACACGTGCGCCGGTGAGGGTCGGTTGTTCGAGGAAAGACGATGCGTCGGTCATGACGGGATTCCGGAAAATGACGGCGATGGCGGCGAAACGCCCATCATACGGCGGTGCCGCTAGCCGAGGTGGGCGGCCAGCCGGCGGCGGATCGCCTTCGCTTCGGCGCGCAGCGCATCGGCGAACGCGTCGACGAGCAGGTTCTTCGGCCGGTGCTCGGGCACGATCACGCTGACCCGGTACGGAAACGACCGCGTCAGCGGCCGCACGTGCAGGTCGCGGCCGACGAAATCGAGCGCGGTGAGCGGGTTGACGATCGCGGCGCCGAGCCCCTGCCGCACGAACGCACACACCGACACGGCCGACGGCGTGTCGACCACCGAGCGCGGCGCGATGCCGAGTTGCGCGAACGCCTCGTCGATCAGGATGCGATACGGATCGTTCAGCGACAGGCTCACGAACGGGCGATCGGCGAGATCCAGCAGGTCGATCGCGTCCTGCGCGAGCAGCGGATGGCCGCCGGGCAGCACGCACACTTCATCCACTTCGAGCAGCGGCGTGAGCACCGTGCCGGCCGGCGCGACATCGCGCTCGGTCAGCCCCAAATCGTAACGCTGCGCGGTGAGCCACTCCTCGAGCACCGGCGACTCCTGCGTCGCGACCGATACGCTGACGCCCGCATGCGCGTCGTGAAAGCGCCGGCATGCACCGGGCAGGATCGCGTGCGAGAACGCCGGCAACGCGATTACCGACAGTTGCCCGTCGCGAAACTCGCGCAGGCGCGCGGCCGTCGCCGCGATGCGTTCGAGCCCCGCATACGCGAGCCGCACATCGTCGAACAGCGTGAGCGCGGCCATCGTCGGGCGCAGCCGGCCGTGCGCGCGTTCGAACAGCGCAAAGCCGACGACCTGCTCCATCCGCGCCAGTTCGCGGCTGATCGTCGGCTGCGACGTGTACAGCATCTCGGCCGCGCGCGTCGTGCTGCCGGTGACCATCAGCGCGCGGAAAACCTCGATATGACGGTGCGTCAGCATGGCCGTATATATCAGAAATGAATCGAATGAAGATAAACAGGCATTTTACCGTATAGCTTTTCAGGCGCATCATCCGGCTATCCGTTCATTCGATCCGATTCATCCGCCATGTCCCTCGATTCCCGCCAGCTCGCGACGCTCGCGCAGCAATACGGCACCCCGCTGTGGGTGTACGACGCCGACGTCATTCGCGACCGCATCGCCCAACTGCGCCAGTTCGACGTGATCCGCTATGCGCAGAAGGCAAATTCGAACGTCCATATCCTGAAGCTGATGCGCGACGAAGGCGCATGCGTCGACGCCGTGTCGCTCGGCGAGATCGAGCGCAGCCTCGCGGCCGGGTTCAGCCCGGGCGGCGAGCCGGAAGGCGTCGTATTCACGGCCGACCTGATCGACCGCCCGACGCTCGCGGCGGTGCTGAAGCACGGCGTGACCGTGAACGCCGGCTCGCTCGACATGCTCGCGCGCATCGGCGAGCACGCGCCCGGCCACCGCGTGTGGCTGCGCGTCAACCCCGGGTTCGGCCACGGCCACAGCAACAAGACCAACACCGGCGGCCCGCAGAGCAAGCACGGCATCTGGATCGACGACGTGCCGCGTGCGATCGAGATCGTGCGCCAGTACGGGCTGAAGCTGGTCGGCATCCACATGCACATCGGGTCGGGCGTCGACTACGGCCACCTGTCGCAGGTGTGCGATGCGATGGTCGATCTCGTCACGTCGCTCGGCCACGACATCGACGCGATCTCGGCCGGCGGCGGCCTGTCGATTCCGTATCGCGACGGCGAGCCGCGCGTCGACGTCGGACACTACTTCAGCCAGTGGGACGCCGCGCGCAAGCGCATCGAACGGCATCTCGGCCATCCGGTGCGCATCGAGATCGAACCGGGCCGCTTTCTGGTTGCCGAAGCCGGCACGCTCGTCACCGAGGTGCAGGCCGTCAACCGCCGGCCGAAGCACGATTTCGTGCTGATCGACGCGGGCTTCAACGACCTGATGCGCCCGTCGATGTACGGCAGCTATCACGCGGTGTCGGTGCACGCGCACGATGGCGCGTTGCCCGCCGGCCGGCCGCTCGTCGACCTCGCGATCGCCGGGCCGCTGTGCGAATCGGGGGACGTGTTCACGCAGGACGCAGGCGGCGTGGTCACGCACCGCAAGCTCGCGCAGCCGCAGATCGGCGACCTGCTGTTCCTGCACGACGCCGGCGCGTACGGCGCGTCGATGTCCTCGAACTACAACAGCCGGCCGCTCGCGCCGGAAGTGCTCGTCGATCGCGGCACGCCGCGGCTCATCCGCCGCCGGCAGACGATCGGCGAATTGCTCGCGCTCGAAATGTTCGAGTAACCCGCGCGCGGCGTGACGAACGCCAACGGCCAGGCTTGCCGCTACCGGTAGCCTGGCCGTTTTGCCTGGGGTCTTGCTGCCGGGCGCAGGATCGCTATCGTGCGTTCGACAGCAACGGGCTTGCCGCCAGCCGCGGCGCCTGCATCACCCCACGCGCTGCACGGGCGCCATCTTCGAGAAGTACTTCGCGCCCGCCACGCAGCCGACCACGATTACCGTCACGACGACCATCGACGGCGGCACCGTCTCGTGCAGCAGCCCGGCCGCGAGCAGGAAGCCGAAGAACGGCTGCAGCAGCTGCAACTGGCCGACGCCTGCAATCCCGCCGAGCGCCAGCCCGCGATACCAGAACACGAAGCCGATCAACATGCTGAACAGCGACACGTACGCGAGCCCCCACAGCGCGGCGGCATCGACGCCGTCGAACGACGCGGGCCACGTCAGCCACGTGAGCGGCAGCATCAGCGGCAGCGACAGTACGAGCGCCCACGAGATCACCTGCCAGCCGCCGAGCTGGCGCGACAGGCGCGCGCCTTCCGCATAACCGAGCCCGCACGCGACGATCGCGGCCAGCATCAGCGCATCGCCGACCACCGACGCGTGCCCGCCGTTGCGCAGCGCGAACGCGGCCACCGCGCCGCTGCCGACGATCGAAAAGATCCAGAACGGCAGCCGCGGCCGCTCGCCGCCGCGCCACACGCCGAACAGCGCGGTCGCGAGCGGCAGCAGCCCGACGAACACGATCGCATGCGCGGACGTCACGTGCTTCAGCGCAAGCGCCGTCAGCAACGGAAAACCGACCACGACGCCGAGCGCGACGACGGCCAGCGACACGGCCTCGGTGCGCGACGGCCGCTTCTGCTTCAGCACGACGAGCAGCAGCAGGCCGAGCGCGCCGGCGATCGTCGCGCGGGCGAACGTGAGAAACAACGGGTCGAGCCCTTGCACCGCGACCCGTGTCGCGGGCAGCGAGCCACTGAAGATGATGACGCCCAGCATGCCGCTGAGCCATCCGTCGGTCGTCTTTTGCACGGTCAATCCTGAATGGAAAGTGGATGACCGATGATCCGCCGCCGGCGAAAACGGCGTAAGCTACAGCCCAATACAATTCAGACAAACTGTACTGGACAACCGGCCGTACAGTTCATCGTCCGCCATGCGCCCTTCCGCCCCGATTCCCGCTCCGCCCGCACCGTCGCGCACGCGCGTGGAAACCGTCATGGACACCCTGCGCGCGCGGATCGCGAGCCGCGCGCTGATGCCCGGTGCGCGCGTGCCGTCGATCCGGATGATGGCCGACGCGCTCGACGTATCGAAATCGACGGTCGTCGATGCGTACGAGCGGCTCGCGAGCGAAGGCGTGCTCGTCGCACGGCGCGGTTCGGGCTTCTATGTGTCGGGCCACGCACCGCCGCTCGCGCTCGCCGAGCTGGGCCCGCGCCTCGATCGCGAGCTCGATCCGCTGTGGCTGTCACGCCAGTCGCTCGAAGCGGCGCCGACGTCGGTGAAGCCCGGTTGCGGGTGGCTGCCGTCGTCGTGGCTGCCCGACGAAAGCCTGCGTCGCGCGCTGCGCGCCGTGTCGCGCGACGAAGCCGATGCGCTGACCGACTATGCGACGCCGCTCGGCCTGCCCGCGCTGCGCCAGCAGCTTGCATGGCGGCTCGCGCAGCACGGCGTCCACGCGGAACCCGCGCAGATCATGCTGACCGACGGCGGCACGCACGCGCTCGACCTCGTGTGCCGCCTGCTGCTGGAGCCGGGCGACACCGTCGTGCTCGACGATCCGTGCTACTTCAACTTCCAGGCGCTGCTGCGCGCGCACCGTGCGCGGATCGTCAGCGTGCCGTTCACGCCGAACGGCCCCGATCTCGTGCGCTTCGAGCAAGCACTCGCCGAGCATCGACCGCGCCTGTACATCACCAACGCCGCGCTGCACAACCCGACGGGCGCGACGCTCGCGCCGCCCGTCGCGCACCGGCTGCTGACGCTCGCGGCCGAGCACGGCCTGCTGATCGTCGAGGACGACATCTTCGCGGATTTCGAGAGCACGCCCGCGCCGCGCCTCGCGGCGTTCGACGGGCTGTCGCGCGTCGTGTCGATCGGCAGCTTCTCGAAGACGCTGTCGGCCGCGATCCGCTGCGGCTATGTCGCCGCGCGGCCGGAATGGATCGACGCGCTCGTCGACCTGAAGCTCGCGACGTCGTTCGGCAACGCGCAGATCGGCGCCAACGTCGTGCATCGGCTGCTGATCGACGGCACGTACCGGCGCCATCTCGACAGCCTGCGCGCGCGGCTCGCGGATGCGATGGGCGAGACGATCCGGCGCCTCGCGCGAGCCGGGCTCGGGATCTGGACGGAGCCGCGCGGCGGGTTGTTCGTGTGGGCGCAATTGCCGGACGGGCTCGACGCGGCGCGCGTCGCACGTCATGCGCTGGACCACGACGTGGTGCTCGCGCCGGGCGACGTATTCAGCGTGTCGCGCAGCGCGTCGTCGTACATGCGCTTCAACGTGTCGCGCTGCAAGGGGCCGGCGGTGTTCGATGCGCTCGCGCGGGCGATGGACGCGGTGCGGGTGGGAGAGCGCGGCGGCGCGCAAGCCGATGCAGGCCGGGGCGTGCTGGCTGATGAATGATCGAGGCCGGCAACATTCTTCTTGCCGAACAGATCCGCAACGCCCGAGTTGCATCGGTCAAGATGCCGTGATTCACCCATCGAAAATCGTACCTGTCTCATAGACGGGCATACCTTCTTAAATCGATAGTAGCCCCCTCATTCCGGATAACTATCGAGTCCATGGGCCTAACTTTCAACTCACACGACACCACACGCCAAGAAGAAGACGAAGAGTGGATTTGCGTCGGGACCACCTGTACCAACACAATACCCGGTTCCATTCACGCTATCGAACTCGACATGACGCAAATCTGCGAGAACATGTCGAACAAGACGTTCAGGCGGTTAATTGCACGTCTGCGTGACGCTGCAGTCGTCCTGATTCGCGAGCGGATGGAGGCGCTCGCCGCTTGGGATCAGGAAGAACAAAGCCGCGTCCGGACGTGGTTCGGGCGATCTGACGAAACAGTCCGGCAACGTTTGGGCATCGGGTTACCCAAGCTTCTGAGCGTCATGCAGCAACTCGAACCCGAGAACGTCATCAGATGGGACGAGCAAACGCAGAGGAACATAACGTGCACCGTATTTCCCGACAATGGGATTACGGATGCAGCAGTATGCAAACCCGACTCACACAAACGAATGATTGCAATTTACCCGCACTTCTGCACGCTTCCCGATGCTCGGCTTTCTACGAACTGCAAGCTGAAAGTGCTGATTCACGAGTGCACGCACTATATCGACACCTTCGATTCAAACGACGAAATCTATGGATTCGGCACCGGCCTGAAATATTGGGCTCAGACACACGCGGATGTAGCAATCGACAATGCAGACAGCCTCGCTTGTTATATTTCATTTTTCGACGACCGGACCCTGTGGTGATATCTCCCGCTCGCATGATCAGCATGGCAATCTGTACTTGCCTGTCGTTCCCGATTTCGTCCACTGCATGTACCGTTTCCGAAGACATGCTCGACAGCGTCCCGCTCAATTCCGATGCCATTCCCAACAAGGATCGCGTCAGAATAGCGGAGATGGTCATCCGTGCGCGCGAGTGGCCTGACGCCGAAATTCGAGGCATCGTCACGGCCGGCGCCTACATTGGCGAAACGAATCCGCAGGCACTCGCGCGGCAAAGATCGATGCACTTGACAGACTATCTGGTTCAACTAGGAGTCAAGCGCGAAAACATATGGTCGGACACCCACATGATTTCGAAGCCCAGAGGTGGCCTCACTCGTTCGGACAGCTTTCTGAGATTTTTAAGTGGAGCGTCCGGGGCAATCATGCTGCCGATTTGATCGCAGGCAGCGT
>NZ_CADFEM010000037.1:0-14130 GCF_902833245.1 Burkholderia sp. BCC0398
CGACGTCCTGTTCGCCATGCTGCGCGACGGCACCATTTACCAACCCAAGTCAGCCCCTAACGCTTGACGAAACACATAGGGGCACCCCCCGCCGCGCGCCCCTGTCCCAACCTCCTGCGCTCGGGTACGCTTGAGCATCCACCGGATCGACACCTGCACCCAAACGCGGAGGCATGATGAAGCTCTACTACTGGCCGAAGACCCGGGCATTCCGGGCGCTGTGGATGCTCGAGGAAATCGGCGTGGTGTACGAACTCGTGCCGATCGACCTGCGCTCGCACGAACAGGGCAGCGATGCGTTCGTGCAGGTCAACCCGATGGCCAAGCTGCCCGCGCTCGACGACGGCAGCGCGCCGTTCGCCGAATCGGGCGCCGTGCTGCTCTATCTCGCCGACCGCTGCTCGGCTGCCGGGCTCGGTGTCGCGCCCGACGATCCGCTGCGCGGCCGGTTCCTCCAGTGGATGTTCTTCACGCCGACCTGCCTCGAACCGGCGATGGCCGAGAAATTCACCGGCGCGTCGGGCAACCCCGTCGCGTTCGGCTGGGGCAACATCGCGCGCGTGCAGCGCGCCCTCGCGCAAGCACTCGCCCATAGCCGCTGGCTCGTCGGCGAACGCTTCACCGCCGCCGACCTGCTGCTCGCGAGCACGCTGAAGATCGCGTTCGACGCGCATCTGCTGCCGCACGAAGGCGTGCTCGGCGACTACGTCGCGCGCGCCGAGGATCGCGACGCGTTCCGCCGCGCGGTCGCGATCGAACAGCGCGAAGCGGCGCGCCTGCTGCACGCGTGACGCGCAGCGGGGCCGCACCCGCCGCCCTCGATCACGCCTGCCCGACGGGCCCCGGCGCCGACGTGTCCGCGTCGATCACCACGCCCGGCGAACCGCGTTCGTCGGTGTCGTCGTCGATCGGCACGACTTCATGAAAATGCGTGTAATCGATGTGCGTGATGCCGTCCTCGTCGTGCATCAGGTCGACATAGCGGTGGCGCCAGCGGATCTCGCCATGCGCCCACGCATGACGCGCCTGCATGACCTGCGCGGTGGTCTCGTCCGAACCCTCGATCGTGATCAGCAATTGCGCGTCGCGCGCGGCGAGCGATTCGGGCGTCTCGCCGAACAGCGCGCTCGACTCGTCGATCACGTGCATCAGGTTCCAGCCGAGCAGGAAGATCGGATGCTCGTTGCGCACGAGCGGCAGGTCGTGAATCTTGCGCAGCGCGTAGCCCTCGTGCGTGCCTTCGACGCGCATCAGCCGCAGTTTCGCCTGCGCCTCGGCAATCACGTTCTGGCGGGCATTCGCGGCGCGCACCATCAGCGTCATCCGGCCGTTCAGCGGCCGCACGATCGCGTTGCGCGCGAACAGGATCTTCGCCTGCGGCCGCGAAAACCGCGCGAACACGAGCCCCGTGGCCAGCGCGATGCTCGACATCCCGACGAAGATCTCGAACGTCGCGACGAGGTGCGCATAGACCGTCTGCGGATGCATGTCGCCGTAGCCGACGGTCGCGAGCGTCTCGACGCTGAAGAAGAATGCGCCGCCGAAGCCGGGCGGCGCCTGGTTCGCGATCGGCTCATGGCCGAGCAGATAGAGCATCGCGAAGCCGCTGTTGAGCAGCAGGAACAGCACCGCGAGCGACAGGAAGAACACGGGCCAGCTCACCGTCAGCGCGCGGTGATAGAAGTCGCGCCAGCCGAGCGGCGGCATCCCGTACGCGATCACCGGGCGGGTGCCCGACCAGATCTTGCGGCCACGGCCGCGGGAGGCTGGGGAAGACGAATCGACGTTCATCGCGCGGCGCCGGTTGCAGGAAGGCGATGAGCGTAGCACGCGCGGCGGTGGCCGGGAATGCAGGCCGCTTCGGAACCGGAAGCCGCCGCGCAGCCGCAAAAAAAGCCGGCCGCACGAGCGGCCGGCTAAATCGTCATGCGGGGTCGCGCGTGGCGCGCGCCGCGATCACTTCCGGTCGACGATCACCTGGTCGAACGTGCCGCCGTCGGCGAAATGGGTCTTCTGCGCGTTCGCCCAGCTGCCGAAGACCTGCTCGACGCTGAACGTCTTCAGCGCCTTGAACTCGGCCGCATGCTTCTTCAGCACGGCCGCGTCGCGCGGGCGCAGATGGTGCTGCGCGATGATCTCCTGCGCTTCCGGCGTGTACAGGTAGTCGAGATACGCCTGCGCGACCTTGCGCGTGCCTTTCTTGTCGACCACCTTGTCGACGACCGCGACGGGCGGCTCCGCGAGGATGCTCGCCGACGGATACACGGCGTCGAACTGCGCGCCCGATGCGCCCGTGTCCATCAGCGCGACTTCGTTCTCGAACGTGACGAGCACGTCGCCGATGCCGCGCTGCGTGAACGTCGTCGTCGCGCCGCGGCCGCCCGAATCGAGCACCGGCACGTTGCGGAAGATCGCCTTCTCGAAGTCGAGCGCCTGCGGGTCGGTCGCGCCCTTCTGCTTCTGGAAGCCCCACGCGGCGAGATACGCATAGCGGCCGTTGCCCGACGTCTTCGGGTTCGCGATGATCACCTGCACGCCCGGCTTCGCGAGATCGCTCCAGTCCTTGATCGCCTTCGGGTTGCCCTTGCGCACGAGGAACACCATCGTCGTCGAGTACGGCGAGCTGTTGTCCGGGAAACGCGCGCGCCAGTCCTTCGGCAGCAGCTGGCCGCGCTCTGCGAGCAGGTCGATGTCGTTCGGCTGGTTCATCGTCACGACGTCGGCCTGCAGCCCCTGCAATACCGACAGCGCCTGCGCGCTCGACGCGCCGTGCGACTGCTTGATCGTGACCGTCTCGCCGGTCTTCTGCTTGTAGGCCGCGGCAAAGCTCGCGTTGATGTCCTTGTACAGCTCGCGCGTCACGTCGTACGACACGTTCAGGATCGACGTGTCCGCGTGCGCGGCCGTCGCCGCCACGACCAGCGCCGCCGCCGCGCCCGTGTGCAGCCAGCGACCGATCCCCTTGATGCTTGCCATCGTGATATGCCCCGTTTCCAGTGGTGGTGAATGTGCGTGACCGCCCGCGTACGCGCTGTCATCGAAACGTAAGCGGGCATTCTAGCGGCCGGCCGCGGCGCGCCTTCCAATCAGTCGTGGAAAGCAAATCTCGAAACATGCTAAACGACGGCCGGGGCTCGCGCGCGCCGCCGCCCCGGTGTTAAGATCGCCGCTCAGCCCACTCACGGTTCATCCATGTCCGCTTTCCTGCGCTCGCCCTCGATCCTCGCCGCCGTCGCGGCAGGTGCGCGCGCGGCCGGGCTGAAACTGAAAAAACGACTCCTCGACTGACGGGGACGTCGCGTCCCGTCAGGCGAATGCCGGACGGGATGCCCGCAGGTCGTTTCTTTCTCCTTGCTCGCACGCCTCGCTCCGGCACTCCGCCGGCGGAACGGTTCCTTCCCACTCCGTTTCCACCATGAGGCTTTGCATGAACACACGTTTCGAAGGTATCTGGCTGCCGATCATCACGCCGTTCCACCACGGCGAAGTCGACCATGCCGCGCTCGCGCGACTCGCGCGCCACTATGCGGCCGCAGGCATCGCGGGCTTCGTCGCGGGTGCGACGACCGGTGAAGGCGTGCTGCTCGACGCGCGCGAACAGGACGCGGTGTTCGCGACGCTGCGCGACGCGGCGCCCGGGCTGCCGATCGTCGTCGGGCTGACCGCGAGCGCGACGCATTTCGCGGCCGCCCGCGCGCGCGAACTCGCGGCGTTGCGGCCCGACGGGCTGCTCGTCACGCCACCCGTCTACGTGCGGCCGACGCAGGACGGCATCCGCCGCCATGTCGAAGCGATCGTCGACGCGGCCGACCTGCCGGTGCTCGTCTACAACATCCCGTACCGCACCGGCGTGAACGTCGAACTGGACACGCTGCAGGCGCTCGCCCGCGATCCGCGCGTCGCGGGCATCAAGGAATGCGGCGGCACGCTCGACCGGATGAGCCGGCTGGTACACGACACGCCGCTCGCGATCCTGTCCGGCGACGACAACCAGAACTTCGCGGCGATGTGCGCGGGCGCGCACGGCGCGATCGCGAGCAGCGCGCACGTGCTGCCCGAATGGCATGTGCGGATTCACGCGTGGCTGCGCGACGGGCGGCTCGCCGACGCGCGGCGCCTGTCGGTCGCGCTGCAGCCGCTCGTCGCGGCGCTGTTCGCGGAACCGAACCCGGCGCCGGTGAAGGCCGTGCTCGCCGCGCAAGGATGGTGCGAGGACGGGTTGCGGCTGCCGTTCGTGCCGGCGAGCGACGCGTTGCGGGCGCGGTTGGAGAAGCTCTGTGCGGGGCTCGAGGCGATCGAGCCGGACGCCGCCGCGGCATAGGAATCACGCGGCAAGCGCCTGCTCCGTCGCTCCCCGCACCGCCTGCGTCACGATCCGCGCGAGCCGCTCGACCGTCGGCGTCGCCGCCGACGTGCGTCGCAGCAGGATCAGCGGCAAGCTCGGCAGCGCCGGCAGCCCGCACGACGCGGCATCCAGCACGCGCACCGACGCGGGCAGCCCGTAATGCGAGCGCACCGTCAGCCCGAGGCCGGCCGCCGCGGCCGCCCATAGCCCGGCCAGGCTCGGCGTCGTGAACGCGACGCGCCACGGCACGCCGGTGCGGTCGAGCGCATCGGTCGCCGCGCCGAAGAACCGGCACGGCCGGTCGAACACGACGAGCGGCAACGGCTCGTCCGTCCCCCGCACCGCACGACCGCCCGCTTCGCCGACACCGCCCTCCCCACCCGCATCCCCGCCGCCATCCGGCATCCCGACACCCCCGCCCGCCACCGCGCCGATCCATTGCATCGGCACGTGCGCGATCGCTTCGCCGTCGATCCCCGCCCGCGACACGAGCGCCGCCGACGCCGGATCGCCCCACACGAGCGCCAGATCGAGCTGGTTCGCATCGAGCCGGTCGAGCAGGTCGGCATTGCGCGCCACGCGCGCCTCGATCTTCACCTTCGGATGCGCGCGCGCGAACCGCCCGAGCACGTCCGGCAGGATCGCCTCGCCGAAATCCTCCTGCAGCCCCACCCGTACCCAGCCGTCGAGCTTCACGCCGCGCACGGCCGCGGCCGCCTCGTCGTTCAGCTCGATCATCCGCCGCGCGTAGCGCAGCATCGCGTCGCCGGCGTCGGTCAGCGCGAGCCCGCGCCCGGCTTTCACGAACAGCGGCGTGCCGGCCTGCTCCTCGAGCTTGCGGATCTGCGCACTCACCGCCGACGACGAGCGCGCGACGCGGTCGGCCGCCTTCGCGAAACTGCCGAGATCCACGCCCGCGACGAGGCTGCGCAACGCCGCGACGTCGAAGTTGGGCCGCGCCAGCGCCGCGTCGGCGCCCGCGAGCGGCTCGCCGCCGTCGCGCGCAATGTCGTGTTCGGGCATCTCAATCATCCTGATTTATCGAACGATTCATCAAAAACTTTCCGATTTTCAGGATGAATGTAGGCCGCCAGACTGTGGACGTCAACTTCGAATCGGGCCTCCGTCATGGATACCTCGTGCATCGCTTCCCCCTCTTCGACTGCCCGCGACGTGCGCGGGCCGGCCCATCGCTGGCGCGTGCTGGGCGCCGGCGTCGCCGCGAACCTGAGCTTTTCGGCTGCCGCGGCCGGCATTCCGACCACGGCCGTCTGGATGCGCTCGGCCTACCACCTCGACAACGGCGCACTCGGCCTCGTGCTTGGCGCGCTCGGCTTCGGCGTCGCGCTGTCCGAGCTGCCGTGGGGCATCGCCGCCGACCGCTTCGGCGATCGCCGCGTGCTGCTGACCGGGCTCGTCGCGACGGCCGCGATGCTCGCGCTGATGATGTGCACGATCGCCCCGACCGCGCACGCGGTGCCGCCGCTGATGCGGGTCGTCGCGGCCATGGGCTGCGTCGGGCTGCTCGGCGGCAGCGTGAACGGGTCGAGCGGGCGCGCGGTGATGCGCTGGTTCGGCGAGCGCGAACGCGGGCTCGCGATGAGTATCCGCCAGACGGCCGTGCCGCTCGGCGGCGGCCTCGGTGCGGCGCTGCTGCCGTCGCTCGCGTCGCATGCCGGCTTCGCCGCGGTGTTCGGTGCGCTGATGCTGCTGTGCGCGGGATCGGCGGCGCTCACCTGGCGCTGGCTGCACGAGCCGCCCGCCGCGCCAGCCCCGGCGCACGTCGCCACGTCCCTAGCCACGCCGCTCGCCGTGCCACAGCCGCAGCCCGCCGGCCACGCGCGCAACCCGCTCGCGAGCGGCCCGGTGTGGCGCATCGTGCTCGGCATCGGCCTGCTGTGCGCGCCGCAGTTCGCGGTGCTCACGTTCGCGACGGTGTTCTTGCACGACTTCGGCCGGCTCGGCCTCGCCGGTATCAGCACGGCGATGGTCGCACTGCAGCTCGGCGCGATGGTGATGCGCGTCTGGAGCGGCCGCCATACCGACCGGCACGGCAACCGGCGCGCGTACCTGCGCGGTTCCGTGTTCGTCGCGGCCGGGTCGTTCACGTTGCTCGCGGCCGCGACGGCCGGCAGCCCGCATGTGCCGCTCGCCGCGATCGTCGCGATTCTCGTGTTCGCCGGCGTGTGCGTGTCGGCATGGCACGGCGTCGCGTACACCGAGCTCGCGACGCTCGCGGGTGCGAACCACGCGGGCACCGCGCTCGGGATGGCCAACACGGTCGTCTACCTCGGCCTGTTCGCGACGCCGCTCGCGATTCCGCCGCTGCTCGCCGCGACTTCTTGGAGCGTGGTGTGGCTCGCCGCGGCGTTGATCGCCGCCGCGACCTACCCGCTGTTCGCGCGCTGACGGGCGCGCGCGGCGGCCGACGGCGCGCGGTGCGGTCAGAACTTGTACACGGCCGACAGCATCGCCGAACGGCCGTCGCCGAACTCGACCGCCGATGACCGCGATTCGCTGCCCGACACCTGCCGCACGCGTTCGACGTACGCGCGATCGAACAGATTGTCGACGTTCAGCTGGATGCGCAGCCGGCGGCTCACGTCGTAGCTCGCCATCAGGTTGTGCACCCAGTACGCGCCGAGCTTGCCGTCGCCCTGCGACGTCACGTTGCGCCGGCCGACGAAGTGCGAACCGTAGCCGAGCGTCCAGCCCGCCGGCAACCGATAGGTCGTCCACACGTTGAACGCGTGCCGCGGCGTGTTGCCGAGCGCCTGCCCGTCGCGCCGCGGCGACGACGGCGAGCTGAGCGTCACGCTCGCGAGGTACGTGTAGTTCGCGAACACGTCCCAGCGCGGCGTCACCTTGCCGGCGGCGCCGAGCTCGACGCCGCGCACGCGTTGCCGGCCCACGAGCGCATAGCTGCCGTCGGCCATTCGTTCGCGCGCGTTCTTCTTTTCGGTCTGGAACAGCGCGCCGTTCAGCGCGATGCCCGCGAGCCCCTCCCATTTCGCACCGAGTTCGAAGCTCTCGTTTTTCTCGGGCGCGAGCGCGCCGGTCGCCGCGCTCACGCCGGAGCCGGTGGTCACGAGGAATTCGGCGGACGGGTTGAACGACGTCCCGTACGCGAAATACGCGCGACCGTTGTCGGTCGGCTTGAACACGAGCCCCGCGCGCGTGCTCAGATGCCGATCGGCCGTATCCGCGCGCTCGGTGGGCTTGCCGGCCGCGGTGCCTTCCGACCGGCCGTCGACCCAGTCGTGCCGCAGCCCGACGTCGATGTCCCAGTAGCGGCCCACCGAGATCGTGTCGAACGCGTACAGCGCCTTCACGACCAGCGCTGTGTCGTTGCGCGCGCTGTCCTGGCGCTGCGCCGGGCCGCGCCACACGCCGGGCGGCGCGGCGAGCGCGAAGCCGTCGGCCGGGTAGAAGCGGTTGAGCCCGTACGAATAGGTCGTGCGGCCGTACGTCTCGCGCGAAATCTCGAAGCCCGTGACCAGCGTATGCCCGATGCCGAACGTCGAGAACGCGCTGGTGACGTTCGTCTGGTTCGCCCACATCGCGGTCGACGCATCGCGGCCATAGCCCTGCGGCCCGGCCGGCTTGTAGCGCCCCGGCGGCAGGCCCTGCAGGTTCACGTGCGACGCCGAAATCACCGTGTCGCGATTCAGGTGCGCATAGCGGCTCAGGTTCTGCACCTTCAGGCCGGACGACACGTCGTGTTCGGCCTTCACGGTGAACGTATCCGACGTGATGCGTTCGCGGTCGAGATTGCGCCAGCCGAAATAGCGGTCGCGCGACACGCCGGCCAGCACCTGGCCGTTGTGCGCCGGCAGCCCGTAGTCGGGCAGGTTGTTGTCGTACTGGTGGAAATAGCCGAGCGTGACGCGGGTCGGCGTGCCGAGACCGAACGCGAGCGACGGCGCGATGCCCCAGCGCCGCTTGCGGATGTCGTCGCGGCCGGGCACGTCGTTGACGTGCGCCATCGCATTCAGGCGGAACGCCGCGCGGCCGTCGGTGCCGGGCAGCGGCCGGTTCGCATCGAGCGTCACGCGGCGGTAGTCCGACGTGCCGAGCATCGTGCCGGCCTCGGTGAACGCGCCGGCCTTCGGTGTCTTGCTGACCAGGTTCACCGAGCCGCCCGTCGTGCCCGCGCCGCCGAACACCGAATTCGGCCCCTTGATCACCTCGACCGCCTCGACGTTGAACAGGTCGCTGCGATTGTTCTGCGCGCTGTCGCGCAGCCCGTCGAGCTGCAGGTTCGCGTTCGCGCCGAAACCACGGATATTGAACATATCGCCCGACCCGCCGCCGCCCTCGCCGGCGTTGAACGTGATGCCCGCGACGTTCGACAGCGCCTCGCGCAAGCTCAGCGCCTGCTGTTCGTCGAGCACCGCGCGCGGGACGACGGTGATCGTCTGCGGCACGTCGAGCAGCGGCGTCGCATATTTGGCGGAACCCGACCGGTCGACGCGCGACCCGGCGTCGCGCGCGCCGTGCACGACGATCGGGTCCAGATGCGGCGCGCGGCGCGGCTCGCCTTCCTCCGCGCAGGCCGGCGCGGCCGCACAGGTCATCATCGCGAACGCGACGGATGCGGTCGCGCGGCGCGGCGGCGTCGCGCTCGACTGGATACAACGGCTCATGTTCACTCCATTCCATTGATGAGAATGCTTCTCATTCAATAGAATTGGGCGCGACATGACAATTGGACACGTCCGAACTTCGCGGTCCGAACGAACCGCCGCACGGAACGGCCGCGCCGCCGTGTCAAACCGCCTCGCGCGCCAGCGCACGCCGCGCGGCCGGCCGTTCGGCCTCGCGCTGTGCATGCACGGTCCATGCGGGATGCCGCGTCATGTCGAGCCCGATCGCGACGCCCCAGCGATACAGCACGAGCAGGAACGGATCGACGATCGAATGCGCACCCGGCTCGGCCCACGTGCGGCCGTCGGCCAGCAGAGCTTCGATCGACGCGTTCGCGGCGTCGATCGTGCTGCGTCCGTGCGCGCTGACCGCGCCGTGCAGCGCCGGATCGTCGATGAAGCGACCGGGCCGCCACAGCGCGCCGTAGCCGACGCCGTGCACCCAGCCGACCAGCCAGGCGAGCCATTCGTGGCACCGCGCCTCGCGCAGCGGATCGCCGAGCGGCAGCAATTGCGCGTCCGGATAGCGGCGTGCGAGATACGTGAGGATCGCCGGCGTTTCGGTCAGCACGCGCGGCTCGCCCGGAATCGCGAGCACGGGTACGCGCGCCTTCGGATTGATCGCGAGATAGCGCGCGTCGAGGTTCTGCCGCTCCTTCACCGAGACGATTTCGACGTCGAACGGCGCGCCGGTTTCCTCCAGCGCGATGTGGGCGGCGAGCGAGCAGGCGCCCGGCGAAAGATAGAGACGATAGGCGTTCATGGCGGCTTGGCGTGACGGGCTGTGGAAGACGGAACCGAGTGTAGGAACGCATGCCGATGCGCGACAAACGATGAATTGTCGTGCTCGGACATTAGTGTTACTAATACCCGCATGCGACGCATCCACCTCCCTCCGCTGCAGACGCTGCGCGCGTTCGAAGCCGCCGTGCGGCTGCAGAGCTTCACGCGCGCGGCCGACGAGCTCGCGCTCACGCAAGGCGCGGTCAGCCAGCACATCCGCGCGCTCGAGGCGCAGCTCGGCTATCCGCTATTCACGCGCGAACGCAACGGCGCGACGCCGACGCATGCCGCGCACGCGCTCGCATTGCAGGTTCGCCAGGGCCTGAGCGTGCTCGAACGCGCGTTCGAGCCGACGCTGGCGGTGCGCCGCCCGCGCACCTGCGACGTGACGCTGAACGTGAGCGTGCTGCCGAGCGTCGCCGAGCGCTGGCTCGCGCCGCGCCTGCCGCGCTTCTCGGCGGCACACCCGCACATCGCGATCGTGCTGCATCCGAACGTCGCGCTCGCGCCGCTGCGCAAGCGCGACCGCATCGACGTCGCGCTGCGCTACGGGCCCGGCACGTGGCCCGGCGTCGTCGCCGAGAAGCTGATGAACGAGACGATCTTTCCGGTCGCGAGCCCCGCGTACCGCAATCGCGACGGCGTCGCCCCGCGCACGCCGGCCGACCTCGTGCGCGCGACGCTGCTGCGCCATCCCGCGCAGCCGTGGGAACCGTGGTTCCAGGCCGCGCGGCTCGACCTCACCGAATCTGCGCGCGCACCGCGCTTCACCGATGCGAACGCGCTGATCGACGCCGCGCTGCAAGGCCGCGGCGTCGCCCTCGCGCGCCGCTCGCTGATCGAGCCCGAACTCGCGAACGGCGCGCTCGTGCGCGTGTCGACGGTGCGCATCGCCGACGTGTACGCGCACTACGTCGTGTGGCGCCCCGACCATCCTCAGGAAGCGGCGATCCGCACGTGGCTCGACTGGCTGCGCGGCGAAGTGCGGCGCAGGACGCCGCGGCGCTGACGCCGACGCTCACGCGCGCATCGGCATCGCCACCTTGTCGAGCGTGATCGGCAGGTCGCGCACCCGCACGCCGGTCGCGTGATAGACCGCATTGGCGATCGCGGCCGGCACGCCGGTGATGCCGATCTCGCCGATGCCGCGAATGCCGAGCGGATTGAAATGCGTGTCGTTTTCGTCGACGAAACTCACGTCGAGCTCGCCGATGTCCGCGTTCACGGGCACGTGATATTCGGCGAGATTCGCGTTCGTGAAGCGGCCGTGCCGCACGTCGAGATGCGAACCCTCCTCGAGCGCGGTGCCGAGCCCCCACACCATCCCGCCGATCAGCTGGCTGCGTGCCGTTTTCGCGTTGAGCAGGCGGCCGACGCTGTACACGCCGACGATGCGCGGTACGCGAATCGTGCCGAGTTCGGCGTCGACGTGCACTTCGGCAAACACCGCGCCGAACGAATGGGATGCATAACGCGACTTCTCGTCGCCCGGCTTCGTCGTCGCCTGCGCGTCGATCGGCCGGCCGCCCGCACGCGCGATCACCGCCGCGGCCGGATCGCGCCGCGACGGCTCGCCGCGATGCACGACCCAGCCGTTGTCGACCGTCACGTCATCGGCCGCGGCGCCGTGCAGCGGCGAACCCGGATCGGCGATCGCCAGCGCGATCAGCTTCGCGCGCGCCTGCAGCGCGGCCTCGCGCACGGCGGGCGCCACGCTCGCCGCCGACTGCGAGCCGCCCGATACCGGCGCGCGCGGCAGGCTCGAGTCGCCGAGCGCGAAGCGCACGTTCTGCGGCGCGAAACCGAGCGCGTCGGCCGCGACTTGCGTCATCACCGTATAGGTGCCGGTGCCGATGTCCTGCGTGCCCGACGCGACCTCGGCCGTGCCGTCCGGCAGGATGCGCGCCCGCGCCGACGCTTCGCTGCGGTTCGCCGGATACGTGGCGGCCGCCATCCCGAGGCCGATCAGCGTGTCGCCGTCGCGCAGCGTGCGCGGCGCGCCGGTGCGGCGCGACCAGCCGAAGCGCCGCGCGCCGACCTCGTAGCATTCGCGCAGCTTGTTGCTCGACCACGGCTTGCCGTCCTGCGGGTCGACCGCCGCGTAATTCGCGAGCCGCAGCGCGACAGGGTCCATGCCGAGTTGCCACGCGAGCTCGTCCATCGCCGATTCGAGCGCGAACGAGCCCGACGCCTCGCCGGGCGCGCGCATGAACGTCGGCGTGCCGACGTTCAGCGGCACAATCCGGTGCGTGGTCGCGTGGTTCGGCACCGCGTACATGATCCGCGACGGCATCCCGCACATTTCCATCCAGTCCTCGAACGTCGACGTGGTGGCGATCGTGTCGTGGCGCATCGCCGTCAACGTGCCGTCCTGGCGAGCGGCCAGCACGATGCGCTGTTCGGTGAACGGCCGCCCGCCGACCGAGCCGAACATCTGCGGCCGCGTCAATGCGAGGCGAACCGGGCGCCCGACCTGCTTCGCGGCCATCGCGCACAACGACACGTGCGACCACGACGAGCCCTTGCAGCCGAAGCCGCCGCCGAGAAACGGCGAAATCACGCGCACGTGTTCCGGTGCGATGCCGAACACGGCGGCCACCGCCGTGCTCGCGCCCGACACGCCCTGCGTCGCATCGTGCAGCGTGAGCGTCGGGCCGTCCCAGCGCGCCATCGTCGCGTGCGGCTCGATCGGGTTGTGGTGCTGCATCGGCGTCGTATAGGTCGCGTCGATGTGCACCGCGCCTTCGCGCAGGCCTGCATCGACGTCCCCGCGCTGCGTATCCATCGCGCGGCCCTGCTGCTTCGGCGGCATGCGCGCGCCGCGCTTCGCGTGCGCGAAATCCGCGACGGCATCGGTCGCGCGATAGCGCACCTGCACGGCATGGGCGGCGTCGGTCGCCTGCTCGAGCGTTTCGGCGACGACGACCGCGACGGGTTCGTTGCTGTAGCGCACCGTGTCGTCCTGCAGCAACGTGAGGCGGCGCCCGGCCGGCGGCGACAGCGGCGGCCGGCCGCCGTTGGGCAGCCGCATCGCGTTCTCGTGCGTGATCACGATCAGCACGCCCGGCATCGCGCGGGCGCGCGCCGCATCGATCGACTCGATCCTGCCGGATGCGATCGTGCTCGTGACGAGCACCGCGTGCGCGAGCCGCGTATCGGAGAATTCGGCCGCGTAGTGCGCGCCGCCCGTCACCTTCAGTACACCGTCGACACGGTCGAGCGGCTGTCCCGTCATCGTGTTCATGCGGCACCTCCCGTCATGGCGGCTGCCGTTTCGACCGCACGGACGATCGCCCGCTGCGCGAGCGCGACCTTGAAGCCATTGCCGTCGAGCGGACGCGCATCGCGCAATGCCAGCGCGGCCGCCTCGCGCAGCGTCGCGTCGGTCGGCGTGCGGCCAACGAGATGCGCTTCCGCTTCCGTTGCACGCAACGGCTTGTGCGCGACGCCGCCGAGCGCGATTCGCGCGTCGGCGACGCGCGGGCCCTCCATCCGCAGGGCGGCCGCGACCGACACCAGCGCGAACGCGTAGCTCGCGCGATCGCGCACCTTCAGATAGTGCGCATGGTCGGCAAAGCGCGGCGGCGGCAAGTCCACCGCGGTGATCAGCTCGCCCGGTTCGAGCGTCGTGTCGAGATCGGGACGATCGCCCGGCAAGCGGTGAAACGAGGCGATCGGAATCTGCCGTGCACCGCGCGGGCCGCTCACCTGCACGACCGCATCGAGCGCGGCGAGCGCGACGCTCATGTCCGACGGGTTCACCGCCACGCACTGCGGGCTCGCACCGAGGATCGCGTGCATCCGGTTGTGGCCGCCGATCGCCGCGCAGCCGCTGCCCGGCTCGCGCTTGTTGCATTGCGCGAACGCGGGGTCGTAGAAATACGGGCAGCGCGTGCGCTGCATCAGGTTGCCGCCGACGGTCGCCATGTTGCGCAATTGCGCGGACGCGCCAGCGAGCAGCGCCTGCGACAGCAGCGGATAGTCGGCGCGCACGCGCGGATGATCGGCCGCATCGCTGTTGCGCACGAGCGCACCGATGCGCACGCCGCCGCCGGGCAGCGCATCGACCGTATCGAGGCCCGCGATCCGCGTGATGTCGATGAGCGTGACGGGCCGCGCGACGCCGCCCTTCATCAGGTCCAGCAGGTTCGTGCCGCCGCCGATGAAGGCCGCGCCGGGCCGCTGCGCCGCGCGCACGGCGCCGGCGACGTCGGTCGCGCGTTCGTAGGAGATTGCTTCCATTGCGGTGCCCTCCCCGCCTAGTGTCCTGTTCCGTTGTTAACCGGTCTATGTTCACGTAGCATGTTGACGTCAACGGAACGGGAGACGTCAGCATGGCGATGGGACGACCGAAGG
>NZ_CADFEM010000038.1:0-7248 GCF_902833245.1 Burkholderia sp. BCC0398
GGCGTGCAGCACAGCACGGGCGGCTACCTGCTGTGGGCCGCGCAGACGATGAAGTGGACCTTCGACTGGAAACCCGACGACGTGTTCTGGTGTACGGCCGACATCGGCTGGGTCACGGGCCACACGTACATCACCTACGGCCCGCTCGCATGCGGCGGCACGCAGGTCGTGTTCGAGGGCGTGCCGACGTATCCGGACGCCGGCCGCTTCTGGAAGATGATCGGCGATCACAAGGTCACGGTGTTCTACACCGCGCCGACCGCGATCCGTTCGCTGATCAAGGCGGCCGAGGCCGACGACAAGGTCCACCCGAAGAGCTATGACCTGTCGAGCCTGCGCATCATCGGCACGGTCGGCGAGCCGATCAATCCGGAAGCGTGGATGTGGTACCACAAGCACGTCGGCCACGAGCGCTGCCCGATCGTCGACACGTGGTGGCAGACCGAAACCGGCGGCCACATGATCACGCCGCTGCCGGGCGCGACGCCGACCGTGCCGGGTTCGTGCACGCTGCCGCTGCCGGGCATCATGGCCGCGGTGGTCGACGAGACGGGCCAGGACGTGCCGAACGGGCAAGGCGGGATTCTCGTCGTCAAGCGGCCGTGGCCCGCGATGATCCGGACGATCTGGGGCGACCCGGAGCGCTTCAAGAAGAGCTATTACCCGGAAGAGCTCGGCGGCACGCTCTATCTGGCCGGCGACGGCACCGTGCGCGACAAGGAGACCGGCTACTTCACGATCATGGGCCGGATCGACGACGTGCTGAACGTGTCGGGCCACCGGCTCGGCACGATGGAGATCGAGTCGGCGCTCGTATCGCATGAACTGGTTGCCGAAGCGGCGGTGGTCGGCCGTCCGGACGATACGACGGGCGAGGCGGTCGTGGCGTTCGTGGTGCTGAAGCGTTCGCGCCCGGAAGGCGACGAAGCGGCGGCGCTCGCGAAGACGCTGCGCGACTGGGTCGGCAAGCAGATCGGGCCGATCGCGAAGCCGAAGGACATCCGCTTCGGCGACAACCTGCCGAAGACGCGCTCGGGCAAGATCATGCGGCGCCTGCTGCGCTCGCTCGCGAAGGGCGAGGCGATCACGCAGGATACGTCCACGCTCGAGAATCCGGCCATCCTCGAGCAGCTCACCGAAGTGCGCTGAACGCCTGCCGGTTGCGCGTCACGCGCGTGAGCCCCTGCGCGGCAATCCCGATTGCCCGCGCAGGGGCTTTTTGCTACATAACGGCATGACCGTTCCGACCCGTTCGGCGCCTGCCGCGCCACCTCCCGTTCCCGTACCGCTCGCGCGTGCGCATGCGCGCTATTGGCGCTTCAACGTCGCACTGATCGCGGTGCTGATGGTGATCGGCTTCGCGGTGTCGTTCATCGTGCCGTTCTTCGGGCCCGCACTCGCCGGGATTCGCTTCGCCGGCTTCAGCCTGCCGTTCTATGTCGGCGCGCAGGGCGCGATTCTCGTGTATCTCGTGCTGCTCGTCGTCTACATCGGGTTGATGCAACGCGCGGACCGCACGCTGCGCCGCGCGTACGACGAGCATGCGGCGCGCGCCGGCCACGCGAACGGCGGGCGCTGATTCATGCTGACGCGTCGACTGATACGCGCATACGCGCTCTACACGCTCGGATTTCTCGGCTTCGTGCTGCTGATGTGGCGGATCGAGCGCGCGACGGGCTCGGGCGTGTGGATCGGCTACGTGTTCCTGTTCGTGCCGATCGCCGTGTATGCGGTGATCGGGTTGTTGTCGCGCACGTCCGATCTGGTCGAGTACTACGTGGCCGGGCGGCGCGTGCCGTCCGCGTTCAACGGGATGGCGACGGCGGCCGACTGGCTGTCGGCCGCGTCATTCATCGGGCTGGCCGGCTCGCTCTATGCCACCGGTTACGACGCGCTCGCGTACGTGATGGGCTGGACCGGCGGGTTCTGCCTCGTCGCGTTCCTGCTCGCGCCGTATGTGCGCAAGCTCGCGCGCTACACGATTCCCGATTTTCTCGGCACGCGCTTCTCGAGCACGGCCGTGCGCGCGCTCGCGGCCGGCGCGGCGATCCTGTGTTCGTTCGTGTACCTGGTTGCGCAGATCCAGGGGATCGGCCTGATCGCGACGCGCTTCATCGGCGTCGATTTCGCGATCGGTATCTTCTGCGGGCTCGCGGGCATTCTCGTGTGCTCGTTTCTCGGCGGGATGCGCGCGGTCACGTGGACCCAGGTCGCGCAGTACATCATCCTGATCAGCGCGATCCTGATTCCGGTATCGCTGATCGCGATGAAGAACGGGCTCGGCCCGGTGCCGCAGTTCAATTACGGCAAGCTGATGGAGCGCGTCGCGGCGCGCGAGGCGCAGGTGCGCGACGCGCGCGACGAGCAGCAGGTGCGCGATGCATACCGCCGGCAGGCCACGGCTATCCAGACGCGGCTCGACCGGTTGCCGGCGTCCTATGCGGATGCGCGCCGGCATCTCGTCGACCAGCTTGCGGATCTGCGGCGCCATAACGGGCCGCTGCGCGAGATCAGCCGGCGCGAGCGCGAGTTGGCCGATTTTCCGCGCGATCCGGCGGCGGCGCGCGTGGCGTGGACGCAGGCGCGTGACGACCTGCTGGCGCGTGCCGAACCGCCCGTGCCGATGCACGAGCCGTTTCCGGCCGCGAGCGAGGACGAACGCAAGCCGCGCGAGCGGAACTTCCTCGCGCTGCTGCTGTGCCTGTCGCTCGGCACCGCGAGCCTGCCGCACATCCTGACGCGCTACAACACGACCACGTCGGTCGCGTCGGCGCGGCGGTCGGTCGGCTGGACGCTGTTCTTCATCGCGCTGTTCTACCTGAGCGTGCCGGTGCTCGCGGTGCTGATCAAGTACGAGATCCTCGCGAATCTCGTCGGGCGACCGTTCGCCGAATTGCCGGCCTGGATCACGCAGTGGCATCACTTCGAACCCGACCTGATCAGCGTCGTCGAGGTGATTCGCGACGGTATCGTGCACTGGTCGGAAATCCAGATGCAGCCGGACATGGTCGTGCTGGCCGCGCCGGAGATCGCGGGGCTGCCGTATGTCGTGTCGGGGCTGATCGCGGCCGGTGCGCTGGCCGCGGCGCTGTCGACTGCGGACGGGTTGTTGCTGACGATCGCGAACGCGCTGTCGCACGATGTCTATTACTGCATGGTCGCGCCCGATGCGTCGAGCCAGCGGCGCGTGACGATCTCGAAGGTGCTGCTGCTGGGGGTGGCGCTGTTCGCGTCGTATGTCGCGTCGCTCAATACCGGGAAAATTCTGTTTCTCGTCGGGGCGGCATTTTCGCTGGCGGCGTCGAGCTTCTTTCCGGCGCTGGTGCTGGGCGTGTTCTGGAAGCGCACGACGACGCGTGGCGCGATTGCCGGGATGGTGACGGGGTTGGCGGTGTGCGTGTATTACATCGTGTCGACTTATCCGTTCTTCACGCAGCTGACGGGGTTCGCCGGGCGTACGTGGTTCGGGATCGAGCCGATCAGCTCAGGCGTGTTCGGTGTGCCGGCGGGGTTCGCGGTGGCGATCGTGGTGAGTTTGTGTGACAAGCGGCCGGATGAGTATACGCGGGCGTTGGTGGATTACATTCGGCATCCGTGAGGGGGGCCGATGAGGCATCGCGTGTCGACGCCCAAATGAAAAGCCCCCTGATTTCTCGGGAAATCAGGGGGCTTCATGGATTCTGGCGGAGAGAGGGGGATTCGCCCACACAAGCGCGGGCCGCGGATTCGCTTGCAAGCGAATCCCTTCGAATCCCCCGCGCAAGCCGAATTGTCGGCTTGCTTCTCTCCGGAAACGAAAATGCCCGCTGGCGCGGGCATTTGAATCCTGGCGGAGAGAGGGGGATTCGAACCCCCGATAGGCGATTAACCTATACACGCTTTCCAGGCGTGCGACTTAAACCACTCATCCATCTCTCCGGAAGACCGAGAGTATAGCAAACTCTGGCGGCAGCCCGCCACTCCCTTCGGCGTTCGTCAGAAATCCGTCGTCATCGACAGCCACACCGAGCGCGGATCGCCCTGCGTCAGGTATCCGCCGATCGTCGACGACCAGTACGACTTGTTCGCGACGTTGCGAACGGTCGCGCGGAACGTCGTCTTCTTGCCGAACACCTCCGTCGCGTAACGGGCGCCGAGGTCGACGCGGTCCCACGCGTGGATCGACATCGTGTTCGCGACGTCCAGGTACTGCGGCCCGGTGTGGATCCAGCGCGCGGTCAGCGTAAGCCCGTTCAGCATCGGTACGTCGTATTCGGCGCCCGCGTTGAGCAGGAACGACGGCACGCCGATCGGCCGGTGGCCGTCGTTCGCGCCGCCCGCCGTGTCCTGCAGCGTCGCGTTGAGGTACGTCGCGCCCGCGATCAGCCGCACGCCTTTCCACGGTTCGCCGTACACGGCCGTCTCGATGCCGCGGTGGCGCTGGGTGCCGTCGGCGCCGAACAGGTTCGTCGCCGGATCGGTGTACGCCATCGGCTTCTCGATCTGGAACAGCGCGAGCGACGCGCCGACCTTGTCGGTGTCGTACCGGATGCCGGCTTCATATTGCTTCGAGCGGTACGGCGACAGCGCCTGGCCAGCGTTGCGTGCGGTGTTCGGTGCGATCTCGCCCTGGGCGAGCGCTTCGCTGCGGTTCGCGAAGATCGACACGTTGCGCCACGGCTTCACGACGAGACCGAATACCGGCGTCGTGATCGCGTCGCTGTAGACGCCCGTGACCGCGCCCGTGTAGCTGAAATTGTCGACCGAAATCGACTGGCGGCGTGCGCCGATCGTGAACAGCACACGATCGTCGAGGAAGCCGAGCGTATCGGACACCGCGACGCTGCGCAGCCAGCTCTTCGTGACCGTGCCCGGATCGTTCATGTCGCCGCCTGCGTAGGCCGTCGGCGGGAACGCGACCGGCGCCGGATCGTAGAGCGTCGTCGGAAACGCGTTCGACAGCGTGTACGCGGACTGGCTGTCGACGCGGATGAACGACGCGCCGGCCGTCACGAAGTGCGACACGGGGCCGGTCGTGAAGCGGCCGCGCACGCCGGCTTCGGCCGACTGCGCATCTTCCTTGTGCGGCACGCTCAGGCGCGAGCCGGTCGTGCCGGACGACGAGTAGGTCGGCGTGTAGTAGTCGCCGTGCTCGTTCGTATGGCGCGCGCCGGCCGATACGTAGGCCGTCCACGCGGGCAGGAAGTCGTACTCGGCGCGCACGATGCCGACCGTGTCCTCGAGTTCGCTGAAGCTCCACGGCTGCGCATAGTTGTGCGTCGCGGACGGCACGGCGGGCAACTGATTGCCGCTGACCAGCACGATCGGGCGGCCGTTGTCGATCCGCTGCCGCTGATACAGGAAGTCCCCTGACAGGCGCAGCCTGTCGCCGCGCCAGTCGAGCGACACCGCCGTCACGTTGCCGCGGCGGCGCTCGTCGTCGACGGCCGTGTCGCCGCCGCTGATCGACTGGTTCACGCGTACGCCGAACTGGCCTTCGCTGCCGAAGCGGCGGCCGATGTCGACATGCGTGCCGAGCGAACCGGACGTGGCGCCGTCGACGGTGACGCGCGTGAGCGGCTTGTCGTCCGCGCGCTTCAGCTGGAGGTTCACGCCGCCGCCGACTGCCGAGCCGTTCGGCGATGCCCCGTTCAGGAAAGCATTCGCGCCCTTGAACACGTCGACGCGCTCGACCGCATCGGTTTGGACGAGCTGCCGCGGCGTGACGCCGTACAGGCCGTTGAGCGACACGTCGTCGCCGGCGAGCGCGAACCCGCGGATGACGAACACCTGCGAGAAGTTGCCGTAGCCGGATGCGCTGCGCACGGCCGGATCGTTGTCGAGCACGTCGGCGAGCGTGCGCGCCTGCTGGTCCTCGATCAGTTTCGACGTGTAGGTGGTCATGCTGAACGGCACGTCGCTCGCCTTTTGCTGGCCGAGCACGCCGAAATCCGCGCCGCGCGCGACCTGGCCGCCGGCGTAGGTCGGCGCGAGATCGCCCGGCAGCGGCTCGGCCGCGCCGGTCACGTTGATCGACGGCAGCACGGCGCCATCGGGCGCGGTGTTGGCGGCGGAAGTCGCTTGCTGAGCGTGTGCGGCGGCCGGGAAGGCGCAGGCGAGCGCAATGCCGAAGGCAATCGGCGTGAGACGCCGGGCGGGTAACGAAAATGTCGACATGGGACGCAAATCGGTGTGGTCGATGATCCGTCCCAGGGCGGCAAGTCGGAATCCGGGCGGCGTGACGCGTCCGTACTGTCGCGGACGTGCTTTTATCGAGCGGCGGAGTCTAACGTAAACGAGAATCATTGTCGTTTACGGAGGAATCAGTCCACTATTTGAGATAACCGCGGGCCGTTCACCGGCGACGGCGCACAACCGCCGAGCGGGCGTCGGGACGAACATGCGATCATGCGAAGTCCGCATTCGTCGTAACAAACCGTGCGTGCCGATTGCGGTCTGTCGGGTCGATCGGTTCCATGCCGCCCGTCCGCATCGCACTCTTCAAAAGGAACGCCACACCATGTCGCTCTCCGCCTTGCTCGCCTTTGCGCTGATCCTGTCCGTCGGTGTCGCGACGCCCGGCCCGACGGTGTTGCTCGCGATGAGCAACGGTTCGCGCTACGGGCTGCGTCACGCGATGGTCGGTATGCTCGGCGCGGTCACCGCCGACGTCGTGCTCGTTGCGCTGGTCGGGTTCGGCCTCGGCGTGCTGCTCGACGCGTCGGAAACGGCGTTCGTGACGCTGAAGCTGCTCGGCGCGGCGTGGCTCGCGTATGTCGGCATCCGGATGCTGATATCGAGCGGCGGGGCCGCGGCTGCGCAGCCGTGCGTGCCTGCGACGCCCGATCGCCGGAGCGCGTTTCTGAAGAGCTTTTTCGTCGCGATGAGCAACCCGAAGTACTACCTGTTCATGTCGGCGCTGCTGCCGCAGTTCGTCGACCGGTCGCACGCGATCGCGCCGCAGTACGCGATTCTCGCGGCGACGATCGTCGCGATCGACGCGATCGGCATGACCGGTTACGCGCTGCTGGGCGTGCATTCGGTCCGCGTATGGAAGGCGGCCGGGGAAAAGTGGCTGAACCGCGTCAGCGGATCGCTGCTGCTGATGCTCGCGGGGTACGTTGCGCTGTATCGGAAGGCTGCGCATTGACACGGTGATGGAGCAGGGAAGCAGTATGCCTAGTGTCCTGTTCCGTTGTTAACCGGTCTATGTTCACGTAGCATGTTGACGTCAACGGAACGGGAGACGTCAGCATGGCGATGGGACGA
>NZ_CADFEM010000039.1:0-4244 GCF_902833245.1 Burkholderia sp. BCC0398
ATCTTCCGGGTTCCTTTGTCGGCATTATCGCCGGCTCAGGCCCCGGACGACCCACTTATCCTGCTGTCCGAATTTGCGCGCCCACCTCTCCCGGACCGTTACCCGTCCAATACGGACAGCATTGGCGTGGAATTGGTCGGTGAAGCTCTGCCACTGAATGAGCCCAACCCTGATCGACGAACCTACGTCGCGGCGCCGGCTGCTCAGAACGATTCGTTGCGATGGCTTATCCACGCCCTTTCGGTAACGCTACGTGTTCCGGTGACAGAGGTTTTCCGTCACCCGGTAGTATCGCGGAAGAACCGGACGGAGGCGGCGAGAGTGCAATGGTGATTCGGATCGCAGTTTTGATGTTGGCGCTCGCGCTCAGCTACAGCGCGGCTGCGGGCACGCTGCCCAATAGGGTATCGCCTGTCGGCGCGGCACCCGCCGTTGTGCCGGAGTCAGTCGAAATCGTCAGGAACGGTGCGTGGTCGGCTGACATCAGCGGGGACGAAACGGCGGATATGTGTCGCACGTTCGTGCTTCGGCGTGCGGATGTCAGCGCATTTTTCAAGCGTGCGGACCGCGTAACAGAACGGGCGTACAGCCATGACCTGGACGCCGCGCGTTGCTATGCCGAAGGCGAAGCGCGTCTGGCAGGTGGTGGCGCGGCGAAATGGAGGATAGACCAGGCAAGGCGAGGCTTCATTTCCCTGCCCGATGGTCGAACAATCTACCTGTATTGTCCGAAGTGCCGGGCCGACGTATTCGCACCGAATTAGAGAAGCGCGCCTTCCGCAAGCGGGCAGTGTTGGCGGACCGAAATGTCCGCCAGCTCACGCATTTACTGCCGCGCCGTCCGCGCGTTATCCGGCATCGGCTGATTGTAATTCGTGCGGAACGGGTTGATGTCGAGCCCGCCGCGGCGCGTGTAACGCGCATACACCGCCAACTTCACCGGTTTGCACGCATGCAGGATGTCGAGGAAGATCCGCTCGACGCATTGCTCGTGAAAGCCCGTGTGATTGCGGAACGAGATGATGTAGCGCAGCAGCCCCGCGTGATCGATTTGCGGCCCGACGTAATGGATCTGCACGCTGCCCCAGTCGGGCTGCCCCGTGACCGGGCAGTTCGAGCGCAGCAGGTCGGACACGAGCGTCTCTTCGACCGGCGCCTCGTTCTCGCCGTCGGCCGCCGACAGCAGCGACGGGTCGGGTTCGTACACGTCGGTGTCGAGGTCGAGCCGGTCGAGCGACAGCCCGTCGAGCTCGTCCATCTCCAGCTTGCGGAAATCGTGCGCCGACACCAGCTGCACCGATACGCTCGCGCCGCACGCGGCCGATACGTCGCGCTTCAGCACGTCGCGCACCGTGTCGACCGAGTCGAACTTCGACTGCGCGAACGAACCGAGATACAGCTTGAACGACTTCGATTCGACGATGTTCGGCGATTCGGCCGGCACGTAGAACGTCGCGATCGCGACTTGCGGCTTGCCGCGCGCGTTGAGCCACGACAGCTCGTACGCGTTCCAGATGTCGGTGCCGAAGAACGGCAGCGCCGACGTGATGCCGAGCTGCTCGCGCGCGCCGGCGCGCGGGATCGGGAACAGCAGCGACGCGTCGTACTGCGCCGCGTAGACGGTGGCCTTGCCGAGCGGGGAATGTTCGGGATTCATCGTGTGACGCCTTTACGACAGGAAGAGGCGGTAAGCCGGGTTGGCGCTCTCTTCGACATACGGATAGCCGAGCGCCGCGAGGAAGCGTTCGAATTCGGCACGATCGGCCTGCGGCACCTGCAGCCCGACGAGGATCGAGCTGTAGTCCGCGCCCTGGTTGCGGTAGTGGAACAGGCTGATGTTCCAGTCCGGCGCCATCGACGACAGGAACTTCATCAGCGCGCCCGGCCGTTCCGGGAATTCGAAGCGGAACAGGCGCTCGTCGAGCGCGAGCGGCGAGCGGCCGCCGACCATGTAGCGGATGTGTTCCTTCGACAGCTCGTCGTGCGTCAGGTCGACGCTCTTGAAGCCGTGCGACTCGAAGTTCGCGGCGATCTCCGCCGATTCGCCGCGGCGCCTGATCTGCACGCCGACGAAGATGTGCGCGGATTGCGCATCGGCGATCCGGTAGTTGAACTCGGTGACGTTGCGATCGCCGACGAGCGAGCAGAAGCGCTTGAAGCTGCCGCGTTCCTCGGGGATCGTGACCGCGAACACCGCTTCGCGCGCCTCGCCGACCTCCGCGCGCTCGGCGACGAAGCGCATCCGGTCGAAATTCATGTTCGCGCCGGACGTGACCGCGACGAGCGTCTGGTTTTCGATACCTTCGCGTTCCGCGTACAGCTTCGCCCCCGCGACCGCGAGCGCGCCGGACGGCTCGAGCACGCTGCGCGTGTCCTGGAACACGTCCTTGATCGCCGCGCATAGCGCGTCGGTGTTGACCGTCACGACGCCGTCGAGGAATTCGCGGCACAGCCGGAAGGTTTCCTCGCCGACGAGCTTCACCGCGGTGCCGTCCGCGAACAGGCCGACTTCGCTCAGCTCGATGCGCTCGCCCGCGTCCAGCGACTGCGCCATCGCGCACGAATCCTCGGCCTGCACGCCGATCACCTTGATCTCCGGGCGCACCGCCTTCACGTACGCGGCGACGCCGGACGCGAGCCCGCCGCCGCCGATCGGCACGAAGATCGCGTGGATCGGACCCTGGTGCTGACGCAGGATCTCCATCGCGATCGTGCCTTGGCCGGCGATCACGTACGGATCGTCGAACGGGTGGACGAACGTGAGGTCGCGCTCCTGCTGGACCTTGACCGCGTGCGCGTACGCATCGCTGTACGATTCGCCCGCCTGGATCACCTCGACGCTCGGGCCGCCGTGCGCGCGCACCGCGTCGACCTTCACCTGCGGCGTCGTGACCGGGACGACGATCACGGCCTTGACGCCCATCCGGGCCGCCGAGAATGCGACGCCCTGCGCGTGGTTGCCGGCCGACGCCGTAATCACGCCGCGCGCGAGCGCGTCCGTCGGAATGTGCGCCATCTTGTTGTACGCGCCGCGCAGCTTGAACGAGAACACCGGCTGGTTGTCCTCGCGCTTCAGGTAAACGGCGTTGCGCAGCCGGGCCGACAGGTTGCGGGCCGGTTCGAGTTCCGTCTCGATCGCGACGTCGTAGACGCGCGCGGTGAGGATTTTCTTCAGGTAATCGTGGGATGCCATGGGCGCTCGCGTGCAGTGCGGATGCAGACGGTAAAGGGTCAATGATAGCGCCAAGGGTCCGCCCGCACGCAAGCGGCATGCCGGGCGGGCGGCTGCGGGCGGCCGTGTGTGCGTGCAGGCAGCGGATGCGCGCCGCCGGGCGCAGCATTTTGCCGGCGCTCTTTACCGTTTAACCGCATGGTTACCGACCGGACGGACGGCGAATGGTCGGACGAAACTGCGCCGAAGCCCGCCCGGCGCGGCTCACGGCGATAGCCCCACGACCTGTCCGGCGTGTCACGGGCTGCCCGATCATGGGTTAGAATTCCGTTTTGAATCAAGGATTCGGAAGATGCAGAGGCACCCACGGATCGCACCGTTGAAGCCGACGCCGCGCGCAGCCAGCCCCGCGGCCGAACGGCATGCGCGCCGCGCGCGATCGTGCTGATGGTCCCGAGTGCCGCCAGGCCCTGTCGCCGGCCAGGAGGGGCGAGTCGCCCGCTCCGGCCCCATGAAGGAC
Organism: Burkholderia sp. BCC0398; assembly: GCF_902833245.1. Lineage (NCBI taxonomy): Bacteria > Pseudomonadati > Pseudomonadota > Betaproteobacteria > Burkholderiales > Burkholderiaceae > Burkholderia > Burkholderia sp. BCC0398. The sequence continues at coordinate 3,693 of NZ_CADFEM010000039.1, forward strand.
AGCCGCGCGCCTGGTAACAGAACAGATTTCCCCAAGATTGCGCCCACGCGCTTGCCGACGCCCGTGCACGGGATATCGGCCCTCCGAGTCGTCCGAACATGAACGCACCACAAGTTTTCGATCCGCATGGCGCGGCCGCCGCCGTCGCCGCCGACCCCGCGCCCCGCTTGCGCGAGATTCCCTACAACTACACGTCCTTCTCGGATCGCGAGATCGTGATCCGCCTGCTCGGCGAAGAGGCGTGGGCGGTGCTCGACGAACTGCGCGCCGAGCGCCGCACGGGCCGCTCGGCACGGATGCTGTATGAAGTGCTCGGCGACATCTGGGTCGTGCGCCGCAACCCGTATCTGCAGGACGACCTGCTCGACAACCCGAAACGCCGCGCGCTGCTGATCGAGGCGCTGAACCACCGCCTGACCGAGATCGGCAAGCGCCGCAGCGCCGATCTCACCGCGCACCGCGACGACGCCGGCCGCGAACGCGCGTCGCGCGTCGAGATGCTCGAAACCGCCGCGCAGCGCGCGGTCGACGAATTCGCCGACGAATTCGACA
>NZ_CADFEM010000040.1:0-3733 GCF_902833245.1 Burkholderia sp. BCC0398
AGCGCGCTCGTTTCGCCTTGTTCATCTTCTTGACTCTCCTTGCTTGAGTTTAAACGCTCAGCAAGGGATTCGTTTTTCGGGAGCAAGCTCAAACCGCTTTTCCCCATAGTAATGCTTTATGGTGTCTGCACTGAGTGCTCCGGTGCTGCGAAGCACAGCCATCCGCTCCTCGACCTTCTTTAGTCGATTGCTTAACTCGGTTTCTGCTGAGAAATCCAGAACGTAGGGGGTTTGATCTAGGTTGAACATGTCCAAGCACCGTTGCTTTCTTGCTCCAGCTGAGTCGTTTGCGGCCGTCGATCATGGTGAATCGGGGCTGACCTTGTTCGATTCTCGCTCGTACCCCATTGGATTGCAATGCTGACCGCCACGAGCCCTCGCCCCGCCCATGAGTTGACGCCGAATACCGGTAGTAAATCGTCCGGTTGCTGACCGCTGCGGGAAGCGCCCCTGCGGTGGTAAGAAATTCCGGCTCGGGTGATTGATTACCGTATAATATGATTTCCATGTTTGTTTACCGGTGAAAATCATGTCCCGCACGTTTCTCTACGCTCGCGTGTCCACGGCCGAGCAGACTACCGACAACCAACTGCTAGAAGCCAGTAGCGCGGGCTTCGCCATTCAGCCGCGCCATACGATCACGGAGACTATTTCCGGCAGCGTCCCAGCCGTCGAGCGGCCCGGCTTCTCGAAGCTACTGGAGCGGCTAGACGATGGCGATACGCTCGTCGTCACCAAGCTAGACCGGCTGGGCCGTAACACAACCGACGTGCTCGCGACGGTCGAGCGGCTCGCCGAGATTGGCGTTCATGTCCATTGCCTCGCGCTCAAGGGCGTCGATCTGACCAGCGCATCCGGAAAGCTGCACATGACGGTGCTCGCGGCCGTTTCCCAGTTCGAACGGGACCTGCTCATTGAACGCACACATGCGGGGCTGGCGCGCGCGAAAGCCGAGGGCAAGAAGTTGGGTCGCAAAGATGCCCTCACGCCGGATCAGAAGGAAGAGATTCGGCGAAAGATTGCGGCAGGCGCGACCGCGCGGGGGTTGGCGAAAGAATATGCCGTATCTCACCCGACCATACTGAAGGCGGTGCAGCACGCTTGATCAAGAAGCGCTAGACGTCGGTTGCATCGACGTTCTCTACTGCCTGGCTCGACCGACTCATCCCGACCCATGGCAGACTTTCGATTCGCTACTTCGGGCGCACGGTATGCGCCAGGAATCGGGCGTTCGCTTCCTAGCCTTTAAAGACGCTCGTTAACCGCATGCCGCGTAGGTGAAAATTCATCACGCTGAACATTTGATTTTTCCATATGTGCCGTATGATTGCGTTGGTCCACTGCACAGGATCGGAACCTGTCCTGTCAAAGCTGAAGTTAACGAATTAATCAGAGGATAGGGGGGAGCATGGGGGCAAAGTATCCGCGGGGCGCAGAGTGGCGGATTTGGGACTTGCAGGTTCACACACCTTACTCTGCATTGAATAATGGCTTCGGGACTGACCTTGAAGCCTACGCCAAGGTTTTTTTCACGAAAGCGATTGAAAAGAATATTGCGGTAATCGGTGTCACAGACTATTTTTTGGTTGACGGATACAGATATCTGCGCGAGCTTCAACATGACGTAGATCGACTTGCGAGCCTGATTGGCGTGGATAAAGTTCAGGCCGCCCAGGAAATTAAGCTCTTCGCAAATGTCGAGCTAAGGACCAATATCCTGGTCAATAGTAACCGGGTGAACTATCACGTAATTTTTTCGGATGACGTCTCTCCTGATGACATTCGGGACAATTTCCTCGCTCGATTATCGTTCACAAGCGAAGGCAACCCCGCTGGGATTGACCAAGAAGCCTCCCTCACACGCGCAAATCTTGAGCAACTCGGGCGAACGCTAAAGGCTCAACATACAAATTTCCAGAGGCACTCCGATATTTTCGTGGGGCTGATGCAAGCTACGATTGACACCAAAGCGATTTCAACCGAATTGCAGAAGCAAGAGGCATTATTTGCGAATCGATATGTTTTCTGCGTTCCTTGTGACGAAGATTTATCCGGCGTCAGTTGGAATGGGCAAGGTCATATGTTGCGCAAGGTCTTGATTCAGAAGTCACATATCTTGTTCTCTAGTAATGCGAATACGCGTGCATTTGCGCTGGGACAGCGACACAGCACTCCGGATGAATACCTCGCAGAGTTTCGTACATTTAAGCCCTGTCTTCATAGTTCAGACTCGCATGCATTTGACGAACTGTTTGAGCCGGACGACGAACGCTACACGTGGATAAAAGCAGATCCGACATTTCGAGGGCTGCTACAAACGATCAACGAGCCAGATAGCCGTGTCTATGTCGGTGCCTGCCCGCCGAGCTTGGAATCGGTGCGCGGCCGACCGACCAAGATCTTGCGTGAGCTCACCATTCGCAAGACAAGCGACTCAAGCCTTGCGGAGACCTGGTTCGATCATCAGCTACCGTTGAACCCCGAGCTTGTGGCAATCATCGGAAACAAGGGAAGCGGAAAGAGCGCACTGGCTGACATCCTGGGGTTGATTGGCAATACGTCACGTGACGGTGAATTCAGTTTTTTGCATCCTGAACGCTTTCGAGACAGAAAAAACAACAAAGCCAAGCATTTCGAGGCGTTCGCGAGTTGGGGCGATGGAACGAGTACCGAGCCCATACGGCTCGATGAGAAGCCGCCGGAAGGTGTGCTCGAAACCATCAAGTACATACCGCAGGACTACCTTGAGACAATCTGCAATGAAGTGAGTCTCGGTAGCGACGGACAGTTCTACTCTGAACTCCAGAACGTGATTTTTTCACACGTTTCTCCGGCCGAGCAATTGGGCCATACGTCGCTCGATGAGCTCCTGCGCAGCCGCTCGCAGGAGACACAGAAAGCTATCGACTTTCTCGTCGACCAGGTCAAGGCGATCAATCGTGAAATTGTCGCTCACGAGGATCGGTTAACGCCTGAATATCGGCGAGCACTTGACGCACAATTGGAAGCCAAGCAGCGGGAACTGCAGGCGCACGACCTGGTCAAGCCAGGAGTGGTCGCCGCACCGGATCTCGATCCGACACTAGAGGAAATGGGTAAGCAAACAGCCCAAGAGTTGCAGAAATTGCAAGGGCAACTCGACGCAATCAACCACGAAGTTGCGTCGGTCAATCAGAAGATCACCGATGAAACGAAACGCCGAACCACAGCAGAGCGACTGCTGGGTAAGTTGGCCAACCTGAAGCGGCAATATGAGGCCGCTGTCCGTGATGCTCAAGCTGACGCGACCGAATTGGGAGTTAGCTTGCCGGTCCTGGCGGACATGGATCTGACGATTGCCCAGGTAGAGACCATACGCAGCCACGCGGAGGAGCAAGCGAAGCAGTTAAATTTGCAACTTAGCCCGGAAACTGTCGAAGGGCTTTTCCTGCAGAAGGAGATGGTTGGAAATAGCATCGCCAAAATCACGGCAGATTTATCCGCGCCTCAGAAGGCTTACGAGGAATACAAAGCTGCTTTGCAGCGATGGCAAGAAGCGCGCGATGCAATCGTGGGGACCATTGAGATCCTCGGCAGCATTACTCAGATACAAACCGCAATCGAGCATCTTCCAACGTTCGCGACTCAGGCGAAGGAGTTGCGGTAATCCCCCCGCAGAACCGGCGGGATCAGAAGTAGAATTTTCTCGTTGAGGGAGTTCTACAGAATGAAGAAGTCGAGATTCACGGACAGC
>NZ_CADFEM010000041.1:0-3184 GCF_902833245.1 Burkholderia sp. BCC0398
CCCAGCTCGCCCGTGTCGCCTTCCAGCGCCAGCTTTGCCGAACCCTTCACGATCGGCGTGTCGTCGCCCGGGAAGTCGTACTTCGACAGGAGCTCGCGAACTTCCATCTCGACCAGCTCGAGCAGTTCTGCGTCGTCCACCATGTCGCACTTGTTCAGGAACACGATGATGTACGGAACGCCAACCTGACGCGCCAGCAGGATGTGCTCACGCGTTTGCGGCATCGGGCCGTCTGCTGCCGAGCAAACCAGGATCGCGCCGTCCATCTGCGCTGCGCCCGTGATCATGTTCTTCACATAGTCAGCGTGGCCCGGGCAGTCGACGTGTGCGTAGTGGCGGTTAGCCGTTTCGTACTCGACGTGTGCCGTGTTGATCGTGATGCCGCGCGCCTTTTCTTCCGGTGCCGCGTCGATCTGGTCGTACGCCTTCGCTTCGCCGCCGAACTTCTTCGTCAGAACCGTCGTGATCGCTGCCGTCAGCGTCGTCTTGCCGTGGTCAACGTGACCAATCGTACCAACGTTCACGTGCGGCTTGGTCCGCTCAAATTTACCCTTGGCCATTTTCGACTCCCAGAAGGAATTTCACAGGTTGCGCCGCGCGCAAACAAGACACTGACTTTTTACTGCTGGTGCCCATGGGCAGGATCGAACTGCCGACCTCTCCCTTACCAAGGGAGTGCTCTACCACTGAGCCACATGGGCGCTACGCTTCAACTTAGCGGTCTGGAGCGGGTGAAGGGAATCGAACCCTCGTCGTAAGCTTGGAAGGCTTCTGCTCTACCATTGAGCTACACCCGCACGGGCCACTAACGATTCCTTGCCGCTCACTGCGCTGATATCTTGGTGGAGGAGGTTGGATTCGAACCAACGTAGGCGTAAGCCAACAGATTTACAGTCTGCCCCCTTTAGCCACTCGGGCACCCCTCCGTAGAGAACTGACGATTATGGGGGTGCATCGCACTCCTGTCAAGCATATCTGGAAGATTATTTTCACTCTCTTCCCGACTTCCGCTTCCCACCGATCCCCGCTCTCGCCTGGCTAAGGCAAGCGCGAGATGTTGCCGACCGGCGCCACATCTTCGTCAGACTCCGCCTTCAACGCCGATCTGCATCTGCGCTAAAAACGAAAGACCGCCATCATACGATCTCTTTCGCATAATGCCAAGCGGGTAGACACAAAATTTCGGCAAATTTCGTGCCGGGCGGGTTTGGTGAGCCGGCTGTGGTTGCTCGCGGGAGGGTTGGTGGTGCTTCCGGCGCGCAATCGCGGTCCGGCAGCCGGTGCCGCGGACCGCCTGGTGGTCATTTGCCGCGGGCGCCGTGTACGGGCGGGCGTCCTTCTCGCGGTTGCAGCGGGTCAGCCCCATCACCGAATTCGGCCACAGTCGTGTTCGACGGCCTCATGGGAACGCACGATACTCGTCTGGAGTCGCTCTCCCACACCGGCACAAGGCTCCATGCGCCCGCTTGCTCTGTAACGACATTCTTCGTGGTTGCAGCTGCCCCTGCCACGCTGCGGCAGGGGCCCGGCGCCACACGCGGCCGATCGGGAAGATCCGACTGCAGGCCTGGCTGATGGCTTCTCCGCGGAGCCCGGGAGGGATGCTCGGCGCCTGGGGCGCATCAGCAGTTGAAGACCGCACTCGAAGCCGAGTGCGCGGGTTGGGCGCCCATCGGGTAGCGCGCGCACAACGGATGAATCGGCACGCACTGGTCCGACGATGTCCCCGAGGATAAATCCTGGCGATTCTGCGGGCCCTGCGATGCTTACAGCCGCTACTCGGCGACGACGTGCGTGGAGGTCCAACCGTCCCCATAACCTTCCCGCCACCGCATCGATTGGTCCTCATGCTCGGCGGCCCTACGCCCCTTCGTGGAAGGCGCCTAACGCCACCGGCCGGCTTATCGCAGCGAATCTTTGCGTACAGTCGATATCGCTACTGCTCGTGCCGCGCCCGCCTCGCCCCTGGACACGAATATCCGCGCCGGATTCGACGCAGGCGCCTTCGCCGTACCTCACGCATCCGAAGTCGTTATAAAACCGATATATGGCGCCAGAGCGTCGACATCCAACGTGCGCTGTCCGGCAATGCTCAAGCTGACGCGCGATCATAGCTAGAACGCGGTACACGAGCTGACCTGCCGGAGGCTCTCAGTTCGGCGGTCCGAATACGATACGCGCCGAACGCGCGCCAAGCGTCGGCGCAGTCAGCACATAGCCCGCGCCGGCGGGGAAACAGCGAGTCCGCGTAGGCGGCGCAGCCTATTCGCTCATCGAGGAAATCTACGCGCTACTGGACGGTCAACGAGTGGGCGTCAGAAGAGACTGCGCCGGTTTTTGATCTCGTCCGGCCCGCTACGCACACGGCGCTGGCGGCCCCTCGGTCGGGTCTCTTTGATCAAAGATGGAGTAGACGAGGTGGCGGGCTGCAGGAAGCGGGTCGCGCAATCGCGCTCGTCGATATACGTTTGCGGGGAGCAAATTGCGGTTTTGATCGAAGATACGGTCGATAATCGGCGGAATCGCCGGAGATGGAAGCGGTTGGGGGAGTTTGATGCTGCAATGGTTTACGGCAGAGGAGCCCGGCGTACGTAGCCTCGGTCACGCCTCGCCACATGCTTTTTGGAATGCCGAAATGCAAAAACCCCCGCCTTTCGGACGGGGGTTTTTGGCTTGAGGGAGCCTGACGATTACCTACTTTCACACGGGAATCCGCACTATCATCGGCGTAGAGTCGTTTCACGGTCCTGTTCGGGATGGGAAGGGGTGGGACCGACTCGCTATGGTCATCAGGCAAAGGGGGTTGTCGCGTTGCTTCGCAGCGCGACCAATCCTGGAAGAAGCAGTAATTTAGGTGGGTTGTGAGGTTGTATCTCACACATACGCGGTAGTTCAACCGTCGTACGTCGAGTGCCTCGCACTCGACGCTCGATGTCCGTAAGCGCTGAAGCGCTAACGGGCATCGAGACAGACTTGTTATAGGATCAAGCCTTACGGGCAATTAGTATCAGTTAGCTGAACGCATTACTGCGCTTACACACCTGACCTATCAACGTCCTGGTCTCGAACGACCCTTCAAGGAGGTCTAGCCTCCAGGGATATCTCATCTTAAGGCGAGTTTCCCGCTTAGATGCTTTCAGCGGTTATCTCTTCCGAACATAGCTACCCGGCGATGCCACTGGCG
>NZ_CADFEM010000042.1:0-2505 GCF_902833245.1 Burkholderia sp. BCC0398
TGACGTTCGAGAAGAACTGGGCCGCCGCTCAGCAAGGGCAAGCGGCCTGATTGCCTCGGTTATGGGATTCGTGAAACAGGGGCAAGGTCACACCTTCCAGCACAACACAATTCACCAGAATAATTCAAAGCACTCAACAATCCACAAAAATCATTTCCAAATCCGCCACCCCCATTCAACGCCCGATTAATCTCCGATACATTTCACATCGATCAGACATCGGCACCTATTCGGCCAGCCAATACTGAACCGTGCATGACCCGCATCACAACCCCAGCAATCCACTCATTCACCAAGGAAAGACCATGAGAAAACTCGCGGCCACCCTCGTTTGCGCCATGACGCTTGCAGCATCCTCGTACGCGTCCGCGGAATCGCTTTGCAAGGCAGGCAAGATCGACAAGATCGAAACCGATACGAGCGGCAACCTCCTCGTATCCATCAACGATGGCATTTACTCGTTCAGCGCCAAGGAAGTTTTCCCGATCATCTACTCGGCATTTTCCGAAAACAGAAATCTCTTTATTTACGGAAATAACTGCGCGAACGGATCGGCGGCAAGCCGCTTCGCGGTTCGATAAGCCGGCCGAAAATCCGGCCATCGGCATCTTTTACAATCAGCGCTTTATCTGATATTCGGCCGACCGGGCTTTGCCGGTCGGCCTTGTTCGTTTTATTTGCACTGAGGCGCTACGGCACGACGACGCCCATGCACGCGCGTGCGATGTCGCCGTGCGAACAATCGTTCCGCGACGCGGCCCGTTGCCGTCCCGAATGGGTCGTCCCAAACGACCGTCCCGCACGATGCCGGCGCGACACTTTGCGCGTCCACGCCGGCTCGCCGCTTACTTCTTTTCGGGCTCCGGCGCGCCCGGCTGCTTGAACGGGAACGTGCTGAACATCGACTTCGCCTGGTTCTGCATCTGCTCCTGCATCTGCACGAACATGTTCTTCGACTGCTCGATGTAGCTCGTCATCATCCCTTGCATCATCGGCGCCTGCATGTTCATGAACTGCGACCAGACTTCCGGATTCATCGCGTTACCTTCGTAGAGGTTCTTCGATTGATCCGCGAGCTTGTTCTGGATGTCGATGAATGCCTGGATGTTCTTTTCCAGGTACGTGCCCATCATGCCCTGCATCGCATGACCGTAGAAACGGATGATCTGCGACAGCATCGACGACGAGAACATCGGCACGCCACCGCTTTCCTCTTCGAGGATGATCTGCAAGAGGATGCTGCGCGTCAGGTCTTCATTGGATTTCGCATCGACGACCTTGAAATCCTCCTGCTCCAGCACGAGTTGCTTCACGTCGGTCAGCGTAATGTACGTGCTTGTCTCGGTATCGTAGAGCCGGCGGTTCGGGTATTTCTTGATGAGCCGTTCGGCCGTCTTCTTTGTAGTAGTCATGTAACGCCTTTGAGTGCAGCGTAGCGCAAGTGACGAATCCCCGCCGCCCGAATCCGGGAGGCGGGGGCCTTCGGAAAACGCCCGGCTGCGCGGCCGTCCGGCTCGCGCAGCCCGGACGCTCAGCCCATGTGCAGGCCGCCGTTCAGCGAGAAGTCGGCGCCCGTCGCGAAGCCGGAATCGTTCGACGCGAGCCACGCGACGATCGAGCCGATTTCCTCCGGCCCGCCGAGACGCCGCACCGGAATCGTCGCGACGATCTTCTCCAGCACGTCCGGACGGATCGCCTTCACCATGTCGGTGCCGATGTAGCCCGGCGACACGGTGTTGACCGTCACGCCCTTCGTCGCGACTTCCTGCGCGAGCGACATCGTGAAGCCGTGAATGCCGGCCTTCGCGGTCGAGTAGTTGGTCTGGCCGAATTGCCCCTTCTGGCCGTTCACCGACGAAATGTTGATGATGCGGCCCCAGCCACGTTCGACCATCCCGTCGATCACCTGCTTCGTCACGTTGAACAGGCTCGTCAGGTTGGTGTCGATCACGGCCGTCCAGTCTTCATGCGTCATCTTGCGGAACACGACGTCGCGCGTGATGCCCGCATTGTTGACCAGCACGTCGATCTCGCCGACTTCGGCCTTGACCTTGTCGAACGCTTCCTTGGTCGAGTCCCAGTCGCCGACGTTGCCTTCCGACGCGATGAAGTCGTACCCGAGCGCCTTCTGGTCCTCGAGCCATTTCACCCGGCGCGGCGAGTTCGGGCCGCAACCTGCGACCACCTTGAAGCCGTCTTTCGACAGGCGCTGGCAGATGCTGGTGCCGATGCCGCCCATCCCGCCCGTTACGTACGCAATTCGCTGAGACATAAATCTCACTCCATTTTTTGGTTTCGAGAGCTGCCGGAGCCCCCTCTGACTTCACGTGACGCCGGCCGAAGCCGCAATCGGCCGGCGCACGAATTCGGTTCGCCAGTGGCGAACGGCCGGTGACGGAAGGCAGGTTACGGACGCTCGACCGCGAGCGCGACGCCCATCCCGCCGCCGATGCACAGCGACGCCAGCCCGCGCTTCGCGTCGCGCTTGACCATCTCGTGCAGCAG
>NZ_CADFEM010000043.1:0-625 GCF_902833245.1 Burkholderia sp. BCC0398
TCCTCGTTGTAGCGCGACAGCCCCTGCAGGCACGACGGGCAGCTCGTCAGGATCTTCACGTCCGGGCCGTTCGCGCCCGCGGCGGCCGGCGCCGGCGCATCGCCCGCCACCACCGGAATCGCACGCAGCTTCGCCGCGCCCTTGCGGATCTCCTCTTCCTTGCGGAAGCGCACCTGCGTCGACACGTCCGGCCGCGTGACCGCCAGCGTGCCCGACTCCCCGCAGCAGCGATCGTTCTTCTCGATCCTGTAGCCGTCCTTCTCCGCGCCCATCAGCTCGTTGACGAGCTTCACCGGGTCGATCGTCTTGATCGGCGTATGGCACGGGTCGTGATACATGTAGCGCGTGCCCGTCACCCCGTCGAGCTTCATCCCCTTCTCGAGCAGGAACTCGTGGATGTCGATGATCCGGCACCCCGGGAAGATCTTGTCGAATTCATACCCCGCCAGCTGGTCGTAGCACGTGCCGCACGACACCACCACCGTCTTGATGTCCAGATAGTTCAGCGTGTTCGCGACCCGGTGGAACAGCACGCGGTTGTCCGTGACGATCTTCTCGGCCTTGTCGTACTGCCCCGAGCCGCGCTGCGGATAGCCGCAGCACAGGTAGCCCGGCGGCAGCACCG
>NZ_CADFEM010000043.1:697-2070 GCF_902833245.1 Burkholderia sp. BCC0398
TCCGAATCGACGGTCGTCGACTTCGGGTTGCGGATGATCGGCACGATCTTGTTGTCCTCGATGTCCAGCAGCGCCCGCGCCGTCTTCTTCGGCAGGTTGCCCGGCATCTTCTTGTTCACGAAGTGGATCACCTGCTCGACCGCCGGCGGCTTGCCGGTCGTCGCCGGCGGGTGCTGCGTCTGCTTCGTCACGACCTTCTTCAGCATGTCGTTCGCGAAGCGCTGCACCTTGTAGCCCACCCCCATCATCACGCCGCGCGCGAGGTTGATCGTCTGCGGATTGGTCGCGTTCAGGAAGAACATCCCCGCCGCGTTGCCCGCGTTGAACTTCTTCTTGCCCATCTTGCGCAACAGGTTGCGCATGTTCATCGTCACGTCGCCGAAGTCGATCTTCACCGGGCACGGCGTCGCGCACTTGTGGCACACCGTGCAGTGGTCGGCCACGTCGTTGAACTCGTCCCAGTGCTTGATCGACACGCCGCGGCGCGTCTGCTCCTCGTACAGGAACGCCTCGACCAGCAGCGACGTCGCGAGGATCTTGTTGCGCGGGCTGTACAGCAGGTTCGCGCGCGGCACGTGGGTCGCGCACACCGGCTTGCACTTGCCGCAGCGCAGGCAGTCCTTCACCGAATCGGCGATCGCGCCGATGTCGGACTGCTGCATGATCAGCGACTCGTAGCCCATCAGCCCGAAGCTGGGCGTGTACGCGTTGCGCAGATCGGCGCCGTCGAGCAGCTTGCCCTTGTTGAAACGGCCGTTCGGGTCGACGCGCTGCTTGTACGCGCGGAATTCGGCGATCTCGTCGTCGGTCAGGAACTCGAGCTTCGTGATGCCGATCCCGTGTTCGCCGGAGATCACGCCGTCGAGCGAACGCGCCAGCGTCATGATGCGGGCCACCGACGCGTGCGCGTCCTGCAGCATCTCGTAGTTGTCGGAGTTGACCGGGATGTTGGTGTGGACGTTGCCGTCGCCCGCATGCATGTGCAGCGCGACGAACACACGGCCGCGCAGCACGCGCTTGTGGATCGCCTGCGCTTCGTCGAGGATCGGCTTGAACGCGCCGCCGTTGAAGATCGCGCGCAGCTCCGCGCGGATCTCCTGCTTCCACGAGATGCGGACCGTGCGGTCCTGCGTGACGTGGAACACGGTCGCGCCGGGCTGCGCGTCCGCGCGATCGGCGAACTTCTCCGCGAGCGCCTCGTAGCCGAGCTGCACCAGGTAGTGCTGCGCCTCGCGCAGCGGCTGGTCGAGCCGGTCGCGCACGAATTCCCAGCGCGCACGCACGCGCTTGAGCAGCTCCAGCGCCTGCTGCACGCGGTCTTCCAGCAGCTCGGCGCTCGGGATCTCGTTCGCGTCGTCGGTCTTGCCGAGCGG
>NZ_CADFEM010000044.1:0-1837 GCF_902833245.1 Burkholderia sp. BCC0398
GCAATACGGCCCGCGCGAATCGATGGAATACGACGTCGTGATCGTCGGCGGCGGCCCCGCCGGGCTGTCTGCCGCGATCCGGCTCAAGCAGCTGGCCGCCGAGAAAGGCACCGAGATCGGCGTGTGCGTGCTCGAGAAGGGTTCCGAGATCGGCGCGCACATCCTGTCGGGCGCGGTGATGGACCCGCGCGCGATCACCGAGCTGTTTCCCGACTGGAAGGAACGCGGTGCGCCACTCGACGTCGAGGTGAGCGAAGACCGCTTCCTGTTCCTGTCCGAGAAGAGCGCCGTCACGACGCCGAACTGGGCGCTGCCGGACAACTTCAAGAATCACGGCAACTACGTGATTTCGCTGGGCAACGTGACGCGCTGGCTCGGCCAGCAGGCCGAGGCGCTGGGCGTCGAGATCTTCCCCGGCTTCCCGGCTGCGGAGATCCTCTACAATGACGACGGTTCGGTGAAGGGCGTCGCCACCGGCAACATGGGCGTGGGCAAGGACGGCGAGCCGACCGAGAACTTCCAGCTCGGCATGGAGCTGCACGCGAAGTACACGCTGTTCGCCGAAGGCTGCCGCGGCCACCTCGGCCGCCAGCTGATCTCGACGTTCAAGCTCGACGCGAACGCCGATCCGCAGGCGTACGGGATCGGCATCAAGGAACTGTGGGAAATCGATCCGGCCAAGCACAAACCGGGTCTCGTGATCCACACGGCCGGCTGGCCGCTGAAGTCCGATACGTACGGCGGCTCGTTCCTGTATCACATGGACAACAACCAGGTCGTGGTCGGCTTCGTGGTGGGCCTGGGCTACACGAACCCGTACCTGTCGCCGTTCGAGGAATTCCAGCGCTACAAGACGCACCCGTCGATCCGCGCGTTCCTNTGACGGAAGACCAGTTCTGACCGCTGACGGTCGGGACGCAGCAGGAGACAGGATTTTGACCACACAGGACTTGCTCGCGCAATACGGCCCGCGCGAATCGATGGAATACGACGTCGTGATCGTCGGCGGCGGCCCCGCCGGGCTGTCTGCCGCGATCCGGCTCAAGCAGCTGGCCGCCGAGAAAGGCACCGAGATCGGCGTGTGCGTGCTCGAGAAGGGTTCCGAGATCGGCGCGCACATCCTGTCGGGCGCGGTGATGGACCCGCGCGCGATCACCGAGCTGTTTCCCGACTGGAAGGAACGCGGTGCGCCACTCGACGTCGAGGTGAGCGAAGACCGCTTCCTGTTCCTGTCCGAGAAGAGCGCCGTCACGACGCCGAACTGGGCGCTGCCGGACAACTTCAAGAATCACGGCAACTACGTGATTTCGCTGGGCAACGTGACGCGCTGGCTCGGCCAGCAGGCCGAGGCGCTGGGCGTCGAGATCTTCCCCGGCTTCCCGGCTGCGGAGATCCTCTACAATGACGACGGTTCGGTGAAGGGCGTCGCCACCGGCAACATGGGCGTGGGCAAGGACGGCGAGCCGACCGAGAACTTCCAGCTCGGCATGGAGCTGCACGCGAAGTACACGCTGTTCGCCGAAGGCTGCCGCGGCCACCTCGGCCGTCAACTGATCTCGACGTTCAAGCTCGACGCGAACGCCGATCCGCAGGCGTACGGGATCGGCATCAAGGAACTGTGGGAAATCGATCCGGCCAAGCACAAGCCGGGCCTCGTGATCCACACGGCCGGCTGGCCGCTGAAGTCCGATACGTACGGCGGCTCGTTCCTGTATCACATGGACAACAACCAGGTCGTGGTCGGCTTCGTGGTGGGCCTGGGCTACACGAACCCGTACCTGTCGCCGTTCGAGGAATTCCAGCGCTACAAGACGCACCCGTCGATCCGCGCGTTCCT
>NZ_CADFEM010000045.1:0-1460 GCF_902833245.1 Burkholderia sp. BCC0398
CCCCGTTACTATCTTCACGTCCCGATAATCGGGGCTTTGGCCAGCCAGGCCCGGCATGATTCTCGCCCCCAGTCGCAGTCATGATCCGGGGGGTGTTGTCACCGGGCCTGGTGGGTGGCTGGTGATCGCTGATAGGGGTTTGGCCGGGATATCCCGACGCCGTCCGTAACGTGGATGCCGAGACTTGCCACCGTTGTTGCAGGCCAATCCGTTCACTCTGCTCATACTTCGATGCAAGACACTCAACAACATGGCGCCGTCGATGTCTTCGTCGGCGTCGATGTCGGTAAAGGCCAGCATCATGCCGTCGCGCTCGATCGGAACGGCAAGCGCCTGTACAACAAGGCGCTACCCAACGATGAGGTCAAGCTGCGAGCCCTCATCGCCGAGCTCAAGACTCACGGTCGACTGCTGTTCGTCGTCGATCAGCCATCCACCATCGGTGCGCTTCCTGTAGCCGTTGCTCGCGCCGAAGGCGTACTCGTCGCCTATCTGCCGGGACTGGCTATGCGCCGCATCGCTGACCTGCACGCCGGCGAAGCCAAGACCGATGCTCGCGACGCCGCGATCATTGCCGAAGCCGCTCGCTCGATGCCGCACACGCTGCGCTCGCTCCGATTGGCCGACGAGCAGCTCGCCGAACTCACCATGCTGTGCGGCTTCGATGATGATCTCGCCGCCCAGGTCACTCAAACCAGCAACCGCATTCGCGGCTTGCTTACTCAGATCCATCCGGCACTCGAACGCGTTCTCGGACCGCGCCTCGACCATCCTGCGGTGCTCGATCTGCTTGAGCGCTATCCGTCGCCCGCCGCACTTGCCAGCACCAGCGAGAAGACGCTCGCCAATCGCCTGACCAAGCTCGCTCCTCGCATGGGTAAAGGCTTGGCGGCCGAGATCGTTCAGGCACTCAGCGAACAAGCCGTGACCGTGCCCGGCACGCAGGCCGCCACCATCGTCATGCCCCGTTTAGCCCAGCAGCTCGCAGCCTTGCGCAAGCAACGCGACGAGGTCGCAGCCGAAGTGGAACGGCTGGTGCTTGCTCACCCTCTTTGGCCGGTCCTGACCAGCATGCCGGGAGTCGGCGTCAGGACCGCCGCCAGACTCCTGACCGAGGTCGCCCATAAAGCGTTCGCTTCGGCCGCACACTTGGCGGCCTACGCCGGCCTTGCCCCAGTCACCCGGCGCTCAGGCTCATCCATCCGCGGCGAGCATCCATCCAGACGAGGGAACAAGGTGCTCAAACGCGCCTTGTTCCTATCCGCCTTCGCGGCCTTGCGGGACCCCGTCTCGCGGGCCTACTACGCGCGCAAGATCCAGCAGGGCAAGCGCCACAACCAAGCGCTCATCGCGCTGGCACGGCGACGTTGCGACGTCCTGTTCGCCATGCTGCGCGACGGCACCATTTACCAACCCAAGTCAGCCCCTAACGCTTGACGAAACACATAGGGGCACCCCCC
>NZ_CADFEM010000046.1:0-609 GCF_902833245.1 Burkholderia sp. BCC0398
CGATGCGGGTATCGGCGGCGACGTCGACGCGCTCGCCGCGCGTGATGACGGAGCCCACCGGTGCGCCGGCTTCGGCCGCGCTCGCGTCGAGCTTGCCAGCGACCTTGACGGTGCCGCCGTCGAGCGTGATCTTGCCGGCGCGGTTGGCGAGGCCCTTCGCTTCGATCGTGCCGGTGTTGTTGACCACGGCGTTCAGCAGGTTGCCGGCCGCGTGCGCGGTCATCAGCACTTCGCCGCCGTCGGCTTTCAGCAAACCGCCGTTGGTGGCCTGCGCGTCGACCGCACCGCCCTCGACCTGCAGGCTGAGCAGGTCGTTGCCGTCGAAGTTGACCTTGAACGCGTTGCCGGCGCCGAGCGCGACGCGGCCCATCTTCGCCTGGATCACGCCGTTGTTGGACACGCGCGCGCCGAGCAGCGCGACGCTGCCGCCGTCGGCGGCAGTGATGTGGCCATCGTTGACGATCGACGCGGTGGAGTGACCGGAGAAGCGATAGTTGCCGGCGAGGAAGTCGGCGTCGGCGATGTTCTGGGTGGACGCGACGAGGCCGCCGACGTTGATCTGCGCGCCGGAGCCGAACAGCACGCCGTTGGGGTTGACGAGGAAGACCT
>NZ_CADFEM010000047.1:0-585 GCF_902833245.1 Burkholderia sp. BCC0398
TTGACGATGGTTTGCATTGTTACGGTGTCGGCGTGTCACGACGGCGCTGACGCACTCGTCCTTTTGTCTACTGGAAGCGCCGCTCGAGAAGCAAAAACACCGTGCAATCAAATACTAGTGAGCGTCACCGATGTCCTTCATCGCGTCGAGCCGTCGTCTGGCAATGCCGTCACCGTCGTCAGGCGTCAAGCGTCATGGCGGTGAAGTTATGTGTGTCTGCTCGCATACACCAACACATACCTGACACTTCTTGCGGAGCGCGCTCATGAGGATCGGGTACGCGCGCGTGTCTACCGACGAGCAAAGCCTGGGCCTCCAGATCGATGCCCTCACACGGGCGGGCTGCGACGTCGTTTTTTCAGACCAGGGAATTTCGGGGGGCGACTTTCACCGCCCGGGCCTCGATGCGGCCCTCGCGAGAATCGAAAAAGGAGACGCGCTTGTCGTCTGGCGTCTCGACCGGCTGGGCCGGTCGCTGAGTAAGTTGATAGATCTGGTCAATCACCTAGCTCGACGCGGCATCGACTTCACGTCGCTCACCGAATCGATTAATACGGCCTCTCCCGGCGGGCGGCTCGTCTTCCA
>NZ_CADFEM010000048.1:0-584 GCF_902833245.1 Burkholderia sp. BCC0398
TCATCTTCCGGGTTCCTTTGTCGGCATTATCGCCGGCTCAGGCCCCGGACGACCCACTTATCCTGCTGTCCGAATTTGCGCGCCCACCTCTCAAAGACTCCTTACGGATGGCTGTGAATCAGCGCCATCAAGGCATAAGTCACAGCGAGAACGACGTAAAGGGTTGCCGGATCGGGTCTCATGAGAGGTCCTTTTAAGTGACGGGGCGGGCTACACAGGTTCCTAGGCCGACGGTAGCTCGCCTCATTTGTTTAGCAAGGCAGAATTACCCTGCTGAACGTAATCGTAACGCGCCTCAAAGCGGTGTCCAACAAGAATCTTGTTCACTTTCACCGTGACAACCCCAGACGCCGCGCCGGTACAGGCGAAAAATTTTTATCGGTGTGTCGCGGGAACCCAAGGAAGTAGACAAACGGCGCTCCCGTGTGAACGTTTGCGAACCTTGTTCAGCAAGGCTTTGCCAACTCCGCGCCTCATCGTTTCCTCGTCACATTGAGCTTGCTCCCGAAAAACGAATCCCTTGCTGAGCGTTTAAACTCAAGCAAGGAGAGTCAAGAAGATGAACAAGGCGAAACGAGCGCGCT
>NZ_CADFEM010000049.1:0-540 GCF_902833245.1 Burkholderia sp. BCC0398
GATCTCGGCCTGAAAGACTTCGCCACACTTTCGACCGGCGAGAAACTGCCCAATGACCAGTTCGGTCGACGAGCGGCGGAAAAGCTGGCGAAAGCGCAACGGGCGCGAAAGCACAAGCGACATATCGCGAAGCTGCACGCCAAGATCGCGAATGCCCGAGCCGATTTCCAGCACAAGCTCGCGCTCGAGCTGGTGTGGCGTTTCGATTACATCGCGGTCGGCAACGTGTCGGCAACCAAACTCGCCAGGACCAGGATGGCGAAGAGCGTCTACGACGCATCCTGGTCGTCTTTCCGAAACAAGCTCCGCTACAAAGCGATCGCGCACGGGGCCACGTTCGAGGAAGTGGACGAAAGCGGTTCGACCCAGTCCTGTTCGGCGTGCGGGTCGAAAGACAGCACGACGCGGCCGAAAGGTATCGCGGGACTGCGAATAAGAGAGTGGGCCTGTAGTGACTGTGGTGTCGAACATGATCGAGATACCAACGCTGCGTTGAACATTCTCCGATGCGGACGTGCATCGCCAGGTGTGGGAATCCTC
>NZ_CADFEM010000050.1:0-488 GCF_902833245.1 Burkholderia sp. BCC0398
TGCCAGATGTGCGGGACGATCGTGACCGGTGCGCGCAAGCCCGTCTGGTAGTAGTGCAGGCACGAGCGCTCGAATTCGGGAATCGTCCACACCGCGTCGTACGGCGCGCCCGAGAACAGGAAGCCCGACGGCTTGTCGAACATCGCGCGCTCGATGTCGATCACGTAGTCGTTGCCGACGCGCATCGTGACGACCTTGCCGCCGCGCTCGCGGAACGCGCGCAGGTAGTCCGCGCCGAATTGCGCGCTCATCTCGATCAGCACGTCGCAGCGCTCGAGCGCTTCGTCCATCGACAGCAGCGGCACGTTCCACTCGCCGAGCATCATCTGCGGATCGGCGACCTGTTCGCCGCCGTTGACCATCACGGCATCCGCGACGAGCGGCGACTGGCGCAGCAGCAGGATCAGCAGCAGGCAGTTCTGGAAAATGCCGTTTTCCCACAGCGACTGGCCGGCGCCGCGCACGAACAGCGACACGCCGACGACGAG
>NZ_CADFEM010000051.1:0-473 GCF_902833245.1 Burkholderia sp. BCC0398
GGCGACACGATCGCGGTGGAATCGCCGACGTTCTACGCGATGCTGCACGCGATCGAGCGGATGGGGATGAAGGCGATCGAGGTGGCCACGCATCCGGAATACGGAATCGACATCGCGGCGCTGGCCGCGATCGCGAAGTCGCAGCCGATCGCCGCGTGCATGGTGATGCCGAACTTCCAGAATCCGCTGGGTTTCCAGATGCCGGACGAGCGCAAGCGCGAACTGGTTGAGTTCGCAACGAAGGCCGGCATGCCGATCATCGAGAACGGCGTATACAACGAACTGTATTTCGGCGATACGCATCCGAGTTCATTGAAATCCTACGACCGGACCGGGATCGTGCTGCATTGCTCGTCGTTCTCGAAGAGCCTGACGGCCGCGTACCGGATCGGCTGGGCGCTGCCGGGCCGTTATCGCGATCAGGTCGAGAAGCTGAAGTTCCTGAATACGCTCGCGACGCCGTCGTTGCCGCA
>NZ_CADFEM010000052.1:0-445 GCF_902833245.1 Burkholderia sp. BCC0398
CTGGTACCACGCCCAGCCGGAATTCGATTCGTGGCGTTCACCGGACCAGTAATAGGTCGGCTCGAACTCGCCCTTCAGATTGGCGAACAGGAGCGATTGCTCCCGCCGCGTCGGCAGTTCGCCGCCACGTTCGGCGGCCCATGCCTTCGCCGCCTCCCAATCCAGATCTTCGGCCTCCCCCGGCAGGAGAATCAGATAGTGGCTCAACGATCCGTCTTCGAGAAGAATCTGGCCGGCGATGCGCTCGCCGGCCGCGAGCGGGATGGTGACGGCGTCGACGTGGTACTCGGTTGCTCTCGGCTGCTTCTTGAACTCGTCGTTCATCGCGCCGATGCGCGCGTGATCTGCTTCGATCTGTTCCAGCGTGATTGTCATTGCATGCTCCGATTGTGAATGGATGAAGGGTTAAATCGACAATCTGCGGACGGCGCGGGCGCGCAACTCG
>NZ_CADFEM010000053.1:0-441 GCF_902833245.1 Burkholderia sp. BCC0398
GCCGCCGAAGCGGCCTTCCATCAGGGCGCGGGCGCGCGAATGCGTCATCGGTACGTTTCGTGTCGATGAACCTGTCCCGACTGGGCTGCTTGACACTCTGTCCCGCGACGAGCGCAAGCTGCTCGAGCGATGGCTCGAAGCATATCGGGAAAGCAAGGCGCGCGATCAAGTGCGCCCCGTGCTGGCCGGCGCACCCGAACAGCTCGAGAGGCTCGTTGGTGCGCTCGAAGTGGCGGCCGACACTTTGTCGAGCGCCGAAGCAGATCAGATTTGGGCGCAGCTTCATGCGATTGCGCGCACGTTGAAGAGAGCGGGGCATCCGCGGCCGCGAGCAGCACGTCGGTCGCCGGCGGCACTGCCAGGGCAGCAGGACTTCTTTGGTGAATTCGACGAGCTCGAGCGGCTGGCCGAACAATGAACATGCGCCGCTTGATCTTCTCT
>NZ_CADFEM010000054.1:0-422 GCF_902833245.1 Burkholderia sp. BCC0398
GTCGTGTCGCCGATCAGCGGCCGCGTCGGCATCTCGCAGGTGACGCCGGGCGCATACGTGCAGGCGAGCCAGGCGACGCTGATGTCGACCGTGCAGCAGCTCGATCCGGTGTACGTCGACCTCACGCAGTCGAGCCTCGAAGGGCTGAAGCTGCGTCAGGACGTGCAGAGCGGCCGCCTGAAGACGAGCGGCCCGGGCGCGGCGAAGGTGTCGCTGATCCTCGAAGACGGCAAGACCTATTCGGAAGCCGGCAAGCTGCAGTTCTCGGACGTGACGGTCGACCAGACCACCGGCTCGGTGACGATCCGCGCGGTGTTCCCGAACCCCGGCCGCGTGCTGCTGCCGGGGATGTTCGTGCGCGCACGGATCGAGGAAGGCGTGAACGAGAACGCGTTCCTGGTGCCGCAGATCGGCGTCACGCA
>NZ_CADFEM010000055.1:0-422 GCF_902833245.1 Burkholderia sp. BCC0398
GCGTCGTCCACCATGTCGCACTTGTTCAGGAACACGATGATGTACGGAACGCCAACCTGACGCGCCAGCAGGATGTGCTCACGCGTTTGCGGCATCGGGCCGTCTGCTGCCGAGCAAACCAGGATCGCGCCGTCCATCTGCGCTGCGCCCGTGATCATGTTCTTCACATAGTCAGCGTGGCCCGGGCAGTCGACGTGTGCGTAGTGGCGGTTAGCCGTTTCGTACTCGACGTGTGCCGTGTTGATCGTGATGCCGCGCGCCTTTTCTTCCGGTGCCGCGTCGATCTGGTCGTACGCCTTCGCTTCGCCGCCGAACTTCTTCGTCAGAACCGTCGTGATCGCTGCCGTCAGCGTCGTCTTGCCGTGGTCAACGTGACCAATCGTACCAACGTTCACGTGCGGCTTGGTCCGCTCAAATTTACC
>NZ_CADFEM010000056.1:0-404 GCF_902833245.1 Burkholderia sp. BCC0398
GCACTGGTGGCGTTTCCGCCTTTGACCAGCCCCCTCTGGTGGTACACACCCATCTGATCGTACGCATCCGCCACGCCTAGCGTCATCGCCTTCTCCACCCAACGAATCGCTACTTCCGAATTACGCTCAGGCACGCCCGGATAGCTGCTCAAAATCAATCCCGCGAGATTGAGCATTGCCTTCCAGTGATCGTGTTCGGCCGCCTGCTCGTATAGTCGATAAATCTTCGCGTAGTCGCGCCGCTTGTAGTACACGTCCGGATCGTCGAGCGCCAACGCCTGCTGGAACCACTGCTCTGCCTGTGGATCGATCGGCCGCACGTGCTGATCCTGATATACGCACTTGAATTCCATGCGGTGCGGATTAAACAGCGGAAGTTTCTCGTAGCGGGGCTGGTCAGACAT
>NZ_CADFEM010000057.1:0-383 GCF_902833245.1 Burkholderia sp. BCC0398
CCGTCGGTGCGGCAGGCGAGCCAGCAGCACCGGATCAGCATCACGACGGTGCTGCATGCGTATCTGCTGCTGGAAAGCCGCGGGCTGCTCGAAAGCCGGCCGCAGTCCGGCTATTTCGTGAACCTGCGGCGCGACGACGGGCACGCGCCGGTGCGCGAACTGCGGCCGTCGAAGCCGATCGCGATCTCGTCGTCGGTCGACGTGAGCCGGCTCGTGCTGTCGACGCTGCGCTCGATCGGCACGGACGACGCGGTGCCGCTCGGCTCGCCGTATCCGGACCCGAGCCTGTTCCCGTTCGAGAAACTGAACCGCTACGCGTATGCGGCCGGCCGCGACAAGTCGCTGTGGGGCGTGACCGACGGGCTGCCGCCCGGCCATCCGCG
>NZ_CADFEM010000058.1:0-375 GCF_902833245.1 Burkholderia sp. BCC0398
CCGACTGGCACACCGAGCCCGTCATCAAGCAGATCTACGAAACGATTTCGCGCGATGAAGCGCGTCACGGCGGCGCGTACCTGCGCTATATGAAGAAAGCGCTGAACAACTGCGGCGACGTCGCCCGCGCCGCATTCGCGAAGATCGGCGTGCTGATGGCGTCGGCGCGCCGCACCGAGAAGCCGCTGCACCCGACCAACCTGCACGTGAACCAGGCGCTGTTCCCGCGCGACACCGTGCAGTCGCGCCTGCCCGATCCGGAATGGCTCGAGCGCTGGCTCGACGAGCAGATCCGTTTCGACGGCGAGTGGGAGAAGAAGGTCGTCGAGCGGATCCTGCACAACCTGTCGATCCTGTTCGAGCGCACGTTCGCGA
>NZ_CADFEM010000059.1:0-337 GCF_902833245.1 Burkholderia sp. BCC0398
GTCGAGGTCGACAGCGAATCGATCGAGCTGTTAGCGGTGGACAGACCGGTCGAGGTCGAGGTGGACAACGACGTGATCGAGCTGTTCGCCGAGGACAGACCCGTCGACGTCGAAGTCGAGAGCGACGTGATCGAGCTGTCAGCCGAGGACAGGCCGGTCGAGGTCGAAGTCGACAGCGAGGTGATCGAGCTGTTAGCCGAGGAGAGGCCGGTCGAAGTCGAAGTCGACAGCGAGGTGATCGAGCTGTCAGCCGACGACAGACCCGTCGAGGTCGATGTGGACAGCGAGGTGATCGAGCTGTTGGCCGACGAGAGACCCGTCGAAGTCGAGGTCGACA
>NZ_CADFEM010000060.1:0-324 GCF_902833245.1 Burkholderia sp. BCC0398
CGGTACCAGTGGTTCAGGCGGATTTCGCCGCAGAAGTGCAGCATCAGCGTCTCGAGCGGCGGCGCCGGATCGAACTGGAAGCGCACCGCGTGCAGTTCCGCTTCGGTCGGCACCATCTCCGGCTTGAAGCGGCGCAGGTATTCCATCAGCACGAGCGAATGCTTCTGCTCCTCGAAGAACCACACGCTCATGAACGCGGAAAAATCGCTGTCGTGCTGGTTGTCGCGCAGGAACATCTCCGTCGCGGGCAGCGCCGACCATTCGGTGATCGCGTTCATCTTGATCGTCTTCGCCTGCTCGTCGGTGAGCAGCGAAGCGTCGAAC
>NZ_CADFEM010000061.1:0-322 GCF_902833245.1 Burkholderia sp. BCC0398
CGGTGACAAGGTGGTGCCGGAAAGTGGCTACTGGATGGCGCTCTACGGCTTGTCGACCATGCGTAAGGACCAACTGAAATTTGCCCGCGGTGGTCACCCCGAGCGCTATCGGGCCGGTGAGCGTTTCGACCCGCCGCACGTCAACTGGCTGGAAGCCGAACAGGTGCAGTGGCATTACCTGGGCGAATCTCGACCAGTGCCGCCGAGTCGATCGGTATTTCTGGCGCAACTGCGTGATGCCGGATTTTTGCGTCAACTTGAGACGCAGCCTGAGAAGTTGTCGTGCCACGGATCGGAGCGATGCCCGCAAACGGGTATTTGG
>NZ_CADFEM010000062.1:0-316 GCF_902833245.1 Burkholderia sp. BCC0398
CGTCGACCGAACGGGTCATTGGGCAGCTTCTCGCCGGTCGAAAGTGCGGCGAAGTCTTTCAGGCCGAGATCGATGCCCACACCGGAACGGATAGGTCGGGCCGGAACATCCGGCATCTCGATCACAATGTTGAGAAACCAGTTGCCGCGTGCATCCTGCGCAAAGTTGGTCCCATCCTTGATCTTGCCTTCGGGAAGCGGCCGGCTGTTGAACACGCGAAACATGTTGCCGGCGAAACGGAACGCGTCACCCTCGCGCTTCAGGTCACGGCCCTTCAGCGGCACCCAGCCGAGCGATTTCCTGCCGCGATAGCGCA
>NZ_CADFEM010000063.1:0-312 GCF_902833245.1 Burkholderia sp. BCC0398
GCCGCCGTTGAAGATCGCGCGCAGCTCCGCGCGGATCTCCTGCTTCCACGAGATGCGGACCGTGCGGTCCTGCGTGACGTGGAACACGGTCGCGCCCGGTTGCGCGTCCGCGCGATCGGCGAACTTCTCGGCGAGCGCCTCGTAGCCGAGCTGCACCAGGTAGTGCTGCGCCTCGCGCAGCGGCTGGTCGAGCCGGTCGCGCACGAATTCCCAGCGCGCGCGCACGCGCTTGAGCAGCTCCAGCGCCTGCTGCACGCGGTCTTCCAGCAGCTCGGCGCTCGGGATCTCGTTCGCGTCGTCGGTCTTGCCGAG